>PBAY01000043.1 GCA_002717655.1 Phycisphaerae bacterium | reverse complement strand
ATCGCCCCCGTCGAGGATGCTGGCGGGAGCGCCGTCCGTGTCCGTCGCACCCAGCAGTGTGATCGATTTGCCGTCAAGGTCGATGGGGGCTCCCTCGAGATAGGTCTCGGCTTGAAGCTGGATGACGTCACCTTCCGCGGCGGCGCCGATCGCGGCATTGATCGAGGAGAAATCGCAGCCTGATGCGCAGACCGTGATGGTGTCCGCGGCCGCGTGGGCGTGGATACCCGTGATCGCAGCCAGAGCCAGGCAGCTCATGGACAACCGGCTGGTCTCGCCAAGGGGACCGCCGGCACGCTTTCTCTTCATCATCGACATAGTGGTGGCTCCGCAGGGCGCTGGTGGTTTGAATTACTCTTCAAGTAACCCCCCAACATACCGAATGTGATATGGCTGACATAAAACCAATCCGCAAATACAGCCCAAATTTCCGTCGGCCGATGCCTTCCTTCTATGTATAAAGGAACAGCCACCACAGGAGCTTTTGCAGGGCTGCGGTGGTCAGGCCGTGGTGCGTGGTGGTGTGGTTCTAGGGGCAGGGTTCCCCGAACTGGCTCAACAGGATCAGTACGTCGTTGACATCGACCAGGCCGTTGTCGTTGAAGTCGGCGTTGACATCATCCGAACCCCAGGCGGACAGGACATACAGCACGTCATTGACGTCGACGAAGAAGTCGCCGGTGGCGTCGCCGGGACATGTTGAGCATTCATCGGCGATGGTATTCTCACCTTCGTCGTTCCAGTTGCCAACAATCTGATCAGAAATGTTTGAACAAACAAAGGTTCTTTTGATCCATGTGTCTGCTCCATAGGAATAGATACCTCCTCCAGCGGCGGCTTGATTATCGATGATGTAGCAGTCGTAGATGATGGGAGAGTTGTATCCTCCCCATCTGCAATAGATGCCACCGCCTTCATCCGCCGAATTACCTGAGATCGTGGAATCAATGATTTTTAGTTCACTCTCATCAATGAACAGTCCACCGCCTTGACTGTACTCAGTGTCTGCCGCAACAGTGTTGTTTGCAATTGTGCAACCTTTTATGGTTGTTTCAGACCACCGAACACCAATACCGCCGCCTGGCCAGCCGTCCGTATTTTGATTATCAGCAATCGTAGAATTATCAATATTGCATTCACTGCCTTCCATGAAAACAGCGCCTCTATATTTGCTTGTATTGGATACAACAGTGCTGTCTAGTAAAATTCCTTTTGTATCGAACCCAAACGCAATGCCGCCAGCAAAGGATGAGTTGTTGTTCGATATCAAGCAATCTCTGATCAGAAGATGTGAGGCATAAGCGACAAAGCCCCCGCCTGCATTGCCAGCCTGATTGCTGTCCAGGACACAGTTGGTGATTATGGCACTCTGTCCAAGATATATTTCTATGCCGCCGCCGTTGTAGCTGGTGTAATTGTTGGAGAATTCGCAATCTGAAATTCTTAAGGCAAGTGTTCTAAAGCAATAAATGCCACCGCCAAAGCTGCCATTATCTCCTTCTTCCAATGGAGGAGAATAATTCTGCGTGAAAGAGCATCCGCTCAAGGTCAGATTGATCTCGTTACGACACATCAGTCCGCCACCGCAACCATAGTTTTCTGTAATCTTGCAATCCACCAGTGTGATGTTCCGTGGTAATCCACTGCTGTAGCAATACAACCCTCCGCCAAATCCAGGTGTCATTCCGCCATCTGATGATATTCCTGCGTTATTGGATTTGATCTCGCAACCAGTGATGGTGAGATCGGAGTCGCGGCAGTAAATTCCGCCGCCAGCAGAAGTGGAGTTCAAATGTTCGGATCCGTATCCTCCGGTAATGACCAGATCTTTGATTACGGTCAAGGCATCGAATCCTTCATACAAGTAGAAGACGCTTCCAATCTGCTGCGCATCAATTGTCGTAAGTAATGATCCGTCACTATCAAGTGTGCCCTGAATAGTTAAGGATTTGCCGGCAGGATTCAGGCTGTACTCATAGTAGTTCCCGGCGGCGATCTGGATCACATCACCATCAGTGGACGCGTTGATGGCGCCCTGGATGGTGGGGTAGTCCTCAGGAACATTGATCACATCTGCAGGCGCAGCCGTACCCGCCAGAGCCAGGCAGACCAATGTGATCAACAGGCGTGGAAATGTCATTGGCCGGCTTCCCCGGAACAGGTTTCACCGAACTGGCTCAGCAGGATCAGCACGTCATCGACATCGACCAGACCGTTCTCGTCGAAGTCGGCATTGACATCATCCGAACCCCAGGCGGACAGGACATACAGCACGTCATTGACGTCGACGAAGAAGTCGCCGGTGGCATCGCCGTCACAGGTCGTGCAGACATCAAGGACTTCATTGCCGCCCTTGTCAATCCACGTGCCGCCAATCTGATTAGGGATATTGCTGCAGACCTTGGTTCCAGACAGAACGAATTCACCATTCTGTTCCTCATAGAGACCGCCGGCCCCGAAATTATCACCTTTTCTCGAGGTGTTTCGTGAGATGGTGCAGTTGGTGATGGTGAGTGTGCTGTCGTAGGAGTAGATCCCGCCACCCTGTTCCTCAGCGATGTTGTCGGTGATGTTGCAGTCCATGATAATCGGATTGCTGTCGTTGTAGCAGTAGATGCCACCACCGTTGAACAGCGTAGAGGTGTTGCTTGCGATGGTGCAATTGGTGATGACAGGACTGGAGAGAAGGATGCAGCAGATCCCTCCACCATGCCTTTCGACCCGATTGTTCTTGATGATGCAGTTGGAGATCGTCGGGCTGGACAGGTAGAAGCAGAAGATGCCTCCGCCTCTGTAACCATTGCCCAGATCCTTGTTGTACGCGATCGTACAGGAGTCGATGGTGGGGCTGCTTTGGTAGCAACCGATACCACCACCATCGCCATAGACGCTGTTGGCTGAAACCACACAGTTGGAGATGGTGGCATTGCTTTGATGGCAGTAGATCCCGCCGCCTTTACTTTCAGATGTGTTGTCGGTCATCATGCAATACGTGATTCTGGCATTGCTTTGATGGCAGTAGACCCCGCCGCCATACGACTCGGTCGTATTGCTCGAGATGATGCAGTCGGTGATGGTGGGCGTACTCTGCAGACAGTAGATTCCACCGCCTGAACCCTCGCCAAAGTTCGGCTTTCCATCTCCGTTGTAGTCGTAGTAGATGCCAAGCCCATTGGCGATCGTCAATCCCCGGATGATGGTGGCATCGGTTTCACCATTGAAACAAGCGATGCCTCGACGTTCATTTTCACCATCGATGATCGTCTCCTCCGGCGTACCGCTTGACTCGAGGATGATGGCCTTGCCCTTCAGGTCGACGACATGAGCAGGATGCGTGCTGGTATAGGTTCCTGGAGCAACGAGAATCTCATCGCCATCAGATGCAGCATCAATCGCGCCCTGGATGGTGGGGTAGTCCTCAGGAACATTGATCACGTCTGCAACCGTGCTGCTGATGAGCATCAGACTCGCAATGAGTGCAGCGATTGCTTTCATGGATCAAGGCTCCTGAGCGGTCCACGCTCATTGTCACTCGCCAGAGCAGGTGGATCAATGAAATTGCGATCAGTTCATGCGCTACAGGCCTTCATGCGGGCAGCAGGGCGGTCGTGTTCGAGTACGATGGTACTTGTACCTCTGAACCTTTCGGGAATGTCCATGGACCAGGAAGAACTGATCGCCTATCTCGCCTTCATCGTTTCGGTGTTCGCGCTGATGAACCCGCTGGCGGCGGTACCGATCTACCTCGGTCTCACGACGGATCTGGATCCGGAAACACGCCGACGTATTCCATTCAAGACGGCGTCCGCTGCCTTTCTGATCATGGTGATCGCCTTCTTCGCCGGCGAGACGATTCTGACGATGTTCTCGGTCAGCATTCCCGCTCTTCGCATTGCTGGAGGTATTGTGATTCTTTCCATGGGCTGGTCCATGCTTCAGGCCAGAACCAGTCGTACGCGTCAGACCGCGGAAGAAGCGGATGAGGCGAGCAGTCGAGATTCCATCGCCGTGATTCCAATGGCCATTCCGGTGACAGCCGGGCCAGGTGCGATCAGTCTCATGGTGGTGGCCGCGTCCTATCCGAACCCGATCGAAGGCAAGATCGCCATCGTCGTCGCGGTTCTGCTGGTGTGCCTGCTGCTCTGGCTCTTCCTGAAATCAGCGACGAGCATTTCCGGCATACTCGGCCAGACCGGCATGAACATCGTCACCCGGATCATGGGGCTGTTGATGCTGGGCGTCGGTGTCGAATTCATGGCACTGGGCATCGGTGAGATGTTCCCGGCATTACTCGTCGCACCTGAGTAGAGAGATTGATCAGGTTCGTTCATTGAATCCTCTGAAGTATGGACCTCGCTTTGTTGTGGGTGATACCAGCTGCTTCGAGCGATCCACTTTCTTCTATTCATTGAACTCATGCGTTGAATGATTCGAGGTCTTGCATCTCATGTTCCTGGATTATCGACCAGCGACATCATGTGGTTTTCGTTACACGTTTCATCGATCCTGAGAGTGTTGCAATGACACCTCGTTCATCATTCGGCGCAAGCGTCATGCTTTGCACAGGTGTTACGTGCGGTGTTGTTCAATTTACAGAACTGTTTGAATGAACAAGTTGATGGTTGCAACTGTTGAACGGTATTGAAATCGTTGTAACTGAAACATTCGGTGCGATTTAGGCGCATCCTGACAACGAAAGATGTCTATCTGCCGTACGTCACATTCTGTGACACACGTGTTCAGTGCATGGGCATCTCGTGGATGTCACTTGTCTGTTGGGCAGTCCCATGAATCAAGGGAGTGTGCTGAAGAAGAGTTTGTTTGTGTATAGGGAGATATCCTGATGAAACAACGATGTGTTTTGAAACTGGTTCTGGGAACCAGCCTGTTGGCTGGAGGTGGAACGGCCATTGGTAGTGAGTGCTGTGTGGCCGACTTCACTGGAGACGACCAGGTCAGCACCAATGAAGTACTTGGAATTCTGGAAGGGTGGGGTGCCTGTCCAGATCCATGCCCCATGGATCTCGATCAGTCAGGAGCGGTCAACGCTACTGATCTGTTGATCGTTCTGGACCGATGGGGCGCCTGCCCGCCACCCAATGACGGATCGCAGGACCATGATGGTGATTACATGGATCTGACCGACTGGGGCAACTTCCATGGTTCCAACAACAACTCCCATCTTCATGAGATGGTTGATGGACGGACAAGGATCACCACCGAGGCCATGGTCGCCTACAACAACCTTCGTGCCTTTCTGGATCTGCCGCCATTGACCTTCACGCAGGTCGGTCAGTGGGCGTTCAACAACGCCTTGACCAACAACAGTCAGGCCTGGGGCAATGATCTTCTCGGTGTCGGGCTCTATTACGCGATGCAGGGTGCGAAGGTCGGCTGGATTACGGATGAGAAGTATGACCCGCAGATGGTGGCTGATATCCAGCGCACCGCCCGCCGGGTCTGCGATCCCATCGAAATGCAGATTCAAGTCATGGACATGGTTCGTGAGTACGGCATCGATGGCTACGCTGACTACCTCGAGTCAAACGGCATGGTGGAAACCTTCATCAATACCTTGAAGATGGAACCTCATTATGGCGGTTGGATGCACGGTAGATGCCATGGGTTCCGACCCATGGAAGGGGGAATCGCGATCAATCACGATCTGAATCACCTCACGGTGCTCAGTTGGGATCAGATGCAGCCCTTCATGAATGACACCTTCGACTGGCCTCAGTGGGATGCCCTGGATGTCTCGGATTCGGGTGTGATCGAGTACTTCCAGAGCATGGTCGTCCTTGGTGATCCTGAAGGTGAAAACATGTGATCTCAACAGGATGCATGGAGAACGAAGGCACCCCGCGTCCACGACGTGGGGTGCCTTCTTGTTTCAAACTGTCATGAACTGATGGCCCTCTAATCAGGGGCACAGGCCCCAGCTGGCAATGATCTCAAGGATGTCGTTGACTCCAACGACACCATCATGATCGACATCAGAGGGGCAATATGCAGGATCTCGAAGATCGATGACTACTGGAAGATGGTCCGAGGCGACTTCGCGAGTCGTGTCATTCACTTGCAGACCATACTGGTCAAGTACATCACTGGGCAGGACGGTCGTGTTAAGGACGAACATGTTCTGTCGCATCAACACACTGTTGGTGGTGATGATGCGATCCGTTCTTGATGGTTCGTAACTATCATCTCCCCAGAGGGTCCAGGTCTCCCCAGTGACCAGTTGAGGGGGGCGCAAATCCGACAGTGCGGTCTCATCCCAGTCTCCTGGGATGTCAGAGCCGAATCGATCCTCATCGAGGATGTCACCGTTCAACAGGGTCAGCTCTGGTTGAAGTCCGTCGCTGTAGAAATTCATGTCGCCAAGTACGAATATCGGAGTCTGTTCAGGCAGATCGACTACACCCCCGGGTGTGCGAAGATCGCCGATCCAGTTGGCAATCGAGTCGGCAGCTCCCTGACGTTTGCGTTCCGATTCACAATCACCGAACGCCTTGAAATGAACCCCGATGAGATAGAGGTCGGTGCTCCATCGCTCATCGGGACAATTCACACGAGCCATGGTGGCACCACGAGGACTGTTCAATGGAGCAGGATCAGTCTGCGTTTCGAGCATGTCCAGTTCAAGGCGTGAAGCGATGACATTGCGTATTCCCGTATCGATTCCGTCATGGATGTGCCATGGTCCCGGATCGATGTTGGATTCAAGCCAGAGACGAAGTTCCGATGCATTGACATCATCGGGCGAAAGCGTGATCTCCTGAAACACGATCACATCGGGATTCAGGGCGACGATGACTCTGGCCATGGCTTCGGATCGTTCTTCAGGTATCTCCAGAACAGTGAAGTTGTACATGTTCCAGGCCATGATTCGAAGATCATCAGCATCCCAGCGATCAAGGAGGCCTCTGGCAGGCGAAGGTGGGGTGTCCTGGTCACAGGGGCCCCAGCTGGAGATCGCTTCCAGAAGATCATTGACATTGACCTGGCCATCATTCTGGATGTCGGCGTTGCAGCTGTAGCATTCGTCCGGTCGGCCGTCGGCATTCAGATCGGTGAGTAGTCCGATGAACAGATCGCAGGAGTCCGGGATTCCATTCCCATTGCAGTCATCGGCAATGCCTGATTCGAGATCGCAGCTGTCTGCAATTCCATTTTGATTGCAATCCTCTGACTCTCCAGTTCGTGCCACCTGACAGGCTTTGTTGAAACGAACACGGTCGATGAAGATGCATTCGCTGTCAGTGGAGGAAATCAGTTTGATGGACAGTCTTGCCGAAGTGTAATCCGTGAGTTCCTGCTGAATGGTGAGCCATGAGCCCGCGATGGATTCGATTTCATCGCCTTCTGCCTGAAAGACGCTCAACTCGATGCCCTCATCGACAAGCAGGACAACTTCCAGCTGATCGGCATTTTCCCATCCAGTATCCGCTGCGAACAGATCGACGGTCATGTCCCAGTAGTCGGATTCGGTATTGGTGACCGTGTCAAAGCGAAGTTCGACGATGCCATCGGTGTCACCCATCTGATAACCGCGAATGCCGTCCGTATAGCTGCCGACGTACCCGGTATATTCAGTGACACCGAAGTAGTCACCGCCTGATTCGGTCAGTCCAATTCCTCCGGTTGAGTAGTACCAGGCGGTAAAGCCAAGTTCGGAACTGGTAGCAGGCCAGGTCACCCGGGGTTCAGAGCATTCTTTGACTGGATCAAAGGCATTGTTGATCAGCTCGTGATCAACATCAGGGTCACCAAGATCCATGTACAGGTTGTAGGGAGAGGTCAGGCAGTCTTCGAAGCTGGTTGTCGCGAATGGATACTGGAATTCCGACTCAATTCCTGCAGCATGCAGGTTCAATGGGATCAACACCCAGAGTAAGGCTGCCACTGGCCGGTTGAAAATTGATTCAAGCATCTTCACGAGTCCTGTACCTGATCATCACAGGAAGATTGTGGCGGTTGTTCATTCCTTGATCAATATCAAATTGAGAACTCGAGGCTTTGAATGGATGAAAAAGGCCACTTCTGATCTCAGAAGCGGCCTGTGTACGGTTCGTCTGAGTTGATTACTGAATGGCTTCGAATCGCATGTAGTCGAGACCGACACTCGCCCCAGCCATCAGGCCCGTCTGGCCCCCCTGGTAGACGGCGACACCATTGGTGAAGGAAGCCGTGCCTGCGGTGCCCTTGTCCGCAGCAACGACGGTTGCGCCGACATCGCCGGTCAACTTGTTGTTCTCGAACTCGGACATCGTCGTGGCATTCTGAAACACGACCAGCATCTTGAAGCCCTGTGCACCGATCTGGAGCCCAGCGGAAGCCGCATTCAGATAGGCCCAGCCGACCTGGCGGCGTTGACTGTTGTAGACCACGCCTCGTCCGAACTTCCCTCCGCCGATGAGAATTCCATACTGGCCGATGCCAGGATAGATGATGTAGCCGGCTGAGTTCGCAAGCTGGGATTCCAGGCCAGGGACTTCTCTGGTGAACCAATTCAATGCTGTTCGTCCATCGGCGATGACCGAGGACTGATCCTTGGCATCAGGTGTCGTCGAGCAGGCGGAAGTGTGAATCAAGAAGAGTGCGAACACTGCAGTCAGCAGCATGTTCATCACGAGGCGGTGGGTACTGGATCTCATCTGTGCTTCCTTCTGAGAAGTGACCGTGATCGTTCAGAAGGATGAAGACTAATTCAATCGCATATGCGGGTCAAAGTGAGCGGTCACACCAACGAAGAAATGCAGGCCGCTTCACATGAGGTGAAGCGGCCTGTGAATATGATGAAGCTTTTGCGGATCAGGAGCAGGGCAGTCCGTAATAGCTGAGCATCGTGAGCAGATCATCGATATTCACATTTCCGCTTTCATCGAAATCGCTCAGGCACCCATCCGTACAGCTCAGGCCATATTCGGACAGGACGATGAGGAGATCATCGACGCCAATATTCTGGTCGTTGTTCAGATCGCCAGGGCATCCACAGGATGTCTCACAGTTGCTAAAGTCGCCTTGATACGTACCGCCAAGATCGTTGCATTCAGATTCCGGCAGCAGGATGCAGCCGTCTCCAATAGAGACATCGGCATCACAGCATGCGCCCTTGATGGTCGGTTGTGAGCACATGTCATCGTCGCAACTGTCGGTTTCGTGATGGAAGGTGCCACCGACATCAAGACATTCATCCAGTTCCAAGTTGATGCAGTCGTTTCCCAGGCAGCATGGACCGACTTCGTTGCAGTTGAAGTCATCGCAATGGGCACTGGGATGCCAGGTGCCCTGATAGAAGACAGCACAAGTTAATTCATTGGTGGCGATGCAGTGCGGGCCTTGCCATGAATCAATGCAGCAGACACCGTTCGCCATAGCAGTGTTCTGGATACATGCAGGTCCTGCAAGCATGAAAAGTGCAACGATCGCGCTGAGGGATTTCATCAGTCTCATCTCCAGTTCAGTGTGGTTGTGATTCCGTGAAGGCCGGTCATCGCCTTGATCGGGTTCAGAATCAATACCAGGGCGCTCAAGTTGGCGATCCGACCTGTGGTCTGACCGCATGTTTCGTGGGCTTGAGAAAGATTCCACTGGGAGGAGGCGGCGCAGCCGCCCGGATGTTTTTCCAGAAACGCCGTTATCGCTACTTGAAGAAGGGATTTTCGGAAGTCCGATGTTCCCAATCTGACGTCATCAGGGGCATTGTTCGCCGTACTGCCCCAGGAGGATCAGCAGGTCATCCGTGTCGACCAGACCATCCTCGTCCAGATCCGCTGCGGGATTGACCTCATCCCAGACGGACACCAGGAACAGGACGTCATTCACATTCACCAGATCATCGCCATTGAGGTCGCCTGTGCAGGTCGAGCATTCATTCAGGACCTGATTGCCGCCCCGGTCGATCCAGGAACCGGTGATCTGGGTGGGGGTGTTGCTGCAGATCAGAGAGTTGATCAATCTCGTCTCAGTGTTCGCCTGAGCGTAGAAGCCGCCGCCATCCTGCGTTGCCTCATTGTTCGAGATCACGCAGCTGCCTACATACGGTGAGCACAAGCTGCCGACATAGAATCCGGCTCCAAGGTCGGCCTGGTTGTCGATGATGCGGCACTGGACGATGTTTGGACTGCTCGTGACCAGCAGAATGCCACCGCCGACACCGGGTGAGCCATTGGCGATATTGCCGCTGACCGTACATCCGACGATGTTTGGATTGCTGCTGTCACATCGAATACCAGTTGCTCGAAGGGCCTGATTGTCGATCACCTGACAATCAATGATGCGCAGGTCGCCACCGTTGATGGAGTAGATGCCAGCGGCTGAACTGGTGGCGGTATTGCCCTGGATGACACAGTCATTGATATAACCATTGCTTGAATCAGCGTAGATGGCTGTTCCTCGGTTGGCCACATTGTTGGTGAGGATGCAGTTCCTGACGTTCGAAAAATCGTAGTCGTAGAGATAGATGCCGGCCCCGTAGTCGGTTGCCGTGTTCTGATCGAACAGGCAGTCTTCCAGATACGGGTAACCACCGCTGCTTGAGAATCCTGCGCCGACTCTGGCGGAATTTCCCATGAAGGTGCAGTCCTCGATGTCGAGGTCGCCATTCTCGTTGTGCATTCCGCCACCAAGCTCACTGGCGGTGTTGTCCGTGAAGGCACAACCTGTCAGCTGGCTGCTGCAGCCGCTTGAGGCATGGAATCCGCCGCCATGTTCCGCGGTGTTACCTATGAAGCTGCAGCCCACGAACGTTCCTTGCGAGCTGTTCAGGCTGTAGTTGCCGCCGCCCCTGACAGCCGTGTTGGATCGGAATTCGCAGTTGATCATGGTCGGGTCGGAAGCGCCGTTGCTGACCATGCCACCACCATCGGTGTCAGCCTGATTGGAGATGAACTGGCAGCCGTCCAGAACGGGGTCCGAGTTGCCCCAGTTGGCGAGTCCGCCACCCCATCCATATCCCATCTCCTCATCAGCGATGTTTCCCTCGAAAGTGCAGCCATCGAGAGCGGGTGAGCTGTTCTGGTTGTAGAGGCCACCACCGCTTCCGGAACGATTGCCCTGGAAGAGGCAGTCGGTCATGGTGGGCTGGCTGCCTTCAAGGCAGTAGATCCCGCCGCCAAGATCGGCAGCGTTGCTCTGGATCGTGCATCCGGTGATGATGGGGTTGCTGTTTCCGAAGAGCAACCCACCGCCATAGTCATCCGCCGTATTTCCCGAGATCGTGCAGTCGGTGATGGTGGGGTTGCTGTTGTTGTAGCACTCGATCCCACCACCGGCACTGTTCGACGTGTTGCCCGTGATCATGCAGCCGCTGATGGTGGGGTTGCTGTTGTCGAGGCAGTGGATCCCACCGCCGTCGGAACTGGCCGTGTTGTGCGAGATCGTACAATCGCTGACGGTGGGGCTGCTGGCGTTGCAGTAGATCCCGCCGCCGCTGTCATACTGGGTCGTGTTGCCCTCGATGAAGCAGTTGTTCAGGTCCGGGCTGCTGGTTTGGCAGTAGATCCCGCCGCCGTCGAAGTCGGCCGTGTTGCTCGAGATCGTGCAGCCGTTGAGGGTAGGGTTGCTGTTGTCGCAGAAGATTCCGCCGCCGCCTCCGTACTGGCCAATCGACGTGTTGTTCTCGATGATGCAGTCGGTCATCGTGGGACTGCTGTCCTCACAGAAGATACCGCCGCCCTTCCTTGCAGAGTTGCCTTCGATCGTGCAGTTGCTGATGTTGGGTGTGCTGTCGTTGCAGAAGATTCCGCCGCCAGCCTCGTTGACCGTGTTGCCTGAGATCGTGCAGCCGCTGATGGTGGGGTGGCTGTTGTTGTCGCAGTAGATCCCGCCACCTTCGTAGGCACTGTTGCCTTCAAGCATGCAGCCGCTGATGGTGGGGTGGCTGTTGTTATCACAGTAGATCCCCCCGCCATGGAAATGAAATCCACTGCGAATCACCAGATCCTTGATCACGGTATCCGGCCCTTCTCCGAGGCTGATGGTGAAGACCTGGCCAGCCTGCAGGGCATCAATGGTGGTCGTGAGCGTCCCGTTGCTGTTGCGTGTCCCCTGAATCGTGATGGACTTGCCATTGGGGTTGATCGAATGTTCGTTGTAGAGCCCGGGGGCGATGGAGACCGTATCGCCGGAAGATGCGTCATCAATGGCGCCTTGAATGGTGGGATACTCGGAGGGAACCCGAAGGACATCGGCAACAGCATGACCCTTCAGAGTCAACACGCAGGTCAGAATGGTCAACAGGACAGTCTTCATCAGCAGTTCTGACCGAACACCCCGATCAACAGCAGCAGATCATCCACATCGGTGTCGTCGTCGCCATCGCAGTCGCCATCGGCATTGACCAGATAGGCCTCAAGCAATGAAAGAAGATCATCCACGCCGATGGTCTGATCTCCATTGAAGTCTCCCATGCAATCAGCGGGGCAGACTTCACCGAGAAAATTGCCGCCTTCGTCGATCCAGTCACCGTTGATTGGATCTCCCTGATTCTCACAGATGACCGTATTGAGAAGCGTCATGCTTCCTTGATACGTGTGGAGAATGGAAGCAGCTGCATTGTTCTGGAAATCACAGTCTTCAAGACGGGCATCCCAGTACAAGCTCTGCAGGATGCTTGAGCCTGAGTTGTTCTCAAAGAGGCAGTCGCGGAAGGTGGGGCTGCCGTTGTCTCCGGATCTCAGGCCGGTGACCCCCTTGGTATGAACGATGTTGCCGTTGGCTTCTGCGACATTGCCGATGAAGCGGCAATCCTCGAAGACGGCTTCCGTCGAACTGCTCCACACAGCGGTCCCCTGAAACTCGGAGACATTCTCGACGAAGGTGCAGTTGCGTATCGTGGGAGAGTGGTGATAGATCCAGAGGGCATTGCCAGTGGAGCCGGTGAAGATCAGATTCTCCACCGTTGCGCCGGTTGCACCGGCGAGGCCGATGGCCAGCAGTATGTTGTGTGTTGACTCGCCGTCGATCTTGACCGCTGGTGAGCCATCAGGAAACACATCGCCCGTGATGGTGATGTCAGCATCTGCAATGAAGAGATCCGATTCGAAATAGGTACCAGCCGCGATGGCAATGGTGTCACCCTGTTGGGCGGCAGTAATTGCATCACTGATGGTGGGGTAGTCGCTGGGCACCTGCAGGGTGTCTGCACCGGCGATACCGGCGAACATCAGACCGGCGGTGGCGGCAATGAGGTGATACATCGAAGCTCCTGAGAAAGGGATCATCGATTATGGCACAGCGCTGTCCCGGATCAACGAACAAAGCTCTTTCGCCACCTCAAATATGCATGCCAACCGATTTTCAGGGTTGCGAGCAGGGTGTGTCATAGACCTGCAGGAGTGACAGCAGGTCATCGACGTTGACTTCGCCGCTTCCATCGAGATCACTCACGCATCCAGCAGAACAATCGGTGCCATATTCGGTCAGAAGAATGAGGACGTCATCGACGCCGATAGTCTCGTCACCGTTCAGATCTCCAAGGCACTGACATGCATCCGGGATGCCATCGAGGTTGACGTCAAGCAAGGTGCCATCAGCCAGATCACACTCATCTGGAATCTGGTTTCCATTGCAGTCATCACTGTTGCCTGAGGCGATGTCGAGGTCATCGCAGAGATCATTGTCGTTGCAGTCAAGTCCAATGGGGTCGCCAGGCGGGAGAAACGTATTCATCGCAATCTCCTTGAACTCAACGGCACCGCCCCAGTAAAAGCCGGAGGCGACCTGGGTACCGGAAAGACCCACGATCGGGCTCGTCAGGAACCCAGGGACCAGATCCGGATCCGATGTCTCAATCTGGGCGATCTCATTCCATTGCGTGCCATCGAACTGGTACACGTGTGCTGTTCCCGGGACCAGTGAATCACCGAAGTTCACCCCGGCGGTTGCGACCACCATGTCGCCATCCACTCGAACCGAATAGCCAAGATCGATGATGTTCGCATCAGCCGTGTCGAGTTGCTGTTCGATGGACCAATTGCCATCGCTGAGGCGGAAGACTACGGCACCTTCCGTACCTGCTGGTGATTTGTCGTAGTAGCTGCCCACCACGGCAACGTTTCCATCCAGATCGACCGAGGTGCCGAGTGCCTTGACCAAAGGATGAGTCAGATGCTGCTGATATGTCCAGTTCGCGCCATCGAACTGGTACGCGTAGACTCCTCCAGCAAGAGTAGCGACAAGCAGATTGTCACCATCTACCGCCACGTCGACACCGAAGAACACGGCATCCTCGCTTGGTGGTGACACGATTGCTTCCTGGGACCAGACTCCCTTGCTGCTTCGTCGGTAGATGATGGCCTGGCCATCGCTCTGCAAGGTGTTACCCAGAGCGGCGACATCACCGGAGATCGATGCCGACAGGCCATATTCACCACCAGAACCATCGTCGGAGGATGCTTCAAGTGTCCAGTTACCTCCATCACGGTTGTAGATGGCGAAGCCTCCGGGCGACATGTAGTCGGGACGGACAATGGTCAAATCCCCGGATATATCAGCTCGCTTGAAGGGTGCGTAAATCAGACTGGAGGCATAAGGAGCTGGCCTTGTTGCTTCCAACTCCCAGATTCCATTCTGCCGATGGTAATGCTGCGATACCCAGTTGTCATCTTCAGTCAACTCCAGAACAACGGCGATGTCACCGGATATCGCCAGTTCGAAACCGCCTTCAGGCTCAACTGGTTGATAGTTGAAAAGCTCGGAGACACTTGAGCACGCCACCGTGCCCTGTTCAGCCAATGACATGCTGCTGGTGATCATCGCAATGAGAATAGTCAGGCAGATCCTGGACATGATTTCGACTCCCCATAGAAAGGCCGTTGCTCGGTCTGTACCACTACAAATTAAAGCGATTGAGCAAATGCAAGTCAATGATCTTTAGCACCATTACGTGCTGGAGAGGCCATTAGAGCCTTTAATACAGGAGGCGATCATTTCCAGATGCCAGTTGCCGTTGCGTAGTCGATTGCAGATCTTCAGGACATATGGTTCTGGCCACGCTGTCTGGCCAGTTCAATCTGGCGCTGACGATCGGCGAAGCGTGCCTTCTGCTCATCACTGGTCTGATCATGACATCGTGCACAGCTGACGCCCTCGACGTAATACTCCGAATCCTTGTCTGAATCCTGCAATGGATATCGACAGGCCCGACACAGTTCATATTCGCCGACTTCCAGTCCATGACCGACTGACACGCGTTCATCGAAGACGAAGCACTGGCCTTGCCAGAGGCTTTTATCTTCCGGGATACGTTCAAGGTATTTCAAGATGCCGCCATCAAGATGGTAGACCTCCTTGATGCCAGCCTGCTTGAGCAGTGCCGTTGATTTCTCGCAGCGGATTCCACCGGTGCAGAACATCGCGACGCGTGGCTGCGACTCGACATCAAGTTGTTGTTCCAGCCACTGGGGCAGTTCACCGAAGGTCTTGAGATTCGGGTTGATCGCTCGTTCGAAGGATCCGATCTCGACTTCATAGTCATTGCGGGTATCGATCACGATGACTTCCGGGTCGCTGATGAGTTCATTCCATTCTTCGGCCTGGACATAGGTGCCCACCAGATGAGTCGGATCGATGTCCGGCATACCCATCGTCACGATTTCCTTCTTGAGCCTCACCCGCATCTTCCGGAAGGGCTGCTTGCTGGCCGAGGATTCCTTCCATTGAAGATCAGCCAGTCGAGGATCGGTTCGAAGAAAGTCGAGAACGGCCATGACGCCATCGCGTGGACCTGCGATGGTTGAATTGATTCCCTCGTTGGCCAGCAGAATGATGCCTCGGACGTCGTTGGTATCGCAGCAGGACTGAATGCCTTCCTGAAGTGCGGCATGGTCTTGCAGACGAACGAACTTGTAGAAGGCGGCGACGAGGAGTTGACTCATGACATGCTTCCCGCATCAATCCAGCCAGGTTCCCGAGGTCGATTGCTCGGTCTCGTCACCGTCTCCGGTATTGACGACTCCAGCGGTCTCGACCAGCAGAACGGAACACTCGGGCTTGGCAACGGGACGATGTTCCACACCCCGTGGGACGACCAGCATGTCACCTTCCCTGAGTTCCACGGTCTTGTCACGGAACTCCATGTCAAGCACGCCTTCGACGACGAGAAACATCTCATCGGCATCGGAATGGGCATGCCAGTGGAAGCCGCCGGAGAGTTTGGCGAGTTTGATGTGCTGACCATTCACATCCGCAAGGATTCGTGGTGACCAGCATTCATCGAATCTTGAAAGGGCGTCTTTGATGGTGATGGAGTTCATGGCATGGTCAATTGGACTGGCAGGCGATGCTATTGAATACGGACAACGCTCCTGAGTCTAACTCAGGAGCGTTGTATTGAGCTGAATATCACCGGAATCCGTATCAGAAGTCAGGAAGATTCATCCTGAACGTCCGCTTGGTCACCATGAGCTTCACGGGCCTTCTTGAGCTGGGCTTTTTCCCGCTCATAATCAGCCTTGTCGATATCACCATGTGTGTAGAGATCAAGCAGGCGGTCCATGGCGGCTTTGTACTGTTCTTCCGAAAGACTCAGTTGTGTTCCCGCAGAACTGTCCTTGTTCAGCTTGTTCATTTCCTTCATCAGTTCTTCATCGGATTCCTTTGCAGCCGCATCAAGCGTCTCAAACTCGGCGGCCTGACCGGATTCAAGCAGTACCTGGTCCTTCTCCACCTGAGCCGCCCACTTCTCGGCGAGTTGCTTGTCTTTCTTCATGTCTTCGAGTGATGGCATCATCATTCTGGTTCCGCAGTCCTTTTCAACGAAGAGCGTTGTCAAGTAGTTGTTGCGAGCTCTCCAGGCTTCCACTTCAGTACGATCAGCATCGCTGAAATCCATGAAGAACCACGGAAAGATCAGAAACGCGCCGGCGACACCGAGAAGAATGTTGCTGCCGGTCTTGTTCGACTTGGGCAGAAGGGTCGCGATCTGCTGCTGGCAGTATGCCATCTGCATTTCAAGACCAGTACAGGAAAGCTTGTCGTCGCCAGGCTGATACATGGCAACTGGATTGGGTGTGCGGCCCGCACAGCTTGTAAGAAGCAATGCGATTGCCAAAAGTGACACCGCAAGCGGTTTATTCGATTTCATAATGTCTCCCGATTGACTTGTCTACATCTGTGCACGTCATTGTGACAGATGTTCATCATCGTAATGGGAAACGAGGTGCCATGCAGTAAACACCGCATGTACAGATGTCAGGCCTCAATTCACGGCTCGTGGCATCATGAAGAGGGAATATGAACACTCAGGGCATCAGCTTCTCAAGGAATGGATTTCGGAAGATGTCATGTGGATCCAGATCCTTCAACTGATTCGTGGCGGAGGCCCAGTTTGCCTTGGCTGGACGGCCTGAACTGAGGCTCTGTGGAACAAAGTTCTGGATGATGTCATCGCTCGTCCAGGGACCATCACTGGTGTAGCCCCAGCCCTTGGACCATTCAACTCGCATGGTGGCGTAGTCGCCGCTGTAGTTCTCGAACATCCAGGCTTCCAGTTCGGCGTAGAAGTCGCCGGACCATGGTGTTCCCGGGACGGTCAGCAGATCAAGCCAGACGGCGCAGTCCCATTCAGGATGATCCTGGCAGGGCACAACCGCGGAGAGTGTGGCATCGCATGCATCAGTCAGTTCCGTATGCATCGGGTCATCGAGTCCGGTGACACGGATTTCCATGGGCCCGTTGATCGGATACTTGCCCGCTTCAGCGTAGGCCTGCAGATTCGTTTCGTATTGTTCCACGAACTCGTGGATGACTCGCTGGACATCGGAACGTCTGGTGAGGATCGCATATCCATTAGCCGTGACTCGAAGGGTCGTCGGTCGGACATACAGCAGCAGGTTCTTGGAAGGACCCCAGAGGTCGTACGCATTATCGAACAGCAGGCCCCAGGTCGTCACTGTGGCCATCAACTGACCGAACTGCGGGGTGAGTCCTGGCGAGCCATCCATGATCTGAGCGATCAGATCCGAGACTTCCTCAGAGAGGTTGTCCGAGAACGGATAGTTGTAGGGGCTGTCGACTTCACGTGCCCAGAATGGCTTGCTTGACCTGACGGTCCAGACCTTCAGCCAGGGATTGCTGGTGAAGGGATACCAGATGGCTTCGATCCGACCGCTGCTTTCGAGGAAACTCTCGATGGTACTTCCTGATGAGCCCGGGGCTGCGAACAACTCGTTGGCCGAGAGGCTGACCCAGCTTTCGCAACGCAGGTTGTGATTCTCTTCGACACGAAGTTCCACTTCCACCACGATGGTACGACCCAGTGCGACGAGCATGGCCGCCATGTCCGGGTGCTGTCGATTGAAACGCATCAGTTCATAGCGATCGTTCTTGTGGTTCCAGCAGATGCAGGTCATGGAAAGGACCCGGTTGCTGATCGTGCCGTAGGTCTGACCTGATTCACGCTGCTCGCCATCGGCTGGAATCCCGGTGCCATGTCCATCGATGGCCAGAACGCCGCCCACTGACAGATCGCCCGGTGCCGGACATGAGGTGACGCCGTAACCTTCATCTTCGAGATAGGTCAGGAGTGCTTCCATCGAAGCGCCGGCCTGAACGGTCACGGCAGCAGGTGACACGGCCGTCATCTCCATCGATGTGAAGTGTTCGGTCATGTCAAGCAGTACGACGTTGGTGTCGAGATTGCTGTCGGGGGTGACGACGATGGGGGACCAGTTGTGCGAGTAGCCCCGTGCTCTGATGGCATACCCATGCTCAGCGGCCCAGTTGGCCAGTATCACCAGGTCATCAGTGGTCTCGGGCTGGCAGGTCCAGAGTTCATCGATCTGGATACCACCGGACCAGTTGCGGAAGGCCTGTTTGAAGAGTGGAATCTCTTTCGGGAAGTTCATGGGGGTACCCATGGTTTCCGGAATGAGCTTGGGTGGAACCGGCCCGACTTTTTCCCAGGGTGCAGCTGTCGCCAGGGGTGAAACCATGGCACCGGCACCGATGGCGGCCGTTGTTCCGAGGAACGCGCGACGGCTTGGTGCTGGTTGATTGTTCGGTCCGGACTGTTCCACGGAAGCTTCCTTCATGCCGTTGGTTGCAGCACCCCAGCATAATAGAAGCAGGCCCTCATACAAGGGCCTGATGGGTGATGAAACAGGTGATTCGGTTATTGAATTTCAAGACAGACAGTTTGTTTCTATCTGTCAGCCAACCTTCTTGGCCGCAGGCTTTGGCCTCGTGAAGACCAGTTCGCCGTCGCTGCTTGAACTCTTGTTGAGCCGGTATCCTTCGAAGTCGAAGCCGGCCAGATCCGCAACCGTGCGAGGTCGGTTCTCCGACATCCAGCGTGCCATCAGACCGCGGGCCCGTTTGGCGAAGAAGGAAATGAACTTCTCCTTGCCGCCATCCTTTTGAAGGAACTTCACGTTGATGATGTCCACACCGAGATCATCGAGTTGGACCGACTTGGAGTACTCATCACTGGCCAGATTCACCAGCGTCTTCGCCTTGACCGCTTGAAGATCCTTCTTCAAGGTCTTCGTGATCGCGCTGTCCCAGAACTCATAGAGGTTGGAACCTTGATCCGTCTTGAGCTTCGTGCCCATCTCGAGCCGGTAGGGTTGGATGACATCCATCGGCCGAAGCAATCCATAGAGCCCGCTGAGAATGCGGACATGATCCTGAGCCCAGGCCAGCGAACGCTTGTCGAGTGTCCAGGCTTCGAGTCCCTGGTAGACATCGCCGCGGAAACAGATGGCGGCCGGGCCGCGTGGGTTGCTTCGTTCGCCGAAGTGCTTCCAGCGTTCCTGATTGAGTGTGGAAAGCTTGTCGGAGATCGACATCAGTGATCCAAGACGCTTGGCACTGTAACCACGAAGTTCTTCGGCAAGTTGCTTCGTACTGGTACCGAGTCTTGGGCGCGAGGAGTCGATCAGGTTGCTCGACTGATCCATGTCCATGGACTTGGCCGGGGCGAGGATGGTCATCATGCTGCTCATGACTACAGCTTAGTCAAGGTCCTGCGTATTTGCCCGGGTTCCTGAGCCTGCAAGTCCCTACCATGCTCGACATGATGACCTTTCTTTCCATAGCGGCGATCATGCTCGGTTCACTTCTGTTTGGTGCACTTGTGCTGCACGTCATACCGCGGCTTGGCTCCCCGGGACGTGCGTTGAGTGATTGGCTGTGTCAGGCGCCGGGGCTTGACCTGCTGGTGACCTATTTCACCGCACTGCCAATGATCATCGGGCCAATTCTGGCGGGATGGATCGGTTTCGCCGCGGCGATTGTCTCGCAGGTTCTGGCCGTGATGATCTGGACCTTCTTCCATGGACTCCTGCATCCTGCTGCTCGGCGGGGTCCTCGAATCGTGAATTTTCTCAATGCACTGGTCGGTCCCTGGCGGAACTTTCTGGCCGTCTGGGTCACGGCGCTGGTCGTTCCGGTGTTCTGGATCATCCGGGTTTCTGAATTGATCGTCTATCCGTTCCTCGTATGGCTGATCCGCTTTCCCCGGTACAAGCAGTCCGACTGGGTCAGAGTCTCACGACACAAGTTCACCAATCTGGTTGGACATGATCTGATCTGGTGTCTGTATTGCGACTGGATGACCGGCGTCTGGTCGATGGGTAGCGAGATGCTTCGTAACGTCGAATCGTTCTGGTGCCCGATCAGGTTCGACAGTTCCAAGAAGTGTGCCAACTGTCATCATGACTTCCCGGATGTCTACAACGGATGGGTCGCCTCAGATGGAGACATGAATGATGTCGTGAACATCCTGAAGGAGAAGTACGGCGAAGCCAGCATCAACAGCTGGTTCGGACATCCAGCACGATTGACAGTCGAAGGCGAGGAGCCCAGCTCCCAGGATTGAGTCAGCGGGGTGCCGCCTGTTCCGGCGGCGTACCTCTGGCAATGGCCTTGTATCGCCACCAGACTGATTTGGCTTGGCCGCTTGCGATGCACCAGCCCGCACGGCCGTCCAGCATTCCGCCTTTGAAGACATAGCCTCGAAGAAACGCCCAGCTTCCGTGCATGGCAGCCTTGAAGAGACTGGAACGCTTTCCAGCCTGTTGTCCAAGGCGTGTCGTCAGTTCCGTGTAGTACTGGATCTTGTCACGGTGCTGATCACGTGTCCTGATGGTGTGATGTTCAAGTGGTGTGCGCAGCCGACCAATGGATCCGTCGACCACGATGCGCTCATGTACCGCATCATCCGTGAATCGACCTGAAGCGCGGCGGAAGAGACGAAGGACTCGATCGCCCGACCAGTCGCCGAACTTCACCCGTTGTCCGCAGAACCAGTTGTAGCGGGGGACCTCGTAACCATCGTGATGCGATTGTTGAATCAGTCTTCGGACTTCATCTTCCATGCCTTGCTGTGCACGTTCATCACAGTCGATGGAAAAGACCCACTCTCCTGTGGCCAGTGACAAGGCATGATTCTTCTGAGGACCGAAACCCTTCCATTCGACATTGTGGACATGAGGGGTATGACGCGCAGCGATCTCTCGCGTTTCATCGGTGCTGCCTGAATCGACAACGATGATTTCATCCGCCCATTGGACACTCTGCAGACAGTCGTTGATCTGCTCGGCTTCATCGCGACAGATGATGATGACACTGATGTCAGGCATGTGTTTGCATGATACTTCAATGGAATATGAAATCATCGAATTTGAAGTACGCCTGAGGGCTACTTTCATCATCTTGATCTCGTGATGAGTGCAACCGATCAGGTGTCAGCGACCGAATACAACTACACCACGTTACGAGTCTGGATACACCGTGGAACGTTCAGTCTCTGATTTGGTTTCCCCTGCATCTGCTGAGCCGTTGTTGCGGGGATCATGAAAAAAGACCCCGCAGGCGTTGGCCTGTGGGGTCATTTTTTGTCGTAACCAGACATGGTGAGAAGCTCGTCGCAGCCCTGGTTGAGAACAGCTTGTTCAGCTGTCTCGTCGTGCCTGAACCGCCCTCACAGTTCAGATCACCTGGTCCTCAGCAAAGCCCTCGATTCGCTGGGACAGTAGGGGGCGAGCTTCCGCCATGCCTGGCTCCGAGCGTCCTTCAAATCCGGGTTGAACCTGTCATTCCCAGACTTTGAAGTACTGGTCGTCATTGACCAGGCACCCCCACTATCCAGTGAGGGGTTGGATGTGTGAGGGGTATGCGGATTATTTGTTAAAACAGCCTTTGAAGGGTCATATGGGCTGATTTGGCAAGAAATTCCCGTCGCCGAATCCCGGTCAGGGACCTTCAGAATCCTTGGTTGGCTTTGCTGGAGATGACGAGTTCTTCTGGTCAGCCTCCTCAAAGGTTCTCAGTTGAGCCAACCGCTCGCCAACCGTGATGTCGGTGTCCTGAAGGGTGTCATCTCCATTCCAGAAGACCACGCGTCGAATTCCCAGATCGGCGAGATAGTTCAACCGTTCTGCCAGACCCTGCAGGTCGGCGGGCTTTCCCGCCAGCGAGGAATGACCTTCGGCATTGAAGACCGTCAGAGACAGGAGCACGATGATGTCCAGAGGTTGGCCACTTGCCTGCACGATCTGGATGGAACGTTCCAGAGACTGACGTGTCAATGCCAGTCGTGACTTGTAGAGCGGATCGTTCGGACCATAGCGTTCATACAGCTCGGGAGAGATGGCATCGACGTCCATCAGCATTCCCATTCTTGCAGCCATGATCTCGGCATTGAGACTGGCCTTGTCGGTCTTGCTCATTTCAACCGTGACCCCTGGTGATCCCATGCTGAACACCGAGAGTCTGGCATTCGGGAAAGCCTCACGGACCACGGCATAACGTCTTGCAAAGGCCTTGACGATACCTCTGAATTCCGGCGTCATCTGGTCGTGGTTCGGTCCATCGAGAAGCTTGTAGAAATAGCGAGGTTGGGTCGGGCTCTCGATATCGATGATGATCGTCCGTGTGGTCTTGCGGGAAAGCTGAGGAAAGATCTTGATGTAGCGGTCAAGTGACTGCTTGATCTCCGAGACCGGCATGTCGATGAACTTCTGAAAGTTCTCTTCGTTGTGAGCGATACGCTCTTCCCGGGATAGACGAGCATCTGAAACAGATCCAACGGCATACTCCGACATGGCCCAGGCATCGTTCAGTACGCCTGATGGGCTCAGATTCTCGTTCGCGACGGCATCCTGCAGTGCCAGTGAAATCACCGGCCATGCATCGATTTCAGTCTGCGGGGTATCCGAAGCAGGGGAAGCGGTTCGATTGGCTTGTGCCTGAACATCAGCCACAGAGGTGGTCGAGTTCGTTGCGGTGATCACAATCGCAGCACACAGCACCGGAATCGAACGCAATTTTCCAATGATCTTCTCAACTAGATCAGGCGGGAAGGGCTTCGGGATAGTCATTGAGATCCTCTTCGTATTCTTCATCCCAGTCCTGGAACTGAAGCAGGTACTCTTCCTCGACGTAGGGCATTTCACGCTCCAACGCGATGAAGAGAACCGTCAGCACGACGCAGAGGAATGACCAGGCATAGGTGGGATGGAAGATCACCTGATTCGACATGCCCTGCAGATACATCGCAATGAGGATCGAGACGAGCATGTGGATCATGAACTGTTGATTACGCGTGCCGTACATGTAACGGACTTTCCAGACACGCCAGGCGGAACGAAGTCCAGTGACGATCACCGTGAGCATGGCGATGAGGTAGGGCCATCCGCCGACATACAGCATTTCGAAGAAGACATTGTGGGGATGGGCGCCGGCACCGACCGCCATGGAATAATGCGCATTCTGTCCTGATGTTCCCAGCAGTCCAAGCGGTTGTTTGAAGGACAGCAGGAAATACTCCCACCACAACGCCAGACGACCACTGGTATCAAGTGATCCAAGTCGTCCGACGGCATCCTGATTGAGTCCCCAGAAGAATGGAATGACAAGGACGCCCAGAACTGCACCAGTGATCACCAGCCCTGGTCGCTTGATCAGTGGCAGACACATGAGACCCATTGCCGCAGCAAGTGAGAAGACGACCTGACGACTGCCCGTTACGAGTGCCATACCGATATCGCCCATCAAGGCTGCAATGAGAAACAGTTTGTAGGTGTTTGATTTGGTGGTCATGATGGCATACAGCAGCAGCGGGGCGGCCATCAGGAAGGCAATGCCGATCAGATTCGGTTCAGCACTCCACGGGGTGAAGCGTCCAAGCTTGCCGAAGAGTTCGCCTGGATTCATGACCACGGCGGACATCGGGATGCACAGCGCCAGAATCATGCCCCACGTGAGAACCTTGATCAGCTTTTCAATGTCATCGATGGTGGTCAGGGTTGCCACAGTCGCCAGTGCGGCAGCGACCAGCATCAACCACTGGAACTGGATCACCAGTTCGTCCATCGTGTTCTGGACTCCGATCAGACAGAGCATGAGATAGAGACCGCCGATCATGTAGATCCAGCCAATGCCGGGAATCTGACGTTTGGGTACGGGTCTCATGGCTGCCGCCAAGGCGATCAGCAGAAAGAGAAGGCCAGATGAAATCTTGGTGAAGGCCTGCATGGGGCCAAGATCGGGACTGCGTGAGGCCACCAGCCAGGCAGGCATGATCAGGAAGGTGGCATAGAACCGGATGTTCGCCGGCATGATCAGATACAGCATCCCCATGAAGAAGCCGACCCCCAGAATCAGGGGAATCGGGACGACTTCCAGATAGAGCGTGAGTTTGTCCATTTTGGAGCTGAGTCTGCCTTGAATCCGGTGCAGGAGGCACCTGACACTTCAAATCGGGCAAATTGGCCTCTGAGTATCGAAAAAGGCGGAAATACGCCTATTTCAGATCAGTACGGAAGAATACACCTGCTCGCAGGGGAAATTCGTGCTGAAACCAGAAATTACCCCGGAGGCAGTGGTCTGATCAGGCCAGCCTTCGAATCAGAATGGCCGTCCGGTCATCATCCGCTGGAGCATGATCCGTATAGGTGTTGACCGCTTCCATGATCCGGGTGAGCGTCTGTGAAGCAGGCTGATCCTGATTCGCCTTCAGCAGATCGATGATGCGGTCGTTGCCAAACAGATCACGGCTTGAATCGGCAGCCTCGGCAAAGCCATCGCTGGCAACGAAGAAGAGATCACCAGGCTCGAGTTTGAATTCAACCGGATCGTCAAGTGGCAGGTCAGACATGATGCCAAGGGGTGGCGCATCAGCCGAATGAATCTCGACTTCACCATTGGCATGAACGTGAATCAACGGGCCTTGTCCTGTTGCAATGGAATTCAGCTGATGTGCACCGGTATCAAGCAGTCCGAACCATGCCGTGACGAATCTTGATGGAGGGGTATCTGCCGTGAGCTGTCGATTGAGATGTTCAATCATGCTCTTCAAATCAGTATTCAGCAACAGGGCCATTCGCAGCATCGACCGTACCTGTGTGACGGAGATCGCCGGGCCGATACCGTGGCCCGTTGCATCACCCAGAAGGAAGACCGCGCCGTTGTCGGTGGCAACCGCATCCCAGGTATCACCACCGGTATCTTCGGCGGGTTCGCTGTATCCAGCACAGTCATAGCCTTTGAGTTCAGGACAGCTGTCAGGAAAGGTCGACTGCTGGATTTCCCGAGCAAGCCGGAGATCCTCCTGCACTTTCTCGAGTTCGACACGGTGTTCGATCAGCTTGGCTCGACGCATGGCGACGGCGCATTGCGAGCAGAGCGCCATGGCGATTGCTTCATCCTGTTCTTCGAAGACCCCGCTGTTCTTGTTGAGCACCTGTGCAACGCCGACGAGACTTCCATCGCTGCCACACATGGGTACGGTCAGCAGCGAACGGGTTCGGTAGCCCGTCTTGCGATCGATATCTGGATTGAACCGTTCATCGGCATAGGCATCAGGAATATTGATCAGACTCATGTCCTGAGCCGCGGTTCCTGCAAGTCCGATTCCAACCGGGAATCGAATGCCCGCAAATGAATCATCCAGACCACCATCAGGTCCATGTCCGAGTACGGCAACGAGTTCGTTCGTTTCGGCATCAAACTCGAACACGGTTGCCCGTTCAGCTTCAAGTACATCTCTCAGGCAATTGACGACACCTTCCTGGACAGCGTGCGTGTCGGCTGTCGCGCCGAGTTGTCGGCTGACATCGAGAATGCGATACAGGACTTCTTCAGGAATGTGTGTCATGACGGAGGCACATGGTACGTTGCGGAAGCGAGGTGTGAATCAGCTCACTTCTCAATGAGACGAAGAGGTCCACCAAATGCATCAGAGGGGCCCTCGACCATCTCGGCCCATCGTTCCGTGAACTTTTCCTGACCAGAGATCCTTCTCAAGGAGTCAAGTGCAGCCCGGGCAGCTGGTTGATCTCCATCTGCGATCGCATCAGCAAGCGCCGCGGAAAGATCGATCGCTTCCTGAGGGAACGTCGACGAGACGACTTCCCAGGCTTCAACCGCACCCTGTCGCCCGACAACCTGTATGAGACCGACCTTGCGGCATCGAACCGGGGCTTCCTCCAGACATTCATGAGTACGACCATTGATGAGGATCCCGGTACCGAACTGCTTGTTGGCCGACTCCATTCTTGAGGCGAGGTTCGCGGTATCACCAATGACCGTGTAGTCATTGAGATCCGGTGGCGCACCGCAGTCACCGACGACCGCCATTCCAGTGGCCATCCCGACTCGCAGCGATACCGGGGGATGTTCCTCCCCGGTCATTTCATTCAGTTCACGGAGCGTCTGTTGACAGGCCAACGCCGCGGCACAGGCTAGATGAGCTTGTGCAGGCTCTTCACGGAAGGCGGACCAGAACGCCATCACGCCATCGCCGAGGAACTTGTTGACGTAGGCGCCATGTTCAACGAGTTGGTTCGTCAAGGCGGAGAGGTAGGTATTCAGAATCCGTACGACCTGCTCTGAGCCAAGTGATTCACTGAGCGTGGTGAAGCCAGCGAGATCCGCGAAGAAGATCGTCATCTCCCGGGAGACACCGTTCATCGAGACTGCATTTGGATCCGCGATCAAGGCGTCAACAAGTTGCTCGGAAACCCGGGCTCGGAACTGGCGCGTGATTCGCCGCTTGTCTCGCTGGGACATCGCAGCCTGCACACTGGTTCCACAGATCCATGCAGCCAGCCCGGCCAGTACGGGGCCGGCCAGTGGCAGCAGCAGATTGCCCATCGCCAATGCGGCGATTCCAGCACCCGCAATGTAGAGGGCGATGCTCAGCAGCGTTCCGATGGTCGCGATCCAGGGGCCCATGCTGCTGACCAGAATCGAGATGAAGAGGCCGAACAGAACAATGGCCAGTGGCTCAGCCCATCGAGGCGCAACATGAAAGACCCGATTCTGCAGGACCATGTCGGCGAGGGTTGCATGGACGAGTACGCCGGGTGTCCGTGGGCCGGCGACGGTCTGGACGAAGTCGGCAGCGGCGCCGGTGGAGGTCCACCCGATGAAGACCAGTGCATCCTCGACTTGATTGCGAAGTGTTTCGGAGGCGAGTTCCAGGAGTTCCTTGCCTTCCTCGATGGAACGATTGGCTCGTCGCCATTGCTGCATGGCGAAGAATCGATTCCTCGTCTTCTGATCGACATCAGCCCCAAACTCAGCAACATCTGCATCAATCGCGATTCCATCCAGATCGAAGGAGACTTCATCAGCGATCTCCTGTTGCAGTTCGATCGCCAGCCAGTCATCGGATTCAAAGGTGTCGTCTTGGCGCGTCTCGCGGAGGATCTCCCGGCTGACCTGAGCAAGATCAGCTTGTTCTTCTTCCAGAAGTCGCCGCGCTCTGGCAAGCTCGACTACTTCACTGATGGAGAGATGCCCTCGATACTCGGGATCATCTTCGGTTCTGCGGTGCAGGTCGCGCCAGCGGGAGCCGGTTTCACTCCTTGGCCAGTTCAGCCAGATCAAGCCATCATGGAGGGGGAGTTGAATCGAACCGATGCCGACGGCCCCTTCAGTCTGGTTGATGGTCTTGGGGTCGATTTTCAGATAGTGCATGACCGCAGCCAGACCGAGGGTAAGCATCTGACCACCGCGAACCGGCTGCATGGGGTAGATCGAACGCACGGCGCCATCTGGACCACGATGAGTGATGTTGACATACCCGAGTCCGCCTGTCCTTTCGAGAAAGGCACGAAGTGGCATGCGATCAGCCGTAGAGCCCTGATAGGTAGCGTCGAGTTCAGCAAGGTGCTCATGGGAAGCCTGGCTTCCCTCATGTTGATACCAGGCGGCTTCAATCAGAGGTCGTTCCGCATAGTTGCCACCACGTGCATAGGCCGCTGGGACCAGTCGCTGTTCCAGTGCTTCCAGCGATTCAGGTGGCGTATCGCTCGTAAGGATTCGCATGACGGCACGGCGTTTCACCAGCAGTTGATTGGCGGCAAAGGCAGCCTGATCGGGATCATTCAGTTGCAGGTCGCCCGGTGGGTCATCAGGCGTTGCCCGGATGTCATCCTCGAGCGCGATGATCAACTGTTCCAGAACTTCAGGGTCGCCATCGGCATCACGCCATCGATCATCGAGCTCTTCGGGAGCCAGAACCGCAGCCATGATCGAGGATGGTCCGATGGCTTGACTCAGCAGTGAGTCTTCATCCTGCGGCCCCTGCGTCTCTGGATTCCAGGTTGGATCCTGAGGATTGGAGAACTCGATGTCCAGTGCGATCGTGCGTGCTCCGGCAAGTTCAAGTTCCTTGACGGCATCACCGATGACAGATCGTGGCCAGGGCCATCGCCCCAGACGATCAATGGATCCATCATCGACATCCACCAGAACGATTTCATCCCGATACGGCGTGACTTCTCTGGGCAGCAGTTGCTGCTGGCGGTCCATCACTTGTTCATTGATGCGAGCAAATCCGCCGGCAAGATCAATCAACAGAATGATTGCGACGGCCAGAAGTGAGGCTGCAAGAATGGGGAACTGCTTGAGCACAGCCCGAGTGTAGGGATCTGGTCCAACTCATGCACGGTATCGAGCAGAGTCATCAGAACAGGCAAGCTGAATCAGGGCTGTGGTGGCGTCACGCCTGTGGGAAGGAAATTGTTGATCAGCAGATTGCCGTAAGGCGTGAAGGTTGCTGGTTCCGAAGGTGCCTTGTCGCGGGCACGGTAGAGCGCCTGCTGCACAGCCATGGCGAAAGCCATTCTGGCCTCCACGGTATTGCCTTCGAATCCGGGCAATTGCGCAAACTGGTCGACAGCGGCAAGCATGACATCAAGATCGTGATCAATCGGGCCTGGTCCGCCATTTTCCAGCCATTGCGTATATCTGGTTGCGCCAAAGTGATAGAGGCGCGCATACATGTCGCCAACGGTCAGCATTGGATCATCCGGGTGGATGCCTGGAGGAAGCGGTACACCTTCCGTCACATTAGGTCGCACGCCATGAAGGTTCTCGCTGTTGAGCAGCTCGTACGCCACCGGTTCGAAATATGAGGGGATGAAGTGTCGGAAAGAGAATTCTGGATTCGTGATCGGATTTGGAATGGATTCCAGTTCATTGAATTCACTGAACCGCAGGCCAAGATCCACGGGAACAAGATCCAGATAGATCGCAGCCGCAAGCATGCCTCGATCAGATGGTGAAACCACATCGCTGAAGTACGCCTGGAATCCTTCCAGATCGATGATCTCCTGCACCGGTGGTGGTGGTGGTGGTGGTGGATCGTCAGGTGGTGGCGGTGGTGGCGGAGGTGGTGGTGGCGGATCATCCGCAGGTGGTGGAGGCGGATTCTGCGCTTCTTCCTCTTCGATCTGTTCCTGAATCTCTTCGTCCAACCGCTGACGTTCTCTCACGCCTTGCTGAGCAGCCAGAACCGTACGCGTTGTTTCCTGCAGGCCACCTCGCATGGGTGGTGGACCACCACCCTTGGTAGCGCTCTTGGCCGCCATCGCCTTGGCCTTGTTCAGTGGCTTGCCACCAATGGTCTTGCTGACGGCCTTGTGCGTCGGGTTCTTGGCGCGGCTGGAAGTCGAGCCCGGTCCTGAAACACTCCAGACCTTCTTGGATCCGTAGTATCGCATTTCCATGGCGTTGATCGAATTGAACCGAGCCCCATGAACACTGGTTCCATCGAATCCGTCATAGGCGACGCCCATACCGGTTCCGCGTACCGAGAGTGCGCCGCTGGGTGTCACGACGGAAAAGTCATTGGTCAGTCCGACATGGTCGACCTTGAAGTCAGCCCGCCCACGATTGACCTGAACAATGGTGCTGAGTCGGTCGCCGTCCTGAGCCAGACTCGGTACCACGACGCGGGAATTCGAGTCCACCAGAATGGTCGCATTGGGACCACATCGCATCGCCAGATGTGATTTCAATCCTGTACGAATCATCGCTCCTGGTTTGAGTCGGTCATCTATGGCCGCTTTCTTCCACTTCGATTTCTCATCGACTCGCCATTGGCAACGACCACGGACTTCCATGATGACGGCTTCAAGAATCACCGTGGTTCCCTCGGCCAGCGCCTTCACCGGTCCGGTTGCCGAAGCAATCGAAAGCGCAGCGAGGTGAAGTTGAGCCGCTTGATTGGGATCAAGAACCGTCCGTTTGTCGTCCGCAGTGGTTTCCTGCGCAAGCCCTGTTGCAGCAAAGGCCGCAATGATCGAACTGCTGATGAGGGTCTGGAGTCGTCTTCGTTTCATCTGGTGTCTCACGGTTACTCCAGTGTACGAGCCACTGGAAGGTGGTGTTCTCAACTTCATTATGACGCGAAACACTCCTTGGGCCAGAGGACAGGTGGTATCCGGTAAGACAGGGATTAAAGACTGTCTACGGGGCGATTGAACGCCAGCATCGACTCACTGTTCGATTTTGAATCCGCCGGTGAATCCGTTCGAGAATGATGGCACGTTGTTCAACAGCAGTTCGCTGGCATAAGGGCTGAAGCCTGTACTGGGAACCAGAATGACTTCGCCAAGCGAGTTCACGAAGAACTGTCGTGGCGCAACGAGTTGCCCTCCGAAGGCAGCGGAATTGGCCTGCAGATAGTTCTCATAGATCTGAACCATCTGTTCCAGATCGGCATTGGTGGGAACGCCTGAACCACTGCTCACGATGAACCAGTCCGGTCGATCCAGCCCGTACTGAATCAGGCCTTCATACATCTGCTTGAGTGGACCTGAATCCGGGAGTTCGTCATAGCCGAAAGGAATCGCAGCGCTTTCGCGTCCGCCGGTCAGACTGCCGTCATAGCCAGCCTCGTAGAACTTCGTTTCCAGTGCAATGGGGAGCTGGCGGCGTTCAATGATCTGGCCATTGACGTTGACGCTTTGACCAATGCCACTGGAGTTGGAGCCGAACGGTGTGTCCTTGCCGACCAGATCAAGCACCATGGCTGCGGCAAGGAAAGCCTGATCACTTGGATTCTGCAGCTGTGCGAAATAGGAGGAGTAGCCCGGGATGTCCAGGATCTCCTGAGTAGGAGGAGGATCGTTGTCAATCGTGTCATCGATGATTTCAACGACTTCCTCATCAATGATGTCGGACTCGGCCGCATCCATGGCCGCAAGCAACAGGGCTTCCTGCTCGGCAAGCATGTTCGCGATGACAAGCTGTTCGAGTTCATTCAATACCGATTCATTGACTGACTGGCGTTCCTGAGCCAGAACGACTCGGGTCGTCACGGTGGCTGAATCCGTTGCAGCCAGTGCCTGATCCGCAACAGAGTCATAGGAGGACGCGTCTTCAGCTTCATAGGCCTGCAAGGAGGCTTCTGGCTGGGTTTCCAGTGCGGCACCAATCGCTGGATTGGGGACGGACTGGGTCGAGACCGCGCCGCCGGACATGAACCAGACATGTCCATCACGAGCGAAGTAACGCATTTCGATTGCGTTCATCCGATTGTGACGTGCTCCGACGATACGGGTTCCTTCAAACCCATCGTATTGAACGCCCATGCCGGTGCCCTTCACAGCCAGTGAGCCTGAAGGCGTCAGCACGGAGAAGTCATTCGTGAGTCCGACATGATCGACCTGAATGTCAGCTCGACCACGATCAACAGTGACGATCGTCTTGAGCTTGTCACCATCCTGAATCAACTGCGGCAGCTTGGCCCGGGTGTTGCTGTCCACAAGAACCGTGGAGTTCAGGCCACATCGCAGGGTCAGCGTCGAGTTCAAGCCGGTGCGGATATGGGCGCCGGGGCGAAGCGAGTCATTGACTTCAGCCTTCTTCCAGGCCGCGTCCTTGTCCGGGCGCCACTGACATCGTCCCTTTGATTCAATCACCAGTGCGGCCAGCACACGGGTCTGGCCTTCAGGCAGGGCTTCCGCCTGTACGTTGATCGCACCCTTGAGTTGAGCCAGTTTGTATTGGATTTCCTCGATACGGTTGGGAGGTGCCGGATCGGTCACCGCTTCAGCAGTATTGATTGCAACGGGGTTTTCCTGACCATGAGCAGTTGCGATGGCCAGCAATACCGCCGGAAGCATGAGGCTGAAATGTACGATCCCGCGTTGCATGGAAAGCTCCCTTGAGGGGAAGGATTACTGGCTGCTGCCAGGGTTTACATCCTGTGCCGAACTGGTTCCTTCACCTTCAGAAGACGGGGTGTCTCCAGATGAAGGCTCCGGACCTGCTACGGGGTTGGTTTCCATTGGTGTGACGACTTTTGAGTTTCTTTTTGCGTCGTTCTGCCAACGAGATGCCTTTTTCTGCTCTTCAAGCCGTTTACGGGCCTCTGCGGCGGCATCGAAGCGTTGTCGGTCCTCGATATTGTCGACGAAAGCGGTGAATTCAAGCCCTGAGAGGGCTTCATTTTCGGTGACGGACGGAAGAATCCCCATGAACGTCAATTCCCGACTGCAATACCGTGGAGAGTCGCCCCAGACCTGCATCGTCAGGCCACCCTGGATGTCGAGGATCTGGCAGCCTGCAACCGCCATCCATCCGACCTTGGCGGAGGCATTGGTGGGGGGCATGCCGTTCCAGCTGCCATCGAACCAGCCTTTGTCTACCGCGGCCTGGTATCGGCATTCATAGGTTTCGCAATCATCCTTGCCATCGTTCAGCAGCAGCAGACCATGCAGGGCGTCATTGTTGGTGACGACCGGCTGGGTCGAGAGTGAGTCCCAGAAATCGAAGTCTTCATCATTCCCGGGGAACTTCACGACAGCGGAGTCTTCGATCGTGGTTCGTTCGAACATGTCGCAACCTGCTGTGGCAACAAGCAGGCAGGACAGAAGCGAGAGAGTACTAGAACGCATAGCTGAACCCCGCATAGACGAAGTGCCGTTCCTTGTTGAACGGTTGGGAAATACTCGAACCCGGGAAGAAGACCCCGTATCGGATATTGGCGCTGACATCGCTGGTGATTCGCCAGTCGAGTCGGAAATCCATTTCGAAGCCGATCCAGCGACTGTTGCCGGAGATGCCGCTGGTGGCGCTGCCTCGATCAAGTTTGTTGTAGAAGAAGACATCGGCACCGATTCGCAAGGCATCCGGCCGCTTGATGTCGATCGGGATCGCCGTGCTCGCACCGACACGGAACATGGCAAGATTGGCCAGATCCGGTGCGTACGCCAGACCGGTATAGATGTAGCCGAGACTGTTGAAGGCGCGGTCCGTCGTGCCAGATCGGTTGCCGCCATAGGTGGATGAAGTCGAGAGCCGATCCGGGTCGCCGGTACCCATTGCGGCGGTGAAGCTGAAGTTGGTGAGGCTCTTGTCTCGCATGGCGTAGATGACGTTGAGTACACCTGCCCAGGCATCGATCGAGTCCTGTGTCTGTGGGACCGGGAAGATCGGTGGAACGAAGGGGCTGCTGAGCGTCGAACCTGTTTCCCGCACGATTTCCAGTGAATACGTGAGCTGGGGACCGATCGTGCCGGAGCCACCGAAGGACAGATACTGCGAGTTGTAGTCGTAGTAGGTGTCTCCGAAGATGGTCGCTTGCCGTTCGTCATCGGGATTGTGATCCCGTTGGATGAAATACGAGACGAATGGCTTGAAGATCGGATCGACTTCGTAGTCGAGTCGGAATCCGAAGAGGTGGCGGTTGGTGTAGCCGTCGTAGTTGGGTCTTGAGATGTCGAAGTCGTACATGCCGCTGCGTGCGGTCCGTCCGATCAAGCCCATGAATTCAAGGCCTTCCCAGTCGGCAGACAGCTGCAGTGCATAGGCATCATTGCTGAACACGACACCCGTGTTCCAGTTGAGGAACATCCGGCCGACCTTGGCGTTGATGTTGTAGGGAAGTCTTTCGCCGGTTTCCGCCTGATGTGCTACCCGAAGATCGAACTCGTACCAGTAGCGGTTGCCGATGGGGTAGAGCAGTTCGCTGTTGTTTCCGTCGAACGAGTCTCCGTTGGGATAGTCGTTGTAGAGGAACCGGAGATTGCCGAAGAAGCTGTGGCCACCATCGAGGTTTGCAGCAAGGAAGAGATCCGCTTCGTACTGCAACAGCGTTCGAGTATCGCCGAAGGCATCATCGATTCCGGCAATACCGAATCGCAGAGACGCGCCATAGTCGAAGGTCAGACGTTCCCCGACCGTCTGGCCACGGGAGGCGCGCAGGCGGTACTCGATGTCATTCCGTGACAGTTCGTCTTCCAGACGCGTCAGGACTTCCAGCGAATTGCCCGGCAGGCCACCCTGAGCCTGTGCCAGGTCAGCGGGAACGATGGTCAGGATGATGGCGATCAGGGCCATCAGGCTGAATGAGGCAGGACGATTCAAGGCGGGGACCATTGGAGGCATTCCAGGTTCTCCAGAAGCCAGCTGATGTCGTGGCTCCATGACTGATTCGAAGTTTACCCCGGCTCTGTTGGGGGTGCATCCGGGCTGCTTGGGTCTGGGAATGGCAATCAAGAGGACTCTATGGGAGCATGCAATCATGAGACTTATCGTCACAGGCACGGGTGATGCTTTCAGCGCTGAGCGATTTGGGTCAAGTGCACTCATTGAGACCGCGCAGGGCTTTGTTGCGATCGACTGCCCTGGTTGTCCTCTGGCGATGTATCGAAAGGCATCCGAGCGATCTGGAATCGAGATCGATCCTGCCCGTATCCATGACCTGATCCTGACTCACCTGCATGCGGACCATGCAGGTGGTCTGGAGACCATGGCGTTCCATCGGAAGTACATGTCCGGAGGGGCCGGGAAGCCCGGATTGTGGGCAGCCGACCGCGTGATGGAACGAATGTGGGAGCGGCTGGCCCCGTCGATGGACGGTCGCGGGTCAGGCGATAAGGCGACCAATTCGCTGTCTGATTTCTACAGCCCCGGGATTCTGCATATGGATTCCCACACGAAGGTGGGGGATCTGGTGGTGGAAGCTCGCTGGACGAAGCATTCCATTCCCACCGTCGGTCTTCTGATCTCGGATGGCCAGACGACGCTGGGATGGTCAGGTGATACCGAGTTTGAGCGTGAGCATGCTCAGTGGCTTTCACAGGCCGATCTCATCATCCATGAATGTGGCCAGTCGGCGATGCATGCGACCTGGGATCAGTTGTCCACACTGCCGGAGGAACTGCAGCGGCGGATGAGGCTGCTGCATGTCCCTGACGGGGTCGATCTGCCCGAAGGGCACATGAGGCAGTTGAGTGACGGGGAGGTCCTCGAGATCGCTCCAGTCATGCAGCAGTAGATCGACTCTCTCATCAGCTCTCGGATCGCGCTCGATCCAGTTGGTTGAGGCCTTCCAAACAGGGATTTCTGGTGTGGACGATTCAAAGAAGGATTGCCTGAGACGGGTCGTAGTCATATAGTTGAGGGGTCTCGGAAACACGGTGTTGATGTGCCGGTTTCCCCCTCACAGTCCGTCTCCTTCATCCCTTGATTTCCCAGCACAAGGTCCGGAACCTGATTCCGGGTGGTCCTCCCCATGAATTCAACGACCGCGTCAATGGACGTGACCGCGTCAACTCCGCAGGCCACTGATTCGACTCTCAGCATGCTCGACCCCTCACCACAATTTGCGCAACGTCACATCGGTCCGGACTCCATCGAGATCGCGGAGATGCTGGCCTCACTCGGGCTTGACAGCCTTGAGTCGCTCATCGAAGAAGCGTTGCCGGAAACGATTCGAACCGGATCGGCGCTTTCAATTGGTGCGCCACGATCCGAGCATGAACTGCTCGAAACCCTTCGTGACATGGCTGGCCGCAATCAGGTCAAACGATCATGCATCGGAATGGGCTACTACGACACGGTTGTCCCGGGCGTGATCCAACGCAACATCATGGAAAACCCGGCGTGGTATACCCAGTACACCCCGTATCAGTCGGAGATCTCGCAGGGTCGACTGCAGGCGTTGCTGAATTTCCAGACCATGGTTTCCGATCTGACAGGCATGCCTGTTGCCAATGCCTCATTGCTTGACGAGGCAACTGCAGCGGCTGAAGCCATGATCATGTGTCGAAACCTCTGTCGAACCGACAGCAGAACCTTCCTTGTTTCCTCGCGTTGTCATCCTCAGACGCTCGCTGTTCTGAAAGGGCGTGCGGCACCACTGGGTATCCAACTGCGGGTTGAAACACTTGCGGATGCCGAAGCGGTCAATCTTGATGATGTGTTCGGCGTGCTGGTCCAGTATCCGGATACCGACGGACGAATTCATGACTGGAAGCCATTGATTTCCCAGGCGCACGAAGCCGGTGCACATGTCGTCATGTCGACCGATCTTCTTGCGTTGACGCTGCTGACTCCGCCAGGTGAACTCGATGCCGACATCGTGATCGGTTCATCCCAGCGATTCGGTGTACCCATGGGTTATGGCGGACCTCACGCGGCCTTCATGGCGACGCGTGAAGCTTTCGTACGCAAGATGCCTGGTCGGATCATCGGCGTGTCGCGTGATCGACATGGCAATCCTGCGCTTCGCATGGCGATCCAGACCCGCGAACAGCACATCAAGCGCGATCGTGCCACCAGCAACATCTGTACGGCTCAGGTTCTGCTGGCCATCATGGCTTCGATGTATGCGGTCTATCACGGACCCGATGGCGTTCGCCGGATTGGCACTCGTGTTGCGGGCATGGCTCGAGCCTTTGCCACGGCGTTGCGACGATGTGGTCGTGAAGTGGCCGCCATTCCATTCTTCGACACGGTCCGTGTCGATGTTGCTCCAGAAGAGATCGACGGCATCATGGGACATGCCATTGCCCGTGGATTCAATCTCCGCCGCTATGAGGATGGCCATGCGATCGGTGTAAGCCTTGATGAAACCACCACGGAAGCTGATGTCCGATTGATCCTCGAGTCCTTCAATCGTGGTGAGCCCGTGGAGTGTGATTTTGATTCCATGGTGGATCTCGATGAACTGATCCCGACGACTTTCCGTCGATCATCGGATTACCTGACCCATGAAGTCTTCAACACGCATCATTCCGAAACGGAGATGCTTCGTTACATCACGAGTCTTCAGGAACGGGATCTTTCGCTGGCCAACTCGATGATCCCACTGGGATCGTGCACGATGAAGTTGAACGCCACGGCTGAGATGCTTCCGGTGACGTGGCCTGGTTTTGGTCGGATTCATCCCTTTGCTCCTCTGGAGCAGACTGAGGGGTATCTGGAGTTGTTCCGGCAGCTGGAGTCATGGTTGTGCGATATCACTGGATTTGAAGGTGTCTCCCTTCAGCCCAATGCGGGTTCTCAGGGTGAGTTCGCTGGACTCATGGTCATTCGTGCCTGGCATGAACACCGTGGCGATTCCAATCGCGATGTGTGTCTGATTCCGATGTCGGCTCACGGTACGAACCCGGCAAGTGCGATCGCCGCGGGCTTCAAGGTCGTTGCCGTCAAGACGACGGAAGCGGATATCTGCCTGGATGATCTCAAGGCGAAGATCGCCGAGTACGGTGATCGCATCGGTGCCGTCATGGTTACCTATCCCTCGACTCATGGTGTCTTTGAAGACACGATTCAGGAGATTGCTGATCTGGTTCATGAAGCCGGTGGTCAGGTCTATCTGGATGGTGCGAACATGAACGCCATGGTTGGACTCTGCCGTCCCGCTGAAATCGGCGCCGATGTCTGCCATCTCAATCTTCACAAGACCTTCTGCATTCCTCACGGCGGTGGCGGTCCGGGCATGGGTCCCATCGGTGTTGCTTCGCATCTGTGTCCATTCCTGCCGGGCCATCCGGTCATTCGTCCGGAAAGCGCTGGTGATGAAGCGATCGAAGCCATCTCCGCGGCACCCTGGGGCAGCCCCAGCATCCTGCCGATTTCATGGATGTACATCGGCTTGATGGGCAATGGCGGATTGAAGCAAGCCAGTGAAGTCGCAATCCTTAATGCCAACTACATGGCGAAGCGACTGGAAGGGCATTACGACATTCTGTTCTGCAATGAGAACGGGCGATGTGCCCATGAGTTCATTCTCGATTGCCGTCCCTTTGCAGATTCCGGTATCCGCATCGATGACTTCGCCAAACGATTGATGGACTATGGCTTCCATTCGCCGACCATGTCCTGGCCTGTGGCCGGAACCCTGATGGTTGAGCCCACTGAAAGTGAATCCCGTGCCGAGCTGGATCGATTCTGTGACGCGATGATCGGGATACGCGAAGAGATCCGGGCAATTGAATCAGGTGAGGCGGACAAGGAAGACAACGTGCTTCACAACGCACCGCATTCACTCCTGACAGTCACCTCGGATCAATGGCCACATCCCTACACGCGAGAGCAGGCTGCGTATCCAATCGCCTGGTTGCGGGACCGCAAGTTCTGGCCACCGGTTGATCGGGTCGACAACCCGCATGGTGATCGTAATCTGGTCTGTACGTGCATCTCGATGGAAGAAGCAGCTCAGCCTCAGGATCAGTAGATTCAGTGCAGGTGACGAAGCCTGATGGTTTCCTCGATGGCCGAGAGTTGTCGAGGCACACTGTCATCAGGCAGGCTGTCTACATCCAGAATCACATAGCTCAGATCACCGGTGCTCTGCAGATATTCGGCATGAATGTTCACGTGTCCATCAGCGAGAATCGTGTGCATCTTGCTGAGTACACCGGGGACATTGTGATGGAAGTGCAGGATTCGATCCTGTCCCTCACGTCGTCGGGGCAGATCAACCTCCGGAACATTGACCGCGGAAGTGGTTGTTCCACGTTCCTGAAAGGCGACCATCTTCCGTGAGACTTCACGGGCAATCGAGATCTGGGCTTCTTCCGTACTGCCACCGATATGTGGTGTCAGGATGACTCCTGGCATGCCGGACAAAGGGCATTGGAAGGGGGAGTCGTTGGAGCCTGGTTCGCTGGGATAGACATCCAGTGCAGCGCCACGGATATGGTCACTCTTCAAGGCAGCGGCGAGTGCCTCGAGATCAACGACTGAACCTCGCGAGTTGTTGATCAGCATCGCGCCTGGTTTCATCTTCTTGATCGCCTTGGCATCGATCATGTTCCGCGTTTCTTCGGTTTCCGGTACATGCAGCGTCACGATGTCGGAGGTCTGCAGCAGTTCCTTGAGTGAACCGACGGGCATGGCATTGCCCATCGGCATCTTCGAGATGATGTCGTAGTACAGCACTCGCATTCCAAGGGCTTCAGCCAGCACCGAGACCTGCGACCCGATGTGTCCGTAACCAACGATGCCAAGCGTATGGCCTCGCACCTCATGGCTGTTGACCGCTGACTTGTCCCATTGGCCCTGATGCATCGCCATGTTCTTGTCGAAGAGTCTTCGTTCAAGACCGATGATTTCCGCAATCGTCATTTCCGCAACACTTCTTGTATTGCAGAAGGGCGAATTGAAGACGGCGATGCCTCGGCTGGCGGCTGCCTCCAGATCAACCTGATTGGTGCCGATACAGAAGCAGCCGATCGT
>PBAY01000042.1 GCA_002717655.1 Phycisphaerae bacterium | reverse complement strand
CGCTTCGAGCGAGTGGAGGTGAGTACTACGCCTTCATGATGTTGAGTCTTGCTGGACTCTTGCTGGTCTGCACTGCACGAGATCTGATCTGGCTGTTTCTGGCGCTTGAGCTCACATCGTTGCCGACCTACGTGTTGGTGGCCATGAGTCGAAGTTCAAGGATCGCTCAGGAATCAGCCATGAAGTATTTCTTCCTTGGTGCGATGTCTGCAGCCCTGTTCCTCTATGGCTTCGCGATGCTGTATGCCGCCACGGGAACAGTTGAGTTCGAGCCGATGCGAAGGGTGTTGATCGATCAGGCTACAGGTGATGGTCTGAGCGTACTGGCCATTCTTGGCTTGATCCTCTCACTGTTTGGCATCTGCTACAAACTGGCGGCTGCTCCTCTGCATCTCTATGCGGCGGATGTCTATGAAGGTGCCGCGGCTCCTGTCACGGCATTTCTGGGCTTCGTGCCCAAAGCGGCAGGCGTACTTGCCATCATGGTGCTGTTGTCAGCCGCTGGAGTCAGCGAGTTGGCCCCGCAGCTTCCCTATCCAATCCTGATCATGCTCTGGGTGGTTGCAGTGTTGACGATGACACTCGGAAACATCGGAGCACTCCTGCAGCGTTCGGTCAAGCGAATGCTGGCCTACAGTTCGATTGCTCACAGTGGTTATCTCTTGATCGGGATCATCGCGGGTCCTGGTCTGGGTTATACCGCGGTTCTTTTCTATCTCCTCGCTTACGGGATCAGCAATACGGCGGTCTTCGGAGTGTTGAGTGGTCTGGAGCGACAAGGGCAGGAACTTGAGACGATTGATGATCTGGCAGGACTGAGGCAGCGGCATCCAATCATGGCCGCAGCACTGGCCGTTTCATCAGGTTCGCTTCTTGGCTTCCCGCCTTTGCTTGGATTCTGGGGCAAGTTGCTGCTGTTCATCGCTGCCATTCAGACCGGCCAGTACGTGCTGGTCATCATCGCAGCCGTAAACAGTGCCATCAGTGGCTGGTATTACCTCAGGCTGGTAGCTGTTCCGATCATGGCAGCGCCTACTGCGCGAAGCGAGTCTGTTGAGCGGGGTCCGAGTGGCGGCCCTCGGCTGGCCTGTCTTATCCTGACCTTGAGTGCGCTGATTCTGCCGATCTTCCTGTCATGGCTTGTGGTGCAGTCCAGTACCTCGGCTCGAACAGGCTTTGCGCCATCAGCAACATCGAGTCTGGATCAGGCTGAACCGAAGGATTCAATCACCTTCGACAGCCGACTTTCCAGGCTTGGTCCGTTGAATGGACCATCCGACAGCTGAGAGCACGCCCCATGCGGTCATCATGGCGAGATTTGATTGCCATGGACCTTCATTGGTTCCGAACAGACCGATCAGGGAGGCAAGAACAAGAAGCCCTCCCCAGAGCGATGCGATAGCCGGAAGGCTGAATTGCAGTGCAATGGCGCCGATCAACAACCCAAGTGCCAGCCCTGAAAGGGAGGCGATGATCAAGGCAAGCTTGTACTCGGCAGCCACGGCGGCCCAGACCTGCTTCAGATCTTCCCAGCTGGCTTGTATCTTCGCACGGATCATCTCAGCAGCAGCAGCTTGATCAGCCGGGGTATCAGCTGGCAATTCAATCGATACAAGATCGGCAACCATGGTTGGCACGGGAATCGGCCGTTGATCGAGTTCTCCATCAAAGCTGGCAACGGTCATCACCATCCCGCACAGGAAGCTCGCCAATATCACACCGAAGAGCACGGCTGCGGCCAGTCTTACAAGGATGAGCGAGAGGACCAGGGCCACCAGCGCTCCAAGGCCCAAGGCCACCCAGCCAGGCATGGGGAGTTCAAGTGTCAGCCAGATCAGCCAGCCAGCCAGAGACCCAGCGGCAAGGCCTCCAAGCAGGAGCCCGAGATTGATGATCCGCCCGCCAATGAGCAGCAGCATGGCTCCGGAGACTCCGGCCAGAATGAGCCAGATCTCTGATTCCAGTGCGATGCCTGTGAGTGGTTGATCCATTGGTATCCAGTATCGGTCAAATCTCGCCCCGGTGCGGTTAGCATGGGCCTATGAGCGTGATATTTCCAGCGCAACCTCTCGAAAGTGGTTTGATGGCCATCTCCATCGGGATCCTGATCACGTGTCAGGGTGGATCGGCGTTGGGTGATCAGTCTGTTGCCAGTGAGGCTGAGGCCAGAGAGGTGGATCAGGTGACGGCAAAGGAAAGTACACCAAACACAGCGAAGCACCACAAGGGTGAACCCAATCGTTTGATTGATGAAACAAGTCCTTATCTGCTTCAGCATGCCTACAACCCCATGGACTGGTACCCATGGGGTGAGGAGGCATTTCAGAAAGCTCGTCTGGAGAACAAGCCGATCTTTCTGAGCGTTGGATATTCCACCTGCTACTGGTGTCATGTCATGGAGCGGGAGTCATTTGAAAATCCTGAAATTGCAGCATTCATGAATGAGCATTTCATCAATATCAAGGTCGATCGCGAGGAGCGGCCTGATGTTGATGACGTCTACATGACAGCGGTCCAGTTGATGACGAGGCAGGGCGGATGGCCCATGTCGGTCTTTCTGGAGCCAGAAGGTCTGAGGCCATTCTTCGGAGGAACCTATTTTCCACCGAAGGATCAGGGGAATCGTCCCGGGTTCCTTTCACTTGCTGCCAGTCTCAATGAAGCCTGGGGAGTGCAGCAACAACTTGTGCTTGATCAGGCCATGAAAGTTGCTGATGCCATCGGTCAACAGATGGCCCGGCGGCCAGCAGCTGTTCCAGTGGGGCAGTTGCAGATCGATGAGGGCGTTTCAGAGTTGATGTCCCGATATGACCAGAAGCATGCTGGTTATGGTGGAGCACCGAAGTTTCCAATGCCTGTGACGTTGGAATTCCTCATGGATACCGGGTGGAAGGTTCCTGAGGTGCGTGCTTCGATCCTGCATACGCTGGACCAGATGGCCATGGGCGGCATGTATGATCAGGTCGGTGGTGGATTTCATCGTTACAGCACCGATGAAAAGTGGTTGGTGCCTCATTTCGAGAAGATGTTGTACGACAATGGAATGCTTGCTTCGGTCTATGCCGAGGCTTGTGCTCGTACCGGTGATCCCTACTACTGCGACATTGCAAGAGAAATCGTCGATTACGTACTGCGAGAGATGACCGCTGAGGGTGGAGCGTTCTATTCCGCGCAGGATGCCGAGTCGAATGCCAGAGAGGGTGAATCCTATCTGTGGACGGAGCAGCAGGTTCGTCAGGTACTTGGCGAGGCCGGAGTCGAGTCGTCTGATATCGATCTGGTGACCCGGGTCTATGGTCTTGATCAGGGGACCAATTTCCAGGATCCGCATCACCTGCATGAACCCGCGAAGAATGTTCTTTACCTGACGCAACGCCCTGATGAGCTGGCCAAAGCCAATGGTCTTACTCAGGAAGAGTTGATGAGAAACAAGCTGGAGCGGGCTCGTTCGATCCTGTTGAAGGAACGTTGTACGCGTGATCAACCCCTGACAGATGACAAGATCATCGTGGGCTGGAATGGACTGATGATTGGCGGGTTGGCAGATGTCGGTCGAGTGGTTGAGGATGACCGTTACATCCAAGCCGCTGCTCGCGCGGCGGATTGGATTCATGATCGCATGTGGTCTGCTGAAGAGGGACTCCAGCGAACAGCCCGAGATGGTCAGGTGAAGATCAAGGCGTTTCTGGAGGACTATGCATTATTGATCCGTGGCCTTCTGAGCCTCCATGAGGCGACGGGAGAAGAGCGGTGGCTTGAATTCGCTCGGCATCTGATGGATCAGGCAAGAGCTGATTTCTGGGATAACGACACCGGGGGTTGGTTCGATACAAGGGATGGCCAGACGGATCTTCTTGTTCGTGGCCGTAATCTGTATGACGGGGCATTGCCTTCAGGAAGCGGGACGATGCTCATGGATCTGGTCAGGCTCAAGGAGGCGTGTCAGACCGATGAACTCGACCGGGATATTCGCGACGCCATTGCATCTGCAAGCTGGTCCATCCAGAGGTCGCCAAACAGTGCCTCGAAATCGACACAGGCGCTCGCTCGTGTCCTGGCACGTCATCCGGAGTTGATGAAGGATCTTGTGGACCGGGAAGAGATCGAAGCAGGTCGCGTCACGTTGTCGGTTGATCCAGGAAGCATTCAACTCAATTCAGGCAAACCTACAGAGATCATGGTCGTGCTTGAGATCGAGAAGGGATGGCATCTGACGGCGCCGAATCAGGAAGATCCCTTTGCGGTAGGAATGTCGGTGGCTTCACTGGATCCGAATATCCAGATCGAGGCGAAGTGGCCTGAGGCCGTTCCTTATGAAGGTGCTGCTGGCAAGGTCACCGCCTATGACGGTGTGTTGCGAATTCCCATGCAGATCACTGCCTCAGGTGAGGTCGAGGCGATGGCTCGCATCATGATCACCTGGCAGGCCTGCAATGATGAGGTCTGTGAGCAGCCACGAAGTCAGAGAATTCCATTGACCATCGAGATGTTGGACAACCAATGACGGCAGGACGTGAACATTCAGGAACCTTTCGTATCGGCCTGTTGACCACAGGCGGGACGATTGAGAAGACCTACGATGCCCATCAAGGGAAGCTGCACAATGTCTCCAGTGTGCTGGACCATCTGCTAGGAGAGCTTGTTCTGGAAGCAGTTCAGCTGGAACGTATCCCTGTGATGTCGAAAGACAGTCTTGACATGACGTCTGAGGATCATCAAAAGATCGCCGAAGCTGCCATTGAACAGGCGTCTCGATGTGATGGTGTCGTGATCGTCCATGGCACGGATCGATTGGCCAATACCGGTGAAGCGATCCATGAACTGGCAGGGCAGGGGCTCAGGGTTCCCGTGGTTCTCACGGGATCCATGCGTCCGTGGGTCATGCGTGACAGTGATGCACAGCAGAATCTTACCGAGTCGCTTCTGGCAGTCCAGTTGCTTGAAGCGGGTGTCTATGTCTGCATGCACAGTCGAATTCTCAGATTTCCAGGCGTCATCAAGGATCGGAAGAATCTCCGATTCGTGATGGCTGAAGAACTGGCGGAACCATCCATCGTGGATCAAGAAGAGGAATGCTCGAGCACATCATGAGTGAGAATCAAGTGAAAAACGACTCGACGGTTTCTGATGCTCCCTATGTCCCGGCAGCGAAGTTAATCCCTGAACTGACCATCAAGGCCGTGATCCTCGGGATCCTTCTTTCCATTCTGCTGAGTGCAGCCAATGCCTATCTTGGCCTGAAGGCCGGCATGACGGTTTCAGCGTCCATTCCCGCAGCAGTCATCTCGCTTGCTGTCCTGAGATTCTTTCGTCATCGGAATATTCTCGAGAACAATATGGTTCAGACCTGCGCTTCTGCAGGTGAATCTCTCGCTGCAGGTGTGATCTTCACCTTTCCGGCGCTGATCCTCATGGGCGGATGGACGACCTTCAACTGGTTCCAGACCACCATCATCGCTGGTGTGGGTGGCATCCTCGGAGTCCTGTTCACCATTCCGCTTCGTCGCGCACTCGTGGTCGATGCGAAGCTGAAGTTCCCTGAAGGTATTGCAACGGCGGAACTTCTCAAGGCGGGCGAAAAGGGTGTCAAAGGTTCGATTGCAGCGATTGCCTTCGGTGGTCTGCTTGGAGCCATCTTCAAGATCGGTGATTCTGGATTCAAGATCTGGACAGGAGTCTTTGAAGGTGCCCAAAGGATCGGGGATTCAATTCTCTACTTCGGCAGCAACCTGTCGCCGGCGCTTCTTGGTGTCGGCTACATCGTCGGTCTCAATATCGCCGTCCTGGTCTTCTTCGGCGGCGCGGTCAACTGGTATATCGCCATTCCAATCATTTCAGACATGCAGGGTTGGCCGGTCTATGAACATGTTCAAGGTGCCGCTGCCTGGAACCAATTCAGTGTGGCCGCTGATTCCGAGTTGATCGGCAAGCCCGTAGGGGCTGAAGACTGGGCTTATACGATCTGGAGCAAGCAGACCCGCTATCTCGGTGTCGGTGCCATGGTCGTTGGCGGCATCTGGGCACTGGTTCGACTGTTTCCCAGCCTCATCAGAGGCATCAGTGCTGGTTTCATGGCCTACAGCAAGCGGCGCAACGAAGCGGGAAGTGTCGAACGTACCGAAATTGATTTTCCGATGCAGTGGGTTGGTTTCCTGCTGATGCTTTCCACGGTTCCACTGTTCGTCATCTTTGGAATGGTCACGGGGCTGTGGTGGATCGCGGCCTTCATGGCGGTCATCATGTTGGTTGCAGGTTTCCTGTTCTCTGCAGTTGCCGGTTACATGGCTGGCCTGGTCGGTTCTTCCAACAATCCGATTTCCGGTGTGACGATCGCCACCTTGCTGGCAAGTTCATTCCTGTTGCTCGGTGTTGGCATGGTTGCTCCTGGTGGGCCAGTGGCGGCCATTCTGATCGGCGCAGTGGTCTGTTGTGCCGCAGCCATCGGCGGAGACAATCTGCAGGATCTCAAGTCAGGTCATATTCTTGGTGCAACCCCATGGAAAATGCAGGTGATGCAGGTGGTGGGTGTTGTTGCTGCAGCGGCAGTCATGGCGCCCGTGCTGAATCTGCTCCTGCAGGCCTACGGTATCGGAACCGTCACGGTTGCGGATCAGACCCCTCTGGAGGCTCCTCAGGCATCACTGATGGCTTCAGTTGCAGAAGGTGTCTTCGGCAAGGGGCTTCCCTGGAACATGGTCTTCATCGGGATGGGACTTGCTGGACTGATCATCATCCTTGATCTGATTCTCGAGTCCAGGCGTGCGAGATTCCGTACACCGGTTCTGGCGGTTGCAGTGGGTGTCTATCTTCCACTGGAACTGGCAGGTCCTATTCTGGTCGGAGGCATCATTCACTGGCTCCTTCATGGGCGACACAAGAATGTGGAGCAGATGGAAGGTGAGTATTCCGCGGACATGCTGCAGCTGAGGGAGTCTGGCGAACGCAAGGGCTTGCTGATGGCTGCCGGTCTGATTACCGGAGAAGCCATTCTTGGCATCCTGCTTGCGATCCCGCTGGTACTGGCTGAAGGCAGTAATCCGCTGGCAATCGGGGGTGGTGAAGGCAGTATCTTCCCCGTTTCATGGGCCGGTGGGGTACTCTTCCTGTTCGTCTGTCTGGCATTGGCCTGGAAGGCAATGCCTCGCAAGCAGCCAGAGTGATCATCTGAACTAGACCAAGGATAAAACATGTCTGGATCCAAGTATCGAACGGCACCCGTTGCAACCGAGAAGTTGCCTACCGGGCTGGGCTTCATCGTGGGTAACGAAGCGGCAGAGCGTCTGAGTTACTACGGCATGAAGGCCCTGCTTCCGATCTTTCTCACCAGTTATCTGATGACGGCTGCCGGTGCGGATGATCAGATGACCAAGACGGAAATGATCTCGCTGATCAGTCTCTTTGGTGCAGGTGTCTATGTCTTTCCGATTCTTGGTGCACTCATCGCGGATGCGATCCTCGGCAAGTACCTCACCATCATGTCACTCTCGATGGTGTATGTTGCCGGGCATGGTTGTCTTGCCTTGATGGACATGCCTCAGGCGGCGTTGGAAGCAACCATGTCGCCACGCGGATGGTTGTATCTCGGCTTGATCCTCATCGCCATCGGCTCCGGTGGCATCAAGCCATGTGTGTCAGCCCATGTCGGCGACCAGTTCGGCAAGACCAATGCGCATCTGCTTGAACGGGTCTATGGCTGGTTCTACTTTTCGATCAACTTCGGCAGTTTCTTCGCCTATGCGTTGCTGCCAGGTGTCATGCGTGACCTGGGTCCCGGATGGGCATTTGGTATTCCCGGCATCGCCATGGCAGTTGCCACATTAGTCTTCTGGCTTGGCCGGAAGAGATATGCTCACGTACCTCCAAGGGGAATGAGCTTCGTCAAGGAGTCATTCACTGGAGAAGGCCTGAGCGCCTTGCTGCGTCTGGCACCGCTGTATCTGTTCGTTGCGATCTTCTGGTCACTGTATGACCAGAGTGCCACGACCTGGGTTGATCAGTCGCGTTCCATGGATCGTGATGTCATGGGAATGCATCTGCTTCCAGACCAGATCGGATTCATCAATCCGCTGTTGATCATGATCTTCATTCCGATCTTCGCCTACCTGATCTATCCAGCGATGAACAAGGTCTGGAAGCTGACCCCTATTCGCAAGATCGGCTTCGGATTCATGCTGACGGCACTCGCGTTCACCGTGTCAGCGTTTGCTGAGCAGCGGATCACCGAATCGCGTGAGGCGTTTGAGGCCAGAGTTTCAGGTATCCACTCCGACGGAAAGTCGGATCTGCCCAATACGGTCACTCTTCTTCGAGAGGGGACGGTCACGGTTGATGGGAAGAAGCATGAGATCGATGACAAGCGACCTGAAATTGCTGCTGCCATTGAGAAGTTTCTCGAGGTGGGGCAGCAGGGCGATCTGCCCATCGTGGATGTGGCCCGTGGGGGCATCCTGCTGACTTCAGAGGGTGAAATTCATGAAGCTGACTGGCCTTCGGTCTGGTGGGTCCTGTTTGCCTATGTGATTCTCACCGCAGGAGAAGTGATGGTCTCGATCACCTGTCTCGAGTTCTCCTATACACAGGCCCCCAAGGCGATGAAATCATTCATCATGGGCCTGTATCTGCTGAGTGTTTCCCTTGGAAACGTCATTACCGTTCTGGTCAACCAGGTGACCATGGATCAGGACGGCAACTCGTCACTGGTCGGAGCCAACTATTACTGGTTCTTCACGGGAATGATGGTCGTTGCGGGGGTCATCTACATGATCGTGTCCCCATTCTTCAAGACGAAGACCTACATGCAGGATGAAATCCCGACATCGGGTTGACCGGATCGAAAGGTGATTCGAACTGGATCAGCTGGCGGTGTCAGTGTTCGTGTTGATTGAATTGGGGATCAGTGCGCGGACTTCAAATCCGTTCGGACTCGGTACGAACAGCAGAAACGGTGCAACATTCGAAGTGGTCGCACGAGGAATCGCAGCACCATACCGAACTCGGACGAATGACTGGTAATTGGGATCCTGCCATCTCAGATCGCTGGCGGTGCTGACCAGATACCCGTCGGAGTTGGGGTCATTGGCGGCCGCAACTGAGTCAGGAGACAGCCCGACAGGTGGATCTTTCTGGATATTGGTGGGCAGCCATACGAACATCGATCTGGCCTTCGGGTGATAGAAGATCACTTCTTCAAATGAAGGTTGAGTTCCGTTCTGGATGACGGGGTGAGTACTTCGCGTCACCAAGGCGTCATATCGACGAGCATCGGTCATGAGCGTGTATTGCCGTGGCGTCGACTGAAGCAGTTCCGGTGTGCGAGCATCCATTGAGACCATGGCAAGAAGGCCATCATCAGCAAGAAACAGTACGGACAGTCGACTGCTGCGGGTACTCCATTCAGGCATGAGCCATTCGCCGCCATTGGCGGCAATACCGATTTCATCGCCATCGGGCATTCGGATCGCCAGTGAAAACTGTGAACCTGTGATCGTACGAGTACTCCAGGCGAGTTCTCCTTGAGGTCCGATCGAACCAAATGCATTGACATTGTCATCCTGCACGAGCCATTGAATCCTGCCGGTGTCCCATGCGACTTTTCCGATCCATCTGCTTCCATTCAGCCGAGGTGATTCCACCAGAAAGCCTTCTGAATCAGAAGAGTTGCCCAGTAGAAGCGGCCCGGGAAGTCGATGAGTCTGATTGAGCTTGGAAGCGCGAGCATCAACTTCCCAGATCACCACGCCATTGGCATTCGGGATCGGCGCATCAGGCAGTGCCAGCAGTGTGGGGCCGGAGATGCTTGGCCCATCCTCGATGGCCATCCATTTGCCATCAGGACTTGTCAGGGGAAGTCTGGTCCCACCTTTGGGAACCGTTCCAAGCGACCAGTCCAGCGCGGCGAATTCCTCATCCTTGGTCTGGTCAGGCTGGTTCGCCTTGGCGATCTCGTAGAGCGCCTGCGCCGTCTTGGTGCTGAGCTTGGGCTTCGAGTTGCATCCCGTCAGCATCAGTGCTGTCGTGAAGACGATCCCCCCCAGAATGAGGCAGGTACGTGATTTCATCAGGGTGTCTCTTTGGCTTCTTCCTGTTTTTCACCCGGGTAATCAAGTGTTGCCGGCTGAAACTCATCAATGTCGACCTGAATCGGCGCATCATCAAGTGAGCCTTCTGGAAGGCCTGGCTTGAGATCCCATGTTCCTGTCGCGCTTCCTGATTGATCCGAGCTCTGCTGGACGTGTGATTGGATCCGGTTGTAGACATCCAGATCGATCGTTCGTTCAGCTTCCTCGAGTTGTTCGGCCAAGGGTCGAGCAACATTTTGGAGTCTCTTCAGATCTTCGGCGTTGAAGTTGTTGTAGTTGTCACTTGGCCGGTGGACAACCGTCGGGGTGATGAACGCGATCAGTTCCTTTCGTTCCATCTGCTGGTCCGTAAAGGTGAAGATGTCGCCGATCAGCGGCAGCTCTGAAAGGAACGGAATTGCATATTTCTTCATGCTTTCGACTTCACGAAGAAGGCCGCCGACGACAAGCGTCTGGCCATCAAGAAGGATGACATGGGAATTCACCTGCTTGCGAGGGAATTCAGCACTTACTGTTCCACCAACGTTGACGTCACGACCGACTTCGGAGAGTTCAATGGCGACATCGAGGTCGACAGCACCTTCTTCGGTGATGCGAGGTCGGACATTGAGGAAGACGCCGACATTGCGATAGTTGATGTTGGTGACGGTATTCAGGCCGCCTGATGCTGCATCGGTCTGGCTGGAGGCGATCGGGTATTCCTGACCACTGAAGAAGACAGCTTCCTCATTGTCGGCCGTGAAGACACGCGGTTCCTGGATGATCTTGGCATTGGTCAAGGTGGCCAACGCTTCGATGATGACTGAAATCGAAGATTCTTGAAGATTGAAGACCGAAGTAGTCTGAGCACCGCCACTTCCGATGAGATTGCTCAGGAATCCGGTGGTTTGTGCTGCAAAGTCGGCGCCCCATGGTCCCAGGGCAGGTCCATCAGGCGTGAAGCCGTTGCCAAGCTTGATACCCAGAGACAACTGGTCCGAGATGTCGATTTCCACAATCGTTGCCGCAATCTGCACCTGACGTCTGGGTTGATCCAGTCCGACGATCAGATCTCTCATGGATTCCTTGTAGGCAGGAGGCGCCATGACAGCCAGGGCATTCTGGCGAATGATGGGAACAACCCGCACCTTGCCGATCAGCACGGACTCGGGTGCTTGTTCATCGGTATTACCACCGGTCTGCCAGGGGAACTGAAGGTCACCGCCACCGCCACCTTCGGAGTCTGGCCCGGTGACCCCGCCACCACCTTCGCCATCAGAGAATCCACCCTGAGCGGTCAGGCCCGTGGCAGGACGTGGAAGAGTGACTCGTGCTCCAGCCTTGGCCAGCAGGACATTGATCTCCTCAGAGAGTTCGACTGCGTCGGCGTACTTCAGAGGAATGACCTCTGGCAGGCCCACATCAACAGGCTGATCGAGATCTTCGATGATGCTTTCAATGAACCCGAAGCTTTCGACCGTACGGGCGAGCACAAGAAGTGCATTCTTGTCTTCGTAGGCATCGATGCGGTACACGCCGCTGATGCCGGAGGTTGCGTCCCCTCGCTGGGCATTCTGGCCCTGACGAGGGTTGCCACGGCTACTGGTTGAACTGCTGCCACTTCCCAGAACCTGCTCAAGCAGTTCCTTGACCTTGATGGGGTCGGTGTACTTCAGGAAGAACAGACGGGAGGTCCCCTCTGGTCGAGGGAGGTCCCATTCCGTTGCGATGAGCGTGGCGATTTCCTCCATGACATCGGGTTCAGCCTGAACGGTCAAGGTGTTCTGCTGGACATTGACGCTGGTACGGAAGTCGACTTCGCCGGTGCCACCGGCGGTGGCTCGACGCTGAGTGGTGTTCCGGTTCGTCCGGTTGTTCGTGTTGCCTCCAGTGGGTCGTGTGGAGGCGGTTCCACTGCCTCCGCCTTCGAAGAGGTCGAGGACATTTTCAGCAACATCACCGGCATCGGCCCATTTCAGGCGATAGGTGTGCATGCGTTGGTTGAGCCATCTCTGATCAAGCTGCTTGATGATCGTTTCCATCTGCTGGCACAGCGCCACGTCGGCAATCAGGATGATCTGGTTGGAGGTGCCGTCCACGGTGGGGGCGGCGTAGGAAGGAAGGAAGTCCTCGATGTTGCTCAGGATGTCTTCTGCATTGCCTCGTTCAACCTGGAAGATCTTGAGAATCAGAGAAGCGCGGTCGATGCGATCCATCACGCTCTGGCCTGCATTGACGACTTCAATTTCGCCCATCTCCTTGGTCATTTCCTCAAGGGGGCCGATCAGGATGACATCTTCTCGTTCGATGATGCCTACGCCGTTGAGACGTAGATAGGAGAAGAGCATGTCAAGCGCTTCTTCATTGGGCAGATAGTCGTCCATGATGATGGTGAACTTCTGATTCTGAATCTGCGTGGGTTTGATCGGCATGATGGCCTTGCCGGTCTGGGTCGCGATCCAGGCGTACAGCTGCTTTACCGTGACATCATCCATGCCCAGCTTGACGTCACCTTCGGGAACCGGCCTGCGGTCGCTTCGAACGCGACTGACTCGTTGGTTGTTCGAAGAGGAATCCTCAGGCTGAATGAGTACGCCTTCCTGAACTTCATCATCAGCATCAGCATCATCGGAGGCTGGTGCCTCCTCCTCGACTGCATCGATCTCTGTTTCAACAGGAGCTGGAGGTTCGTCGGCTTCGGGGCGATCCGGGTCGACGACCGGTGGAGGCGCTGGTGGTGCTTCAGGATCGGGCCGATCCTGAGCCATCGCATGGCCTGAAAGGGTGACGAGGGTCAGTGCGACCAGACAGGTCAGAATGCGTTGGAAGGAAGTGGACACGAGTCGTTCTCCTGAGACGATTCGGTAAGGTCGAGTCAGCCGCTTCAAGACGGTCAGGTGGTTCTGTTCATCCGGGTTCTTGTGTTGGAACATGGCAGAGTCATCCGTCCGTGGAGGGTGAAGCGGGGGAGTCGCCGGCAGGTTCAGCATCTTCTGCTGGCTGCGTGGCATTGTCGTTTTGGTTCGAGACATCAGTTGCTGTGGGCATGGAGACAGCGTTGCTTGCATTTCCATTGGCAACAGTTGAATTCTGGTTTGCTGGTGCGATGCTGGCGTTGTCGTTGCTCACGACTGGCGTACTCGTGTTGCTGTTGGGATTCGCAACCGTGCTGTTGTCATTGCTGTTCTGGATTTCAGCCGCACCTGGTTCTTCGGTTTCAGGAATCTGTTCCGGTTCTGGAGGGGCCGGGCTGAGATTCTGGATCGAAAGAATGTCGGCCTTGTAGATTTCCATCGGGTTCTCTCGTCCATCCACATCGATCACAAGCCAGGCGTTGTTTGCTCTGGCGAGAATGCCACGGACAGCGCCTTCGTAAGGACCTTGTCGATAGACCACTCTCACTGGATCGCCGGCGATGGTTCCTGCGGGCCAGCCGCTGGTTCCTTCAAGTGCATCGACTTCCTCCGGGCCGTCTCGCGTGTCGACGACAATGGCTGACGCAGCGTCTTCTGAATCGATTTCATCGCCAGTCAGAAATTCAGGTGGTGAAAGATCGAACAAGGGCACGCTGTAGGGGCCGCCGCCGCGGTACTTCACCTCGATATTGCTTGGCGGGGTCGTGCCAAGGAGTTCAATGTCCTCCTTGGTTTCACCGACATTGACGACGATGAGATCGCCTCCTGAAGGCTGGAAGAATGCCGTCGGGCCGATGATCGCCTTGAGATCAGGGCCGGTGTAGTTCTTTGGATAGGTTGGCTTCACCGGTTTCGGATCCACTGGTGGTGGAGGCGGAGGCGGTGGTGGAGGTGGTGTATTGGTGGGTTCCACCTTGGGACGAGGCCTTGGTGGAGGTGCTGGGCGATAGAAGAATGAGCGTCCATTGAATCGATCACGATCCATGTTCATGGCCAGCTCATGTTGTGAAGCCAGTTCGGCCACGGTGTCAGATTCCGGGGCACCACTGCTTGCAGCTGTTCCTGTGGAATTGATCAAAGCGGGTACTTCTGCCGTGATCACAAGCGCAATGATGACGATGGCACCGATGCTGATGCCCAATGGTCCCATGAGTGGATGCTTGGAGTCCATCAGTTGCGAGCTCCACGCTTGACTCTGACCCAGGATTCGATCGTGATCCGAACTCGAATCTTGCCGCTTTCATCACGGTCAAGTTTCACGTTGGACACGGCCTCGAAAGCTGGATCACTTTCCATGGTTGAAATGATGTCGATGGCCGTCTGTGGCGTGGTCTTGAATTCCACTTCAGTCTTGAGTCGCTCGAGTTTCTCGCCCGCATTGGTCAGGCCTACTGACTTGCTGCCGCTCATCGGAGTAGGTCGTGACATGTTGAAGTTGTCATCCGTGATGCCATATTCGGCAAGTACGGCCTGCACCTGTTCGGTCATCAGCAGGGAGCCTTGCTGCTTTCGGTCAGGCAGTTCAACCGGGCCGAAGCCGATGGCCTGAATGAGGACATCACGAGGTATTCCGGTGCTGTCCTTGAGTTCACTCAGATTGTCTTCCATCTCATCAGCCTGCATGGTCCATGCTTCGGCCGTGGGCTGAAGGAACTGAGCCCAGAACAGAAAGACGAGCAGGAACGCGGTGGCCAGCACGCCCCATTTGGCAGCCCTGGGCAGTTCCTGATAGTGATCGAGATAGGTGTTGCTGTCTTTCACTTGTTGTTTTTTGCTCTGGCTTTGAGTTCATTCATCAGCATCTGGAATTGTTCATCAAGCTGCTTTTCAAGTTCTTCATCGCTGCGAGCAAGCTTGCGGGCCTGAGAGACTTCGACAAGCTGCTGTCGAATCTCGCCGTCACTCATGGCGTCGATCTGCTGTTGGTTCAGCTTTTCCGGAATCCGTCCAGTTCGTGTCGCGCCGCTGTTGCCGCCACGGTTGTCGGCGTCAGCTCTGGAGGCGCCGCCTCCCGATGAAGAGCCTGACCGACGCCGTGTCGTCGTGTTTCGGGCCGGCGTGGAAGTGGTGGTATCAGATGGCCTGCCAGCGCGAGTGTCTACAGTGGATGCAGGTGGTGTCGTGCTGGCCGGAGGGGGGGTGATTCGATTGGAGTTGCCTTGAGGGGCTGACTGAGCAGGTGTCTCGCGAGTGGTGGTCGATCCTGAACCCGCTTCGGCCACCATGGCGCCCTGTGCCATGGCTTCGTCCCCATAGATTCTGTGCGCCAGTGTTCGAATGCCAAAATCAGCGTCTTCTGAATAAGGCGGACGATAGAGAGGCTGTGATACCTGCGCATCGATTGTGAAGTCACGAGGCCCGAAAGTGTCCTGTGCTTCATAGCGGATCACGACATCATTGAAGACGCCGCTTGCTTCCATCAGTTCCTTCATTTCAGCAATCAGCTGTCTGGCATCCTGACCATTTACAGGGTGAGTGGCCTTGCCACTGAGCTTCACAGGTTCTCCCTGCCCGAGGCGGATCTGCTCAAGCTCGATTCCGACGGGGGTGCAGTTGCTGATGTCAGCGAGAAGCTTTGTCATCGGCCAGGCATCATTGCCCAGTGCTCGATACATGCGGTGTTGCTTGACCTGACGTTCGTAATCCTGGACACGGTCTTCAAGGGATGGGTGAGCGATCTTGAGCAGGCCAAGACGTGCGCCGCTGATTGCGACTGGTGCCAGCAGCAGCACCAGAATGCTGGCTACAAGCAGCCACGTTGCGATTCGAGTCGAGGAAAGCTGTTCCGTAGTCGCTTCCATGATGGTTGGCTGGATCTGTGGCAGATCTCTGCGGAACAGGGTCATGGGCGCGAGTTCATCGCCTGTTGCCAGAAGGCAGCCCATCGCAATTCCGTATTCGTTCAGATCGATTTCATCAATGGGCTGCGGCAGTTCAAGTCTTGAAAGCGCTGAATCAAGAACAACATCAGGCAGGAGCAGTCGAGCACTCGAGTCACTGATACTCGCTGCAGTTTCTTCCGCAAGTTGCTCGATCCGTTCGAGTGGAAGATCAGCCTGAATAGCTGTTTCGGCTACAGCCTTGGAAACTGATCTGGACGTATCGCCTGCTTTGAGATCTTCTCGCAGTGCACGTACCTGAATGCCCTGCATGTGGGTCAAGGCTATTGAAAGACTGTCATGATCTGGATCAATCCATACGACAGGTTCGGCTGGTCGTCTTCCGTCAAGAAGCGATGCCAGTCCTGCGACATCTGGAACATACAGAGGTGTCGTTTCCAGAGGAGGACCATCAAATGGGGAGGATTCAGGCCAGGCAAGAATCAAGCCTGTTCGCACGGCATCGCTGCCTGAACTGGGCAATGCTGCAGTGGCCATTCGATGAGTTGGTGCTGTCCCGAGAAGTTGGGTCTCGGCCTGGAGTCTCAGGGTTTCATCAAGGGTGTCTTCATCACCATCAGGCAGGGTACAGGTTCTGCAGATCACCTCCGAGGAAGGGAGGACGACTCTGGTGCTGCTTGCATTGACGCGTTCAAGCCAAGGCTGGATTTCATCATCCGTGGCAAGTTGGGCAAGTTCCAGAATGCGGATGGCTTCACCGGTGCCGGGTTGTCCTGCCACACAGGCCCAGTGGCCACTTCGCCGGTGCAGTACGGCGACAACATTGGATTCGGGTGGGTCGGGAAGGCTCATATGGGGGGCTGCGACTCGACAGATGGAAGGATAAACGATTTGGGCCTGTTGGGCCTGTAATCAAGGGCTCACGTGGCCAATATCGGGGATTTGGTGGTCTTGGGGCTAGTCTTCTCGGTACTCGATAATTCTGATCGGGATGGTAGAACGGTCCACAACGGCAATGATTTCCACTTCTTGCCCAGAAGACTTGCTCTTTCCTCGAGATACGACCGTGAAGACGTTGCTTTGGGTCGTGAAGAGGCTGAGCATCTGCTCCATCTGGGCCTCATCCATGGATGGCAGCTCCCAGAGGCTCATGAGGCTGCTGATGCCCTCTGAGCGGGCGGCTCTCATGGCCAGAATGTCCTGAACCATCCGTTCATCATCCTGGAAGATCTCATAGAGCAGCTTGGCGGGCACGGTGTTGATGTTGATCTTGCCCCAATCTGGTCTGTGATTCGGCGAAAGGGTGACCTCGCTGAGAACAGCTGCGACTTCTTCAGGGGTAAAGGAAGCCTGCCCGCTGTTTGGAGTATTAGTCTGCTGGAAGATTGAGTTGGTGTTGTTCAGTGAGGCAGGCCTGTTCTCAAGAATCAAATCAGACAGTTTGAAGTCATCGTCCTGAGCCTTGTTCACGAGATACTGGGCTTGTTCAAGGGTGATTCCACACCGAGAGATCAGGTCAAGAGGATCAGCGGCATCCAGCCAGAGTTTGGGTTGGCCGGACTCAGCCATTCCTCCACCACGACTTCGGGCCGTCAGGAACTCGGACCATCCAGCATCCAGCTTGTCGTCAGGTTCATCGATAGGGAGGGTCTCGTCACCATCATTCTCCGACACGTCTCGACGGTAGTTCAGATTCCAGTCTTCTCCACGAATATCTTCCGGTTCAAGACCAGCGATCAGTTCCATCTCCGCAATGTGCCAGATCGGCCCGTTGCGTGGTTCATATCGAGCATCAAGACTGAGATACCAGTCTCGTTCAACGCCCAGTGCAGATGGTTCGTCATCATCATCAAGCCAGTCGGTAATTGAGTCCAGAACACCAAAGGCCAGCGGATAGAACATGATGGCGATGAGTCCACGAAGTTCGTCATCATTGACATTCAGCTTTGAATGCTCGTCCATCGGACCTCGCCACTGCTGTGACATGTCGTCAGCCGAGTGTTGAATCAGCCAGCTCCCTGTTTCGGTTTCACCTTGGCTGACATCTTCCATTTCGTAATACAGGGACAAGGCGTCATCCTGGATCGGATACATCGAGTACTCGGCCATCTTGGCGATGGTCGATTCCAGGCCTGCTCTTGCCGCCCATCGTGCGGAGATCCGATCCTGGACTTCAACGCCCAGCATCCCCTGTCGCATCGAAAACACCATGAGTGAAGCGGTGAGTACGGAGCAGACTGCGATGGCCCAGATGACCACGACCATGGCAATACCACGTCGGCGAATGGGTGCGCTCATGAGGCTGTGATTCATCATCGGCCTCCAGCTCCGCCGCCACCGCCGCCGCCGCCGCCGCCGCCAAAGCCGGAAGGGCCTCCTCGACCACCGCCTGAACGTGGTGGGATGACAGGTAGTCCTTCAGGGATACCGGTCACTCGGCCGCCACCAGGGATCGGTACTGATCCAGGCAGGGCCTGGTCTTCTGTTGTTTCCGTCTGAGCATTGAGCGGGAGGGTGGTTCCGTTCGCGATGGCTTCAGCTATTTCGGTGGCTTGTTCAGGCGGCAGTTCCCGGTCAATGGTGATCTGTTCCGCAAGTTTGAGATCCTGAACGTCCAGTGGCAGCGGGCAGCGCTCTACCGGTACGACGGTGCGCAGGAATGCCAGAGGGAAGTCCATCGGGTCTTCGCCAGGGCGTGCCCCGGTGGCTGTAACTGAAACTCTGAATCCTCGGGGAAGCCCGTCGAAGTCGGAGTCCCATTCAGCCATCCATTGTTCGCCGTCCCACACTTCAATGCCAAGTTCGAGGATGCCTTCGACGACAGGTGTGATCAAGCCGCCTGCCTGAGGGTAGGTGTCAGGCATCGCATCCCGTCGTTGCCATAGCACTGGCCCGTCATCATCATCAAGCAGTTGCCATGATGATTCATACTCGATGCCTTCTCCGTTGTATTCAATCGTTCGAATGGCGCGGAGTCGGTTGTTGAACAGGATGATCCGGTCGCGGTTCATCTCGACACCATCAATGGTCATGGCATCATCCTGCAAAAGGACCCAGGTCTGAAACAGATCCTGTCTTCGCAGTACGGAGACCAGATCACTTCGAACGGCCTGCAGTGCGGCATCGGCTCTGACGAATGCTTCCATCCGATTGCGGCTGGTGTTGCGAGCCTGGGTGATCTGGCCCATGGAGACGGCGATCGCGCCGAACAGCATGGACATGATGATCCCGGCGACGATGATCTCCACGAGCGTGAAGCCGCGGCGATGCCTCATGGGTGCCGCCTGTCGTTGGATCCTGTTGGTGATCATCATTCACTCTCCTCGAAGTAGAGTGATTCTCGATCAATGGGCTCCAGTGGTGTCCGGTCTTCCTGTTCTTCAGGCTCTCCTTGACGAGGTGCTACCTTCGTCTGCAGGATGAACTCCCGGTCTCCACCGTCCCAGGTGATGTACACGGTGACGTCATAAGGCTCGTAATCCGAAATGTGTCTGACCTCCACTTCGAAGCTGTATTCTTCGAATGGAGCGTCATAGTCGCCGCTGGTCGGCTGGGTCTGAATGAACTTCTTGGGACCTTCCATGACGACCAGGCTGAGTTGCTCATCGGCCAGCCAGGCTGCGGTCAGGTTGTGTTCCCCCAGTCCCTGACGGCTCAGTGCTGTCGCTGCCAGAGACATCGTGACCGATAGTCCGATTCCGAGCAGGACCGCCGCAAGGACCACTTCAAAGAGTGCAATACCTCGGCGGGTTCTGGATGTCACTTGTTGATGCATCATCATCAATCCTGCCACCAATCGGATTGCCATTGTCCAGTGGTATCGAGATCCTCTGGTTCTCTCGGGACGATCTGGGAATCGAGTACATCAGAATCCTGCACGGCCGCTGTGAGTCCATGTGGTGGAAGGCGAAGTGAAATGACACGGTTGTCATAGCTGACTTGGATTTCAATGGTTGAACGATTTTCGCCAGGCATCGATGACAAGGGCCACTCGCTCACATCAGCCCAATCGCCATCGGAAAAGAACTCGATGCTTTCTGGTTCCATGAAATCGGGGATGGGTACTGGTGCAATCATCGGGTCATAGACCCACTCTGATTCGCTCCCTTCAACGGCCCCCGGGACTCGCTTGACCAGTCCAACCGTCATGTACCCACGGTCCATCGAGATCGCGATCGGTACGGGAGAATTGTCCGTACGGAGCGCATACATCATGAGAAGATCGCTGAGCTGATCCACAAAGAGCGAGACCTGTTTGTCTCGTGTACTTGAAAGCCTGACGGCGATCATCGAGACGAGAATCGCAGCGATGGTCACCGCAACGATCACCTCGATCAGTGTGAACCCGCGCGGGCCGCTTCGTGATGGTGCAGGAATCGGGGTCATCGCCTGTTCGGAGATCTATTTGCGAATGTCTTCGGCAGGGCCCTTGCCACCGACCTGCTTGTCTTCACCATAGGAGACGACATCGAAATCGAAGTTCTTTGTTCCCGGAGGGAATTCCAGAACATAGAAGCTGTCCCAGGGGTCCTTGAGGTGATCTTCCGAGTTGAGATAGGGGCCGGTGCGGCCACCACCGTCTTCGGGCCCCAGCAGCAGAAGATTGAGTTCAAAGTCCTGACCTGGGCGTGATTGTCCGGCATCAACCAGATACTGCTGGATTGCGGTGCGGATTCGTGCAGCGCCGATTTCTGCTGCACGTGCGCGTCCTTCGGCACCCTGTGACAGCATCGTCGTTGCAACGACGCCGCCAAGGATGGCCACGATGGTAACCATCACGATGACCTCAACCAAGGTAAAGCCTCGACGTGGCCGGCGTGTTCGAGAACGGGAAGTGAGATTCACGGTAGTGACTCCTAAGTTCGGAAGGTGCGATTGGTCATGAGACCATCGATTGCATCTGGAGCATGGGCAGCAGAATGGCTGCAAGTACGAAGCCGCCGATTCCTGCCATGAGAATGATCAGCAGTGGAGGGAAGGCTTTGGTGAACAACTTGAGGGAAATCGCAACCTGACGATCAAATGCGCTGGCTGCGTGAGTAAGCATTTTTTCGAGTCGACCAGACCGTTCGCCAAGGTGGACGACCTGGACAAGCAGGGGTGGGAAGAGGCCTGATCGTTCCAGCGGTTCAGCGAGTGGACGACCAGCCGTGACTTGATCCTGGACTTCATCAATCGCTTTCATCATGGCGGTGTTGCCAAGGGTGTCGCGTGTGATTCGAAGGCAATCGAGGATCGGAAGTCCTGCTTCGGCAAGGGTGCCGAGTGTTCGGGTGAATCTGGCAACTGCGATGTCACGAAGAAGTCGCCCCAGAACGGGAATGCGCAGTTTGTTGCGATCAACCATGAAACGGTTTTCAGGAACAGCAATCCAGACTCGATAGCCAACCACTGCGGCAAATACCACTCCGATGATCGCGAACCACCAGCTCATGAAGAATTCAGAGAGACCCATGACGACTCTGGTAGGGAATGGCAGCACGGCATCGGGATTCGAAGCGATGACCGGTCCCAGAAGTTCAGGGATCAGATAGACCACCAGGATTCCGGCGCTGATCATGATCAGGCCTGCGACCAGCATTGGATAGAAGGCTGCACTGAGCAGTTCGCGACGAAGTTCAACGCCTCGTTCCAGGAGATCTGAGAGCTGGTGAAGGATTTCGGCTGATCGACCCGAAGCATCGGATGCTCGAATCATGCCGACGATGAGATCATTGAACGGGCGGCCGTATTCAGCCGCGGCTTTGTGAAGTGTGTCGCCTGCTTCGACTCGTTCAATCAGAAAATCGAGGATCACCGGGGCGGCTCTTCCTGTGGCCTGCCGTCGAATCGTGCGAAGTGCCTGCATCAAGGGCAGTCCTGCTTCCAGTGCCGTGGCCAGTTCGCGGATGAGCGTGGCCATTTCGGCCTTGCCCATGGTGGGTCGAGTTGCCGCCTTGCTCTTGGCTGCTGCTCCGCCGGTCTTTGCCGTGGTCTGCGCGGAAACGATCTGCGTGGCGGTTTCACCACGTTGCATCAGCTGGCGTACGGCATCAGCCCGGCTGGTCGCGTCGAGGGTTCCTGATCGGCTTGCGCCGGCGGCGGTCATGCTTTCATAACGGTAGGTAGGCATTGGGTTCAAGTGGACGTGGTGTCGTCCGCATCCTGAGTTGCGCGGAGCACTTCCGCAATGCTGGTCAGTCCTTCGGCCGCTCGGTTCATCCCGTCTTCACGCATCGATTGCATGTCGTCGGCAATGATTCTTCGGAATTCGGCGATTGGCACGTTGTCCGCGATAGCCTTGCGGCTGGCAGCATTGACCTTGAGAATCTCGTAGTAGCCGATTCGGCCGCGGTAGCCGGTGTTGTTGCATTTCTCGCAACCAGTTCCAGTCCACACCTTGCCATTGAAGAGCGCACGTTCCTGTTCGGTGATGCGATGAGACATGTCTTCATCGATTGGAGTCTGCACTCGGCATTCCTGGCAGACACGGCGGCCCAGGCGTTGTGCAAGGAGCCCTTCCAGTACGGAGGCGACCAGGTAGGGTTCGGCGCCCATGTCGACCAGTCGACCAACGGAACTTGGCGCGTCATTGGTATGCAGTGTTGAAAGAATCAAGTGACCGGTCAATGCAGAGCGAATGGCGATGTCCGCTGTTTCGCCATCGCGGATTTCACCCACCAGAACGATGTCCGGGTCCTGTCGAAGGATGCTTCTGAGTCCGCCGGCGAAATCCAGCCCACGTTTGTGGTTCACCGGAATCTGATTGATGCCTTCCAGTTCGTACTCGACGGGATCCTCGATGGTGATGATCTTCTTGTGAGGGTCGAAGATGCGCTTCAGTGAGGCGTAGAGCGTCGTCGTCTTGCCGGATCCGGTCGGGCCGGTGACCAGAACCATGCCGTGGGGTTTGCTGAGCAGCGAATCCATGGATTCGCGGATCTCAGGCTTCATTCCAAGTACTTCATAGTCGAGTGCGAGCGAGCTCTTGTCCAGAATACGCATGACCACCGATTCGCCATAAAGCGTTGGTACGGTCGAGACACGAATGTCGACCTTGCGGCCTTCAAAGCGAAGAGAGATCTTGCCATCCTGCGGCACATAGCGTTCCGCGATGTTCATGCCTGACATGATCTTGATGCGGCCGATCAGTGCTGGTTGCAGATGCTTCGGCGGGGGGTCCTGAACCTGAAGCACACCATCGATTCGATATCGAACCGTCAACTGGTTTTCGAACGGTTCGACATGGACGTCGGACGCTCGTTGTTGAATGGCTTCCAGAAGAATGAGATTGACCAGATTGATGAGTGTCGGCTCTTCCGCCATCCGGTGGATGTCGTCGGCTTCAATCGCATCCAGATTGTGCTCGATGCTGTCTTCGTCATCGTCTGCTTCGCCAGCCAGCGCATCAGCCATCTTGGAGGCTGTCGTCCCGTAATGCTCTCGCATCAACTCCATGAAGTGGGGTCGATCCATGCCTTCGCGGCGAACAGGCATGCCTGTCAGTGTGGCTGCTTCGTCTGAAGACTCCGCATCCAGTGGATCGAGCATCGCAACGATCAGTCGGCCTTCCTCAATCCGCAGGGGTACGACACCGAGGCGAACAGCTTCGTCGGGTCTCAGGCATTCGATAGCTTGAAGTGAAGCTTCAACGGCACGTTCATGCCAGGGGATTCCCAGGAGCCGGCATCTGGCCTGAATGGCCGCAGTGTCCGGTCCGGTTGAGGAGTCCGCTTCCGTACTGGTGGTCTGGGTTGAGCCGTTGTCAATCATGGAGTTCTCAAATCCTGTTGGAATTGTCTTCTGTGTTCATGATGCAGACGGCGAATCAGTCATCGCCCTTGCCCAGACCCTGGCCCTGCCCAAGTCCGACCGGGGGCTTGTCAGGACGACTGTCAGGCTTGGTTTCCTTGGGCCCACCCTTTCTTGCGCCGCTGGGGCCCTGCAGTTGGAGCCGTCCATCACCATTGTTTCCCATATTGGGATTGTCTGGATCAAAGGTAGGTGCGGGCATGTACCGGCGGGCGCCATTGAGATCCTTGAACTGCTCGTCTCCAAGCAGGGCTCGAAGTTTGTCGATGTAGGTGCGTTCGAGTTCACGTCGCTCCTGCTGAAGTGGTCGCATTGGATCTTCGGGACGAAGGGTTTCCTGCCCATTGGCTCTTCGCATCGCATTTTCGATCCGCGCAAGCTCGAGTTCGGGCTCACTGCTGCGTGTCACGTTGTACATCTGGGTATTCAGTGACTGGAGCTTCAACTGGAATTCGTTGTAGAGGTCCATGATGGCTTCAAAGATCTGCTCGTCTGAACGTTCTCCTTCGGGACCGTAGAGTTCCATGGCATCCCGGTAGACACGTTCTGCATTACCGGTGCGATAGATCTTTGGATAGGCTCTGCGAAGCGTTTCCTGGCGGAAACGGTCGCCGATGGGGGACCCCAGCAAGACGGCGATTTCCTCGCGATAGCGATCGTTGGTATCGCGTACGACCAGGCGTGCAGCTTCGATTTTCTTTCGTGTGCCCATGTCCACGTTCGGATCTGACTGCCTGTTGCGAAGGGTGTTCAGTAGATCCTTGCTGTCACCTTCCAGCAACAGCTGGCGTGCACGAAGTGCTTGATTGAGCTGGATGGCGTAGTTGAACATCGTCTCCCGAATCGGCTCCTTTTCGGTGTCGATGTCGAGGTCGCGAGCGATGACATAGAGGTCGACTCGTTCGCCGGACAGGCGGCCGTCATCAAGCTTCTTCTCGCGGTAGAGCTTCCGTGCAAAGTTTGTCCAGAGATCCTGCTGTTCCGGGACAAGAATGACTCGTACATTCTCGATGAGTTGATCATTGAGTCCCTGCCGACGAACCATCCAGTCCTGGATGGGCTGCACGACCATCTCCAGGAGTTTGTCATTGTCGACCTGACCTCTCATGGCTTGAAGTTCACTGGTAAGTGAATTGATCTCCATCTCCATCTGATCCTTGCCATCATGGAACTTCTGTTCGTAGTCATCGAAGATGGCTTCAGCGATGACAGCCTGTGTGTCATCCAGATCGAGTCCCTCGATGAAGATCAGCAGATCGCGTGTGAAGTATTCAGGTTCCATGGCCTGAGCTACCGCGCCCAGCTGGGCTGAGGCTGGTGCCGATGGAATGAGTGTCATGGCGATGATCAGGGCCGTTGAAAGCAGACCGGCCAGTCGGCTTGTGATCGAGTTGAGACGGTTGGAATGGGTCATGGCTGCAGCTCCACTGGTTCTGGGGCGTTAAACAATGCTCTGTGAGGCCTTTGGAACGCCCAAGTGCCAACATTTATGGCAGAAATCCTCCAAGCAATGCCAAATTATGGGCATGCCGCCGTGATTCTACCCCAGTAAGGGGGATCTGGTCGTATTAGAGGATGAGCCCTGCTTCAGATGCTGCCTGAAGGCCGGTTCAGCAAGGGGCTACTGGGTGGTCCGTTGCTCGATCCGTTTTTCCGACTGGGTCTGGACAATTCGGTTCACGAAGACCCCTGGCGTATGGATGTGATCTGGATCGAGGGTTCCCGCGGGGACGATCTCCTCGACCTCGGCAATCGTCATCTTGCCGCACATGGCGACGAGAGGATTGAAGTTTCGAGCGGTCTTGCGGAAGACGAGGTTTCCAACTTCATCTGCACGCCAGGCTTTGACCAGTGAAAGGTCGGCCACGATTCCTCGCTCCAGAACATGGGTGATCCCATCGAAATCCATATGAGGCTTGCCTTCGGCGACAACAGTTCCAACGCCAGTTCTTGTATAGAAGCCTGGGATTCCAGAACCGCCAGCTCGCATTCTTTCCGCCAGTGTTCCTTGTGGAGTGAATTCAAGTTCAAGTTCGTTGGCAAGGAATTGCCTTTCAAACTCGGCATTTTCTCCTACGTAGGAGCTCACCATCCGCTTGATCTGTTTTGTTTGAAGAAGAAGGCCCAGGCCCCAGTCATCAACGCCAGCATTGTTGGATACGGCAGTCAATTCCTTCACATTCGTGTCTCGCAAGGCGATGATCAGTTGTTCAGGTATGCCACAGAGTCCAAATCCACCTACGGCGACGGTCATTCCGTCGGTGGCAAGGCCTTCAAGTGCAGTCGCTGGTGATGAGTAGACTTTGTTGGACATCAGTGAGATACTGGCTTTTCGGGTGTGTGGGTTCCTGCCACTCGGGGCTTGGAACGCCCCTGTAAGAACGGCAGCGGTCAATGCTCCGTGTGACAGCAGGATAGCGTCAAGGATCCTCTCTGGGTGGTCGACCTGGTCGGTTGATCCGTGGTTCCTGAATAAGAAGCTTCAATCTTCAATGGTTCCAAGACTCAGATGACTTCTTCAAGCCAAGGCATGAGATCCCTTTTCTCTCTGACCGTTCTTCTGTTTCTGGCAACCCTGCCAGATGCCATGCTTGCTATTGCGTTGAAGGCGATTGCCGTCGATCGATATGGAGTCTCAGCTGGCTCCGCACATTGGTTCATGGCGGTAAATCTGCTGGGAGCGATCGCAGTTCTGCCTTTGCTGGCGAGATTCTGGAGAGATCTACCTGCATGGAAGTTGATTGTGATTGGGGCCATTGTAGATGCGGCATGCATGGCAATCACCGCATTTCCGATCGGCTGGATCCCGACACTCTTGATCAGATGTGTTGAGGGCGGTGCTGATCTGGTCACGATTTCAACGTTGCTTGGCTTGTTGGGTGCGGGGACCTTCAACCGTTCCGGTAGTCGATTTGGTTTAGCGGGATTCGTGATGATGCTGGGGCTGGCAGTCGGTATTGGTGGTGGTGGGGCCATCTCTGATCAGAGTGCCGTTGCGGTCCTTTTGACGACCAGTGTTATCTGTGCCCTGCTCGCGTTGATGACCTGGCTGGTTCGAAGTGACCTTGACCTGATGCAGGATCGGGCAGTCCGAGTCGCATCTGCTGCAATGCGTTCACGCTGGCGTCTTTCCCTGTGGCCGGCCATGTGCTTCGCCTTCGGAGATCGTGCGATGTCAGCAGTGATCTCAGTGACAGGCGCGCTCTATCTGACAGTCGTTCTTGATATCAGCATGACCAGGGCGGGTGGTTTCATCGGGGTTTCCCTGCTCTTGCTCGCCATTTTCAGTTGGCCGGCAGGACTGATTGCAGATCGATTGGGGGCGTTGCGTGTCCGCATCGTATGTGCGGCGTTCTATGGGCTTTGTGTTGCAGCGATGGCCTATCTCGATTCGGATGACGGACAAGGCCTCTTTGTTCTGATGGTGGCGATTGGTATTTCCGGAGCAGGACTTGTCCCGACAACCTATGCCCTGGCGAGTCGATCGGGCCGAGGTGTCTCCGACATGGGATCAGTTCAGGCTGCAGGAACCGCCGGTTATTTTTCAGGCGTCGTGATTGCAGCTCTTCTGTTTCCAGAACTTGGCGTGCATGCGGAGCAACAATTCCAGCAGGTCTTTCTGGGATTTGCAGCGGGTTATCTGGTCTTGAACATGCTCGGGGTGGTCGGCCTGCTTCGCTGGCGGATCGGTCCATTGCGATGAGTTTCGGCTTCAGGCATCAGCGATAACGTGCCCATCGGATGAGTTCCATTGGTGAAGGGGGTTTTCCCTGCATCAATACACCGACTCGGAAAATTCTGGCAGCAAGCCAGATCATCACGAAGGCACAGAAGAATCCCCAGACCATGCTGAGTGCGATCTCGACCATTGAGATGGGCTCAGTCGCGACAAGTCTCATGACCATGACAAAGGGTGTCAGTGGGGGGATATAGCTTGTCACCATCGCAACGAGTCCGTTGGGATCTTCGGAGATCACTGGAGAGAGCAGCAGGGGGATCATCACCGCGATGCTCACAGGACCCAGAAGTGTCTGAGCATCTCGCATGTCGCTGACTGCACTGCCTATGCCCGCCATCATGGCGGCAACCATGAGATAGGCCATCACGAGATAGATCAGACTTTGCAGGATCTGCATTGGTGAGATCAGATCAAGCGATGTTGCCAGAACCAGCAGCCCGATCAGGAATAATGAGAACATCGCCACCATGATGACGGTGACCATGGCATACCCGAGGATCTTTCCTGCCATCAACTGCATGGGGCTGATTGCACTGAGCAACACTTCCATGACTCGATTTGATTTCTCTTCGATCGTGGAAGTGAGCAGATAGTTTCCACTGATGAAGGTGGTCAGCCAGATCAGGCCCATGAAGCCAAGCGGAAGGAACCTGCGGAGTTCCCCGATTTCCGTTTTCTCGTCACCTCCTACCACGAGGCGAATCGTAGAGGTCCGCGGTCTTGCGGTGAGTTTGGCTACAAGTTGTGGATCAAGACCTTCCTGTGCGACCCGTGCACTGGTCAGGGCCTCTCTGGCTGCGTCTTCAAGCAGTTCCGTGTGACTTGGCGGAGAGTCAGGGGCAACATACAGGCGAACTCTGTTCTCCTCGGGTTCACCGTCGGCATCGATGGCCTGTTCGTCGACGATAATCAGGGCTGTCCATGTTCCGTTTCGAATCCCATCCTTGATCGAATTGATCTGATCCTCATGGTCCGGGACTGGAACCAGTTCCACCTCTATTTCACGTGGAATGATCGAATCAGGCTGACTGGCTGCTGCTTGCTCAAGAACTCTTTCGACGGTTTCTTCGCCTGCCAGATCATCCAGAGAGATCGCCTCGGATGGTTCTTCCGGTTTGAGAGATTCTTCAAGCGCGGCCACCAGCGCGTTGTTCGGACTGACCACTCCGACCTTGCCAATCAGGGGCTTTGCTTCGGGTTTGAGGAAAACCGCGATGCCGATCATCACGGCAAAGAAAAAGATCGGGGCGATGACCACGCCGAAGAGGAATGCCTTCGTCAATACCGTGTGCCGGAATTCTCTCCAGGCGACTGCCCAAATCTTGTTCATGAGTCCGATGCTCCCTGGACAAGTTCCACGAAGATATCGTCAAGGGTCGGTTTTCTGATTTCAATTGCCCTAAGTCGATGTCTGGTCGTAATCGCATTCATGATGGTGTGCGCATCGGCATCATGGTTCAGATGGAGGTCGAATTTGGTGCCTTCGCCGGAAGATTTGACTTCCCGTACGCCGTCAACACGCATGATCTCTCCTTCGGCTGGTTCAAGGAGTTCCATGGCGATGACGCGTGGGTTGTAGCGATCTCTGATTTCCTCAATAGGATCATCAAGCAGTTTCACGCCTTGATTGATCAGGAACACGCGGTCGCACAGGCGTTCGGCCTGATGCAGCACGTGCGTGGAGAAAATGATTGTTCGTCCCTGCTCCCGCAGTTCCTGGATGATGTCGCTCAGCAGCGAGGCATTGACCGGATCGAGTCCCGAGAAGGGTTCGTCCAGAATGATGAGCTCGGGATCGTGAACCACGGAGGCGATGAACTGCAGTTTCTGTTGTTGGCCCTTGGAGAGTGCTTCGCATCGGCGGTTCAGGACGTCTGGTAGTTCCAGTCTCTCCAGCCACCAGTTGATCCGGCGGTTGATGTCGCTTCGGTCGACTTCCTTCAGTTTCGCGATGTAGGTCAGGAACTGGTTGATCTTCATCTTTCGATAAAGGCCTCGCTCCTCCGGGAGATAGCCGATTCGGTCCTTCGCTTCCAGAGCGGTTGAATCCAGTACCTGAATGGAGCCGGAGTCGGGGTAGATGATCGACATGATCATTCTGATGGTGGTGCTCTTCCCGGCACCATTGGGTCCAAGGAAGCCAACCAATGTTCCTCGTGGGACCTGAAGGTCCAGATCTCGAACCGCGTGAACCTTGCCGTAGGCCTTGTTGACGCCATGAATGGTGACAGCGAGATCATTCATTGAGAATCGCTTTGGTCTTCCTGTTCATTGTCGGTCGCGTCAACCGCTTCATCGGCAAGCAGCACTTTGACGGTCTCCGGTGGCTCGAACGTTTTGGGAGGGACGGTATCCAGCGAGATGCGATCAAAGGCAATTGTCATGGCGAGCCCGGATTGGCTGATGACAACTTCGTGAAACAGCTTCAGCTGTTCGACCGGTTTCCAGTCACGGAAAGCCAGTGTGATTTCATAATCTCCCTGAGGCCCTTGTTCAATCATGCGAATCCCGCGAAGCAGATAATTCTCTCGATCCAGAAAGATTCGATCCTCCTTGCCTGATCGAGTCACTTTCTGGATTTCCCAGCAGGGATGCCCCTCGAATTCCGCGGGGGCAATCGTGCGGAAGATCCGGGCATTTTCATTCAGTCGAATGGCCAGTTCGAACCAATTGAGTTCGCGTCGTCTTCGCTGGGCATCCTTGCGATCGATGATCTCGATCTCTTCTTGATCGTCGTTGGTTGTGATCTCCCAGGCGATCTGTCCATCGGAGCCAACGACACTGGAGCCCAGTGACCCAAGGTCCAGTTTGATCGAGATTCGATCCGGCTTGCCAAAGGCCATGTCCAATTCGCCGGAATTGTCTCCGCCATCCATGCCAATGGTGGCGTGTGCGGAGAATGAATCGAGCTTCCACATGGCAACCCGTCCACCGATCTGTTGGAGGTAGCGGATCATGAGCCCACCCGCCAGAGGCAAGACGACTGGTGCGGCAAGTTTGCCGGTTCGGGGGGCATCACCAGGGTTTGGTTTTGCCTGTTGCCCACCCAGCATGAAACCGGGGAGCAGGATTGAAATGGCAAGAAGTGGAACTGTCATGAATGATTCCGAGGCATGGTAGCCCACGTGCACGGGGAGGCTTCGAGATGATACCGATCCATCCATTCATCCGGATGAACGGTTGAAGAGATGTTGACTCGATTCTATAGTGATTGAATGTCTAGCCCTCTCCTTCGGGCCCTTGAGAATCGTGTTGTCGTGCTTGATGGTGCGATGGGTTCGACCTTGCAGTCGATGCCACTGTCAATTGATGGTGACTATCTCGGCCATGAGAACTGTGTAGACCTGCTTGTCCGTTCACGCCCTGAACTTGTTCAGCAGATACACGAGTCGTTTCTTGCCGCGGGCAGTGATGCGGTCGAGACCAATACCTTTGGTGCGAACCCACTGGTTCTTTCTGAATTCGATTCATCCATCTCTGATTGGGCTCGCTCCTTGAACAAGGAAGCGGCCGAGGTTGCCAGAGCAGCCTGTGATGTGCATGCAACAGTCGACAAGCCTCGATTCGTGCTGGGTTCGATGGGGCCGGGCACCAAGCTGATCACCCTTTCCCAGGTTGATTGGGACACCATGCTCGAATCCTATTGCGCTCAGGCCACAGGTCTGATCCAGGTAGGGGCGGATGCGTTTCTGATCGAGACCTGTCAGGATCTGCTTCAGGTCAAATGTGCGATCAATGCCTGCATGAAGGCACTTGAGTCACAGGGAAGGACCCCGGATGACATCCCGATCCTTGTCAATGTAACGATCGAAACAACCGGGACCATGCTGCTTGGTACTGAGATTTCCGCAGCTATTACGGCCTTGGAGCATTATCCAATCGCATCACTCGGCCTCAACTGTGCAACCGGTCCGATCGAGATGGCGACTCATCTTGATGTGCTTTCTCGACTCTGGCCCCGTGCCGTCGCATGTGTGCCGAATGCAGGTCTTCCGATTCTCGTCGAGGGTAAAAGTGAATTTCCACTTCGGCCCGAACCCATGGCGGAGACGGTCGGAAAGTTCATCGGTCGATTTGGTCTTGGCATCGTCGGTGGTTGTTGTGGGACAACGCCTGCGCATCTTGCAGCCATCAATTAAGTGGCGGAATCGCAACGTTCTGCGGATCGAAGTCGATCGGGTTGGACACCGGGCTGCAGTTCACTCTACGGAACTGTTCCATACCGCCAGGAAAGTTCATTCTTCATCATCGGCGAGCGAATGAATGCCTCCGGCAGCCGGGCTTTCAAGCGACTTCTTGAAGGTGAAAACTGGGATGAGATGGTGTCATTGGCACGTACCCAGATCAAGGAAGGTGCCAACTGCCTGGATGTGAATGTCGACTACGCAGGGCGTGACAATGCCTCTGACATGGCTCAGGTCGTCTCACGTGTTGTAAGACAGGTTGATGCGCCCTTGATGCTGGATTCAACCCAGATTGCAACCATTGAAGCAGGTCTTCGTCATGCCCCGGGCAAGTGCATCATCAACTCCGCCAATTTTGAGGACGGTGATGAGAAGTTCGATGAGATGTGCAGGCTTGCCCGGACCTTCGGGGCCGGGCTGGTCATCGGTACGATTGATGAAGATCCAGAAGCGGCCATGGCTCGTACGGCGGATCGCAAGTTCGAGATTGCCTCCCGTGCGATTGAGCGTGCCACATCAGCTGCTGGCGGTCTTTCCATTGACGATCTGTTCATTGATCCGCTTGTACTGCCGATCTCGACGGGAATGGATGCGGATCGTCGCAGTGGTCTGGAGCTCATTGAGGGCACGCGCCGAATCAATCAAGCCTATCCACGGGTGCAGTTGACCTGCGGGCTTTCGAACTGTTCATTCGGCCTCAAGCCAGCTGCCCGTCAGGTACTCAACTCCGTCCTCATGCATGAACTTCTCGAGGCAGGGATGTCCAGTGCGATCGTCCATGCTTCAAAGATCATTCCGCTCAATCGGATCGATGATGACCGCAGGCAGGCGGCGTTGGATCTCATCTATGACCGTCGTGCTGTCGAGGTCGGAGGCGAGGGTCTGCCCGATGGCGTTGATGATCAGGCCTTTGATCCACTGCAGTCCTTCATCGATCTCTTCGGTGATGACGAATCGGAAACAGCCGCAGTCGATGTCTCCAGCCGGACCCTTGAGGAATGGCTCCAGGCTCATATCGTTGATGGCGAAAAGCAGGGAATCACCGAGCGGTTGGATGAGGCCATGAAGGTCTACACGCCGCTTGAGATCATCAATGATCATCTTCTGCGGGGGATGAAGACGGTCGGTGAGCTCTTTGCCAACGGTGAGATGCAGTTGCCCTTCGTGCTTCAGTCAGCTGAAGTCATGAAGATGGCGGTATCGCATCTGGAACCACATATGGACAAGCTTGAGGGTTCCACCAGAGGTCGTGTCGTTCTTGCAACCGTGAAGGGTGATGTTCATGACATCGGCAAGAATCTGGTGGACATCATCCTGACCAACAATGGCTGGACGGTGGACAACATCGGCATCAAGCAGACAATCGATGACATTGTCCAGGCCTGGCGTGAAACCGGAGCCGATGCCATCGGCATGTCGGGCCTGCTGGTCAAGAGTGTCGTGGTGATGGAAGAGAACCTTCGTCGTCTGAATGAAATGGAGATCGACGTCCCGGTGCTCCTCGGTGGCGCTGCGCTTTCCAGGCACTACTGCGAGTCTCATCTGCGTTCCGTGTACAACGGTCAGTTGTACTACGGCAAGGATGCCTTTGAAGGTCTGGCATTGTGTGATGCCATCATCGAGGGTCGGCATGACGCGCTGGACGCTCAGATCGATCGTCGAGTGGCCACTCGTGCTGCGGCCGAGGCCCGGGTTGGTGCAATGCAGGAGGACTCAGGTGACGGTGGGGTTGCCGTTTCTGATCCTGAGGTGCGAAGTGAAGTGGCTCGTGATATCGAACTTCCCATGGCTCCATTCTGGGGCAATCGGATGGTCGAGTCGATCCCTCTTGAAGAACTCTATCCCTATGTCAATACGGTCGCCCTGTTCCGTGGTCAGTGGGGGTTCCGCAGAGGTCGCAGAACCAAGGCCGAGTTTGCCGACTCGCTGGAAAACGAAGCGAGGCCTGTATTCGAGCGTCTGCAGAAGTCGTTCATCGAGGAGCAGATTCTCGATCCCAAGCTGATCTATGGCTGGTATCCGTGCGGAAGTGATGGAAATGATCTCGTCGTCTTTGATCCGGAAGATCATGATCGCGAGCTCGAACGGTTCTCCTTCCCGCGTCAGCGTGGTCGTAGAAATCTCTGCATCAGTGATTACTTCCGCGAGGTCGACAGTGGTGAGCGGGATTCGCTTGGTTTGAGCTGCGTGACGGTCGGCAACCGGGTCAGTGAACTGGCTCAGAAACTCTTTGATGATGATCAGTACACCGAGTACCTCTACGTACATGGCATGGGCGTGGAGTGTGCGGAGGCGCTGGCTGAACTCTGGCACAAGCGGATGAGGCAGGAACTGGGGGTGGATGGTGAAGACAGTCCCAATATCAAGCATCTCTTCCAGCAGCATTACCGTGGAAGCCGGTACTCATTCGGTTATCCGGCTTGTCCCGACATGTCTGATCAGCAGAAGCTCTTCCGTCTGCTCGAACCTGAGCGAATCGGTTGTGTCCTGACGGAGAACGATCAGATCGAGCCGGAGCAGAGCACCTCGGCCATCATCGTTCATCATCCAGAAGCCAAGTACTTCAATGTCTGAGTCCCATTGAGATCAATCCAGCGTCTGGCTCTGGGTTCTGGCATTTGGCCTGGTTCTGGGCTCTCGAGCGATGAACAATCTGCTGGGCGACTGGTCATGGGTGGTGACCGGGATGCTCGTCGGTCTGATGCTGGGTCTGCTGGTGTGGAATCGGCAAAGGCATGGCCGTTGGTCGCTCTGGGGTGAGCGTGATCACACGTGCTGTCATTCGTCTCGATCACCCGTGATCATCATCTCACCGTTTCATGAACGTGAGTTCGCTTGCCTGCCCAGAGACTGAGGATTTCAACGGCGACCTGGGCCCCGATGCCGGCTGCGATCGCATACTGGCTGGAGCCGCCCGCAAGCAGTCCGGCGACATGCAGATCGGGTTCGATGCCATACACACCGTCATGTTCGAGCATGATCCGGTTGGCCTTGCCACCAAGTGGATGGGTTGAGGGAGTGACGCAGAGCCCTTCGATTTCAAACCGCTTGTAGCCCGTGGCAAGAACCAGAGTCTGTCCCTGGATGTTCATGCCATTGTCCAACTTAACATGGAATCCACCATCGGCTTGTCTTTCCGCAGTCAGGCAGCGAGCGTTCACCATCGAGGCGGAGTCGTACTGCCCAAGCTGTTCCTTCAACTGCTTCAGCAGATCCGGCCCATTGGTCCCGGGGGCGACGCCTGGGGCATTGTTCAGGTGGGCCTTGGCCAGATCGCTGCGATTGTCATCGACGATGACGATTCGTCGATTGTTGAACCACAGTTTCGACTCTGCAGAGGCCAGGGTGATCCCGCAGGAGAGTCCTCCAGCTCCGCCGCCAACGATGATGACATCTGATTTCATGGGGGAAGCGTACTTCCGACAGGCATTTACGGAAAGTGGAGGGGCCTGATTAGCCTTGAATTCAAGGGTTTTTTCAAATTGAACGGAATCCCGATCTGCCAGATGAAGAAAGGTGAAGTTCGGGTTAAGGTGTGAGTGCGGGGTGCGGGCTTTTCCTGCCGTATCAGGCGAGGTGGGCTCGTGACATGAAGCGATTCTGTCTTTGAACTCATCGCTTCATCATCAAGTTCGGGGCCGAGGCATGTATGAGCATGTACCGGCCCCGTTTTTGATTTGAGGTCTCAGCATGCCATGAAGGCGGATTTGACCGATGTGCTATGGTGTATCCATGGAGCTTCGGCTCTGATCAGTTCCACCGTTCGACGGAGATTGATCTGAATCTTCGGGGGAATAGAGCGGATGGTCGAAACGGCCCGGTGCGAGCACCGGGCCGTTTCGTTTGAATTCGGATGTCAGACCGTTTGACGGTCAGCCGAGCCGCTCAGCCAACCAGTTCTCAACCTGATCGATTGCAACACGATCCTGTGACAGGGAATCACGATCACGAATCGTGACGGACTGGTCGGTCAGCGAATCAGAGTCGACGGTGAAGCACCAGGGGCAACCAGCTTCATCCATTCGGGCATAGCGTTTGCCAATTGACTGCTTGGCGTCGTACTGGACAGGCCACCGCCGGCGAAGATCCTGATGGAGCTTGGATGCCATCTCCGGCATGCCGTCCTTGTTCACGAGCGGGAAGATTGCTGCCTTGATCGGAGCAAGTCTCGGGTTGAATGCCATGTAGACCTTGCTCGCGCGTTCCGGGTCAGGGGTATAGGCCTCACAGAGCATGGCCAGTGTTCCACGTGACAGCCCTGCGGAAGGTTCGATCACATGTGGAAGGTATCGCTCGTTCTTTGGTTGATCGAAATACGTGAGCTTCTTCTTCGAGAACTCTTCATGGCGTCGGAGGTCGTAGTCTCCTCGGTGGGCGACCCCTTCAAGTTCTCCGTAGCCGGGTGCCGTGAAGGGGAATCGGTACTCGACGTCGAAGGTTCCGCATCCTTCCTTGGCATAGTGGGCCAGTTCATCCGCGTCATGCTTTCGCATCATGACGTTGTCGCTGGTCAGTCCCAGTGATTCCCACCAGGACTTCCGGACATCGCACCAGAATTCAAACCATTGTTCAGCCTCATCTCCGTGGCAGAACCATTCGATCTCCATCTGTTCGAATTCACGTGAACGGAAGATGAAGTTCCGAGGTGTGACCTCGTTGCGGAAGGCCTTGCCGACCTGTGCGATTCCGAAAGGCACCTTGACTCGCATGGTGTCGACCACATTCGCGAAGTTGAGGAAGATGCCCTGGGCTGTTTCAGGCCTCAGATACGCGGCGCTTTCATCATCCTGAACTGCGCCGACAAAGGTCTTGAACATCAGATTGAACTGTCTTGGTTCGGTCAGCGTGCCGACGGCCTTGGTGTCAGGTCCGACCGTGGCAGCCAATGCTTCCGCTGGCAGTGAGGTCAGGGCGCAGGTGTCGAGTTCTTCATCAGCGAGTGTTCGCTTGACGTACTTCTCGAGTTTCTTTCTGGCTGATGCCAACGACTCATCATCATTCTCGAGATAGGCATAGATTTGCCCACCGGTTTCGCCTTTGACACCAAGGCAGAAAAGATGATCAGCTCGGTAGCGTGATTTGGTTTCACGGCAGTCGACCATGGGGTCATTGAATCCACCGACATGACCAGACGCCTCCCAGACCCTCGGGTTCTGGATGATCGACGAGTCAAGGCCGACGATTGAAACCGGCTCTCCGTCAGGCCCTGCTGGTGGACATCGCACCATGTCGTGCCACCAGGCGTCACGGAGATTGTTCTTGAGTTCAGTTCCCAGTGGTCCGTAGTCCCAGAAACCATTGAGGCCTCCGTAGATTTCGGATGCGGGATAGATGAATCCACGCCGCTTGCAGAGGGAAACGAGTTCTTCCATTCGGATGGTATTGCTGCTCATGGGTCAGCCATGGTAGCCCGTGTGGCTCGACGCGCAAACCGGGAGGGGTCTGCTTGAGTTCCAGACCATGGCACTGGTACGGGTCAGGACGTGTGTTGGTTGCTTCCGTTGGGAAGTGAGGCCTTGTCGCGGCGATTTGTCGCCAGTCGTATGGCCAGATCTATGGCAGCTTTCATGGATCCAGCATCGGCCTTGTTCGTCCCTGCAATTCCATAGGCGGTTCCATGATCCGGACTGGTGCGGATGATGGGGGGGCCAATGGTCCAGTTGGCCGCATGGCCGCGTTCAATGAGCTTCAGTGGAATCAGCCCCTGATCGTGGTACATGGCGACCACCAGGTCGTAACGGCCATCCAGGGCATCTGCGAAGATGGTGTCGGCAGGCCATGGGCCAGAGGCCTTGATGCCGGCACGGCAGGCCATGTCGATGGCTGGCTGGATGATTCTTGTTTCCTCATCTCCCAGAAGCCCACCTTCTCCAGCATGCGGATTGAGTCCACAGACGGCAATGCGTGGTTCTTCGATTCCAAGCGTCAGGCATGCCTGATGTCCGAGATCAATGGGATCAAACACTCGACCAATCGTAAGTGAGTTGCGAATGTCCATGAGCGGCAGGTGGACGGTTGCCAGAACGACCTTCAATCTTGGTGCCTCGAACATCATGCAACAGCGTCGGCATCGCGTCCGATGAGCAACCAGTTCCGTATGGCCTGGCCAGTTGAATCCTGCCATGTGCCAGGCGGTCTTGCTGATGGGTGCGGTGACCATGGCATCAATTCGACGTGTTGAGTCGGGCTCTTCAAGTGCATCGGCCAATGCTTCTTCGACAAACTGCTTTGATGCGGCGCCACCCTGCGGCGTGGGTGAAGCGGGTAGCCGTAGGAGATCTCCGAAGTCCACGTGATCACGGACAATCACAGGTTCATCGATGGGGGAACTCAGTCGATTCGAATCGGAAGGGATTCGATACCAGAAGGGATCGATTCCAGCATGATCTGCAGCAAGTGTCAGAGGTGCATTGGCACCGTAGATCACGAAGCGTGCCCGCTTCTGCAAGGCAGGATCAGCAATGGATTTGACCACGACTTCAGGTCCGATGCCTGAAGGGTCGCCCATCGAGATGCCCACGACGGGGCGGTTGTCTGAAACATCGCGTGACATGTCTGTATCGTAGTCTGGGCCCAATATTCTGGCCGTCAATTACAGATGATGAACCCCAATGACATTCTTGCACGTCAGGCTGCAGCCTTGCTGCGGGATGGTCGTGCAGCCACGATTGCCGAAGCCATCAAGCAGGCCAGATCTTCGCCAGATTCACCTCCGGATGCCAGAACTGGTCATGCTCAGGTCAGACGTCACCTTGAAGCCATGAGCATGGCTCGTGAGGGGTGGGCTGAATGGCATCTGCAGAAGCAGTCGAGATTGGAGGAGGTGGAGCAGTTTCTGGCGTTGTTGGAGCATCTGTTCGATCAATTCGAAGTCCGGATTGCTGGTCGTGCTGCACGAGGTGAAGTTGATCCAGGAGATCAGGTGCACCTGCGGCTCTGGGTGGATCAGGATCTGTCCGAAGTCATGGAAGCACTGGAGGTCGCAGGGATTCCTGAACATGGCAGTCGTTCTGTTCGTGCTGAGGCGGCTTGTGGGGTTGCACGCTTGACCACTCTCAACTACCCCGGCGAGACGATAGAGATCGTGGTCACCCTGTGTCCACAGCGTGAGATTGCCACCAGTACGTTTAATCTGACAACTGGGGCAACGGTCTCAACCGCAACGCCAGCGGCCTTTCGGCGGCTCCTTGGTGATTCCGTGGCGGAGTAAGCCGTTCGCCATTGCAACCAGGAGGGTTCCGGTCATGCGGTCTGGGTCGAATCTGCAGCCTGGCTTGATCTACAAGTGAACCCAAGATCCTCGATGAGTCTGGGCGGATTTCATCCATGCGTCACGCTGTAGTGGAAGATCCGACGGGAGAGGAGCAAGCGTGGGGGACGCCCGTATTTTCGTTGCGTGGATGGCTTCAGTCATGCTGGCTTCAATGCCTGTGGCTGCAGGGGTTCGCGTGTTCGATCAGAACGGACAGCAGGTGCCTGCAACCTCGTGGTCAGCCAGTCAGAATCATGAATCAGGTGGATGGGAAATCGTTCTGCAGGAACTCTGGAACCCATGGGGCAACACGTGGTTCGCCGTCGAAGTGGATTCGGGTGAAAACGTCTCGAGCCTGATGATTGATGTCGATGGCCCGCCGGCAGGTTCTCCTGTAACGGTGACGGTTGGTGTCGTCGGGGCCCCGGTGAATCGAATCGAGAAGATTCATCAGTCAGGTTCAGCTGAGGTTGTTCTGCATGATGTTCGGGTTGTCCAGCATCTGGGCGAGATCACGGTGCAGTCGATCAATTTCATCGATGCTGGGGGTGATGTTCATGGCCCCATTCGTGTGACCACTGCCCAGAGCAGCAGTCGCGGCATCAGAAGTCTTGATGTTGCGGGAGATCTGCTGGGTGATGTCATTGCAACCGACGGTCTGATTCGTTCCATTGCAGTTCTGGGTGATATCGGTAATGAAGATCATCCAGTGCGAATCGAAGCCGGTCATGGCCTGTGGCTTCTTGATGTGCGAGGAGATTGCGCCGCTGATATCGACCTGTGCCCGGGGACACATTCCGGCTTTCTTCATCAGATGTTTGCGGACAGCTTCACTGGAACACTGCATGCGAATCGGCTTGATCGGCCTGCGGGTGAAGCCTCACCACCCATGATCATGCTTGATGGATGGTTGACCGGAAACTGGACCCTGCAGCAGTCATTGCAGCTTGAAGATGCGATCATTCAGATTCCAGGCCAGGGTTTGAGAGGTCAGGTCATCCTCAATGCTGAATGTCACGAGGAGGCGGAGTGGTCCACACCGTTCAACTTGACCGCGGTGGGAGGTTCTCCTCCGCTTGAGCTCATCGGGCCCACCTACGAAGCAACTCCTGCCTTGATCGGCGGAGGATCGATAGGTCTGGTTCCCTATCGTCTGCATGCCTCAGGCTGTGTGCCTCCTTCTGGAACCGTCATGACTGATGTTGAAGATGACCTCGAAGTTGTGCTGCGTTTTCATGGACCCGTATGCAGTCAATGGGGCAGCCCGTTGTCATTCGAGCGGCGTGTCATGGGATCACAGGATGACTTCGTTGCGGTCGCCTCTTCGAACTTCCTGGCAGAAGTTGATTCATCGGATTCTCGACTTGTTCGTATTTCCTCAGCAGGTGCATGGGGAGGATTCGAGGCGGGCTGGGAGTACCGAGTTCACCCGACTTCCAGTCTTCAGTGTGAAGGAATCATGGAATCGGTGTCAGGTGATGTCATCTATCAGCTTGGGATCGAATCAAATCATTGTGTTGCTGATATCGATGACTCGGGTCAGGTCGACATCGTGGATATTCTGCTTCTGCTGGCCTTGTGGGGCGACGCGAATACCCCGGCAGCCGATGCCGCTGATGTCAATCAGGATGGCATCGTCGCGGTCGATGATCTCCTGATCGTGATTGGATCCTGGGGCGACTGTTAGAGGCAGCCGAGCGTCAGGTCAGTTGTCCTGAATGCTGCGAACGCTTCCTTCGACGGCATTGCCAGGTGCTTCAACGGCTTCAGTCGCGAGATTTCCGCCTGCTTCGCCAGCTGCACCAGCGATCTTGCCAGGAGCGGTCAGGGCTCGATTGATGCCTTGATCAACTTCAGCCTTGGTGGTTCCATCGCATCCGAGCATGCTGCCGGCGGCGAGTGTGAGTGCAGTTGCGGCAATGAACTTGGTAAACATGGTTGTCATCATCCTGTAGTTGAGCTTGATTGGTTGCTGATGAAAGCGGCTGTTCAGCCAATTCCACCCTTGAGCGGGCCATCGCCCCATTTTGCTTTGAGCTTTCGGATCATCGGGTCCTGTCCACGATCGATTTCCTCGCCACCATCTTCGCCCTGTGCCTGCTTCAGGGAAAGGGCGATCCGCTTCTTTTCAGCATCGACTTTGAGGACTTTCACCGAGATGACCTGGCCTTCCTTGACGATCTGAGATGGTCTGTTGACTCGTTCATGGGCCAGTTCGGAAATATGCACAAGGCCTTCAAGGCCTGAAGCGATTTCCACAAAGGCGCCGAACTCCGCGAGTCGGGTCACGGTTCCGCTGACGATTTCACCTTCACTCACCGATCCAACGGTCGCAGTGAATGGATCAGTCGTGAGTTGCTTCATGCCCAGTCCGATGCGTGGTGGCTGCTGTTCAAGATCGATCTTCAGGATCTGGACCATGACCTGATCGCCGGCTTTTACCAGTGTTTCAGGGTTCTGAAGTCGTTCCCAGGACATGTCGGAGATGTGGATCAGGCCTTCGGCGCCGCCAATATCCGCAAAGGCACCGTATGGCTGTACGCGAGTGATGACTGCGGAATGAGTCTGGCCGACTTGAAGCGTTTCCATCAACGCTTCTCGCTTGCGTTGGCGTTCTTCTTCCAGGACGTCACGACGGCTCAGCACCAGTCGGTTGGCTCGTTTGTCCAGTTCGATGACACGACAGGTCAGTTTCTGTCCAACCATGACCGTCAGATCTGGCACATGAAAGACATCGACCTGACCTGATGGCATGAAAGCCTGATGTCCGGCAACATCCATTTCAAGTCCGCCTTTGTTCGTGCCTGTGCACATGGCTTCGATCACCTGCCCCTGTTCGAGGTGGTCCCACGAGGCGCGTTGGACGCCACCTGGTCGAGAAAGGACAAGCATGTCGTCCGAACGATCGCGTCGTTCAATCAGAAACTCCGCCTCTGTTCCGGGAGTTGGTGGTTCTTTGAACTGTGCCAAGGGGCAGACGCCCTGCATTTTCGGCCCGAACTCGACATAGACCTCCCGGCCCCTGATGGCGACGATGGTTCCTGTTCGTTCAGGTCGCTGAGAAGTTTCCAGTGGATCGTCTTCAAGCAGATCTTCGATGCTGCGATCACCAAGTGCGGATTCGATCTCTGCATCAAGGTCGTGTTGGTCATCCGGGAAGGGTTGATGCTGGTTCACCGGGCGGGCTCCATGCTGGACGTGGTTGGCAGAACCGGAAGATGAAGGTCCCGGCGATCGCTGATGGTAGCGAGGGTGCGAGGTCCGTCCAGCGCTTCAACCTGGACCTGCAGAATTTCGCCTCGTTGGAAGTCGCCCTTTACGGTCAGCATTTCATAGTTGTCACAGCGGCCTTGCCAGGCGGGTTCTTCAATGCTGCTGCCCTTTTCAGGTTGTTCAACAATCATCCTGAGTGTGCGGCCCAGAAGCCGCCGGCGGTAGTTCACGGCCAGTCCCTGATCTGGATCAGTTTCAAGTTTGATCAGGTCCTGTACGCGTTTTTTCGCTTCTGAAGGAGGGACGAAGGCCTCCGCCCATCTGGCCGCTGCCGTGCCTCTTCGAGGGCTGAATGGGAAGACATGCATATGCAGGTAGCCGACCTTGGATGCAATGTCACAGGTGGCTTGGAAGTCTTCCTCGGTCTCTCCAGGGAAGCCGCAGATGATGTCGGTCGTGATGGCTGGCGGCAGCCCATTTCGAGTCAAGGCAGACCCGCATCGCTCGATCATGTCGACATATTCCTCGACCCTGTACTGGCGATTCATTCGTCTCAGAATCTGGTTTGATCCGCTTTGCAAGGGGAGGTGCAGGTGGGGGACTACCACGTCCTCATTCGCGATCATGGCATCAAGAAGTTCGTCCGTGACATCCATTGGCTCCATGGAGGAGATCCGAAGTCTTTCCAGACCTTCAATGCTCGAAAGCCTGTCCAGCAGGTCCGGTAATCTGGCAGCGGGATCATCCGTCTGACGTCGACGAAGCGCCGTGTGGTGGCCATAGGCCCCGATGAAGATTCCGGAAAGAACAATTTCACGATGTCCAAGCTCAACCAGCTTTCGGGCTTCAAGGGCCACATCTTCAATTCGTTTCGATCGAAGTGACGGTCGTATCTTGGGGATGATGCAGAACGTGCAGTGTGCATCACATCCGTCCTGAATACGTATCTCGGCCCGAGTATGGACTGCAGCTGTTGAGGGCAGTTCCAAAAGTGGAAGTGGGACGATTCTTGGTTGGCAGGATGAGGCGGGCCTGTTCGCAGGAGGGGTGTCCGTCCATCGGTCAATCTCTTCCTGAAACCGTTCGATCAGTGAATGACCCTCATGGTCAGCATGTCCGATGGCCGCATGTTCACCAACCATGCGCTTGGCAATTTCAGGGTCAGTTCCTACAAAACAACCAGTTACGATCACCCGCTGGCCCGATTCTTCACCAGTTCTGATGGCTCGGCGGATGGCCTGGCGGGATTTGGCAGCCGCTCGGCCGGTCACAGAACAGGTATGAATCACTTCCAGCGCAGGGGCATCTTGAGGCGTTGCTGGCCGAAATCCCCTTGATTGGAGCACGGATTCCATTTCCCGCTGTTCAGCGTGGTTGACGCGGCAGCCCAGCGTGGTCATTCGATACGTGTTTGGTTGGTGAGACATCATGGAAATTAGCTGGTCTGAACCGCTTCTCCATCCCATGCTAATCAATGAGCGAGGGAACAACGGCCAACTGGATGCCAAAGGGCCGGTAGACCGGCCTTAAGCCACTGTGGCGTGTATGATTCAGCACGTCCGGATGATCCGGATCGGAAGGCCCACCCCGTATTCGGGTGGTGTCTTCGTGGTATCCAGAACCTTGCTCAAGCCGTATGCAGACTTGGGTGAGGGCAATACAGAGAAGGCGACTTACCTATGGCAAAGGGCAAGGCAGCTTGGGGCATCGAGGTCGGTGCCTACGAGATCAAGGCCATTCGACTCGTAGATGGCGGAGAAACAGGTGTTGAAGTCACGGACTTCGACGTCATTCGTCACAAGAAGGTATTGACCAGTCCTGATCTTGATCAGAACGAGGTCATTCGTCTGAGTCTCGGCCAACTCATCAGCCAGAACAACCTCGAGGGTGAGACGCTGGTGATGTCGGTTCCAGGTAACGCTGCCTTTGCAAGATTCGCAAAGCTTCCGCCTGTTGAGCCCAAGAAGGTTCCTGACATCGTCAAGTTTGAAGCCGTTCAGCAGATTCCATTCCCGATCGAGGATGTCGAGTGGGATTACGAAACCTTCATGTCGGATGACTCCCCTGAGATCGAGGTGGGAATCTTCGCCATTACCCGCAACCGTGTTCAGGAAAGATTGGACATGTACGCGGAGGTCGGGCTGAGTCCAGAAGTACTGACGCTCTCGCCCGTTTCCTTGTTCAACGCGATGTTCTACGACGATGATCTGGCTGATCGAGAAGATCCGCTGGTCTACATCGACATCGGCACGAGTTCAACGGATGTGGTGATCTCGGATCAGGGTCGATGCTGGATTCGCACGTTCCCCATTGGTGGTCACAACTTCACCGAGGCGATCGCGGAGCATTTCAAAATCAGCTATGCCAAGGCTGAAAAGCTCAAGATGGAGACCTCCACGAGCAAGTATGCCAAGAACATCATGGGTGCCATGCGACCCATCTTCTCCAACCTGCTTCAGGATCTTCAGTCTTCCTTGAACTACTTCCGTACCAGTCATCCCAATCGTGAGTTGACGGACATGATTGGTGCTGGATCGACCTTCAAGATCCCTGGATTGCGGAAGTTCATTGGCCAGCAGCTGCAGGTCGAGGTCAAGCGGTTGGATGAATTCAGCCGTATCAGTGTCGCGGGACGAGAAGCCGCCAGATTCGCGGAACACAATGTCAGCATGGGAACGGCCTACGGTCTGGCCATGCAGGGGATCGGCCGATCTCCAATCGACATCAATCTGGTGCCGACAACTGTTCTTCGAGAGCAGCTTTGGCATCGAAAGACACGTTGGTTCATCGGAGCCGCTGCCTTGGCGATTCATGCCGGCGGCTCGACCTTCATCAGGCCCATCATGGATCAGGCGGCCATTGACGCCAACCCCAAGACACTCGAGGCGAGTCAGGTTCAGGGTGTTCACCGGAATCACGATCGAAACGTCAAGGAAGCTGTTGCGGCCATGAGCCTGAGCAGCCATGCGAATCATCTCTTTGATCTGTTCGACTATCGCTCCGTTTGGCCGCACGTAGTCAACGATGCCGCCATGGCGGCCTTGTCAGCCAATCCAGGCAGCAAGGAAATGGATCCTGATCAGGCCGTTGTTCTTGAGATCGCTCCTGAGAAACGACGTCTGGTCGAGATCGACAAGCTCGTCGGGGAGTACGTCGGACCTGCCGTGACTCAGGGGGCGCCTCAGATCAACGTGACCATGATGGTTCGTTTGACTCATGAGGAGCCCGTAGCGTTTCTTAAGGACACCGTGGCACAGTGGCTGCGTGACAACGAGAAGCCGGAAGGCATGCGGGCAGATGTGCCGTACACGATTTCCAATGTACAGCTCTTGAATACTGAAATTTCGAGGATCACGATCTCGAATGATGGCTCCGCCTCTGAAGCAACTGGCGGCAGCGGCAAGAAGTCAACTGGCGGAAGCAGTGATGCCGGGCGGCGTAATGCCGGTGGTCGCAGTGACAAGGGTCGTCGATCATCCGGTGGTGGCCAGGGACGGCGAGCTTCTGGTGGTGGCGGCGGTTCCAGCCGTCCTCCTGCGAACGATGGTGGCAACCAGCAGTCTGGCAGCAGTGCCCCGAGTTCAGATGGAGCAGGCGCTGGCCTTGCTTCCGGTGGCACTGGTGGCGGTGCTACAGGTACCTACGGCAATCAGGACAGCGGTAAGAGTGATCCAACACGAAGTTCCGGTCCAGCGCAGAGCCATCAGGGCCAGACTCAGAAGGCTAGCGCGTTGAAGGGCAGTCTGGATGAGATTGCACCATTGCCACCTCGCCCTCAGGTCTATCCACCCGGGACGGTGATCAGTGTGCTTCCAATTACCTTTACGTTGACGATTACCGAGGCGACTGATGAAACGGCTCCTGCAGATGGAAGCCAGGCGGCAGCAGGTGCCGGAGGTGATTTCTCATGAATCTGGATGGAAAGAAAATCCTGGCTGTCATCAAGTCGAACGTCGTGATCGCCGTCTGCGTGGTGGTCATTCTCGGGGCGTTGGTCGGATTGCCCTATGTTTCCCAAGGCTTCGAGGAATCGGTCAAGGAAGCTGTCGACAAGCAGGAAAAGAGCTACAAGGATCTGGCAAGGATCAAGAACTACAAGATCACGATTCCTGGGTCCTCTCCAACGAAAGCGATTCCGAACAAGTCGATCATCGACAGCATCAATGACGTGGCCAATCAGCGAAAGGAACAGTCGGTCGGGGTCCTTGAAGCGGCCAAATCCGTCAGCCGTGGTCAGCATGTCAATCTGGATGACCGTCTTTTCCCGGGTCGCGATCTGCCGGACTATGAACTGGCGGTCGAAGTCCCACGCTTTCAGAAGCGCGTTGTCGAGGAATACAAATCACTTCTTGAAGATGTGAATGCCGGCTGGCCGCCGGAGCCGGACACGGTGGTGAAGAGCCTTCAGCAGGTGCAGCAGCAGTTCCTTGATCAGAATCTGCGCAAGGACGCGAGCTCAACGCTCGATGAAGAAGAGATCAAGATGCTCAAGTCCGAGCTTTCCGAGCATCGGACGGATCTCTATCTGCGTGAAGCAGAAGACACGGGGATCTATCTCAATCTGTCCCAGATGGATCTGCCGGTCTACGACGAGCGAAAGGTCTATGAGAAGAGTGAGCTGTTCGGGTGGCAGTGGAAGTTCTGGGTCATGGAAGAGATTCTCCATGCCTTCAAGAATGTCAACGGGGACAAGACTACGGTTCTGAATTCTCCGATCAAACGCGTGCTTTCCATGCAGCTTCGAGGTTTGATGTCGCTGGATACAGCAGGTTCCGCTCCTGCCACTTCGTCGGGCTCCGGGTCGTCCGGTGGCGGCGGTGGTGGTGGCTTCGGTCCTTCTGCAGGTCCGGCAGCAGGTCCCGCCGCAGGTCCAGCTGCAGGTCCGGCTGCAGGCCCAGCCGCAGGGCCGGCTTCGGGGGGCATGCCATCACGATCAAGCGGCGGGCCAGGTAGTGGCAATGCAAAGCCCAAGGTTGAAGAGGCCGGCGATGAGCTGGTGATAGCCGAGGTTGCAGAGGCTGGTTCCTCCAACAGAGATCTTTCAATCACGGGTCGAATCAGCAACGAACTCTATGACGTGGTTCTGGTCGATGTCTCGCTCATCATGTCCAAGGACAACCTGACTGAGACGCTTCAGTCTCTCTCTGACGGGCGGTTTGTGACGATTCGCAATCTCTCCATTGAGCGAGCTGATGTCTATGGGGCATTGCAACTCGGCTTTCTCTATGGGCCAAGTCCAGTGGTCAAGGTCAATCTGACACTTGAGACGGTCTGGCTCAGATCGTGGACCAGGGACTACATGCCTGACAAGGTTCGTGCATCACTGGGTATCGAACTGGAGAAGGATGATTCCTCTTCAGATGATGATGACGAGGACGATTTCTCCTGAGCTGCCAAGGCCCTGGAGTTCAGACTGGATCAAGGCAACCAAGGAATACCTTCATGAAGAACAAGGGAATCACCATCTGGGAAAACCGAGCCGAGTTCTTTGTACTCGGCGCGGTCGCCATTGTGTTTGTGGTGTATCTCATCGGACAGTTCGATTCGCCAAATATCCGTGAGGTTGACCGTCAACCGGTGGCACCTGGGGAATGGCATGAGAAGCTGAAGGAGACGGCGATCCAGATCAAGCGTGATCAGGAGTCCCAGACCGTTCCGCCAGCGGTCGAGTCAGCGATTGAGACCGGCCGCAAACTCTCCTCTGTGGATCTTGCTGATTTTCAGGCTCAGATGATTGCCAGACAAGGGCCTGAGACGCCTTCGAGCATCCCCGGTTATCGAGTCGTCCCTGCCGTAAGTGGCGATGGTGAGGTAAGAGTTGCCAACGCGAAGTTCGTTGATCCTTCACTCATGCCGCCCACCAAGCCGGAGGTGTATCAGACCTTTGACCTGCTGCAGGATGGTGTTGTTGAAGAACATGAATCACTTGCAACGATCGTCACCGAGGAGCCACACGACATCAGTTGGATCACGGTGGCCAGCCAGTTCAACATTGCAGACGCCTTGCTGAGATTCCGTACCAATGGGCCCGACGGGGAGCTGCCATTGCGTGAGCGATGGCATGGCAACCGGATTGACCTTCTTGATGTGCGGGTCGAACGCGAGGAACTGGTGGATGGGCAATGGACAGACGCCCAGATGATCGACATTCTTCCTGGTCAACTGAGTTTCCGGGATCGACTCGCGAATCATCAGGAACTGGATGCGGCGGATCGGGACGAGATTCTGGCAACCGTCGTGGATCCAGTTACACGTACCCAGATCTATCAGCCCGACTTCCTTCCAACCCAGCGTGGTCGTTGGGTTTCGCCTGAGAAGTATCAGGCTGATGAAGCCATGCAGGAAGCCATGGACAATGCTGAGATGGATCCGAAGCGACGGACCCTGATGAAGAAGCTTGCCCGTGAAATACGAAAGCGAGATGAGATTCTCGCGTTGTTGCAGCGGGCTCAGGAAAGTGGTCTTGCGGGTTCCGGTGGCGCAGGCGGTGGCGCAGGCGGTGGCGGTGGCACTCGAGGCGGTGCAGGTGGAGGTGGTGCAGGAACTTCTGATCCGCTCGCGCCTTTGAAGGAACGTCTTGCTCAGTCTGAAGCCAAGATCGCCAGCTATCGTCAGGAACTCGGTCTTGATCAAGACGGCAATGAAATCGAAACAGAGTCTGGTGGTGAGGTTCAGGTCGAGGAGAATCCTCTTGATCAGACGGATGAGATCTGGGTGTGGGCACATGACATTACAGCGGAGATGGGGCATACCTATCGTTACCGTGTCAGTGTTGTCATCTACAATCCGCTCTTTGCGAGAAAGCTGAGTCTGGTCGAAGAACAGAAGCATCTGGCGGAATCATTGATCAAGGTTGTTGATTCAAGTGTCTGGTCAGAGCCGCTTACCGCGCAGCCACCTTTGAGAGTGCTGGCGTCCAGTGCAATTCCAGCAAGTGCTGGTGCCAATACAGGTCGTCTTGGCTATGGTCAGGCAACAGCTGAGGTTCGCCGTTTCTATGGTGGACAGTGGTGGAGCAACACATTCAAGGTTCAGCCGGGTGATGTCGTTGGTCATCCTGGGTATCCCGAGGGTTTGACTTCTGCTGACATGGATCCAGTTGATTTCTCCACGGGCTGGTATGTCGTGGACGTGGTGCCTCGAATTGATGCAACTGGAGTAGAAATTCGTGGGGGCAAGGGGGCTCGGATCGTCCTGCAGCATCTGGAGGATGATCGGATCATGGTGATCGATCCTCAGGTGGATTCAGGCGACGTGGATCCGGAGGAAGCGGCTCTGTAGGCCCTTTGAGGGGCCTGTGGGCTCTCTTATCGGCGTTCAATATGGCTTGTCCATCCCCGCCCAGGAGACTGGGTGGGGATTCTTTTCGCTTGGGCCGCAGAACGGGATTCTGGCTGGCTGGCCAACTTGGAGAATCTCCGACTTGTGCCAAGGTTGACCCCCCTGGAGCCATTGACAGGAGCCAGGATCATGGTATCTTCATGGCTTGCGCTTCAGGGCGGACAGCCGTCCTGCGGTGTTTGTTTGATATGGCTCGTCTTTCGAGGCGGGTTTGCTCTTTGACAAGTCGTGATTCGTTCGATCGTCTGCAGTGTTCCCTTCCCGGGGAATGGCATTGCAGACGTGACCGAGTTCGAGACAGATCGAGGCCGGTGACTGGCAGACACGCTTAGCCGAGTGTGTTGAGTCAACTCGTTTCCTTCGAGTATTCAAGTGATTCGTTACTTGATGATCGTCGGGGTCGGGGTGGCGTGACCAGGTCACCAAGGGCATACGGTGGATGTCTTGGCGTCAGAAGGCGATGAAGGACGTGGGTACCTGCGATAAGCGTTGGGAAGCCGGGAACCAGGCAATGATCCAACGATTTCCGAATGGGGAAACCCGGCCCTTAGGGGTCACCTGTATCTGAATGCATAGGATGCAGGAGTGAACCTGGTGAACTGAAACATCTCAGTAACCAGAGGAAAAGAAAGCAAACGCGATTCCGTAAGTAGCGGCGAGCGAAAGCGGAACAGCCTAAACCGGGTTTCGG
>PBAY01000041.1 GCA_002717655.1 Phycisphaerae bacterium | reverse complement strand
TTGAATGAGAGACCCCCGGAAGACCACCGGGTTGATAGGCCGCACGTGTAAGGGCAGAGATGTCCTCAGCGAAGCGGTACTAACGGTCGATGATCTGGTCATGTCACCCGGGCCCCGACGTTGTCGGTGGATCCGGAGACCGGCCACGGTCGTTCTCGAAAGAGGTCATGGCACACCACGTGAGCTATCACGGGTGATTGCCGATCGAACGAATCAAGACGATACATGCCGAACGAGGCTTCACGGCCTCGTTCGGATTTGTCGGTGACTATAGGTCCAGGGAGACACCTGATCCCATACCGAACTCAGAAGTTAAGCCTGGGCCGCCGATGATACTGCTACGCGGGAAAGTAGGTCATTGCCGACACTTGCAACCCCCTGGCCGGAAGGCCGGGGGGTTGTCCATTTTTGGACTCTTCATATTCAAACGGTTGAGCTGATGGTCGCTGTTGCGTTACTGGCAATCATGGGCACGTGTTACCCCAGGCGGCCAGAAGCGCCAGGATGTCGTTGGTGTCGACCTGTCCATTGCCATCGATGTCTTCGGGCAGTGAGCAGCCGTCATCATCTCCATCTCCATCTCCATCGCCGGTGTCATTCATCGACATGACAATCCACGCGAGATCATCATCATCGGCACTCGCGTTTAGTTCGATGGTGTGGATGCCGGCTGGGATCTCCACTTCACTTTCCTCGCCGAACGCTGGAAGGGTGAGCGTCGAACTGGATATGTCGCCAATCACCGACATCGGGATCGTGCCTTCGCCAGTGAACGTCAGATATGAGCTTTCAGTTCCACCATTTCCAGTTGAGCGGAAGGAGGCCATGTCACCGTTCATGTTCAATGAGCATTCCCAGCATTGGATTCCGATCAGGTTGGGTCCCTCGTCGCTCACTTCATCCTGCCATTGCATGGTGAACCCGACGCCATTTTCGCCATGAATGGCGAACTTCGAATCCGCCGGCAAGGTCGTCGTTCCGCTGCTGATCGCACTCGTGCCATTTGCATTGGTCATGTAGACATTGCCACTGACCGAGAACTCCAGATCGATCGGGTTCTCTTCAACCTGAAAGCCCATGGCGAAGTGGCCCTGGTCAGCCTCGATCCACACTGAACCCACGCCGGTGGTCTGATCAACACCCATGTCGATGTAGCAATCAGAGATGTCCAGGATTCCAAACATCAGCCTTCCCTGATCCGCGGGGTCGCCTGCTGAGGCGAGTGTGGCTGTTCCAGTCATCAAGGCCAATGCGATCAATGTTCGGTACGGCATGCGATCCCTCCTCCACAAGGTGGATATGTCTTCTTCAAGCTAGATCGCACCTATCAGCAGGCAAGGACTAATCCAATGGAAATACCGTTCTGTGCTCTCAGGCACGATTTTTGATACATCTCAGGGGGGGGTGGCCTGAGGAGTGGTCTGATAAGGAGCTCGGCTATCGGGATCATCCCTGTTCATGGTTGATGCAGAAACACCGACATGCTGGTTCTGGCCAGACATGCCGGTGTTTCCTTGAGTCATCAGTTGTTCAGGTTGATGGAACCAGAATCAGCCCTCACAACCGAATGCGGCAAGCAGGGTAAGCAGGTCATTGATGTTGACGATGCCGTCATCATCAAGATCTGCGGCGGGGTCATTGCTTCCCCAGGCGGCGATGATGGTCAGCACATCGGCCACGTCTACAGCGCCGCTGCCATCAAGATCTCCACTGCACGCGGATCCGCCCAGATAGGCGACAGCATCAGCACCCTGTCCTTCGAACTCATTGGCTGAGCAGCTGATCATCGGACGATTGCCAAGCCAGATCGGATCTCCACCCTTCTGTGCAATGGCTTCGTTCGAAACAGGGAGCAGCTCAGCGGCTTCGGTGACACCTTGATCAGCGGACCATTCAAGACTGGAGATCCGATAGCGTCGCGGATTTCCTTCCTCGTCGATGAAACGAGTCCAGCTGACGAGGCACGTTCCATCCTCATTCATGGCAGCCCGTGGAGCGTTGTACAGATTGGGAAGATCAACGCGTGTGTCGGCGCCAGTCGGGCCATCAGGTCCCATGGGGATCATGAGGAGTTCATTGTCCACGAAGAATCCGAATGTCGTGAACAGTGCCAGGTCGCCCTGATCATTGGAGACGAGTTCCAGCGAGGAGAACCACCAGTCTGCGGTGATGACATAGCTGGGAGCCGTGATGGGCGTACCATTGGAATCATGTCGACGGTAGTAGATCATGTCATTGATTGAATCAACGACATAGGCAACGGCAAATTCGCCGTCAGGCAACGCAGCCACGGTTGGCTTTCGATAGCTGAAAGCATCAAAGTCGGTATTGATCCGATTTTCGCTCGCTATGTTGCTGTCTTGTGTGAAGACCGACAGGTAGCTGTCGTAGATGCTTGAAGCCGCATCTCGCTTCCACGTGAAGGTGGCGGCGACGCTGCCATCGTCAGTCATCGTCAGGTCGGAAAGTCCGCCACCGAGGTTGCCGACGGCATCCCTGCTGGTGACCGGTACGTTCTGGCCGAGCTTCTGAAGATTGAGATCGAATCTCTGGATATAGGGTCTTGCATAGAGATCACGAGTGTCAGTCCAACCCACCACGATGCCGGCATCTGAACTGGCGATGAAGGGTGTACTGCCTGTGGTGTATTCCAAGGCAAGATCCGAGACGGGGATTGCTTCGCCACGAGGCTCCTGATTGCCGTTGAATGAACGAACCATGATCTGATCGTTGTCGCGATCCACTTTTTCCACCCATGCAGCGGCAAAGCCACCATCGGCAAGGGGGGTGATCACGGCATTCGTCTGTTCCGTGGAATCCGTGTCATCACTGGCCTGGGATGCGTTGTCGTGGTCATCGCCATAGGCGTCGACGAGTCGCAATTGGATGTCACGATCATCCAGTGACTTGTCCCATTGAGTGCAGAGCAGGGCAGGGCGGCCTCCATTGCTGACCATGATTGCTTCTTCGTACCAGAAGCCTGCTTCTGATTCATGTACCACCCGGTCGGCCTCATGCATGAGGGAGCCATCATTGAGCATGGTGATGGATAGGATCTGGTTACGTGTGGGTGTATCTCGATTCTCCCATCCCAACGTCCAGCCTGTTCCGGGGACGTGTGCGATGTCAGGGAACTCAGTGAACACGTCGAACATGGCGGAGGTGTTGATCTGCTGATACTCACCGATCAACTGGGCGTTCAAGTCGACACGCTGGGCATAGATTCCCTTTGATGTCGTCCCATGACTCCAGCTCAGCAGGGCGATGTCATCGTCACCCATGGCCAGATCAAAACCTCCTATGAACGCGTCATCAGGCAGTTCTACCGTATTGAGCTGTTCGTCAGGCGTGCCATCCGAGGCAATCGAGCGAAGTGTAAGAGTCCCGTTGTAGGTTTCGCCGCTGGCCAGCCAGCAGGCAAGATAGCTTCCATCTTCGCCGGCAACGAGAATCGGCTTCTGCAGGATGAAATCATCCGCGGATGCAAGCTGTCCTGCTTCATTCAGTCGCGTTCCAGTTGAATCAAAGCTGACGATACGCCAGTCTCCATTTGAATCCATCCACGAGATCAGGATGTTTCCATTGCTCCCAACAGCCATGGATTCCTGACTGGTTGATTCTTCATCAGCGGCTGCATTCAAGGTGAACGCATCGCCGGAAGGTGTTCCATCGGCATCAAGCCATTGAGCCTTCCACTCGCTTGTTCCTTGAGGTGACCAGACCAGAAGCGTTCTTCCATCAGGTCCAGCTGACATCAATGGGTTGCTGATGCTTGTCTCGCTGAGTAGAAGACTCTCGTTGGCGGGGGATCCATCTGCGGGAAGCAGGCGGGCGCGAAGAGAAGCATGGCCATTGCGATGATCAGTCCAGGCCGCCAGGATTCCCAGGTCGGTCTGAACAGCCATTGGATTATTCTGTTTCATGCCCATGCCGCCATCATCATTGAGGCGAATGGTGTTCCAGCCAGGTGCGGCACAGCAGGTCAGTGCCAGAAGCGTCGAGAAGGACATGTTGTCATTCCTTGATCTACGGGCCACATGTTCTCGGTTTCGGTCCGTGTCAGCTGCTCTGACATGTTGGGTGGACAGCGAAAGAGGGATCGTGTGGCTGATTGAGATGTTCGGATGGGGCCACGCCCCACCACCCTTGCGTCTCTCTTCTCTTGCGCTGACTTGTCTGATCTGTCTCATGAAGCTTGAAACCAGTAGATTTGTCTTTGAAAACCCAATTATTGATGCTTCAGGGCCCTGTATTTTCGGTTGGGCTCAATTCTGCCAGGACGATCTAGGGTGCCATGATCTGCAATGACAGACCGGCCACCGTGTGATGGCCGGTCTGCTGATTCATCGTTTGAGACGTGTCGAGATGACTCAATTCGGGCAGTTACCCCAGCCAGCGACGACGAGGAGGATGTCTTCAACATCCACGATCTGATTGTTGGTGATGTCGCCAGGGCTGCCGCCAGTCGTATCCCAGGCTTCCAGAACAATCAGCAGATCTTCGATGTCGACGCGCTGGTCCCAGTTCACGTCGGCATGACAGTCCAGAAGATCGGTGGCGCCTTCGCCACTCTCGCTTCTCTCGGGAACCACGATGCATTCATCGGTCCAGTTGGAATTGTTCTGCGTGATCTTGAACTTGGAAGCGGTCGGTGAACCGTGCCGTGAGTTCTCAGGATTGCTGCGCCAGGAATTGCCGTCCTTCGAATAGGCCTTGATCTCGCCGCGAGCAGCAAGCAGGACATCGCCTGAGTCATCCACCTGTATGGCCGTGGCTTCTTCCGCACCGGCAAAGGTGACCAGTTCCGCCGACAGATTGCCCCGGTCTTCGGTCACGGCCCAGGTGCGTTGATTGGCAATATCCATCAGGAAGACGGTGCTGTCTGCAGGACTGATCGCCATTTCAACATCACCCGAGAGATTGACTTCCGGTGGCAGTCGCTTCAATTCAGGCGCCTGGCTGTAATCAACAGGCATCATCGCCAGATGTCCGCTTTCAGGAAGCAGAATCACGAGTTCGTCACTTCGATCGTCCACGACGAGCTTCGGGGCCGGTGATGGCAACGGGATGGCGCCGATGGGTTCATGGTCACCTGATCGATAGCTCTTGACGCCATCAGCATCGACGATATGGAAGTTGTGATGTCGATCAAAGGCCAGTGAGGTCGGACGAACCAGATTGTCGATGGGTGAAGGATCGATCGATCCATCGTGGTTGCTGATCGGGAACAGTTTGTAGAAGTTCTGCTGCCTGACCAGGATCCAGGATTTCAGCTGCAGTGGGCCGGGGGCCAGATCGATCACTTCGTCATGGGTGGCCAGCGTGATGTCCTTGTTGAAGTTGTTCTGGCTGCCAACCGGGCCGTCCTCGCGGTACTGCCTGAATCCATTGTCATACGGTTCCCAGGAGTAGGCACACTTGGGTCTGATCGTGATCCAGCCACCAAGGTAGCGGTTGCTTGCTCCTGCATTGCCAAGACGTTCAACCTGCCAGGGGAGTCCGTCGATCAGAACCTGCTCGGGTGTGATCGACCACATGCGGGTCACGAAGTCGGATTGTGCGAACAAGTCGCCTTCGTCCTGACCCGGGTCACGAACGCCGAGTGTCATTCCGGTGTCGTCGGACTTGCCATAGACCAGTGAGACGCAATGACCACCGTAGGCAGCAGCAGTCGTCTGTCCATCTGCATTCGTGCCCATGCTCATGTAGTAGTAATAGGGCAGAATGATTCCATCATTGATGGCATCCTGGATCATCATGTCCATTGTCGCGGGGGCTGCAAACTGGTTCCAGGTATGGTCGACCGTGAACTTCTGGTTCAATCGCTGTTCCAATGCGGCATGGGCCGAGAACGGCGATGAACCGGTCAATGGATCGGTGTTCATTTCCGTCGCCAGTTCAAGAATGACCTCGCCAGCATCGTTGTAGGTTGATTTCAACGACCAGTTCTGCTGGCCAGGATCGATTTCGGGGAACCCATGGGTGGCGATGTAGGCCAGGGCATTGCCGCCACTGGTTGGTACACAGAACATGGTGCCGTTGTTGGGAAAGCCGATGAAATCAGGATCGCCCTGACTTCGGACCTGATCGAAATCAGGCATGGCCTTCAGGGAATAGAGATAGTCAGCGGGTCCGTTGTACGTGGCCCACTGGACGCCTGCCTCTACGCGGGGCATCAGGAGTGATGGTGCCGCGACCAGGCTGATCGCCGCGATTCGTGTTGTCATGGGGAGAGGTTTCATGTTGATTCGCTCGTTTCGTAGATGGGGAGTCAGAAGTAGAAAAATCGTTTCTCGTGTGGGCTGCGAGGCTGGAGCAGCGGATGTCTCACGAAATCCTCAAATTTCCTGACAGAAGCATCCAGAAGGGCATGACATGCTGTTTTTCGATGATTCCAGCTAGCTTGCCAGAATCTGCTCCGGAGCGTCCGGCAGGTGGTGTTTAATGTGATCATCAGCCATGAAAGCACCCATGAATTCCATCCTCGTACCGCTGTTGAGCTTGATGGCCACTCTTTCAGTAGGGGCCAGTGAAGATGCCTGCCCCCAACGCCTGGTGGCAGATGACCGTGCGGCGTGGGATGGTCTGGGCGGCTCGGTCAGTCTCTCCGGATCGACTGCCGTACTCGGTGCCTATGGTGAAACCGGTGGGCGCGGTGCGGCCTATGTCTTTCAGCTTCAACCGGACGGGAGTTGGATCCAGGAGGCCAAACTCATGGATCCTGAGCCCAATGCCAGCGACAACTTCGGTTGGTTTGTCAGTGTTGAAGGATCCAATGCACTGATTGGTGCCTATCTGGATGACCGTGGGCTGCTCAATTCAGGAAGCGCGACGGTCTGGTCGCGCCAGTCGCAGGACAGTTGGGTTCTTGAAGCTCGTCTTGCTCCGAATGATCCTGTCCAGAATCACTACTTCGGCAACTCGGTGAGTCTCTCTGGTGATCTCGCCGGTGTCTCGGCCTATGGCGATGATACGGGCGGCCAGAATGCGGGCAGCGTCTACCTGTTTCGTCGTCTGGTTGATGGCTCATGGAATCAGGAAGCAAAGTTGATCGGACCGGATCAGACGGTCGGCGATGCCTTCGGTTATTCCGTCAGCGTTTCAGGAAACCGTGTGCTGGTTGGTTCAGCCTTCGATGATGTCAATGGCGTGACCAATGCAGGCAGTGCCTGGATCTTCGAGCATGACGGTCAGGGCAACTGGGATCCTGTCGCTCAGCTGCTGCGTGATGACGCGGTTGCCTATGACTTCTTTGGTATTTCCGTTTCGCTCCAGGGTGATCTGGCGCTGGTTGGTGCCGACAACGGGGCCATGGAAAGGCCGGGAAATGCATCCATCTTCCAGCGTCAATCAGATGGTTCCTGGATCGAGATCCAACGCCTCTCCGCCTCTGATGCCCAGAACAAGGACTCCTTTGGTATCCGAGTAGGGCTGGATGGAGATCACGCGATCGTCGGCTCGTATGGTGATGATGATGCTGGCTCAGCGTCAGGCAGTGCCTACCTGTTCACTCAGGGAGATGATGGAATCTGGTTCGAGCAGGCCAAGTTGACGGCGTCTGATGCTGCTGCGGGTGATCATTTCGGTTGTGCCGTGGCGGCTTCGGAAGGTCGTGGGCTGGTGGGCGCTTCAAGTGATGATCAATATGCAGGCAGTGGGCATGTGTTCGAGTTTACCGGTGAAGACTGCAACGCCAATGGGATCATCGATCAGTGTGAGGTCGGCAATGACCTGAATGAGAACGGCATTCCCGACGACTGCGAGTGCCAGGGTGATCTCACAGGTGATCTCCAGATCGGAATCGAGGACCTGTTGTTGATCATCGACCAGTGGAACAGTGTCGGTGGACCCGGGGATGCGAACCTTGATGGCCTTGTCGATGTCGATGACCTGTTGCTGGTCATCAATGCGTGGGGGCCATGCAGCTAGTCTGAATGGTGCTTCGTCGTCAACGATGTGACCATGTTGAATCCCACGGCGACCAGTCCACCAGTGATGGGTGCGAAGACATACAGCCACCAGTGATCCCAGGGCAACTTGCCTTCCAATGCCAGACCTGACCAGACCGCGGGGTTGAAGACTGCGCCTGAGGTCGGGCCCAAAGCCCAGGCGCCACCGGCGACCGTCATGCCGATGGCCATGCCGAACCACTGGTTGTTCTTCTGCCTTGCAGAAGTGACCTGAAGAATGACGAAGACCAGTAGGAAGGTCCAGATCGCTTCAGCGACGAAACCAACCGTTGCTTCGGGATCCACCATGTTGGCCGACTCTTCCTGAAATGACATGGCGAGCAATGCTGCGGACATCGCGCCGATGATCTGCGCCATGAAATAGGGGATGGCATCACACCATCTGCTTCGGCCAGTCAGGCAGAGGCAGATCGTCACCGCCGGGTTGTAGTGTGCCCCACTGATCGGTCCGCCTGCGTAGACCAGGGAAAGCAGGACGACGCCGATGGCAAGTGGAGCATTCGTGGCCATCTCCTGACCCTGGGAGACGACCATTGAGATCGTCAGCAGCAGAAAGAACGTGCCGAGAAACTCGACCGTGACTCGTGCAGCCAGAGAGGGTTGTTGAATCGCAGTCATCATCAGCCTCCGTTGGTGCCACAAAATAGCGACTCACTGCTGCTGAATGGTTCAGGCTCTGTTAAGAGAGCGAAGAAGATGAACTCGCTACAATGCCCATCCACAAATCCGAGGACAGGTGGCGGAGCGGTTGAACGCGCTGGTCTCGAAAACCAGTATGCATTTCGGTGCATCGTGGGTTCGAATCCCACCCTGTCCGCTTTCAAGGGCGTCTGCGTACCACTCGCAGACGCCTCTTTTCATGGCACATTCAGGCTGAGATGAGACTTCTGGTAAGAAGGGAAAGAAGGGTAGTTCTGCTATCAAGAAGGTATCCTAAAGTCTCCATAAGGGTCTATCTCCTGTCATAGCAAGGTATTACACTCATCCGGCGTTCTGATTGATTCTTCTGGCCGGGGGCTCGCTGTGATCAAGTCCAACTTACTGCTTGGCCTGTTGCTCATGTCCTTTGGCGGCCAATCCATCCTTGCGGATGTATTGACCGTAGGGGATGCAGAAGAGGCTCAATACGTTCATATTCAGGATGCGATCGAGGCAGCTTCTGATGGCGATGAGATCATCGTCTACCCAGGGGTGTACACACCTCGCTCGGATTCCAGCTTGTCCGTGATCGACACCATCAACAAGCGTCTCACGATTCGCAGTTGCGCAGGACCTGATACCACCATCCTCGATGGCTTGCATGCTGTTCGTTGTGTTGTTGCCGCTGGCAAGAACATCACAGGGTCTGTGATCAGTGGATTCACCGTCCGTCATGGTGTTCCTATTTTTCAGGACATCAATGGCAATGGTAAGCAGGAGACATGGGAAGCCAACTTCGGCGGAGGCGTCATTGTCCATGAGGGCATACTTGATCTGAACAATTGCATCATCCGTGATAATACGGCGATATTCGGGGGCGGCCTGTATGCCCGCGATACTGATGGCAAACTCATGGATTGCGTCTTTCAGAACAACAACGCTGAAAGCGGTGGTGGTGCTGCGATGTATCGGGACTCAGCTCCCGAGATCTTGGGATCAACGTTCATCGACAACTCCGCCACCTTCACGGGTGGCGCCATCAAGGCTCGCTTCTCGAATCTCGAGATCATGGATTCATCCATCCAGGACAATTATGCAGGGACGGCCGGTGGGGCGATCTACACGTCCAATGGAACCAAGATGCACATTGGAAGTACGGTCTTCTGTGCAAACAGTTGCAAGAATGGGCAGGTCAATCACATCCAGGGCCAGTGGCAGGATGAAGGTGAAACCTGTCTGAGTGATGATTGTGATGATGTGGATGGCAACGGATATCCAGACGAATGTGACCCATGTCTGGAAGGTTCTGCCATCGACACGGATGGAGATGGGCTCTGTGATGCGATCGATCCCTGCCCTGAATTCGCGGGTCCATGTTACAACGGAGAGGACGGCGGTCGGATTCTCATCGTCACTGCAGGAAGTTCCATTCAGGCCATCATCAATGTCGCTGAAGACGGCGATACCGTTCTGATTGAAGATGGAATCTATTACGAAGTGATTGATACGTTGGGCAAGGCCATCACGGTTCGTGGTGGTGATGGCTGTGGCGGCGAACCAGGAGCTGTCATTGACGGAACACTGCTTGGCACAAGTGTGATCACCTGCAGCAGTGGAGAGACTTCCAGTACTCGGTTCATCGGCCTGAAGATCACCAATGGCGGTACGTATTACGGCGGTGGCATGTACATCAATGGCACCAGTCCGCTAGTTCAGGATTGCTGTTTCGTCGGCAATCAGTCCTATGCCGCTGGCGGCGGTCTCTATGCGATTGTGGGAAATCCGGAAATCCGTGGGTGTTGCTTCAAGGACAACTTCGCCTTCGAATCCGGAGGTGGCATTTGCATTGATCAGTCTCTGGCCAACATCACCGATTGTCATTTCGAAGGTAATGAATCCTGGGAATATGGCGGCGGATTAGGTGTGATCTACAACGGAGAAGTCACTGTTTCCAGAACGCTCTTTCTTGCCAATACGGCCACCACATCAGGTGGTGGTGGCGGCGCTGCGTGTGTTCAGTCATTGCTTGATTGCACGGATTGTCAGTTTCTGATGAACACCGGCTTCTATCACGGTGGAGGATATCTCGCACTGGAAGGCTATGGCACGGTGATGTTCTGCAGGTTTGAATCGAATCTCGGTTACTACGGTGCAGGGCTCTCATCCGAAGACTTCGGGTCCGTGGATGTAAGCAATACGGTCTTCTGTGACAATCGCGATCCTGATGGACTTCTTCAGAACATCGAGGGATCCTGGGATGATCTTGGTGCCAACAGCTTCTCCGATAACTGTGAAACCCCCGGCTGTCCTACGGACTTCAATTTCGATGGGGTTGTGGATGTGAATGACATCCTGATTGTGCTTGATCTCTGGGGGCCATGTCTGGATCCAGATGATTGCATCACCGATGTCAATGGAAATGGTCTCACTGATTGTCCAGATCTGCTGGCAACGCTGGCGGCCTGGGGTCCATGCCCCTGACCTCTCTGGAATACGACCTTGATACAGATTGATTCTCTGGCCATGGCTGAGCCGATGGCAGTTGTGGATGAGGTGCCTCCCGCCTTATCTTGCGGGTGTCAGGGCACCTCTGTTCTGCCTGTCGGATTACCACTTCATGCCCAGCTTCTATTCCATTGGTTTCTTCGGGGCCCCGAATTTCGGGGATGAGCTCCTCTGCAGCACAGTTGTGGGCTTTCTGCAGGAGACGAGAAGCCCGACGGATCTCTTCGTCATGACGCGATCCGCCAAGGCAACTGCGGGATACACCGAGCTAGAAGTTGAATATGTCGAAGGTTGGGCGCCTGGGCCTGAATACATCAGGCATCTGAGAAAGCATCTGCACGCCAGTCGAAGCGATCTGACGCTCATTGGGGGTGGGGGACTGATTTCAGACCACTACACCTGGCAGGGGGCGATCTGTTATTTCACGGATGTGTGCTGGGGCATTTTGATGGGGCGTCGTCATGCGTTCATTGGATTGGGCGTGGTCGGTCTCCGTAGATGGTGGTTGAAGCCTCTGGTTCGATTCGTCTGTCGTCAGGCGGCAAGTACCTATGTCCGTGACGAACACTCGGCTGCTCAATTCCATCAGCTTGCGCCGAAGGCACAGGTTGAAGTCGGTCCGGATCTCGCCTCATTGGCATCATTGCCTCCGCCGATTCCCTGTGATGAGGAATCGCCATATGTGCTGGTCAACTTCAGGGAGAAGCCGCCGATCAATGAAGCGGGGCTTCGATCGCTCATTGAGACACTTATCGCTCGGATTGGACGTGTTGTTCTGCTTCCTGCGGAGCCGTCCGATCTTTCCTACTACCACCACATCGTTGAACAGCTTTCTCCATCAATCCGTGAAGCCGTCGAGATTGCGGAGATGGGAACATTGGAATCGGCCATTGGCTTGATTGATGGGGCACAAGCAGTCGTCGCGGAGCGACTGCATGTGAATGTGGTCGCGGCTCAGCGGCAGAAGCCTCTTCTGGTCATGGAGTACGAGGACAAGGTCGGTGCCTACATGCAATCGGTCGGCACGGGTTATCTGTCCTGTTCCCTGCAGGACATCAGTTCAGCTCACGCCGAGTCGCTGCTTCAACTGGAGCGGCCGGACTGGTCGAACAATCTCGCTGGTTTGAGGCAGCAGGCTCGAGACGTGCTTGATCGAACGCTCGAGTCCGCGCTCGCGGCCCCGCGGCCTGGCCTTGGAGCACGAGCCATGGCTGCGCTGCATCTGATGTGGCTGCTTCCGTTGATCACGATTCGAGGAAGTCTGATCTTGATCAAGCGTGCGATCTTCGGGCGTGGTGCCATTGGCAGAAAGAAAAGATGAACATGGAACAGCAGCCTTCACAGAAGAAACGATTTGATCCCAAGCCGGGGATTGTGATCATCCTGATTGTTGCGATCGTAGGAGGCGGAATCTGGTGGTGGTCGGAGAACCGTCATCGTTTCTATCCCAAGCGATGGGGCGTGGTCGTCCCTGGCAACATCTACCGCAGTGGCCAGTTGGATCAGCATCTTGTTGCGGAGATACTGCAGGACCATGGTGTTGATCTCATCCTGTGTCTGCGTCCACATGAGCCTGACCAGCCCGACCATCTTGCCGAACGTGAGGCGGCAGAGGCGTTGGGTATCGAGATGCTCGAGTTCGATCTCTCTGGTGATGGGACAGGCAATCTGGAGCACTTCGTCACGGCCGTGAAGACCATGGATGATGTTCGCCAACGTGGTGATCAGGTTCTGGTCCACTGCGCGGCGGGGGCCTATCGCACCGGAGTCGCCGTGTCCTTCTATCGTCTGCTGATCGAAGGGGCTGATCCCGCCACGATTCGTCCTGAATTGCTCTCCTATGGATGGCGTGAGAAGAGCGATGACAAATTGATTGATTATCTGAACGACAACATGCCGGTCATGGCAGAAAGACTGCAGGAAGAAGGGGTCATTGATCGGATCCCTGATGTCATTCCACGCTTGCCTGACGCTGAATGAAACGATGGCATGACATGGCCGTCGGCCGACTTTTGCCGCTGAATTCGTTACTCTGCCATGGCAGCAAGGAGCGCCTGCATGACTTCGGATGATCTGAAAAATGAAATGCCACTTGAGGATCACCTTCGAATGGTGAGTGAAGAACTCTCCGTGTTGATTCTCGAGGATGATCGTCTTCAGCATCTGTTCCTTCCATTTCTGCCTGATGAAGAAACGGTGCTCTGGATTCTTGAGCGACTGCAGGAACTGCTCTTCCCTGGATTCCATGGCCCCCGCGAGTTGTCTGCACCGGAAGTTCGTCTTCACGTGCAGACCCTTCTTGTCGAAGTCGGGCGTGACATGAAGGCTCAGATTGCCGGTGCGCTTCGTTATGCAGCGGCAACCGAGCGAGGTAGTACAGATCCAGAGGATCACAAGGTCTTCGAGATGGCGGCAGAAGAAATCGTGAAGTCCTTCACGCAGTCACTTCCGGAGATTCGACGGCAACTGAGTCTGGATGTCCAGGCGGCCTATGACGGGGATCCTGCTGCAACGCATACCGATGAAACGGTGTTGTGTTATCCAGGTGTTCTGGCCATTACGATTCATCGCATCGCACATCAGCTGTACGAGTTGAACGTTCCTTTGATCCCGCGCATGTTGCATGAATATGCTCATGCCCAGACCGGAATCGACATTCATCCTGGTGCTGTAATCGGTGAGTCATTCTTCGTGGATCATGGAACCGGTGTGGTCATCGGTGAAACGACGACAATCGGTAAGTCCTGCAAGATCTATCAGGGAGTGACGCTTGGTGCGAAGAGCTTTCCTGTTGATGAGGCGGGTCGTTTGCGGCGTGGTGTGAAGCGGCATCCGACCTTGGAGGATAATGTCACGGTCTATGCCGGCGCCACCATTCTTGGTGGTGACACTCGTATCGGGCACGGAACGACGGTGAACGGTGGAGTATTCCTGACCCAATCCGTTCCGCCCAACCATGTTGTACGGGCTCCCAAGGTGAAGACACGCCTGCTGGATCGTGGTCAGTGGGATCAGGACTAAGTGCTCCCATCAGGGCATCCGGCTCGATACAATGTGGCATCCTTCGTAACGAGTCTCCAGGGAGCCTTGAATCATGGCTGAGTCCTCATGTGATCCGCTTGGTGTCTTTCGTCAGTTGAATACCCCGCTTGGAGCGCGAAAAATCGCATCTCTGGCGGCTCTTTCGGATTGCCCGGGAGTTGGTGATCTCAATCGGATGCCCTACAGCATCAAGGTCCTGCTGGAGTCATGCCTGCGTACCTGTGATGGCCATGTGGTGTCCGAAGAGGACATCATGAAACTGGCGAGGTACGACGCTCGAGCGGTCGGTCAGGTCGAGATCCCATTCAATCCAGG
>PBAY01000040.1 GCA_002717655.1 Phycisphaerae bacterium | reverse complement strand
TGTGTATCGTCGCACCTATGCGAACTGCACTCGTCCATAAACTGTAGGGTTTGTCCGTGCGTCCACGCGAGACGATGGGAAACTTGATGGCGCCATAGTGCAGCACCATCTGGAGGTGAAAGACGTGGCCGCTCCGGGTTCACTTGATGAACAACAAACCGGATCGAGACCGCGCGAGTTCGATGCGTCTCCCTGCTTGTCTGACAAGCACGACGCGAGTTCGGTGGTCCCCGGGGCAGCGGCCCAGGACCGACAATCAATGTTTCCTTGGCCCGTGGTGTAATCGGTAACACACCTGGTTTTGATCCAGGCATTCCAAGTTCAAGTCTTGGCGGGCCAGTTTGATTCTCTCGGTTTTGCAGAACAGTTCATGACGAATGATCAGACATCACGACCCCGCCCCGCTGCAGTCATTCTGGCTGCCGGAAAGGGAACACGAATGGGCAGCGATCTGCCCAAGGTGTTGCATGAAGTCTGCGGCCGACCAATGGTTCACTGGGTCGTGGATGCCGTGAGACAAGTCGACTCTGGCCCCATCATGATGGTGGTTGGCCATGGCGCTGATCAGGTTCAGGCTTCCTTTGAAGGCGACGATGAAGATCTGCGGTTCATCATGCAGGAGCCGCAACTTGGAACCGGCCATGCCGTGCTGGTCTGCCGCGAGGCATTCGGAGACTTCCAGGGTGATGCCTTTGTACTGGCAGGCGATGGCCCACTGATTCGAGCTGAAACACTCAAGACGCTGATTGACCATCATGTCGCCACGGAAGCGCTGGCCACACTCGCCACGTCGGTCATCGATGATCCAACCGGCTATGGCCGGATCGTCCGGGACGAACGTGATCGATTTGCCGCAATCGTGGAACATCGCAATGCAACGGATGAGCAGCGAGCCATTCGCGAGGTCTACCCCAGCTATGCCTGCTTCAATGTGCCCGATCTGCTTGGTCGTCTGAGCCAACTGGAGACGGATGCGGAATCAGGCGAGTACTACCTCACCTCGATCCCAGGCGAGATACAGGCCGAGGTCGATCGAGTAGAAGTCGTCACGGCTGTCCCCGCCGAAGACGTGCTGTCCATTAATACACCCGAACAACTGGCGTTGGTTGATCGCGTCCTCAAGCAGAGACTGGATGACAATGCGGAGGTCATGTCGTGAATCGAGTTGACCAGAATCATCTGAAGATCTTCGGCGCACGTTCCGGCCAGAAACTGGCCGATCGGATGGCCGAATACCTTTCACTGCCCTGCGGCATGGCTACCACGGAACTCTTTCCTGATGGCGAACTGATCGTCAGAGTGGAAGAAGACGTCCGTGGACGTGATTGCTTTGTCGTTCAGTCGACCTGCGATCCGGTCAATGCCAATCTGATGGAACTCCTGATCTACATCGACTGCCTTCGCCGCGCCTCCGCTCAGCGGATCACCGCAGTCATCCCCTACTTCGGCTATGGACGCCAGGACCGCAAGGATGCAGGACGAACTCCGATCACCGCCAAGCTGGTGGCGAATCTGATTACCGCCGCTGGAGCCGATCGAGTTCTGTGCATGGATCTTCATGCAGCTCAGATTCAGGGTTTCTTCGACATCCCAGTGGACCACATGTCCGCCATGACCGTCTTCTGCGAATACTTCACTAGTATCCGCGATGAACTGGGCGATCTGGTCATCGTCTCACCGGATGTCGGAAACGTAAAGGTCGCGAATGCCTACGCAAGCTTCCTCGATGCCGATCTGGCGATCATCGACAAGCGGCGTGAATCAGGCATGAAGGTCGCCTCTCGAAATCTCATCGGCAGCGTCAAGGGCCAGACCGTTCTGATGGTTGATGACATGATCTCTACCGCGGGCACCATCTGCGAAGCATCACGGCTGGTGATGCAGGAAGGCGCCAAGGGTGTCATCGCCGCCGCAACACATCCGGTTCTGGTCGGCCTGGCCATGGACCGACTTCGTGACAGCGAATTCTCACGAATCGTCGTCACCGACACGATTCCCGATGAAGGTCGACTGGACCCCATCAAGGATCGACTCGTCAAACTATCCGTTGCCCCACTCATGGGTGAGGCACTTCACCGTATCCATCACGACATGTCTATCAGCGCGTTGTTCCAGCGTTCCGCGGGAACCAAGCGATAGTCACCAATTTGATTTGATTACGCCGCGAGTGATCGCAGGCGATTGAAAGCCAGGGAGAGTCTTATGGGCCATGAAACACCAACACTAAGCGTCCAAACCCGCGAGAAGACGGGCACCAGATATGCACAGCGACTTCGCAAAGCAGGTCGACTGCCCGCCGTCATCTATGGCAAGGGCCAGGATCCGATCCACGTAAGCGTGGAAGAGTCAGCCGTTCTGGAAGTGCTGCACTCCGGCTCACACGTCCTGGAGATTTCGGTCGACGGCAAGAACAACGACCAGTGCCTCGTCAAGGATCTGCAGTTCGGATGGCTGGGAGACAACCTCATCCATCTCGACCTCACCCGGGTCGATATGAATGAAATCGTCACGGTCAATGTTCCTGTGAATCTGATGGGCAACGCCAAGGCTGCCAGCGCAGCAGGCGCCATGCTGGATGTGATTCGCCGCGAAATCGAAGTCACCTGCAAGGTTTCCGACATTCCATCCGAGTTCAAGTATGACATCACGGACATGGAAGAAGCCGTCACCATCGGCGATCTTGCGATTCCCGAAGGTGTCACGCCGACACTCGAACTCGAGAAGCACATCTGCCATATCACCTTCGTTGCTTCCGAAGAAGCCGAAGGCGAAGAGACCGAGGCCGATGGCGATGACGCCCAGCCGGAAGTCATCACGAAGCCGAAGGAAGATGGAGAAGGCGACAGCTCGGAAGAGTGAAACCGGACTACTGCACCATGAAGCTCATTGTTGGCATTGGCAATCCCGGATCGGAATACGATCGCACCCGACACAACATCGGGTTCGAGGTGATCGATCGTCTTGCCCGCAGGATTGCTCCTGGCGAAGTTGCCCGCTCACGCTTCAAGGGTGCGACGCTTGAGTCACACATCGGCGATGACAAGGTCGTCATGCTCAAGCCGACGACCTACGTCAATTGCTCCGGTGAAGCGGTCGGTGAAGCTGTCCGCTTCTTCAAGCTCGATGCTCAGGAAGATCTGCTGGTGATCGTTGATGACACCGCCCTGCCATGCGGCGTGATCCGCATGCGTCCCAAGGGTGGCAACGGAGGCCACAACGGACTGAGCAACATCGCCCAGCATCTGGGCGGTCAAGAGTGGGCTCGCCTGCGAGTCGGGATCGATGCCCCTGGCCAGATCCCATTGAAAGATTATGTGCTGGGGCGATTCCGCCCTGATCAGGAGGAAGCCCTGTCGCCTGCATTGGAACAGGCGGTGGGCGCAGCAGAGTGCTGGCTCTCCGACGGTATGAGCACTGCCATGAATAGATTTAACGTTACAGACTGAGAAGAAGGGCCATGAACGGCCCAACGAGGAACCATTCGAATGTCCAATACAACGACCAATATTTACGAAGGCCTTTTCCTGCTCCCGCAATCCGCTGGATCAGATCTCGGCGGCAGCGCCGAACTGGTCAAGTCCCTGCTCAACAAGGTTGGCGCCGAAATCATCTCATTCAAGAAATGGGACGAGCGTCGACTTGCATACGAGATCAAAGGCAACAAGCGAGGCCTGTACTTCCTGTGCTACTTCCGCCTTGCTGGCACCGAAGTCACTGCACTGGACCGCCAGTGCCTTCTCTCGGAAGGCATCATCCGCCACATGTTCACCCGCACTGACCATCTCACCATGGAGCAGATGCAGGATGCCGATGGCGAACAGGCACTCTCCGACGAGATCAAGCTCCGTGCTGAACAGGCTGATGACCGAGCTGCAGCAACCACATCGATCTCCGATCGTGAAGAGGTTGCCGCCGAGAAAGCCGAAGCAGCAGCTGCCGAAGAGCCTGAAACAGACGAAACTCCCGCTGAGGAGGCCGTCAGTACGGAAGCGGCGACTGGCGGCGAATCCGCCTGAGTCCACCTTGTCTCCACAGGAAGCCTGCTGTCCTCGTTGGGCAGTAGCATGACGATGAGATACGACAACCCGATGCCACGAGGGCATCTCAGAAAGAGGCAACAGGAGGGATCCACCAATGCCGAATTACAACAAAGTCATGCTGATGGGCAACCTCACGCGCGACATCGAACTCAAGTACACCGCTGGCAACAACGCCGTCGCGAATCTTGCACTCGCTGTCAACCGTCGCTACCGGGCCAATGAAGAGATGAAGGAAGAAACCACCTTCGTCGACTGTGAAGCCTGGGGCAAGACTGCGGAGAATCTCAGCAAATACCTCAGCAAGGGAAGCCCTGTATTCCTCGAAGGGCGACTCAAGCTGGATGAATGGCAGGACCGCGATGGCAACCGTCGATCGAAGTTGCGCGTGGTCGTAGAAAGTTTTCAGTTCATCGACGGCGGCGGACGCAAGTCCACGAGCAGTTCCGCAGCACCTGCGGCCGCTCAACCAACCGTCTCCGATGACGACATCCCCTTCTAGTCGAACCGTTCGTTCGACATCACTGGGGTCGGCTCTGTTCCGAGACGGCTCCTCACTTCAGACGAAAGGACAGTGATCCATGGCAAGGAACGTTGAACTCCTCCTGCAGGAGAATGTTGAAAATCTAGGCATCGTCGGTGATGTCGTTCGCGTCAAGTCCGGCTTCGCCCGCAACTATCTGCTTCCCATGGGCGTGGCGGTTGTCCCCACGCCTCAGCGCATCGCAGCACTCGAAGCCGATCGAGCAGCAGCAGTTGCCGTACTTGAAGAGCAGCGAGGTCGCCGCGTCAGCATCGTCGAGAAAATGGAAGGCATTGCCCTCACCATGACCCGATCATGCAATGATCAGGGTGTCCTCTACGGTTCAGTAAGCCAGCGAGACATCGCTGACGGACTTCAGGAGCTCGCCACACCATTCGGCGAGACCATCGATCCTCGACACATCCGCCTGCCTCAGTCCATCCGGCACATCGGCAGCTATGAAGTCCCTGTTCAGTTCGATCTGGACCTGAAGGTAGACATCCAGGTCATCGTTGAACCGGATCAACCGCTCGAGGAACGCGAGGAAATGGAATTCGATGACGAAGGTGAACTCATCGAGAAGCCACGTCCGGAGGCCAAGAAGGAAGAAACGGCCGAATCATCCGATGATGCTCCAGCTGAAGAAGAAAACGCTTCAGCCTGAGATCTCTCCAGTGATCAATCATGAAGAACGAGCCCCGTCAGGGGCTCGTTCTTTAACTGCGCCGATACCATGCATGGCACCGAAGACCATCAGACTCCTCGAGAACACCCCATGTCTCCCCTGCCTTTCCTGCCGAACAACACTGAAGCCCCTCAGGGATTTCGTACCACACTGATATGCGTACGACCTTTGACGATCCACGATCTGGATGCTGACTATGACGCTGTCATGTCGAGTCTTGAACACCTGCAGCAAACCACCCCATTCGGACCTGATCACGACTGGCCCACGGCTGCGTTGACACGAGACCAGGATCTCATCGATCTCGGGTGGCACCAGAAGGAATTCCAGAACGGCTCTTCGTTCGCCTACACGGTCATGGATCCCGATGGCATACGCTGCCTTGGTTGCGTCTACGTCTTCCCCTCGGACCGACATGGGCATGACGCCCAGATCATTCTGTGGGTACGTGCCTCTGAAGTCGCTTCAGGCCTTGATGAACACCTCTACGATCACGTACGTGAATGGATCGGGGAGCAGTGGCCATTTGAATCACCTGCCTATCCCGGCCGGTCACTCACCTGGGACGCCTGGAACGCCCTGCCATCCGCCTGAACCACAGCAGCCCATCTGCTCCAATACAAGCCAACCCGACTCCTCACGGGTAGACTTGCAAGTGCAATAAACCAGAAAAACGATCGTTGAGAACTGGAGTATCCGCATGATGACAACTCGCTCCGTCGCCTTCAGAACACTCGCCCTTCTGCTCATCGCCTCGGCGTGTTCCGCTGGCGAGTTCCCGGATGACTACTTCTTCGGACAACGCCCTGATGCACTCAAGGCAATTGAAGGTAAACCAGCGCCAACACTTGAACTGGATAAGTGGATTGGTGACGAGACGTCTTTGGACAAACTTCGGGGACAGGTGGTTGTCGTCGACTTCTGGGCGACCTGGTGTGGCCCCTGCATGGCTGCAATTCCCAAGAACATTGAACTTGTGAACAAGTACAAGGACAAGGGCATGGCCTTCATCGGAGTCCATGATTCCAACAGTGGATGGGACAAGGCTGCAGGAGTCGTGCAGGACAGGAAAATCAACTATCCAGTTGCTCTAGATAAAGGTGGCGCCTCGACCAAAGCCTATGCCGTCGGGTTCTGGCCGACCTATCTGGTCATTGACCGCAAGGGTGTGATCAGGGCTGCAGGCCTTCGACCAGACAAGGTCGAGGAGGTCGTCAAGGTACTTCTTGAGGAACCTGGAGGCGCCAGACCTTCAGCAACGTCCGGCGAGTTTCCAATCGACTGGTATGTGGGAGGAAAGAGCCGCTTGCCAGGGTTGGCTGCCATGGAGGGACAACCCGCTCCGGAGATCCACACATTCGAAGAGAGGCAGTCATGGATCGGGATGCCCCAGACAATCGAAGATCGTGAAGGACGCATCACGGTACTCCGCTTCATCGCTTCGGATAATCGCGGCACTCGAAATGCCATGGAGCAATGGCGACGCACATCGGAAGCGATGACACCACATGGAGTCGTCTTTCTCGGCATCTGCGACCACTTCTGTGACTGGAGTCAGATGCAGCAGATGTTCACCGATGAAACTCCTCCCTTTCCCATCGCAAGAGATCAATCACCGGAAGCTGGAAAGCTCCCATTGGGGCGGACCGCCACCAGCTTCGGCGTACGCATGTGGCCGACCACGATCGTGATTGATCGCCATGGAAAGGTCCGGGCTGCTGGCATCAAGGATGGGCATCTGAAGGCCATCATCGAAAAGATCATCGCGGAACCAGGCGACCTCCCTGATCCCGCCGAATCAAGAGGGACAGGACGGTCATGAGCGACATCAATGCCGGCACACCGGGAACCAGCACCTTGACTGAGGGAACTTCATTCGCCGACACGGTCCGTGAATCCGTGGCCAGAACAGTCGTCGGACAGGAAATCGTCGTCGAACGAATTCTCATTGCCCTGCTTACCGGTGGACACCTGCTGCTGGAAGGCGTTCCGGGAATCGCCAAGACACTGCTGGTTCAGTCTGTCGGTCAGGCGATTGACCTGCAGTTCAAACGAGTTCAATTCACCATCGACCTGCTGCCATCCGACATTCTGGGCTCCGAGATTCTAGACAAGGACACGGGGCAGTTCCGTGTTCATCAGGGGCCGGTGTTCACCAATCTGCTGCTGGCTGATGAAATCAATCGTGCTTCACCAAAGGTGCAATCGGCACTCCTTGAAGCCATGCAGGAAAGAAAGGTTTCCATTGGTGATCGGACCCATGAACTTCCTGCACCTTTCCTGGTCATCGCGACACAGAATCCGGTTGAACAGGCCGGCACCTTTGAACTCCCCGAGGCTCAGCTCGACCGGTTCATGCTGCGCCACCGACTGAACTATCCAACACCGGAGCAGGAAACGGAAGTCGTCCGCCGAGGTCTCAAGCTGAAACTGAAGCGACAAGGCGATGGCGCGGTTCCCATGAGCGCCTTCGATGCCATCGATACCTCAAGTCCCTTCCAGATCAAGGATCTCACTTCAGCCATGGAGTCGGTACTCGAGGTCCATGTCAGCGATGTCTTCATGCGTGACTGCGTAGAACTGGTCACGCTGACCCGCAATCATCCCGACATTGAACTTGGATGCTCTCCACGTGCCGCCATTTCTCTGGTTCAGGCATCCAGAGCCAGAGCCTTTGTCCATGGACGCGACTACGCCATCCCCGAGGACTTTCTGGCGCTTGCCGAGGATGTCATCCTCCATCGCATGAGATTGACCTACGAGGCGCTGGCAGGAGGCCGTCGAGGCGAGGATGTCCTGGCTGAACTTCTGACGGCACTGGCCTGATGCAAACGGATCATCCCCAACTGGGACCGCCGGACGAGTTGGCCCATGGCGACTTCGAGATGATTGTGCGCCGACTGGCGGATGATCTGGCTTTCGGCACCGACACGTCTCTCTTCACCGGAGCGGGGCTGGAATATGCCCAATCAAGAGTCTACGAACCAGGCGATCCCATCAAGCAGATCGACTGGCGATTGACCGCTCGCACGCAGCAGACCTATGTCAAGGAATACGAAGCCCTCAAACGAACCGCGGTGTATCTGCTGATCGACACGTCTGCCTCCATGGCGACTTCATCCATTGCGCTTTCCAAGCATGATCTCGCGGTATGGATGGCATCCGCAATTGGACTCGTTGCTCAACGTCGACTCAGCCCATGCGCCGTGATCAGTGCCGGCGAGCGGACAACCAGATTCCAGCCCAGTCTTCTGCAATCGGATCTCTGGCATGCACTTGAACCTCTTCGTTCGAGGCAACATGCCGAAGCGACGAATCTGGGACAGCGCCTGGAGGAACTGGCCGTCCGCGCACGACGAGCCAGTGTGATCGTCATCCTCAGCGATCTTCATGACCCCACCGCACATCCTGCAATCCGACATGCCGCCCAACGCCATGATGTGATCGTGCTTCAACTTCGAGATCCCGCGGAACGCGGACATCTGAAGGCGGGATTCTTCCGTGGCAGAGAAGCGGAAAGCGGAATCAGTTTCCTTGGCCATGGCCGCATGAACTGGAACGGAAGCAAGAAGGACGACAGCGATAATGACGCACTGACGCTGGCCCGATCCGGGGCAAGCTGGCTCCGCCTTGATACCGACCAGCCCTTTCTCCCTCCACTTCGTCACTTTCTGACTCGACGTGCGGGCACCAGCGGAGGACGCGACTGATGCCGCCTCTGCTGATGAGCCTGCTGCTCGTGGTCCTGACTTCGATTCAGGATGTGGATCCAATGGCAAGCGCCACGCGGGGAATCACCGGCAGCGTCAAGGTGCAGATCGAGGATGGAACACTCCGAGGCCGTGCTGATCTGGATCTGGATTCGCCGCTGCTTGTTCGAGTGGCTTCCATCCAGCCTCAGGAAAGCGGCTCGCTCTATGAACTCGAGTTCATCGGGACGACTCCTGGGCTCTTCGACCTTCGTGATGTTCTGGTGTTCGCAGATGGGTCCTCGACGGATCTTCTGCCTCCACTTCCAGTGCAGATCGTGTCGAACCTCGAAGATCACGCCGCAAGCGACTTGTCGATGACCATGCCTCCAGCCACGGACATTGCCGGTGGGTACCAGACCTGGATCATCATCATCGGCGTGTTGTGGATTCTGGTTCCGATCGTCGCGATCATGGCGAAGTTCAAGCAGCCCTCCGAAGAACCTGAAGTTGCACCAACAAAACCAACACTTGCTGAACAACTTTCACCACTGGTGAATGCTGCCTGCAATCGAAACCTCAGCATCAGCGAGCAAGGCCAGCTGGAACTGCTGCTGTACTGGCACTGGCAGGAAGAACTTGACCTGGGAAGCGATCGTCCAGAAGCGGTATCACGTCTGCGTCATCATGAAATCGCCGGCCTGCTGCTGCGCAAAGTAGAAGCCTGGCTGCATGACCCAAGGTCCACGACACCAACACAGGCAGAGCTTCAGGATCTGCTTCAGCCCTACCGTGATTCACCCGGGAGGCCTGAGGCATGATCTTCACCACACCCGGCATCCTGCTGCTTCTGAGCGTTGGCGTCATCCTGCTGGTGTGGTCCTGGCAACGTCAGGGCATGGGGCTGGCGATGCCATTTGACCATCAGGAGCATCGCCCCAGAAAGATCCTCGGCTGGACGCTCAACAGCTTCGATTCGCTTCCCGCGATTCTGCTGATGGCTGCCATCTTCATCATGGCCGGCCCACAGATGCTGCGAGCACCCGAACAGGAACGGGTACTGACCAATATTCAGTTTGCGCTGGATGTATCGGGAAGCATGAACAGTGGCAATCGATATGACATGGCGACTGAAGCCATCTCCGACTTTCTTGATCAGAGGGATGGCGATGCCTTTGGCCTCACGCTGTTCGGATCCTATGCCATCAGATGGGTCCCGCTCACCAAGGACCTTGAAGCGATTCGCAATGGACTGCCATTTGCCAACCCTCGATACCAACCCAGCCACATGGGTGGCACACGCATTGGACATGCGCTGGAGTTCTGCCTGTCCAACATGATCACGGAGGCATCAGAAGGCGATCGAATGATCGTACTTGTCTCCGATGGAGTCAGCAGCGATCTCCAGGACAGCGGAGCCGCCATGACGCTGAGCGATGATCTCATCGAATCCAACATTACGCTCTACCACGTCCATGTTGGAAACAGCGCCGTACCGGCACGGGTGCAGGACATGGCGCGTGAAACAGGCGGAGAAGCATTCGTCGCAACTGATCGCAAGGGACTTGAACGAGTCTTCAAGCACATTGATCGCCTGAAACCCGACAGCTTCGCCCGTGGCGGAACAGTCCCCATGGACTTCTTCTTTCCCTTTGCCATCATCGGCCTCTGTGCACTTGGCCTGCATGTACTGGGACTCTTCGGGATGAGGTATACACCATGGTGATCTCACCCCTCATGGTTCTGCTGATCGCAATTGCCGCAGCCGTGCTTGTTGCGGTTGCCGAATGGATGCATGCCCGTCGCATTCAACGAGTGGCATCATTGGCGTTCGGCCCGGGCAACCAACCTGCGGCCTGGACCAGAATCGTCATGCCAGCCCGGGTTGTTGCGGCGGGCTGTGCGACCTGGGGGCTGATCATGCTGCTGATTCTGGACCCTCAGGTGCAGCAGAATGAAACGGTACGAGAAGCATCCAAACACCTGCTGATCGCATTGGATGCCTCGCCTTCGATGTATCTGAAGGATGCCGGACCTGATGCCGAGAAGGTTTCGCGTGCCGTATGGGGAGGAAAGGTCGTACAGGGCGTACTCGATCGTCTGGATCCAAGCACGACTCGCATCTCTCTGGTCGCCTTCTACACCGATGCATACCCACTCTTCCGCGAAACCTTTGACAAGGAGGTCATCACCAATGCACTTGATGGCCTGCCGCTGTATTCCGCTTTTCAACCTGGAGGTACGAAACTTCAGGAAGGCGTTCAGAAAAGTCTTGATCTGGCCAAACCATGGATGCCCGGAACCGCCACGCTTCTGGTCGTCAGCGATGGCGACACGTTGACCAGCGGCCAAAGACCTCGACTTCCTGCTTCGATTGCCGACACCATCGTCATCGGAGTCGGTGATCCACATCGAACCATGCAGGTTGCTGGCCATGCCTCCAGACAGGACGCCACCTCGCTGAAGCAGCTGGCCGCGCGTCTCGGCGGTGACTACCACCAGGGAAATGAAAAACATCTTCCCAGCGAACTGCTTGATGGACTGACCATGATCCAACCACGACTGGGCGAAGCAAACACACTGCGGGAACTCGCCATCATGTGCACGGTCTGGGGTGCACTGGTCCTTGCACTCATCGGGCCCTTGCTGTCTCTTGCAGGCCATACTCGACCGTGGCGCCTCGCTCGCGGGATGAGCTTGACCGGAGGCACGACATGACGCTCACCCGAAGAATTGGATGGATGGTCTGGGCCCTCGTCCCTGTTGTCGTACTTGCCTACCACTTTGGACCGGGGCAGGTACTGATGGCACGCGATGTCGCACTCACCCGCTATCAGGAAGCCATTCAGCTGGAGCAGGCCGCACTGGAACTCCAACGTCAAGCCTATGCAAGACATCTTGACACGATTGAAGTCCGAAGAACGACCTTTCTCTCCGAGGATGAAGAACAACGTGAGCGCAAGCTTGCCGAAGCGACTGAACAGGAACGGGAAGCCTACGAAGCAGCTGCTGATCAGTGGCAGATCGTCGCTGAAACGTATGAACATGTCATGGAACGGCTTCCGGATGAAGATCCCGAGACGATGGCCCGCATGCAGTGGGCCAAGGGTCGGGCCATGGTCCGCTCAGGCGCCGTCTGGGATGGTGCGGCTGAACTGGATGATCTTCTCTTTGACCTGTCCGAATCGGCCTCCTCGCCGGAATCAGACTCACTCATGCGAGCGACACGCGAAGAACTGGCTGCCGCCTATTACTTCGGGGCACGCCTGCTTCGACTTCAGGGCAAACCGGCTGATCAATGGCGACCTGAAGCCAGAAGAGCCCGGCAGCATTTCAGATATCTGGCAGAAGCCGCTTCACGTGAAGGGGCTGATCCTGAAGTCGTTCGCGGACTTGAAGACAACGTAGAACGAACAATCAATCTGGAGCAGATGGACCACTCCGAACTGGAAGGCCAACCGCTTCCAAGACAAAGCCCTCGGACCGCACGTGGAGGCGGGCCCAGACCCGGCCGTCGTGCCGGCATTACCCAACGCCCTCCTGGAGAAGGCGACGCACGTGGCGCCAATGGCGCCGGACCCATCGGACCTGGATGGTAGGACCTCAACATGAAGTACATCACCGCATCAGTCATCATCCTCATCATGCTCGCCATGCAGACTCCGGCTCAGGGGCAGACTGCTCGCAAGCAGACCACGAAGGCAGTCCCGTTGCTGCCACTTCAGAAGCCAGTCGCGCAAGAGGCCGTCAAACCTGCAGCGGACAGGGAGGCAATCGAAACGGCTCCTGATGACACCACCATGTCAGATGAGGAGACCAACCTGAAGATGGCCGAAGCAAAGCGATTGGCCAAACTCTACATGGCACTGTCCCCGGATGAACAGGAACAGATGCGTGAGGCCTACGACGCACAGGAGATCGATCTGCTCGCGCTGATCGCAATGGTTCAGAGTCCTGATGCCAACCAGCAACCACTCCTCCCGCTGATCAGTCGCAAGAACTTCAAACGAACTCCACAGGCGGTCCTGGCCGCGAGAACCAATCTGGGTCTCGAGGAAAATCAGCAGCCCCCCGCCGATCTGCCTCCTGGCCAGGTCGGTGAATGGCTTCATCTGCATGTCATGGCCGGCGAATGGGGTCAGCTCCAATGGTTCCTCGCTGATCGTGCCGGCGATGAAGCCGAGGGGATCTATTCTCACATCATCCAGTCCACGAACCGTGGCGATCCGATGCTGCTGCCGGAGGAAGTTCTGGCATTGGCCAATGCTGCTCCTGAAGGCACGGAAGAAAACCCAAGCCCAACCAATTGGCAGGTCGACATTCTGGGCAAAATGCTGAAGCAGGCTTCCCAACGGTCATCAACCGGACCCATGTTGTCCCAGTTGAAGGAAGGCACCAGATTCTTCGGCGGTACCAAGCCGGAGAATCAGGCACGCACCGCCGCCCTGCTCACCAGAGCAGGACTTTCCGACCATGCGAGGCAATACCTGCCTTCACTTGAACAGGCACGCGCAGATGGCAACGGCCGTGACATTCTCGTACACGGCCTGTATCACGCAGATCGCGACGAAATCATCCCGGCCTGGGAGCTCTTCGGTGAAGTCGCCCTGATCGAAGATGAGGAATTCGATCTGCGACAGGAAGCGCTCAGGGAATCCGTCAAGGGATTGACTGATGTGCCCGAAGCGCAGGCGACCGAATGGCTCACGCGTGTCTTTGCGGATGAACAGCTTGCACCAGCTGCACTGGAAGTGATTGCGCTTGATGCCATGGAACTCGGGAAACGCAATCTGTCCAATGCCGAACGGGCCCGGGCCATCCTCGTGATGAAGTCAGCTGTCGATACGCTGCTGAATTCAGGCAGAGTCAAGTCAGAGGTCATCCGCGTCCCCCTTCGCATGCTTACTACTGGCCTTGTGGCGGAAGCCGAAGCTGCTGCTCGAACCAAGCCCGGGGCACGAGGGCCACAACGAGGCCTGTCGACCATGATGCGGGCGTTCCCGGATGAGTCATGGCTTGATTCCATCGAGCCAAGCCTCGCCGCACGGACCTATCGAGCCTTCACCGGAGTCGCGACCAGAGCTGACGAAATCGATACCGCCATTGAAATCCTCGAGACCGGCGTACGCAAACATCCCGAAGATGCCGCTGCCATGGGTAGTGAGTTTCTCGACTTCTGGGTGAAACGGCTTCGACCGGATCAGGGAAGTAATCAATCCGCTGCGATGCGGGCCATGTACATGTCATTCGGCGGCAACAACAGCGTGACCGATGCACCGCTGACACGCGGCCGACAGGCCCGCAACCTTGATCGCCTGATTCGTGTCCTGGGCATGCTGGAAGCCAGTGGTGTTGATCCACGAAGCATCTCCGGTGTCGTGCAGGCTTTTCAGGCCTGTCACAGCAAGTCAGAGGCGTATACCGAAGAGGACATCATTCGCGTACTGGGGCCAATCGATGAACTTCCTCCACAGACTGCCGCACAACTGGCCAAGGCCATGCAGAGCGGACTCAGTGGCGACTGGAGATCACGGGAAGTCCAGCAGCGGTTCGGCATGCGACGCAATGCCACCGAGATCGCCAAGGTTGTTGAAGATGGATATGCCCTTGCACTGAGACTGATCGAACGTGCACGCGAAGTGGAACCTGACTCCTGGGAACATGCCCTGAGCAAGGCGGCACTGGCCTATGAACGGCTTGAACATCGTCGAGCGCAGTCGAGTGAGGAACTGGCTGATTATGAACAGCTCCGCGAAGCAAGCTTCGTGGCCTTTCGTGATGCCGCCATCGCCTACGCCGAGTCCGCTGGTCGCGGCGAAGTCGAAGCGTCCCCATTCGTGTTCCAGGCCTGGTTCAATGCCGCCATCGGGGCGACCAATCTGGCTGATGTGACGCGGGACAACGTGCTCTACGAAGGATCGGAACGGGATACGCAGATCACCACCATCCGCGATTCGATCATGGCCATGCCTGAATCACTTGCTGAAGAGCACATGGAACTGATGGGCGAATCGCTGACCAACGCGATCAACTCACTTTCCGCACAGGTCAAGCCTCGAGTGGTACGACATGCCCTGCGCATTCTCGGCGATCACCCTTCCGGTGCCGGGCTGCGTCGAATCAATGCACTCTACGAAGACCTCGTCCAGGACGAGATCCATCTTCGTCTTACCTTGGACGGTACGGATCGAGTTGGAACAGGCGAGCCTTTCGGCGCCGTACTCACCCTTCGATACACCAACGCCGTCGACCGCGAAACCGATGGTTTCGGAAAGTACCTGCAGAATCAGGTCTGGGTGAATTTCGGAAGCCAGAGAACGACGATGAACTACCGTGATCGTCTTGAACGAGCCATCCTTGATCCGCTCTCGGAGAACTTCCAGATTGAGGGCATCGGCTTCTTTGATTCCATGCACCCCTCGCGGGAAGTCATCGAGGATGGACAGACTGGCTGGCAGGAGAAACCACTGGCCTATCTGGTTCTCAAGGCCAATGATCCGAGTGTGGAACGACTTCCGTCTATCGCGATGGATCTCGACTTCATGGATCAGACCGGCCCCGTCGTGCTTCCGATCGCCTCCAATGCCCCGCTGATTGATGCCGCCACACCAGGCGGCAACAGGCCCGTCATGGATCTGACCATGGCCAGAATCGTGGATATCCGAAATGCGGATGAAGAGGTCACGCTGGAAGTCACGGCAACAGGCAGAGGGATCGTCCCTGATCTCCGTGATCTGCTTCAGGGGATCGATGACGCCTTGCCAGGGTATGAACTGGCGGAAAATGGCATCGAGACGTTCCCCATCAACATGATGGATGCTGCTGGAGATGAAGACGGCTTCTTCTTCTGGAACACAGATACTGAGAAGGAGTATCCCGGGGCTGATGCCGATGGCATCCATCGTCAGGGACTCGAACGCAACTGGATTGTTCGATATGTACCGACAGCCTCGGCAAGCACCGGTGACTTCATGCTGCCCACGCTTCAGCAGGGAATTGAAGCAGATGTGACCACTCGAACCTATGCCGACATGGATCTCGTTCCCGTCGAAGGCAATGTCATCCCACTGCAACAAGGCATGCGACCCATCCAATGGCTGCTCGTCATTCTGCTTGTTGCAACGGGTATCTTCGTCCTTTACCTGCTTCTGGGACGATCCAGCAAGACTGAATCAACCAGTACCGATCTTGATCGACTACTGCCCAATCGCGATACACCAATGGGTGTGGTGGCAGCGCTTGAACGAATCGATCAGGAGTATGGCGAGAAACTCTCACCGAAGAGGCGAGCGGAACTCAAGCAACAGATCAGCGAACTGCATGAACGCTTCTTTGCCCGCACGGGAGAAACACCTACAGGACAACTGCAGCAACTGGTTGAAGGCTGGGCCCGGGAAGCATTGGCTGCAGGATGATCAGACTCAGATCGCCAGGCGAGGAGTCGACTGCTGCTCCTCGAGCTTGGTCACGAATTCATCTTCGAGATAGCAGGCGATGTAATCAAGAATGCTGGTCGCCTGCGGAATCCGTGGATTGGTGGTCGAGCCGGATGGCTCGAATCGCATACCCTTGAATCGGCTGACTGCATCGCTGATTGGCATGCCATACTGGAGACTGATCGAAAAGCTTCGGCAGAAACCCTGAATGAGCCCGGACAGCGTTGAGCCTTCCTTGCTCATCTTGATGAAGATCTCTCCAGGCCGACCATCATCAAACAGACCAACCGTCAGATAGCCCTCGTAGCCACTGATGGCGAATTTGTGGGTGACCGACTCTCGTGTGGCGGAAAGAACGATTCTGTTGTGTTCAGAGAGCATCGAGGACAGGTCCATCCATGGCTGGGTCCAGACAGTTCCAAGGCCATCCTTGGCCTCGTGTTCTGAAGAGATCGGCCTTCTGAGGGGTTGATCTCCAGAATCAGGCCATGAGGCCTCTGATCGCCAGCCCCCCAGCAACAACTCCCACGAGAAACAGCCCCAACCCGGCGTACCGCCTCCACGTCGGAGACCATCGCCGACCCCCCGCCAGCACCAGAGTCGTGGCCAGCAGAATAAGCCCGGGACCAAGCAGGCCGATGGTCTCATGAAGCCTGGGAACCGCCGAATCTCGCCCAGACTGGATCATCTGGAACAGTTGATCATGCCCCAACAGACCCAGCCCCAGACAGGGCAACAACACGGCCAACCAACCTGCCATGCGTATCCCCTGCGAAACACCTCGATGAGCCGCCACCAGCATGACCAGAACAAGACTGACCAGGCTGACCACCGTCAAGGCCAGCGCCGGAAGCAAGGAGGTCGACCACCAGGCGCAGACAGCAAGAAACAACGACGAGACAAACGCGCCTGCCAGAGAGGAAGACTGAGCATCCGATTCGGATTTCTGCTCCACGGAGGAATCGGCCGGCATGGTGTTGATCCAGATCAGCACCAGCCCGATGGCACACACGATCAGTCCGACCAGATGAGGAACCTTTGCAGCTGCCGCGGTGAGCAGAATCACCACCCCTGCGACCGGCCAGATCAGCGGGAGATCAGTCATCAGTTCTTTGTCTTGCTGAACATTGGATGAAGCGGAATTGAGCAACATCATCCCGGCCACGATTGCAAAGATCACAGCCCCCATGCCGATCGCGCCTGCGCCGCCCTCGCCCAGAACACCTGATCGATCCCAGAGCATGCCCAGAAACCCGAGCGAAGCCAGAACAGGCCCCCACACCGAGGCGATCAACTGATCCTTGAATTGATCGCGGTTGGACAAAGCCAGACAGCGGGACCAGAACAGGACCAACGCCATCGCCGCAGGAAGAAGCAGGAACAACCCGATCCAGGACAACATCACGGCAGTGTACGCGTGAGTAGATCCAGGTGATCATCAAAAAACAAGGCCGTGGCAGGATGCCACGGCCTTGCGAGATTCAATACAGGGAGCAGTATCAGTTGCGGCGACGACGTCCGCCTGCAAGACCCGCCAGACCAAGAACTGCCAGTGCAGCAGGTGCTGGAACCGGGGCGGGGAAATTGATGACCACGTCATCTGAGGTGGAGAAGACGTCTACGGTGATGTCATCGACCCAACCGGAAGGATTTTCGTTGGCAGAGTAGGCATAGAGCCTTGCTTCGATCACGATGCCGTTGCGATTGCCGCCATCGGAATCGAACGTCCAGGTATTCGAAAGCATGGTCCATTCGGTGGCTGAAGTGCTGAAGTTGCTGGGACCACTTGCTGAACCGCCATAGGTCGTGATGTCGCCCGTGGTGTAGTGAGCCCAGAGGCGAATCTTGCCCGTGGTACTTCCATCACCAAGTCCGAGCATGGAAACATTAATGGTGTCTCCGTCATTCAGCCCGGTAATCCAGCTGACATAGGCCTGAGGCGTTCCGCTCAGTGGATCTTCCGTCATCTGCAGCGAACCGTTGGATCCGCCGAAGACGGGGTTCACAACATTTGAAAGGGTAACGTTGGAACCATAGAAACCCAGAGCGGTGCCACCATCGTTCCAGTCATATGAGCCGCTGTAGCTGAGTCCAGCTGAAGCAACTGAGGCTGCTGCCAATGCAGATACAGCACCAAGCATTGCGATCGATTTCATTTCTCTTCTCCCTGTCTCTCTTTAATGTCGTATTGACGTTCTCTTTCCTCGAGTTCGGAAAGCCAGACCACGGGTGGGGTGTGGTCCATTTCCCCTCTACTCTGGCCACCATCCTAAGGGCAGAAAGAGAGATTGCAAGCCTAAGAAATGCCTAGTTCTATGATGATTTTGTTCAGGAGCCGTCTGCCTGAACCCCTTATGAATCGGCTTTGAACAGGGGTCGTTGTTCATGTCGGGCTCGCCGCCAATCGCTTTCGCAGCATCGCCAGCAGCGAACCGAGGGATTCATCCTCAAAAACAGCCTCTGGAGGCCGCCAATAGACCTCCTGACGGCCACGTCGGTCGAACTCACCGACCAGCCTCAGGGTGCCTGAAATCCCATGCAGTCGCTGTTCAAGTGCCACCAGACCTGCCTGCCCTGTTGCCCGGAAGACCAGATCCATCTCACGCCGCTGAATACTCACGACACCCGCCTGAGCCGCCAGCACCCGGATTCTGGCCAGATCCCACATTCGAGCCGCTGGCGGAGGCAGTGGCCCATAGGCACTGGTGACGATTTCCTCGACCTGATCCAGCTCTTGGACCGCCATGGCTCTGGCGACTCGACGATAGGCATCCATCCTTCGGTTCTCTGCCGGGATATACGCCGAGGGCAGGTATCCCCTGATACCCAGATCGATGATTGTTCGCTCCAGATCGATCACCCGCTCTTCCTTGAGTTCCCGTACGGCGCGCTCGAGCAACTGACAGTACATGTCGTACCCCACTGCCGCGATATGCCCGGACTGCTCTGCTCCCAGAAGATTGCCAGCGCCACGAATCTCAAGATCCTGCATGGCGATTCGGAACCCGGCGCCGAGCATCGAGAAGTTCTCGATGGCACGCAAGCGTTTCTTGGCATCCGGATTCACGGTCCGTGTCATGGGAAGCAGCAGATAGCAGTAGGCACGATGCTTGAATCGACCGACACGACCACGCAGTTGATGAAGGTCGGAGAGACCGAATCGATCCGCCTCGTTGATGATCATGGTGTTGGCGTTTGGGATATCGATGCCTGACTCGATGATCGTCGTGGAGACGAGAATGTCCGCCTCATGTCGCATGAAGGCGAGCATCACCTTCTCAAGTTCAGCTGGCCGCATCTGCCCATGCCCCACCACGATCCTTGCGGATGGAACCAGCTTCTGGATTTCGTCGGCTACTTCCTGAAGATCACTGACTCGGTTGTGCACGACGAAGGCCTGGCCTTCTCTGGCCAGCTCACGCTGCAGTGCCTCCTTGATCCGACGTCCGTCCCAGGAAATCACTTCGGTCACCACAGCGCGACGATCCTGGGGCGCCGTGGTCAGGGATGAAATGTCACGAAGTCCGAGCATGGACATGTGCAGCGTTCGTGGAATGGGAGTCGCCGTCATGGTCAGGATGTCGACCATGGCTCGCAGACCCACCAGTCGCTGCTTGTGTTCGACGCCGAAACGCTGCTCCTCATCGATGACCACGAGTCCAAGATTGGAGAAATCGACATCCTTGCTCAGGAGTCGATGGGTCCCGATGATCACGTCCACCTGCCCCTGCCCGAGCCGTTCAAGAATCTCCCGCTGTTCGGCCTGCTTGCGGAAACGGCTCAGTGATTCGACCGCAATGGGATAGCCCGCGAATCTTGCGGCAAAGGTTCGACCATGCTGTTCCGCCAGAACTGTCGTTGGGACAAGAACCGCAACCTGACGACCTGACTGCACGACCTTGAAAGCCGCACGGATCGCCACCTCAGTCTTGCCGAATCCCACATCACCACAGATCAGACGATCCATGGGGCGAGCAGCCTCGAGGTCACCCTTGACGGCCGTAATGGCTGCAACCTGATCACCCGTCTCTTCATAGGGGAAGGCCGCCTCGAACTCCTGTTGCCATTCGCCATCGGGCTCACAGGCCAATCCCTTTCGACCGGCACGCATCGCTTGCAGCTGAAGCATGCGTTCGGCCAGATCGCGCACCGACTCGCCGGCCTGTTCCTTCTGCCGCTGCCAACGCTTGCCGCCCAGAATCGACCGATCCGGCTTGCCATGGAATCCACCGACATAGCGCTGAACGAGTTCGATTTCACTCGCCGGCACATGCAGCCTGGCTCCTTTGGCGAACTCGAGTGTCAGGAACTCTTCCTGCAGTGATTCGCCCGCATCACGCCCCATCAACTGCAGGCCGAGAAAGCTTGCGATCCCGTGGTCTCGATGAACCACGAAATCACCGGCCTGCATGTCCGTGAACGCATCCTTCGCACGAGAACCATCCTGCCGATGCGAACGACGACGCAACTGATAACGATGAATGAGTTCGTGATACGGAACCAGGGCAGCGACCGACTCATCGCCCCAGCAGAATCCTCGATGCAGATAACCTGCCACGCGTTCTATTCGTGCGCGAACTTCCTTGTCGGGCACGAATTCCTCGAGCAACTCCTCGAACCGACGCCGATCACCCTCGTTGCTCAGCCATACGGTGACCCGACCCTGAGGACTGGAGAGGATCTCACTCGCCCATTCCCCGAGTTCCGCGAATGCCTCTCCTGCCTGATCACTGAAATTCGGCAACGGTCGGATCGGAAGTTCGACCTCGACGGCATCCGTCGAGGCAGACTCGACTCCAACCACGCCACCGGTCATATCCAGCATCTCCTGCTGAAGGCTTTCAAGCGGGACAATCCCTTCCGGATCACTGATTCGTTCCAGATAACTGCGTGCCTGCTCTCCGATCTCAATCCAGTCGTCCATGACGACCCGCCACTGACTGTCCAGCATGGAGATCAAAGAAACTCCATCGCCATCTCGTTCCGCCAGAAGACCGAACGCTTCACCACACGCAACCAGATCAAGGCGATCAAGGCGGCGATCCGATCCCATCGTGGCCAGATCGATTTCATAGATGCGCTCGACTTCATCTCCGAAGAAATCCAATCGAGCAGGTGAACCACCACCGGGATAGATGTCGAGGATGTCACCACGCAAGGCGAACTCTCCAGGAGCATCGATTGTCTGAACCCGCGAATAGCCGGCTTCGACCATCCACTCCATCAATCCTTCGGGAGTGATCGACTGCCCTGGACGGACGATGCGATGAAGACGCGAAAGACCTTCTCTTCTGGGAACCGCCTGCATCAGGGCCACGATCGGGGCCACCAGAATCCGGGGCGATTCGCCCTGATCCAGATGACGAACGATCTTGAGACGATCCGAAAGCAGATCCAGCCTCACTCGGGATTCACCCGGAAGGAGTTCCATTGCTGGAAACCGCTCGGCGTCTACACCCAGCTCACGCAGTTCATCCACTGCTTCATCCACTTCATCCAGATGAGCGCGGACCAGCAGGATCGGACATTCATCCGAAGGCTTCATGGCTGCTGCAAGAAAGGCGGTACTTGAACCGACACGCCCACCAGCGCGCACCCATGTCCCGCCATCGGTCTTCCTGGACAGTTGTTGACCAAGCTTCACGATGGATTCATGACCAGCCATGATGGCGAGTCGATCGAACTGTCGGCCTGTCTTGCTCATGGGTTTGGTTGCGAGCGCTTGTCAGGCAATCGGTCACACCATGAATCAGGGCACGATCCATGGACGTAGTTTCTCGATGGTACGCGGACCGATGCCATCAATGGCATGCAATTGCTCAGCATTCTCAGCCCGATGCCCCGCAGCCCGCCAGGCCATGATGCGGTCAGCCATGATCGGGCCGATGCCCGGCAGAAGATCAAGTTCCTCTCGTCCGGCGGCATGGATGTCGATCCGAAAGCTCTGTCCGGGAACATGACTCGCATCAGGACAATCCACCATGTCGATGCCATGCATGATGACGACCATTGAGAAGATGAGAGCGATTCCCGAGGCGGCCAGCCTGATCATGAGTCGCTCGTCTTGGCAGGCATCTGAATTCTTCCCAGTGGAGACTGCAGATGCTTCTGCAGACCTGCAACACGCTTCAGAACCGGCTTGGGCTTGCCTTCCTGAGTCAGAAGGCCGACCCCCTGAGGACAGGAGGCTTCATGATCGTAGAGATCCGCCCAGACGAGTGATTCGACGAATGGCTTGGAAAGCAGAAGTGGCAGGAACTGACCGGCCCACCTGCCCTGTCGCTCCTGACTCCATTGGCTGTGCCACCACCCCGCGGATTCATCGGCCACCGTATCTGGAACACCAAGACTGGAAATGATGATCTTGGGTTCAAGATGAAGGAAACGATCGATATGCCGACTCACTTCCATCAGGTCACGAGCTGGACTTCCGACAGCGTTATCACCTGAAAGCAATTGAAGGCCGATCGCATCAAGTCGTATGCCTTGCTGAAGCAACTGCTTCACGAATGCGATTGGACAGACGCCTTCGGTATCGTTGGCGAGATATTCACCCCAGAGATGTGTCAATTCGACCATGACACGTCGACCTCGCTGGCCCTGCCGAACCACCAACGCGATGGTTCGAACAAGATCACCCATTTCCTTGAGCGTGAAGCGGTAATCAAGATTGGTATTGACCCCGGCAACGATGCTGTACATGCCAACGGCATCACCATAACGCTGCACGATCTGAGCAACATGGTCATAGGCCAGATCACAGATCTGCCCGAAGTCATTGCGGTGTGGTTCCAGCCAGGCAGGCATTCGACCAGGCGTGAAATCAAGCAAGGGTCCGGCAATGACGAATCGCTTCGATTCCAGCGCCCATTCCATCCACCGATCAACCGATGACCAGTCATACATACCGGGCTTGGGACACAGGCGAGCCCATTCCATGGGGATCTTCACCAGCTGGAACTGCTGTGTGACGAAATCACGAAGCGCCGAACCGTCACGATGGGTGCAGATCGTTGAACCGAACATCGCTCGAGAAGCGGCTCGCTTTTCAAATCGACGATGCAGCAGAATCTCGGCATGCGCCAGAGCAAGAAGTTCCGAGGCCTCGATGGCGATTTCCAGTGCCTGTCGTCCATAGGCGTCTGCTTGAAGGTCATCCTGATGAACCATGGCCTGCGTGAACAACTGGCGGGCAGTTTCAACCTGCTCCATCGCGGGGTGTTCCTGACTCAGGTGCATCTGCCAGGCTTCTGCCTGAGCAAGGAAGATCGCAATTCGATGTCGAGCCAGCTCAACGCTGAGGATGTAGGGCTGTTCACGCTGAGGCAGCAGGCAGGTCTGCAGACTGAGTCGACCGGCTTTTTTCGTGTCGTGCATCAAGCCCAGCGCCGTCGGGCGTGAGCCCCGACGATTGCACGTGATGATGCCGTCTTCAAAGGAGATCTCCCCCGGCACCACCAGGTCGTCACGATCCATGAGACGTGCCTGATGCAGCGCCCATTCCGTGGCAGGACCTTCTTGGCCAAAGACAGCAAATCTCAACATGGGGGTACAACCTGAATGGGTTCAATCCTCGGTAACGGGAGCCAGAACGAGCATCATAGCTGGCCCGCCGGAAGACTCCTGTTCCTGCTACACTTTGGCCATCTGGAGGCCTTGAGCCTGCTCAGGAACTCACCAAATCACGCCATGCCCATCGGAAGGAGCCGATGATGTCAACCACTGACGTCGCTGCCGTATATCAGACCGATCTCCCACTCCCAGGCCGCCGCCAAGGCAAGGTCAGGGACATCTATGAAGTCCCAGCAACTGCTGGACGGCCTCCATCACTGCTGATCGTCGCCAGCGACAGGATCAGTGCATTCGATGTCGTGCTGCCTTCACCGATTCCGGGCAAAGGTCGAGCCTTGACCGACATCAGCTCCAAGTGGTTTGACTGGGTGCGCGAACAGAACATCATCGCCGACCATGTCATCTCGACCGATCCCGCCGACGTACCCGGCCTCAGTGAAGAGGATTACCCGAGCGTCGAAGGCCGAATGGTCCTTGGCCGAGCGGCACAGGTCGTTCCCGTTGAATGTGTCGTACGTGGCTACATCACCGGCAGTGGCTGGAAGGAATACCAGAAGACCGGCAAGGTCTGCGGCATCGATCTCCCGGCAGACCTGCAGCTCTGCGACCAGTTGCCGGAGCCGATCTTCACGCCCTCAACCAAGGCAACCGAGGGACATGACGAGAACATCGACTTTGAGACCGCCTGCACCATCGCCGGCACCGATGTCATGAACCGCCTTCGTGATCTTTCTCTTGAGATCTACAAGAAGGGCGTCGAGTTCGCTCGTCCACGCGGTCTTATCCTCGCCGACACCAAGTTCGAATTCGGGTTCGCACTGGATGACAACGGACAGCCCACAGATGAACTGCTGCTGATCGACGAGATTCTCACCCCTGATTCCAGCCGTTACTGGCCTGCCGAGGACTATGAGCCAGGCCGTGATCAGGAATCATTCGACAAGCAGTACGTACGCAACTGGCTCCAGGAGATTTGCGACCGTGGCGAGTGGGACAAGACCCCGCCCGGACCGGCACTTCCTGAAGATGTCATTCGTAATTCGCTTGCTCGATATGACGAGGCACGCCAGCGACTGTTCGGCTGATTCACCCAGCGGCTTCTGCCGCATCAACGGTGTTTCGAAGCAACATGGCCACGGTAACCGGTCCTACACCACCGGGTACCGGCGTGATCCAACCCGCTACAGGCTGGACTGAATTGAAGTCCACGTCACCGACGGTGCGCGATCGCCCCGTCTTGGGATTCTTCACTCGAGTGATGCCGACATCGATCACCACCGCACCTGGTCGGATCATGTCGGCCGTGACCAGACCTGGAACACCCGCCGCCGAAACGATGACATCTGCTTCTCGACAACGGGCAGCGACATCAGGCGTGTGAATGTTGGTTGAGATCACCGTTGCTTCCGCACGCATCAGCAGAACGGCAACCGGCTTGCCGACGATGTTGCTTGCGCCGACGCAGACCACGGTCTTCCCGGGCAGTTCGATGCCGGTCGATTCAATCAAGGTCATCGTGGCGAGTGCCGTGCAGGGGACCAGGCTGCGCCTGCCGTACAGCACGTTGCCGATGTTGGCTGGGTTGACGCCCTCGACATCCTTGTTTGCATTGATTCGGGCATGAATCGATTCCGTATCAACGCCCTCCGGCATCGGCAGATGAACCATGATGGCCGTGACGGATTCATCGGAATTGAGTCCGTCAATGACGGACTCGAGTTCCTGCTGCGTTACTTCTGCCGGATACTCGTGAAGCCGATAGTCGATCCCGACCTCCGCACACATCCGTGCCTGATTCTCGGCGTAGACACGACCGGATTGATTGGCTCCGACGATGACGGCATCAAGACTGCAGGACTTGCCCGAGTCCTTCAATGCCGCCGTTCGGGCCATGAGTGTCTCACGAACCTGAGCCGCGATTGCCTTGCCATCGATGATCTGACCCATCTGTTCCACCTTCATGGGAGCAGGATACCCCTCCACCGCCGGGCCTGCCCTACACTATGCCCATGACCGCTGACAATCACCTCATCGTCATCAGCGTAGGCAACACCAGGACCCAGATCGCGTCGGTCCAGGGCGATGCCTGCGGCGCACCGACCTCGGTCGACAATTCCGATCTGGCAGGGGCCGTCTCACGAGTCGTCGAACTCTGGGGCCAGCGTGCGGAGGGAGCCACAGGCTCGATCCTCATGGCTGACGTCAATCAACCGATGGCGACCCGCCTGGCTTCGGCCATCACCGGCCAACTCTCGGAAGAGGTCTATCGGATCGGCGAAGACGTCCCGATCCCGATGATGGTCCAGCTGGATCCCGAAACACTGACCGGCATGGATCGCCTGCTTAATGCCTTGGCAGCCTGGGAGTCCGTACGACAGGCTTGCATCGTGGTTGATGCTGGAACAGCAGTCACGGTCGACTTCATCGATGGCGAAGGAACCTTCCATGGCGGCGCGATCGCACCCGGTGCCAACCTTCAACTGAAGTCGCTTCATGATCACACGGACGCGTTGCCAGAAATCGAGTTCCGCAAACCACAACCAGGCGCCTTCGGAAAATCAACTTCCGAAGCCATGGTGCTTGGTGTATATGCCGGAATCCGCGGCATGGTCTGGCGACTGGTTGAACAGTACGCCGGCGAATATGGCGCCTATCCGATGGTGATCGCCACTGGTGGAGATGCGGAAGCACTCTTCGGCGACGATGAACTGATCGACCGGATCGTCCCGAATCTGACGCTCATCGGAATCGCTGCCTGTGCCCGTCATGCACTGGCCGGGGACGCCTCCGAAGCAGGCGATGACTCCCCTTCCGCCTGACGTGTCGAACAAGACCAACACTCTGGCATGTACGGCTGCCGCGATGACCTCGCCGACTGCGGGCGCCATCACCATCATCCAACTGCATGGACAGGTCAGTGAGTTACTCGCAAGACTCACCGGCCGTGACGACTGGACGCCCGGCCCACTTCGACTCTGTTCATTCGCCGATATCGATCAAGGCCTTGCCGTGATGCTTGGGCCGGACTCGGCACAGCTTATGCCCCATGGCGGTGTCCGGATCAGACAGCGACTGCTGGAGGAACTGACGAGCCATGGTGTTACGCTTCTGGATCAAATCGAGCCTGTTGCGGCCTATCCAGAAGCAACTGATGAGATCGAGGCTGCGGCGCTGGCGACGATTCCCCGAGCCACAAGCCCTCTGGCCATTGAACTGCTGTTGCACCAGTCAAGACGTTGGCAGGAATGCGAAGATTGGAATGAAGCAGACGAGTTGCGTTCACAACGATTGAACCGACTTCTCTCACCTCCACAAGTCGTGATTGCCGGCCCACCGAACATCGGCAAGAGCACGCTGATGAATGCGCTGGTGGGGCGGAAGGTCGCCATCAGCATTGATGCGCCGGGAACCACGCGAGACTTCGTCGCCTGGCCGGTGGAACTGGGCGGCCTGGTCGTCACCTGGCATGACACGCCGGGACGACATCAGTCGGAAGATGAGCTTGAACAGGAAGCCATCACACGATCGACCACGTTGATCGAACAGGCGGACATGCTGATCTCCGCAACGGATCTTGGCACACCATGGCTTGAACTCCCCCGCGAACCGGATCTTCGAATGGGACTCAAGAGTGATCTGGGACTGCGACGCGATGCGGATCTCTGCGTCAGTGCGCACACGGGCGAAGGAATCATCGAACTGGTGGAGTGGGTCCGCGAGCATCTGGTTCCAGCAGTCGACCTTGGTTCCACTCGCCCCTGGCGATTCACTGAATCCCCGGTATTCAACACCTGAACGCGATCCACCCAGATCCAACAGCTGCTTCAAACCTGCTGCGATTGAAATGGTAGATTGCTGGCAATCGATATCAGAGTTTCACAAGAGGCATGACTCATGAATTCACTCAGAAGACACCAATCGCTCTTGCTGCTTGCAATGACGATCATCCTGCTCACCGTGCAGGTGGGATGGCCCGGTCTGGCTACTGCGCAAATCGAAGACAAGCCGAAGATCGACATCAAGGCCGTCGAGGCGCACATCAAAGAGCTCAGAGCGTCTTCAGGCTCATGGAAGTACGCTGATCTGATCAACCGTGGCAGACTGGCCATGGTGCAGATGGAGTGGGGACAGGCTGCCGCCTTCTTCGAAACCAGCGCCGCCATGCATGACATCACAGCTGATGAGCGAGCTGCGGCATGGTTTCTGCAGGGCCTGAGCCTGCGGATGAGCGCTCAGGCTCGATCGGATGAAGCTGACCGGAAGCGTGGGTACGTTGAATCGGCACAGCTCATGAACCAGGCCCAGATGCAGCTCCCCGACAACGGGACGATCGCCGCAAATCGATTGGCGGGCTGGCTTCTGGCTGGCGATGAACTCGAGACGATGATTGCACGCCAGCATCTCAATTCTCTTGATGGCCAGCTTACCGGTCAGGAAGTCGTGGCCACACCGGTCGCCGCACTCTACATCGTGGTGAAGCTCGTTGTCTTCGGAGTCTGGCTGGTGGAAAGAATTGAACCAGGCTATTTCACGGACAACGAGCTTTTCGAGTTTCTGACCTTTACGGACGAACTACTCGTGCAGCTTGGCATCATTCAGGAAGCCATCGAAATCTACATGTATTGATTCGATCAGAACATCAAATCAAATGAATTTCAATTTCCTACTTTCGGCCAAATCAATGAACACAAGACGATTCATGCTTCCACTGACGATTCTGATTGCAGCGATTGCATCAGCCGCTCCTGCAGCAGGCGAGACAATCGAAGATTCCTCGCTCATCACTGTACCTGTCTTCTCCGAGCAGACCTACCACTGCGTCTTTCCACGGCGATACAACCCTGCTGGAAAAGATGGCGCCCGCTTTTCGGTCGATGGCAATGAATCACTCATCGGATTCGGTTCCGGCTTCTTCCTGCAATCTGATTCAGGCCCCCTCTTCATCACCGCTCGGCACACGATTCATCAGGACAACCTGGGCGGCATTTCGATCGATGGAGCGATGTACAAGGCTGATGATGAAGATGAATCCATTACCCGCGTGGGCGCCCGGACCCGGGTAAGCGGACTTGCAATCAAGCCGACGAAGATCATGATTGCCGAGGATCTTGATCTGGCGATCATGCAGCTCCCTGAAGCAACCATCAAGACCATCAACCCACGGATTCTCAAGACACTGTCTTCACGCCCAACGGTTGGAATGGAAGCACAGATGTACGGCTACCCCCCAATCGAGGATGTCAACGCTGAGGGCGCAACCACGACAACACTGACCCCCTATGGGCGACAGGATCTCGTTCAATATGCCGTCTCACATGTGAGCCCTGTCGAGCTGACACTCAACGGCGGCCTGTCCGATTCCACCGAAGGCGGCTTCAGTGGCGGACCTGTCCTGGATGAAAAGGGACAGGTGATGGGCATGGTCATTCGTGCGGATCGCAATCAGACTCGGTGCATCCAGATCAGTGAAATCATGAAGCACATGAAAAAGTTCGACAAGGAAGCCGTTGAATACGCCGATCTGCAGCCGGATTCCTGAACATCTTCATGCTGGAGCGGACATTCAACGGGCAATTACCCATTGAAGCATTCCATGGAAGACCAGATTCCCATGTAATGAAGGGATGTCATATGTGCCAAGAAGATTCGAATTCTTCCTGTACGCGTTGATTGCCGCTGCAGCCACGACGCTGCTGGCCGAGTCCTCAGCTGCCGGCGAATATGGCGCCTGCTGTTTTGAAGTCGATCCAAACATATGCTTCGACGCCTTCACAGAGGAAGACTGCCTGAATCAGGGCGGTACGTTTCTGGGACCCGACTCCGTATGCGACGTCGATGGACTCTGGTGCACCACCAGCATCGGAGCCTGCTGTTTCAACTCGAACACCTGCGTCGATGACGTGTATGAAGACGACTGCTGGTGGACCGGAGGTAAATTCTTCGGCAACGAATCGACGTGCGCCAACGAAGGCTACTGGTGCATCACCTACTACGGCGCCTGCTGCTTTGGTGAATACTGCGTTGAACAGGTCGAGGAATACGAATGCGAAGTCTCCGGCGGACTCTTCTGGTACGGCCCTTGTGACGAGTTCACGGATATTCCGGAATGCGTTGCAAGCCCTCGAGGCGCCTGCTGCGTCGGCGGCACCTCCTGCGAAACGGATGTCACGGAACTCGAATGCGACCAGATGAATGGCCAGTACCACGGAGATGACACGACGGAGTGCCCCCCCACCTGCGCGGAGATGGTCTTTGGCGCCTGCTGCCAGAATGACGTCTGCAATTACATGCCGGACCTGGTCTGCCTGATCCAGGGCGGCACCTTCTTCCCCGGCGAATACTGTGACCCGGACACCTGCACGACGAACTGCATTGGTGATCTTGATGGCGACGGCCTGATCAATGTGAAGGATATGCTCACCCTGCTGGCCTCCTTCGGACAGAACGATGGTGGCGACTGCGATGGTGACGGCGACACGGATATCAATGATGTCCTCCTGCTGATCGACGCCTGGGGTGAGTGTCCGTAGCCCCCCGACTCTTTGGAATACAACACCCCCCCCGTCTTCACGGGGGTGATGTCATTCAGTTTCCTTGATTCGATCTGGGGCCTACAGCCCGACGCAGGAATAGCCCGCATCGACGTAGATCACCTGTCCGGTGATGCCACCGCCCCGCTCACTGAGCAGGAACGCCGCGGTATCACCGACATGCTCGCCTTCGATGTTCTTGTGCAGCGGCGCCTTCTGCTCGACCCAGTCGAGAATCTCACCGAAGCCTCCGACCGCCATGGCGGACATGGTTCGAAGAGGACCACCGGAGATCGAGTTCACGCGGATGTTCTTCTCACCAAGTTCGGCGGCCAGGTATCGCGTGGATGATTCCAACGCGCTCTTGGCGACGCCCATCACGTTGTAGCCGGGAACCGCCTTCTCCGCGCCGTAGTAGGACATGGAGATCATCGATCCACCTTCCTTCATCAACGGCGCGGCACGGTTGGCCATGCCCACCAGCGTCCACGCGGAGATGTCCATCGCCGAGGTGTAGACGTCCCGTGGTGTCGCGGTGAACTTGCCCGCCTGCAACCAGTCCTTGTCGGCATAGGCGATGGAGTGCACGACGAAGTCGAGCTGACCATGATCAGCTTCGATCTTCGCGAAGACTTCGTCCATCGACGCATCGTCGGACGCATCCATCGGCATCATCCAGGGATCTTCGACGCCCAGTGATTCGACGGCCTTGCCGACTCGGCGAGCCATCTTGTCACCAGGCAGATGGGTGAAGAGGCATTCGCCTCCTTCACGAAGGATCGATTGGGCAATGAACCATGCAAAGGAACGTTCGTTGGCGATGCCGACGATCAATCCCTTCTTGCCTGCCATCCAACCTTCAGCCATGACAACCTGCTCCTGGTCAAGAGGACCGCAAACACGCGCGGGAGGACTCGAACCCCCAACCCTCGGTTCCGAAGACCGATGCTCTATCCAATTGAGCTACGCGCGCTCCGTAAGCGGGGAATTCTACTTCAATCTGAGGCGATTCACAGAGATCGCCGCTCCCGGCATCCGCCAACCTCCCAATCAGGCCAAGGGGTATCCTGTGGGCCCAATTGATCGCTGGAAGCCCCCATGAATCCCTCTCCACCCATCACGATCCTCGGCGCAGGCGGCATCGGCTGCGCCATCGGCCATGGATTGAGCGATGGTGGCCTGGAGGTGACCTTCGTCGATACGGACGAGGCGAAGATCCAAGCCGGCCAGCGGCAAGGTGTCACGATCGAGGGGCAAGGATCCCGACCAGCCTCCTTTGAACGCTTTGAAGACTGGACCCCCACTGGGGACGAGCTGATCCTGCTGTACATCAAGTGCTATGACAATCAGCTCGCGCTCGAGAAGATCCCGCTCGAATCCAAGATCATTCCGGTACAGAACGGCTTCGATCCCACACTGCAGGAACGATGCACCTTCGAAGGAATCGCCTCCTTCGTCTCTGAATGCGGACCTGGTGATCCCAGCACGCGACTCACCCGGGATGGCGATCTTCATCTGGGCCCAAGTGGCAACCAGTCGAATCTGTCGGAGTCCTTGAAGCTTCTCGCTGAAGTACTCACCCGGCATGCCAGCTTCACCGTGAAAGTCGTTGATGATGTGCTGCCCTTCAAGAACACCAAGCTGATGTACAACGCCGCAATCAGCCCGCTTGCCGCCGTCACTGGCATGGACAACGGCGCCCTGCTGACCAATGCACGAGCCCGCAAGCTGTTCTTCGCCTTCCTGCGGGAGAACTATGCCATTCTCAAGCGTGCCGGTGTCCCACTTGGAATCGTCGGGCCGTTTCATCCCGATACGGTCAACCGGATCCTCCGTGCACCCCTGCTTGGCACCATCATGTCCGGCCCCTTTTCTCGAAGCCTGAAGGGAACGTACTGTTCCATGTCCGGTGACATCGAAACAGGTCGTACGGAAGTCGAGAACTTCAATGGACATCTGGTTCGCCTTGCCGCTGGCCGGAACTGCCCATTGAATCAGGCCGCCTGCGACCTGGTCAATCAGATGGCCTCGGAGAAGGCGACCCCGTCCATGCCCTATCTGGACCAACTGACATGACGATTCAGAACAAGACCGTACTCGTGACTGGTGGCGCCGGCTATATCGGTTCTCATCTCGTGGAACTTCTGAAGAACGAAGGCTGCACCGTTCGCGTACTTGATCGTCCGGGCGCTGAAACCGGACATCTCGAAGGCGTGGAACTCATCGAAGGTGACATCTGCAGCCATGACTCGATGCGTGAGGCAACCCTTGGCTGCGATGTCGTCATGCATCTGGCCGCGAATCCCAATCTCTGGGCAAAGGATCCCGCCGAATTCGAAGCGGTCAACCATCAGGGAACAAGACGGGTATTGGAAGCCGCAGCGGCAGCAGAAGTAGATCGAACCATCTACGTCTCCACGGAATCCATCCTGACCCCACGCAAGCCCATCGATGTGATTTCCGAATCCGTCCGCACCGAACTGGCTGACATGATCGGCCCGTACTGCCGCAGCAAATGGCTGGCGGAACAGGCGGCCTTCGAAGCAGCTGAAAATGGATAGCCCGTAGTCATCGTCCGCCCCAGTGTTCCCGTCGGCCCCGGCGATCGGCGTGGCGGCCCGCTGACGCGCATGATCAACGACTTTCAGGCCGGACGAATCAAGGGCTGGATGCCAGGCGACATCAATCTCATCGACGTACGCGATGTGGCCGGCGGCATCATGGCCGCTGCCAAGTGCGGGGAAATTGGCCGTGCCTATCTGCTGGTGAATGAGAACTGGAGCATCCGCGAGTTCCTGCATCTGCTGTCGGAACTGACCGGCAAGCCCGCCCCACGTTTCAAGGTGCCCTACTCACTTGCACTGGGCTTCGCCTACTGCGAAGAACTGCTGTGTCGCCTGCGGCGAAACGGCCAGATCCCGATGGCGACCGTGACCGGCATCAAGTTGACGAAGCGATGCTTCCGGTTCGACGGCAAACAGTCCGCGGAACTGCTTGGCCTGCCGCCGATGCGTTCCTGCCGGGAGTCCGTTCAGGAAATCATCGCTGCCCAGGACCACTGAAGCCACTACTTCGGCGATCGGTTGAGCCGAGTCATCCGACCCGCTGCATTCCAGTCCATCACATAGATGTTTCCATCAGCATCAAAGCAGACCCCATGCGGTGCCGTGAAGATGCCTTCGATCCAGGCGTCCTTGGGAACGGGATTGCTGGCCCACTGGGAACGATCCGGGTTGTCACCCAGATGCCCGAGCACCTTCATGTCGACATCAAGCAGCGTCACACGACCTTCCAGTTCAGCAATGGCAAATCGATCATCAGCTGATCCCGGCCCCCCTTGATAGAGACTCAGGGCGCAGGGTCGACGAAGACCAGTCACAGGTGTATCAACATGACGACCGTCGAGATCAAACCGCTGCAAGCGACGGTTCTCGCGATCACAGACGATGAGCATGGGCTGCTCACCACGATCGTCGACGATCAGACCATGGCAGGTCTGGAACTGGCCTGGCCCGTTGCCGCGTCCGCCGAAACTCGATTGATACTTCAGGTCAGGACCGAAGACATGAATCCACTGCTGACCATAACCATCAGCAACATAGACTCGGCCATCCGGCGCAACGGCGATGGCCGTCGGGTTGTAGGCATTGGGATTGCCGTCGTACTTGCCCGACTCCATCGGCACACCCAGCGCCCAGACCAGTGAGCCATCCATTCGGAGCTTGACCGCCTGCTTGCCATGAAGGTGAGCGGCGTAGATGTAGGGAACACCATCCTCTACTCGAAGCACCATGTCGTGGATGCCCGGGTAGCGACTCGCGATGGAACCCACGAACGTGCCATCACCCTGATGAACCATGATCGCTCGCTGCGTATCCGTGTTGTAGTAGACGTGCCCATCGGGGTCGACCACGATGCCACCATGCGTATTGCCGATGGGAAGATCAACTCCCTTCGTCCCCCAACCAGGCTCGACGCTGTACGTGATGCCTCCGACTTCCACCGGATCGGCCACGGCCATTGGCTTGGCCGCCGGCAGTTCAACCTTGGCATGATGCACACCATGCTCGCCTTCATGAGGTCCGTCATGAGCAAGGGCCACGACTGAAACAAGGCTGATGGTGACGAAGGTGATGCAGGCTTTCATTCAATTCTCCTCGGCCGGTTTTGGCGGCGTGGGTTCGATCATGGGAACTGTATCCACAAGGTCCTGACCCAGTTGGCTGGATTCCATGCACATGGGTGTCATGAAGACCATGATGATCAGAACGACTGGCATCAGAAAGAAACCGGCGAATCCCCACGACATGAGTCCTTCACTCATGGGTGGCATCTCGTGTTCAGATCGATTGTCGTTAGTCGGGTTGCTCACTTCAGAAGGTCTCCAGCAGCGCTCTGGTTATCTGCTCATGGGACTGATCTTCCATCTCACTCCACTCGGCATGCTTCACCGCAAGATAGGCTCTCGAGAGCTCCTTGCCCAGCATCTCACGCAACGCTTCATCTGCTTCCAACGCCTTCAAGGCTTCACCAGTATCCCGAGGCATCGGAATCACGGTTCCCTTCGGCAACGTGGCAGGGTCGACATCAATGGCGTCCGGCAAGGCGATGGACTCCGTCAATCCTCGAACAACCGACTGGATGACGCCTGCAAGACCGATGTAGGGATTGGCTGTCGCATCAAAGGTCTTCAACTCGATGTTGGTGGTTCCACCAGCTCCTCTGGCAGCCGGTACCCGAACCGCCGCCTCCTTGTTGTCATGTCCCCAGCACTGGAAAGCCCCACTCCAGGTCCCCGGTGTCAACCGGCGATAGGAATTGGGACATGGGGTCGTCAGTGCTGCCAGCGCTGGCAGATGATCCAGAACCCCAGCCAAGGCCTGCTGCCCTTCTCTGGACAATCCGTCAGGTGATCCAGGATCAGGAAACACATTGTGCCCATCACGATTCAGACTGAAGTGCAGATGACATCCATTGCCACCGGAGCAGGGAAAGACCTTGGGCAGAAACGAGGCGATCAGGCCGTGAGATCTGGCGACTGCATGAACGGTTTCCCGTACGGTCAAGAAGGTGTCGGCCGCTCGCATGGCCGAGCCATGCCCCACGACGATCTCGAACTGGCCTGGACCGGACTCGGCCATCATGTTTTCAATGGACACATGCTGGACTTCCAGCGAACGAGCCATGTCATCAAGAATCGGCCAGGCATCAACCAACCCATAGGCCGAGGCATAGTGGCTCTCATCAAATGGTGTGTATTCCCCATCTTCATTGCAGTGCAGAAGATAGAACTCGTTCTCAAATGCAGCCTCGAAGGTCAAACCCAATTGCGCAAGCTGTTCCTCTGCCCGGCGGAGACACGCCCGTGGACAGCAGGACCAGGGTTCACCCTCAGCCGTCACGAAATCACCCATGACTGCTGAGAGCCCAGGCGCATGCGGAAGGGTTCGAAGCGAATCCCAATCGGGAATCAACCAGGCACCGCCAGCTGGCCCGAGCCCGCTCTCTGGAACGATCGCATCCCGCATGACCGACAACCCCTGTGCGCCTTGCGAGACGTAGAACCCGTTGCGAGCATCAGCCTCGAAGTGATTCCGATGCATGGCCTCACCCCGGATGATCCCGGCGTTGTCGACCCAGGTCACCCGGACGAACCGAGCTTCCGATCCGAGATGTTCACTGGCTTCAGGCATGAAACTCCTCTGGCTGAACTGCCCAAGTAGGATAGATACAGAAGGATCCTCGAGCCAGCCTCCTCCCACTGCAGATGAACGAACAGCCAGAACGCCTGGATGGGCGCCATTGCTGCTTGAGACCTGCTGATACTCAACTGGATCCGCCAAACTTGCGTTGACCCCCTTCTCCCGCGGACACTGCTGGTCTGAGCGGACCAACACCCGCCGGGAAGGAACCCCATGGACAACGAGCACCGCATCACCCGCATGGAACGAACGCTCCGACGACAACGACTGGCCATCCTCGGCATGGGGACCGCGCTGGCCTTCATCCTGCTTGGCGGCATGCAGGACCTGCCAGTCACGGAACTGTCACTTCGCAAACTGACCATCGTTGATGACGAAGGCCGACCGCGCATGGTTGCCGAAGCTGGCACCAAGGAACCTGGTGTCGCCACACTTGCACATCTGGATGATCAAGGCATTCCAAGAATCTTCTCCGGCACATTCCCGGGGGGCACCGCCAGCGTGACCGTTGCAGACCGACTGGGTCAGGGCAGACTGGTCGCAGGCACCTATGCCGGAGGATCCGCCAGCCTGGTCTGTGCCTCGAGTGAAGAACGTGTGCGAATGGTCACCGGCACCAGAGCCGATGGCTCGGTCCAGATGACGATGTATCAAGCCGATGGCGAGATCGCCTGGGAGCAAGTATCGCCTGGGGCCGTCAAGAAGGCCCCTTGAGCGATTGCTGGTTGTTCAATGGACGCTCCTGAAAGACACTATGCATCCCCGGAGATTCCGGGACAGGAGACTCGAGATGACCACACTCCCACACCTGATCAATGGCCAGCGGAAGACGGTGGACGGCAAGACCGTCCGGACCAACATCAATCCCGCCACTGGTACACCGATCAACGAAACTCCACTTGATGCCACCGACGCCGTTGATCAGGCCGTGGCCGCAGCGACCGAAGCCTTTCCAGCCTGGTCCCAGACGCCCGTTGGCGATCGTGTGCAATTCCTCTTCCGCTACAAGACACTTCTGGAAGAGCATGTTGATGAACTGGCGGCCCTGGTCGTCGAGGAACATGGCAAGACCACGGCCGAAGGCATCGGGTCCGTCAGAAGAGGCATCGACTGCATCGAACATGCCTGTGGCGCTCCGGTCCTGATGCAGGGACGAACCCTTCCCCAGATCGCCGTCTCCTCGACCTTCTGCCGCACGGAAGATGAAGGCGGCATCGGGATCGACTCCGCCGTCGACCGGGTACCACTTGGGGTCTGCGCCGGCATCACCCCCTTCAACTTTCCCGTCATGGTCCCCATGTGGATGTGGCCCATGGCTGTTGCCACGGGCAACACGTTCGTCCTGAAACCTTCGGAGAAGGATCCGGTTTCAGCCCTGCGAACCACCGAACTGGCCATGGAAGCAGGCCTGCCGCCTGGCGTGCTGAATCTCGTTCATGGTGGACATGAAGTCGTCAACCATCTGCTGGCGCATGATGATGTCGCCGCCATTTCATTCGTCGGATCCACCAGAGCGGGCGAACACATCTATCGCACCGCCGCGGCGCATGGCAAACGAGTTCAGTGCATGTGCGGCGCCAAGAACCACTCCATCATCATGCCCGATGCCAATCGAGGCGCAGCCGTCGATGGCATCGTCGGTTCAGCCTTCGGCAACACCGGCCAACGCTGCCTGGCTGGATCCGTCGTCGTCCTGGTCGGCGAGACCGCCGACTGGTTCGTCCCTGAACTGGTGAAGCAGGCCAAGGCCATCACGGTCGGAGCCGGCGATACCCCAGGCGTGAACATGGGACCGATGCAGGACGTCGAATCATGCGATCGCGTGATGAGCTACATCGACATCGGCCTGCAGGATGGCGCCGACCTCCTGCTCGATGGCCGCGAAGCCAACATGCCATCCGAAGGCTGTTTCGTCGGACCGACCATCTTCGACAACGTGACTCCTTCCATGCGCATCGCCGCTGAGGAGATCTTCGGCCCGGTTCTTTCCGTCATGCGTGCCGACACGCTTGATGACGCGATCGCCATGGTCAATGAATCCGAATATGGAAACATGGCGGTGCTCTTCACCGATTCAGGCCATGCTGCACGACGGTTCGAGACCACGGTTCAGGCCGGGATGCTCGGGATCAATGTGGGCGTACCTGCACCCATGGCCGCCTTCCCGTTTGCCGGCTGGAAGCGTTCATTCTTCGGCGATCTTCACACCAACGGCGAAGATGGCTTCCGTTTCTTCACCAAGTCACGCGTCACCGTCCGACGATGGATCTAGCATCCACACGAGGTACCTGACATGCCACGCATTACACGAGCCGCACTGATCCAGGCTTCCAACCCGCTGGAAGATTCAACCGATCTGGTCGCCATCAAGCAGGCCATGATCGACAAGCACATCAGCCTTCTTGAAGAAGCCGCATCAAAGGGGGCTCAGGTCTGCTGTCTGCAGGAGATCTTCTATGGCCCCTACTTCTGCGCCGAACAGGACGTGAAGTGGTACCAGACCGCTGAACGAGTCCCGGATGGACCGACCATCAAGCTGATGCAGGAACAGGCTCGCAAGCACAAGATGATTCTCGTGGTTCCCGTGTATGAAGAAGATCTCACCGGGGTCTACTACAACACGGCTGCGGTCATCGATGAGCACGGCGAATACCTCGGCAAGTATCGCAAGCATCACATCCCGCACTGCAACCCCGGCTTCTGGGAGAAGTTCTACTTCACGCCCGGCAATCTGGGATACCCCGTGTTCCAGACCAGCGCCGGGCGAATCGGCGTCTACATCTGCTACGACCGTCACTTCCCGGAAGGCGCGCGCGAACTGGGCCTCAATGGCGCCGAGATCGTGTTCAATCCTTCCGCGACCGTCGCGGGATTGAGCGAGTACCTCTGGAAACTCGAACAGCCCGCGCACGCCGTAGCCAATCAGTACTACGTCGGTGCCATCAACCGTGTGGGTACCGAAGGCCCGTGGAACATCGGTGAGTTCTACGGCCAGAGCTACTTCTGTGATCCACGTGGACAGATCATGACTGAAGCCAGTCGCGATCAGGATGAAGTGCTGGTGGCCGACCTCGACCTTGACATGATTCAGAAGGTCCGCAATACCTGGCAGTTCTTCCGCGATCGTCGACCTGAGAGCTATGAACGCATTGCTGATTCCGGCGGCGCAGGTTCCTGATCATGAGTGGCGCTCTTTCCAATCCCGACCTTGCACCGGTCCCGGCAGAAGGACGCACCTGGTCTCGTTGGAACATCGCCGCACTCTGGATCGGCATGTCCGTCTGCATCCCGACCTACATGCTTGCCGCCGGCATGATCGCCGAAGGCATGAACTGGTGGCAGGCCCTGCTGACCGTCATGCTCGGCAATCTCATCGTGCTGGCCCCCATGGTGCTCAACGGTCATGGAGGAACCAGGTACGGCATTCCGTTTCCGGTTCTGGCCCGAGCCAGTTTCGGAACACAGGGCGCGCACATCCCCGCTCTGGCCCGTGGACTGGTGGCCTGCGGCTGGTTCGGCATCCAGACCTGGATCGGCGGCGCCGCCATCTACTCCATCCTGGGAACACTGGGCTGGGTCGACGTGGCCAACGATACGCAGACCCTTGGGTTCATCGGAATCACCATGACACAGATGCTGTGTTTCCTGGGATTCTGGCTGCTGCATGTGATCATCGTGATCACCGGCATCGAGTCGATCAAGTTCGTCGAAGCCTGGGCGGCTCCCTTCCTGATCCTGTGTGGTCTTGCGCTGCTGGTCTGGGCCTTCACCTCGGTGGATGATGCCTCCGCGTTGTTCACCTCCGAAACCACACGCGAAGAAGGCGTCTCCTTCTGGGCGATCTTCCTGCCGCAACTGACCGCGATGGTCGGATTCTGGGCCACGTTGAGCCTGAATATTCCGGACTTCACCCGCTACTGCCGCAGCCAGAAGGATCAGGCACTGGGCCAGTTGTACGGACTGCCCACCACCATGGTCCTGTTCTGCTTCATTGGCATCATCGTCACCGGCGCCTCGGTCATCCTCTATGGCGAAGCACTCTGGGATCCGGTTGAACTGGTCAAACGAATGGGATCACCGGTCGTCGTGGTTCTTTCCATGCTTGCGTTGCTGCTGGCAACCCTGTCGACCAATCTCGCGGCGAATGTCGTCAGTCCCGCCAACGGATTCTCGAACATCGCGCCACGATTGATCAGCTTCCGAACCGGCGCACTGATCACCTGCTTCATCGGCGTGCTGATCATGCCCTGGCGTCTGATGGATGACCTGGGCGACTACATCTTCACCTGGCTCATCGGTTACAGCGCGCTGCTGGGGCCCATCGCTGGCATCATGCTCTGCGACTACTTCATCATCAGAAGAACCAAGCTGGATGTTGATGATCTCTATGACCCCTATGGCCAGTACGGGGGTTCAAACTGGGCGGCCATCGCCGCCCTGATCCTCGGCGTGCTGCCCAACCTCCCGGGCTTCATCAATGCGGCGACAGGCACCGCTGGAACAACCGATGCCAGCTTCAGCCCGATCTTCGACCAGATCTACAGCTACGCCTGGTTCGTAGGCCTGCCCGTCGCAGCCATCTTCTACTGGCTCTTCATGCTGGTTCGTACCCCTGAACCACCGTCACAACCTTCGAGTACCTCATGATCACCTCACCACCACAGCTTCCGAACTGCGATCATCAACCACGCCCCTATGACGGACCTTCCCGTCAGGATGTTCTGGACATGCGGCGGGAGTTTCTCACCCCGGCCCTGGTGACCTATTACCAGGAACCGATCATGATCGTCGAAGGCCACATGCAGTGGCTCTTCGATGAAACAGGACGTCGCTATCTCGATGGCATCGCCGGAATCGTTACGGTTTCCGTAGGCCACTGCCATCCGAAGGTCGTCGAGGCGGTTCGTGAACAGAACGAACGGCTGCAGCACACCACCACGATCTATCTCAATCCCAAGATCGCCGAGTTCGGCAAACTGCTGGTCTCGACCTTCCCCAAGGATTCGGGACTCGGCGTGTGCTACTTCACCAGTTCAGGAAGTGAAGCCAATGAACTGGCCATGCTCATGGCGAGGCTGCATACCGGCAACTTCGACATTCTGGCCTTGCGCAATGCGTATCACGGACTCTCGAATCAGGCGATGGGACTGACCGCGCTGCACAACTGGAAGTACCCCTATCCTCATGGATTCGGCGTGAAGCATGTTCCCTGCCCGGATCGACTGCGAGGCCCCCACGGCTATGACGATCCAGAAGCCGGCGAGAAGTATGCCCAGATGCTGCAGGAAGTCATCACCTACGAAACACCGGGCGTCGTCGCCGGGTTCATCGCGGAACCCATTCAGGGCGTCGGCGGCAGCGTCGAGATGCCACCGGGCTACCTGCCCCGCGTTCATGAGATCGTTCGCCAGAACGGCGGACTCTGCATCTCCGATGAAGTCCAGACCGGCTTCGGTCGTACCGGTACCAACTTCTGGGGCTTCGAGAACCACGGACTCAAGCCGGACATCGTCACCATGGCCAAGGGCATCGGCAACGGCATTCCACTGGCCTGCTGCGTCGCCCGAGCGGAAGTCGCCGAGTGCATGAGTCAGCGACTGCATTTCAATACCTATGGCGGCAACCCGATGTCCTGCGCCCAGGGCCTGGCTACTCTGAAGGTTCTGCTGGAAGACAACTATCAGCAACGTGCCCATGACATCGGCGGCTATCTGAAGACCGGGCTTGAGGATCTCATGTCACGGCATGACATCGTCGGTGATGTGCGTGGTCAGGGACTGATGCTCGGCCTGGAGATCGTGGAAGATCGCAAGAGCCTCACGCCCTCACCAGCTATGACCGCCAAGGTTCACGAACGAGCACGGGAACTGGGACTGCTCATCGGCAAGGGCGGACTGCATGGCAACGTGCTTCGCATCAAACCTCCGATGTGCATCGAACGCGAAGACTGTGAATTCATGTGCAAGGTGCTCGACATCTGCCTGACCGAAGCCAAGGATGCCTGATCCATGCCACTGCTGATCAAGAATGGTCGTGTCATCACCTCAACCGAGGACCGCATGGCCGATGTCTATGCCGAAGGCGAAACCATCACACGGATCGAGGACACCATTGATCCTTCCGGCCTTCCTGACGACACCGAAATCATCGACGCCAAAGGACGCTATGTCTTCCCGGGCTTCATCGATCCCCACGTCCACATCCATCTGCCCTTCATGGGAACCAACGCGATCGATGACCACGCCTCGGCTACCAAGGCGGCATTGGTGGGCGGAACCACTTCCATCATCGAGATGATCTGCCCTGGCCCCGACGACGAACCCGCCGCGGCTTTCAAGGAATGGAAGGATCTGGCCGAGGCCGGTGCCTGCTGCGACTGGAGCTTCCATCTTTCCGTCGTGCGGTTCGATGAACTGGCCGAACGACAGGTCCGTGATCTGGTCGCCAATCATGGCGTCCGCTCCTTCAAGATCTTCCTGGCCTACAAGGGTGCGTTGGACATCTCCGACGAGAACCTGTTCCGGCTCATGCAACTGGCGAAGGAACTCGACATCATCATCACGGCTCACTGCGAGAATGCCGAGGCCGTCAATGCGATGCAGGAGAAACTGATCAGCGAAGGCAGGACCGGCCCCGAGTGGCATGAACCCTCACGGCCACGCAGCGTGGAACTCGATGGCGTCAATCATCTCTGCACCTTTGCGGAACTGACTGGTGCCCGGATCTACATCGTGCACACCTCATGCGGCGCCGCCGTGGAACGTGCCATGACAGCCCGCAAGGCTGGTGTCGATGTCACGGTCGAAGCGGTCATCCCCCATCTCGTGCTCGACAGCAGTTGGGCGGAACGCCCGGACTTCGAAGGTGCCAAGTACGTGATGTCACCACCGCTTCGTGATCCGGAAGAACACGACAACCTGTGGGAGGCCCTGTCTGATCGACACGTAGCCACCATCGGAACCGACCATGCCCCGTTCAACTTCAAGGGTCAGAAGGACATGGGTCGTGATGCCTTCACGAAGATCCCCAACGGCATCCCTTCCATTCAGGAACGCGTGGATCTGGTTCACACCTACGGTGTCTGCGCCGGTCGGATCGATCTTCAGACGATGGTCGACTCCTGCAGTACGCAGGCCGCCCGTACCTTCGGCATGTATCCACGTAAGGGTGAGATCGCCGTGGGCTCCGATGCGGACCTGGTGATCTACGACCCCAGCTATGAATCACCGTTCTGTGAAAGCGACAGTCTCAGCAAGGTCGACTACTGCGGCTATGAAGGAATGGAACGGCGAGGTCGCGCGGAAGTCGTGACCCTTCGCGGACAGGTCGTGGCCAGAGATGGACGATATGTCGGACCTGAATCAGCTGGATGCCAGATCCCCAGGACCTGAGACATGGGCGAGCGACCAACGCTGTAACCCGAAGTGCCTCAGGACCCGCCTGTCCAGTTCTTTCGCTGTACACCAGGTGACTGTTCTGCTGATTCGCTGCCCATGATCGCCAGATCATTGCCAGGCCATACCATTCTGGGCACGAGTGCCTTCGTCATGATCGCCTTGCTGAGCCTGCTGGTGCTGCTGACGAATGATGCGGTGTGCGCTGTCTCGTTTCTTGCCGCCATGTCACTGATCTTCGTGATTCCACTGTTCATGAAATCAAACAGGAAAGCACTCAATCGAAAGTGGTACGCCTGGACGGTGAAGCACAAGGATCAGCTGTGTCTGGAGTGTGGACAGAGCCTTCACAATCGTGAGGAGACCGGCACCTGCCCCGCCTGTACCCAGCCCTACTCTCTTGAGTCAAGTCGATGGGGCTGGCGGAAATGGCGCGGCGTCGAGGATCTTCCTGAAGAACCACCTGTACGACCCGGACCGTTGCATGAGCGCCAGCCTTGCCCATCGATTCTGGCCGGCTGCCCACGAATGTTCCGCCTGATTCTCATGTTTGAAAGCCTTGCCCTGCTCGTCGCGCTGGCCGCCTTCTTGCTTTTCCATCAGCTGCTGGAGCTGTCGGGCTATACGCTGCTGATTATGGTCGTGACCTTTCTGGCAGCCATCTGGATTCTGGTCGATCGCCCCACCAGAGCCGGGAGAAAGCGTGCCGCCGAAGTGGACAATCTGCTCTGTCCCGAATGCGCCTATCGACTGGATGACCGTGAAGCGAGGGGAACCTGTCCCGAGTGCGGCTTCTACTACACCTTCGCCAATTGCCAGTGGGCCTGGCGCCGCTTGCGCAAGTACGAACACAACCAGCCGACGCCTCCACCACGACTCATCAGACCTGATGAGCAATCATGACGTGCTAGATACCACTGCTGCCCTTGTAGGCACCACTGTCGTTGTACTTGACCCGTCGATTGGGCTGGCGGTTGTTGCTGGGCCCGGTCAGAACATGCACTTCCTTGCCCACGGTCTCGACCCCGAACACCTTGTGTGATCCGGACAGGATCTGTCGTCCGTTGACCTTGTAGGTCTGCCCGTTGGGCCGCCGGATCTCGAGTGTCTTGGAGCCTTCGTTCCACATTCCCATCAACATGATCAATGCCTCCTCAGCAATTCAGAGATTCGAATCTGTTCACCGAATCGTACCGCAACGACTCCAGAAGCAACATCGCCCCGGCCAGAAGGCCGAGGCGATGCATGGCTGAACTCGGATCGAGTCGACTCAGGGGCATGCACCCCATCCATTGAGAGGCCTGAGACATTGCTCCTACAATCACTAACACACTGAAGCTCTTCCAATATCCGCCGAATCAGGCCAGCCCTGAAAGACATGACGCTTGGGAGCACATCCGACTGTCGCAATCAACTTGGGCTCTTGTTTCATCAATTCCGATGTAGCAAGTACAGCCATCTGATCCAAGATTGTGCTGATGTATTGACGAATGACCTCAGCCTGAGCTTCTCTGGCTTCACGACGTTCAGCACCGGCACGGAGCAGGCCTGCGGCCGCTCCAGCAGCCATACCCAAAGCCACATTGTCACCAGTACTTCCCTTGCCAATATTGATCTTGGATCTGAATGAAGCAGATTCGATACCGCCTTCAGCAGCACCGCCCAGTGCTCCGGAAATCAAGCCCGCAGATTCCACATCAAAGTGATCAGGATCGACATCCATCTGAAGTTCAATCCCACCATTATTTTCAGACATGATGAAATACTCATGATCAATCTGAACGTAGATCGCCCCATCATCATCCTGGCCGCTCATCAGGGTTCCCAGACCCTGAGAGCCCGCACGAATCTGTGCATAGTGCCCAAGCAACCACTGAGGTTGAGGCCCGAGATCGAAGAACAGCCTGGGCACGACACTGACATCATCAGCCTCAAACATGCGCTTGACGACCGTAATCACTTTTTCAGCTTCAAGCTCTGCAGGCTCCGCGGGTCTGATTGATCGATCTTCTCCAAGAACCGCTCCAGAATCCAACTGGGTCCTGACTTCGGGACAGATGACAGTATGGCCGTATCTCTTGCACTTCTTGTCGACCGACGGGACAAACATCTCACCACTGATCTGGCAGGGAATCTCGACACCTGTGCGTATGGCGCAGTCAACACAAAGCGAACTCGTTGCCGGAAAAAGGAAATCAACCGCAGTGTGCTTCTTCTTGGCAAAAGACATCAGGCCGGATTTATTTTTCTTGCTTGCATCGCCCAAAATCCGAGTGCATTCGGAACAATATGGTGGATTTCCTGAAGCCTTGATCCGCTCAACTCGAGACTCCACAACTTCAGGCGACAGCGACTGTAATCTTCCAGCAAGCAGGCCATCTACCTCAGTCAATTCCTCTGGAGTAAACCCAAGAGGATCTACCTCACCTGTGCCGCCTAATGAAACAAGACCTCCAGTCAAACCGGACAACATGCCCCCCTTTTCCCCAAGAGAACCCTGTGCTTTCTTAGCCTTCTCCTGCATGGCCGCTTGCGCCGCCTTAGCCTTGTCCGCCATGGCTGCCTGAGCGTCCTTGGCCTTCTCACTTAGAGCATCCTGAGTAGCCTTGGCCTTGTCTGCGATCTTCTTCAAAAAACTCATATTCCAACCCCTCTAGCACTGGCTGTGGACAACATGAGGCTCGATGCACCAACGGCCAGGGCAAGCCCTGAACCTGTACAACACTGTTTCAACAAGAACTTCTTCATGATTCAATCTCCTGTTTGTATGTGGAGGTTTCCCTCCTGATTCTCAAAGTGATGGGCCTTCTCGAGAGCCGCGGCTGGCCGGGCCTTCAGACGATCAAGGCACAGCGGCTGGCCCCAAGACGGGCAGCCATCTGACTCAGGGCCTTGACCTGTCTGGCAGGAACGCCATCAACTCGAAGCTGGCCGGCTGCAAGGGTCATGACCGTTCGACAGGGACCCTTTTTTCTCAGCTGATCTGCCGCGAATTCCCATTCGATCCCAGGGGCGACACCGATGTTTGCAGCGTGAAACTCGATGACCAGACTCCGCATTCGGCACCCGGGAAGGGACCAATTGGCACGTCGAAGGCGGTTCCAGGCTCTTGCGGCGTTGTATTGCATGTCGTTGATGGTCATCATCAAGCTCCTCTTTAAGTCGTTTCTGGCAATGGGCTTGGCCCAGAAGAAGGTCGCTCTGGCGGTCTTTCAAACCCGCCTCTTGGCCTCTCCAGCAACGTGTGCGATACTTCTGCCTCGTGGCTGCGATGGAAAGTCTGATTTTTTTCAGACTCCATCTGCCTGCCGCTGATTCGGGGAGAATGGCACCGATGCCCAATTCACAGGCTCAGGTCACGCAATTGCTCAATGCAGCATCCGACGGCGATGAAGCCGCCGTGGCTGACCTCTGGATGGCGGCCCAGACCGAGATCCGGAACATGGCCACCCGCCTGGTTGCCCGCGAGGGGCAGTCGGTCAATCTCCAGGCCACGCTGGTGATCAACGAAGCCTTCATGCGGCTCAACCCCCCCGGTGGCGAACAACCCCAGTGGGAGAGTCGAGATCAGTTCTTCGGATACATCTGGCGGGTGATGCGTCAGTTCCTCGTCGATTACGCCCGCACCAAGAGACGCCAGAAGCGAGGCGGTGGCGCCCGCCCTGTTTCACTGACGGTTGCTGCCGGCGAACTGGGCCGACTGGACACGATTGGTGAACATGCTGAAGGCCTGGTCGAAGCGCTTGACCGTCTTTGCGAGTCGTCACCGCGAACTCATGAAGTCCTCTGGCGACGCATGGCCTTGAATCAATCCGTCGCGGAAATCGCCGCAAGCCTTGAGATCTCGGAACGAACCGCTGCCGAGGACTGGCGTTTCGCCCGCACCTGGCTCAAGCGTGAGCTTTCACAAGAGGAGCAGGATCAATGAGTGACGACAGACTACGCGACATCTTCGACAAGGCTGTCGAGTTGAGCGGCGATGAACAGTCGGCCTACCTCGCTGAAGCCTGCGGTCAGGACGAAAATCTTCTGGCTGATGTGAAGTCACTACTCGGGCATTACGAAAGCGAGGCGGAGGTTTCCAGCAAGGCGACCCTGAATGACGCTGTTTCCGCCATTGATTCCGAATCACTTGTAGGCAAGAAGATCGACCGCTACACCCTGCTCAAGGTTCTGGGCGAAGGTGGCTTCGGCATCGTCTATCAGGCGGAACAGACCGAACCGATCCGACGTCAGGTGGCGTTGAAACTCATCAAGCCCGGCATGGACTCCAAGGCTGTGCTTGGGCGATTCGAATCCGAGCGACAGGCACTGGCCCTCATGGATCATCCCGGCGTGGCCAAGATCCTCGATGCCGGGGTGACCGACGATCTTCGCCCCTACTTCGTGATGGAATTCGTCAAGGGCGTTCCCATCACCCGGTTCTGTGACGAGAACAGACTCGGCGTCAAGGAACGGATCAACCTGTTCATGGAGATCTGTGGCGCGCTGCAGCATGCACATGGCAAGGGCATCATCCATCGGGACATCAAGCCCGGCAACATTCTTGGCACCTTTGAAGACGGCAAGCCCATCGTCAAGATCATCGACTTCGGCATCGCCAAGGCCATCAATCAACGACTCACCGACAGCGGCCCCATCAGCATCGAAGGTCGGATGATCGGCACGCCGATGTACATGAGCCCCGAGCAGGCCGAGATGTCCGCGCTGGAAGTCGATGCCCGCAGCGATGTCTATTCACTGGGTGTCGTGTTGTATGAACTGCTGAGCGGGCGCCCCCCATTCGATTCCGACGAACTGTTCTCCGCCGGGATCTCCGGTGTCCAGAAAATTATTCGCGAGAAGGATCCACCAAGACCCAGTCTGAGATACGACAGTCTTCGCGCAACATCGCAGGAGATGTCTGGAGATGTGGCCAAATCACGTTCCATCGATGCCCGCACGCTGGGCAAGCGTCTTCGAGGCGATCTCGACTGGATCGTCATGAAGTGCCTGGAGAAGCCACGAGTACGTCGATATGAAACCGCCGATGCGTTGCGTTCCGATCTGGCGAGATTCCTGGCCAATGAACCGGTTGAAGCCGGCCCCCCAAGTGCCACCTATCGAATGAGGAAGTTCGCTCGACGTCATACCGGACTGCTGACCGCCCTGGCGGCGGTGTTCCTCGTACTCATCGCCGGTGTGGTCGTGTCGATTTCGTACGCTGCTGAAGCATCTCGACAACGTGATCTCGCGCAGGCCGCTGAAAAGATCGCCACTGAACACTATGACCAGGTCAAGACACTTGCCGGCGATGTCATGTCGGATATCTATGACGAGATCTACAAGACGGATAATTCGATTAAGGCCCGTGAACAATTGGCCACGGCAACACTCAGATCACTGGAAGCCCTTCAAACCAACTCAAGTGACGATCCTGAACTCCAGGCCTTCATCGCTGACAAGTACAGACAGCTTGGAGCAATCGCAGGCGGCATCAGAAGTGCCAACCGTGGCAATTCAAACGAAGCTCGGGAGCTATATGAAAAGGCTTTGGAGATCAACCAGCGGTTGATCAATGACGGCAACAGTGATATCAACATGACACTCGCACTCATCGCCGCCCATCGTTCACTGGCTGATCTCGACAAGAAGGAAAACCTTCACCAGAAGGCATTGGATCAATACGAGAAAGCACTTGAACTGGCGCAAAGTATCGAACGGGACCTTCCTACCGACCACCCGCAGTCGCTCCAGACAAGCCGCACGGTGGCGTCTCTGCACCGAAGCATCAGTATCGAGCAGAACGCGATTGGGGAAACCAGTGCGTCACAGGCCTCATTTGATCAGGCAGTAGACCGATTTCAGAGGCTCTACAACACGAACCCCAACAGCCAGACAGAGCGAGACTACACGTTGATCCTGAGTCAGCAGGGACGGCGCAAGAGTCAGGCCAAGGAATTCCAATCAGCGCTGGACCTTTACACGAGAGCTCTTGATATTCGCCGTCAAGCCGACCGGGACTCGCCGAATGACACGACCCGGCGAGATCTGGCATGGGCCAACTGGTATGTCGGCGATGTCCTGCTCAACATGGATCGAGAGGCTGAGGCCTGCAAGCATCATGCCTCTGGATTGTCCCTCATGGCCGAGGCCTGCAATCGCAACCCAGACGATGCCAGAAGTCGGCGCAATCTGGGCCAGATGGTGGCGGCACTCGTCCAGCCTGCCTACGCCAAGTCATTCCAGGGAGCCGATGCCTTGGAAGCCGTACGCAAGGCCATTGAAGTGACTGATCTGACTGAAGAAACACGATCTCAACTGCAACAGTTGAACCAACGGCTGTCGACCCCCTGAGTGAACGACTACACCCTGGTTGCTGCATACTCAGGAGCAAGGCCCCCAGGCACCAAGAACCACCAGTAAATCATCAATGGTGTAGGGGTTGTTCCAACTCGCCAGAATCAGCAGCACATCGTCAACCCCCACGATTCCATCACCGTCTTGGTCACCGTCACACTTCGTTGCAGGGTCACTTCGCACCAGACCAAGAGCATCTGAATCGCCCCGCAACCCGCTGCCCGGTTCATTGATCGTGATCAGATCCGGAAGACCATCCAGGTCGAGATCACCACGATCAACGATGACCGGGATCCCATCGATGACGAAGGTTTCAGCAGCCGAGATCAGGAACTGTTCATAATCGGTCAGACTGGAATCGTTTCGAAGAACAAAGAGGCTGGACGTGTCTTCACCTTCAGCTGTGGCGATCAATGCAATATCCTGGTCACCATCACCATCAAGATCTGCAAGTGATATCGAACTGGCCTCATCACCGACGGGGAGATCCACGGAAGCAAGAAATTCCGCTGTGGGCTCGTCCTCATGCAGCAGGATCGAGATCTGACCAGCATCCTGGTTGGCTGTCACGATATCGATCCGACCATCGCCATTCAGATCCGCCAACGCCAGAGATACCGGCCCCACTCCGACGTCGTACAGATCGTCCTGTTCATCAAACTCGAAGTCGATCACGCCACCCTCACCACCGACATTCCGTAAAACCCCAACGCTGTTCTCGCCATTCAAGGCGAACACCAGGTCAATACGCTCCAGATCCTTGTTTTCCTCCACCTCGCCAGGATCAATCCCGATGGGCGCGTCGCCTACTTCCATGACCTGATCCTCATTGAAGGCGATCGCTCGAACCCCACCTGCGTCCTCGCTTCGCCAGAGTCGGATCTCGCCTGTAGAGGTGCAGGCAATCGCAACATCATCGCGGCCATCGTTGTTGAAGTCGTCAACTGCAATCGCACGTGGATTGGTTCCGACACCAGTCGGATAGGCGATGGCCGATTCGAAATTCCCACCGCCACTGTTCAAGGCCACGAAGATCTCATCACCCCCACCATTGGCACCCACAAGATCCAGCAGGCCATCTGCATCAAAGTCACCGGCAGCCAGATCCACTGCCGTTTTACCGACATTACTGATCTGAACCACATCGTTGAAGACACCACCATCGTTGTAGTACACATAGACAAGACCAGGCGATGAAACCGCGATGTCATCATCCAGATCGTTATCCAGATCCGCAATGAGCATGGCCAACGGTGGACCATCGAGATCAAGTGAGTCCGGCTCATCAAAGCCCAGAACCTCGTCGAACCCGACGACGACCAGTTCGACATCTTCATCACCGCCGCGGAAACCATCTCCCGGGTAGCGAATGGCCAGGTACCGATCATCACCAAGATCAGGCATGAAGGCCACGTCGAAGGTGCCTCGCACTCGGTCCTCCGCTTCCATGATCTGGAACTCACGACCGATCTCTGGAAGGAAGCCCTCATCAAGTTCCGCTATGAGGCCGCCGCCCAGCCTGATCTCACCATACCAGTCGTCGAAACTGGTGACCTCCACTCGAGAATGCTGCGTATCACCAAGGGTCACGCCAAAGAGACCACGATTACGGTAATCACCCTGCAGGTCGAACGAGTTGCCCGTCATTGACGGCGAGAAATACCCACGGTTCAACAGGTACCCCTTGAGCGTGCCGTCACCGATCAACTGCCCACCCTTGAAAACCGTCATGGGCGCGTCAGGATTGTCGAATCGAAGTTCAGCAGGCGACTGGATCTCGACCGTTCCGTGGTTCACCGAGAACTCGATCTCCGCATTCAACAGACTTCCATCACCACTGAGAATGAGATTGCCATTGGAACCAATGATGTTCCCGAGCAACACACGACCCACTTCCACGGTCGCGGCGTAACTCACGGACATCAGTCCGATGCCCCGATCCGCGATCTGCAACTTGTGCAGATCCAGCAATGTCTCCGACCCAGCCAACCCAGCCAAACGGAAGTCGCCGAACGAACCTGCTTCGAACCCAACAATGAGTTCGGCATCGCCCTGGGCACCAGTGCCAAGGACAAGCGAACCGTCGCCAACAGAAAGAATCGACTGGCTGCCTGGCTGGTTTCCGATGATCGAGGTGCTGTTGTCATTCGATGCCTGATAGACATGACCCGCCAGATCAAGCTCGACCAATCCCTGTTCAGCGATCAATTTGGCCGTCTCGGCATCCTGGCTGAAATCAACGGTGTAGTCCGCCAAGAGGTCGAAGACCACTGTCGTATTGAACACGGGGGATTGGCCTGAATTCCAGTTGTCAGGATCGTGAAACTCACCGCCTTGGGAATCCACCCAATATGCCGTGATCGGATCATCAACCTCATCGCAGTTGTCCGGAAGCCCATCACCATCGGTATCGGGATCGCTGTCACAATCGTTGATGACACCATCACCATCGCAATCCTCCTCGCATTCATCTGGAACGAGGTTCTGATTGCAGTCTTCGGAGGTTCCGTTGGCGATGTCCTCTTCATCCAGAACACCGTTCTCATTACAGTCAACGAAGCAATCCCCAGAGATCCAGTTCCCACCGCCATCGATCCAGGGGCCATCCAAGTTCGCCTGCCCACCAGCGTTGGCACAGATCATTGTGTCGGTGAGTGTCAGCTGGCCAAACTCCTTCTCATATGACCAGTACAAACCGCCACCCCCCGTGTTGGCCGTGATCGTGCATCCGATGATCGTGGGCGCGGCCTCGTGTGCGTAGATACCGCCTCCGGTTGACGGGGAATAGTTATCAGTAATAAGACAATCAATAATCGTGGGTCGAGCATTTATGTCTATGTAAATACCCGCACCATCATCACACGTACTGTTCCCGGTGATCGTACATCCAATAATTGTAGAGGCGCTGTTCTGGTCACCCCAAAAGTAGATAGCCCCCATCCAGCCCATATCATCAAAATCACTGCAACCACTTGCGCCCGTGATCACAAGGTCTTTGAGCACGAGGTCAGGGCTCACACCAAGGAAAAATACACCACCAAGCTGGAGTCCATCGACGATGGTCGCCAGTGATCCGTCAGGGTTGCGAGTCCCCTGGATCGTGAGATTCCTGTTAAAACAGTAGATCTCATGCTCATAGAACGTACCCGCGGCGATTTGAATCACAAACCCGTCGGGCGTTGCATCAATGGCACCTTGAATGGTTGGATAGTCACCCGGCACATGGATCACCGGCGGCACTAGATCACAGAACTCGTTGCCCCCAAGATCAATCCATGGCAGATAGATCTCTGGGTGATAGATATGATCGGGCCAGTTCTTACAGAAGGTGGAATCCTCAACGGTCGAAGACCATTGCCCATACATGGCGCCACCTGAACCTGCTGCTCTGTTATTCACAAATTGACAATTGACTACATCCACAGGGCCGCTGCCAGCCCAAATGGCACCGCCATCATTAGCTGCGACGTTGCCATCAAACAAAGAATTACGTATCAGAAAAATAGCAGCAGAATTACCTCCGCGATAAATTGCGCCAGCATTGCCTGATGATTCATTACCAACAAATTCACACTGTTCGACTAGGCAATTCGTATAGTATGGATTTAAACCGATTGCAGCCCCTTTGTTATCTTCAAATACACACTGATTGAATGTAAAAAATCCATTTTGCGATTCACCGCTTACGCCGCTGTCGTTCGATCGCACGATGCAATTTAAAAATGTTGCACTTGGATACCCTTCACTTGGCGACCCGATCAATCTGGCAGCTCTTCTGTTGTTCTCGATTATGCAATTGGCGATTGTCGCAACGCCAGCGATGCACTTAATGCCATCGCCATAAATGCAACAACCATCCAGGTATTCACAATTCCTTACCGTGAATCCATCAATCGTGAATGCTTCACCATCCTCGTATTCGCACAAGATCCCGTTACGCAATCCTTCCCCATCGATGATGGTTACTTCAGGACCATCGCTGGAACGAAGCGTGATCTGCTTGCCAAGCATGTTGACAACCTCTGTCGAGGCTCGTGTATACGTACCCGGGCCGACTAGAATCTCGTCACCGTCCTGGGAAGCATTGACCGCCTCCTGGATGGTTGGATAGTCACCCGGTACTTTGATGGTGTCCGCGGCAGCAGCACCAGCCAAGCCCAAAATCATCATCATGGCGATCTTCAGACGCATGCCATCTCACTCCCCGAGTAATTCCCTCAGTCGATGTTTACATTGTGACCGGTGGCTCCTCAAGATCAAGCGCCAATCTTCCCCGACCCCCTTTGTGTCGATTTGCAGTGCCGAAATCCAATAGATATTGCCAGCTGGCAGAGCCTGTTGAAAAAGAAACTGCCCCGAGCCTGAGACCCGGGGCAGTTGAACCATCCTGTCGGCTGAAATCGACTCAGGGGCATGCACCCCAGCCATTGAGAACCATGAGAACATCATTCACTCCAACTGTTCCATCCAGGTCGACATCAGCCAATGGACCTGGCTGACCCCACTGAGCGATCACAAGCAGGACGTCATTCACGGCCACCTGTCCATCACCATCGACATCAGCCAGACACTCGCACTCATCAGGAATCTGATTGCCATTGAAATCCGTACTGGTTCCATCCGTGATGTCCTGACTATCAGCAACTGCATTGCCATTGCAGTCGAGGTAGATGGCTTCGTCCTCGACAAGAACAGCACTGCCTTCCAGCCAGCCATCATTGACACCCGTCGCATCAGTCACCCCGTCCTCGAAATTCCAGGAACCCCCGAGATCAGGCAACGTCGCTGCGATGGCGGAAGTGATGTCGGTACCCATCCAGTGGCGGATCTCATCTTCTTCCAGCACCGAGTTCCAGATTCTGATGTTGTCGAGACGTCCGATGAACTGTGTTGATGAAAACCCGTTGGTGTTTCCGAACCTGAGATCCCAGGACCCCTGTCCGATTCCACATGAGCCACCCTGATCGAGAATCGATACGAGTTCTCCATTGATGTAGCCCCGGGAGACCCCTGTTGATCCATCCACGGTCTGGGCCAGGTGCACCCATTCACAGCCGATGTCGCCCCAGCTTGCACCGTTGCAATCACCGAAGACATCAACGCCAGCCTGACATCCTTCCGCGGTGGTATAGGCGCTGACCGTGTAACAACCTCCATTTCCTGGACGCTTGGTGATTGGACGGCTGTTCGAGTTGCCACCTTCCACTTTGATCCAGAACTCGATCGTCATCGCATCAGATGGCGTGACGGAAGGATGATGAGGAATGACGGCAGCATCTGGCCAGTTGTTCAATTCAAGGACATGGTTTGATCCAGGTGGGACTGAATCACATGGCTCACCTTCATCACAGCAGTCCGGAACACCGTTGCCATCTGCATCCTGATAGGTCCCGTCCAGGATCTGACCGTAATCCACGATGCCATCGCCGTTGCAGTCGGCAGACCATTCGATTACTCCGGATTTCATCCCGCCATAACTCGGATCAGCATCAATCCACCATCGCTCTGTCTCGTTGGGAGACGATTGGCCACAGATGCAATACGCCACATACTCACCATTGCAGCCCGGATCCGCAGGACCCCAACTTGAATACCCCCAGGGATCTCCATTGACCCACCAGAAGTCGCAGTTGCCCGTGCTTCGACCACCAAGGACCGGACCAAATCCAGGACCTGGTTCCCAGGCACCCGGTGTACCAATCGAAAGATCGTAGATGAACAGATCCTCTTCCAGAGAAGTGATGGAAACTGCATAGCCCCCACGTGATTCAGCCAGTTCGAAATACGCCTCTGGCTGATGATTCGGGAACCCCGTCTCCGTGGTGATGACCTGATACCAATGACCATTGCCTCCCTCGGCTTCGGTCCATTGAACCGGCTCACCATGAGCCATGGAGATGCTTGTTGTCATGACCATGGCGATGATTGATTTAATTCGATTCAAGCCTGATGGCACCAATACCCGTGTTTGAACAGTCATTCCTGATTCTCCTGTTGAAAAGGAACATGGAGCCTGAGGACCCCATCAGGAACGTGTGCGACGATCATGGCCGCAGCTGAGATACTTTTTTGAAATTTCTGGATGTGCGTCAGGAGGAATCCAATGCCGGATCACTTGCACAACCGTGTGGCCTGAAATTCAGGGTCAGGGACACCCGCCCCAGGCGTCCAGCACGATCAGCACATCGGACACGTCGACGCTGCCGTCACCATTGATGTCCGTCGAGCAATCACTGCAGGAACCCCAACTCTCGAGGATGAGCAGCACTTCGATGACGTTGACGACACCGTTGCCGTCCACATCCGCCGGACAGGGCAAGGCTTCCTCGCGGAAGACCAGCCAACCGGGATTCGCCACCGCACAGAAGGTCCCCATCGCTTCGCCCGTCTGGCCATCAAAGACCTGAACCTGATGCGAAGACTGACTGGTGACATAGAGATGACCATCGGATCCGAAAGCCACATCGCCCGGATTGGACACGCTGCAGAACGGTCCGAGCGCTTCGCCCGTCCAGGCATCGAAGCGCAGGATCTGATGACTGGAACCACTGGCGACGAACAGATCACCGCTGGTACCGAACGCGAGACCTCTCGGGTTGGCGACTGAACAGAACGCCCCCATCGCCTCGCCCGTCTCACCATCGAATCGCTGCACCTCATGCGAGGAAGCGCTGCAGGCGAAGAGATCACCCAGCGCCGATCCGCGTGTCTTCAAGGGTTGGAAGGCCAGGCCGGAAGGATTGGCGATGAAACAGAAGGCACCGATCGGATCGCCCGTCTGTCCGTCATGCCGCATCACCTGATGCTGCGACAGACTCAGCACGAACAGATCGCCATCTGGCCCGAAGATCAGATCACCCGGGTTGGAGACGGAACAGAAGACGCCGAGAGACTCACCCGTCTCACCGTCGAACTGCTGCACGTTGTGCGAGGAAGCACTGGCGACGAAGAGGTCTCCGCTGAGTGCGCCCCGTGTCTGCAGCGGACGGAAGGCCAGCCCTGCCGGATTCGCCACGGCACAGAACGCACCGGAAGACTGACCATCTTCATCAGCGAACTGCTGCACCTGATGAGATGAACTGGTGGTGACGAAGAGATCGCCTGCCCACAACGAACTTCCCAGACACATTGAAATCAAGAGACTGCGCAACATGTTTACCCTCAATCGTTGGCTACCAGCTTGTCGGACTGTTCCACGAACTTCTCGCCGTCCCAGGTCTTGTCCTGAGTGACCATGCCGGCCTTGGTGGCTTTCTCGGCCGCCTTGATATCAGCCTGACGACGGACCAGCTCCGCATGAGTCGTGAAGTACTGCAGACTGTGACCACGGAACTCGTCGATGGTCGTGAACCCGTGCTTGTCCATGAAGGCCGACAGTTGTTCACACATGGTCTGGACCAGTCCGTAGCCGTGAATCATCACGCCGGTGCAGACCTGAATGGTGCTGGCCCCCATCAGCAGGAACTCAGCCGCATCATCACCAGTCTCCACGCCACCGATGGCCGAGAGACTGCGATCGGGATACTGACCAGCGGGTGTTTCCGCATCGAACGTTCCGATCGGCGAAACATGGGCAGGATCAACCCGCTCGGTCTTGCGTTCCGGAGGCGGGGTCGCATCCAGCGCCTTGGGGATGGACTTGCCCGAATTGCCGCCGTACATCATCGTCGCCAGTTCCATCACCATGCGAAGTGCAATGGGACGAACGGCCTTGCAGGAATACCCACCGGGTACGGTGTAACCCTCGACCGTCGGTTCCGGACGAAGCGTGTTGAGATCAACTCCCATGACACTGAGGATCGTGTTGATCGCCGCGATTCCCTCGCAACCAGCATCAAGTGCCGCGCGAGCAGGATCCTCGATATGCGTGATGTTCGGCGTCATCTTGGCCCACACCGGAATGGTGGCCACTTCGTTCACCCAACCGCAGACCTCGCTGACGATCGAAGGCTCCTGCCCCATCGCCGCGCCCATCTTGCGTTCAGGCAGACCGTGCGGACAGGAGAAGTTCAACTCGAAGGCATCGACACCGGCTTCCTGACAACGCTCCGTGATCTCCTGCCAGGCGTCCTTGCGATACTCCTCCATGATCGAAGCGATCAGGATCCCCTCGGGATAGGCCTCCTTGACCTGCTTGAACTCATCAAGCCAGGTCTGGAAGGGTCGATCTGAAATCAGTTCGATGTTCTCCCAGCCGATCACTTCACGTGACTCGGTTGCACGCATGCGTGCATAACGCGGCGCGACATTCTGCACCTTGTCGGCTTCCAGAGAAATCGTCTTGGCGATCACACCACCCCAGCCTTCCTTGAAGGCCTTCTTCATGACGTTGGCATTGGTCCCGGGAGGACCCGATCCGATCACGAATGGATTGGGGAACTCCAGTCCGTCAACTTGAACTCGTAGATCAGCCATGCAAGGATGCCTCCAAGCCCGAACGATGCGGGGGGCTTCAGGGTACCACGCTCACAGGGACCAGTCGCTCCATGTTCAAACTCGATACACCAACACATCCCTGGCACCCCTACGAAGGGCTGTATCCCAGCGCCATGATCCAGACGACACGGCGAGTCATCACACTCAGCTATGGCTGCATCATCGGATCGATTCTGCTGTTTCTCGTGATGGCTGAACTGCTGCCGCCGGATGGCATGCTCAATCCCGTCACCATCGCCTTCTTCCTGCCCATGGCTGTCATCACCTTCATGAACTGGTTCCTGTTCAGGCGACTGCGAACCCATGCAAGGCGAAACGACCATGCACTGTGTCTCTCCTGCAGCGAGCCTCTGGATGCACAGGGACATTGCAGCAGTTGTCACCGGACGCATGAACTCGAACAGGTCCAATGGGCCTGGAAACGCGCCTGCCAGATACCGGTCTCACCCACGCCACCGGGCCCATCATCAGGCATCGGACTCGATGATCTTGATGACACCCGACGCCGCGATCTGATCAAGACCCATCCCGCTCGGTTTGCGATGACACGAACCTTCATCCCCAATGCCTGTCGTCGAGCCATCTTCCCCTGGCTCTGGTGCTTTCTGATCCTTGGCTTGTTGATTGATGTCGCCGCCATGGTCTTCAGGCCCTTCTTCGCAAGCGGACAGTCCCCCGTCAATACGACCTTGATGATGTTGGAAAGTCTTGTCTTTCTGGGGGTCGTGATCGTGTTTTCGATCTACATGCATCTCAGCATCAAAGGATGGAAGATCAGGGCAGACAAAGCCGACGACATGCGCTGCCTGGAATGCGGGCAGTCACTTCATGGCGAAGATGATCTGGGACAATGCCCCGAGTGCGGGCTTCCCTATTCAAGAGAAGGAACCAGATCAACCTGGCAGACGTTCCGACGAACCGCCAACCCGCTCTATGCCTCGCGACGGAAGAGTGGACACAATGGCTGAACGCACTTCATCCAGGATCATCCAGAGAGACCCCATCCATCTCTGGTATCCACATGAGCTGCTCTTTCCCCAGCCGCTGCGATTGAAGTCCTGCTTGCCATCGATTCTGATCGCCGTCGTGATCGGCATTCTGCTCAGCGTTCTGCTGAATGTGTTCTACGACTCAAAGGATCTGGGCATCCGAAGCGGAAGCATGATCCTGATCACGATGACCAGCCCCGCGTTCCTCGGGCTGTTCATCTGGCTTTGCCGGCATTGCCTCTGGCGGCTCAGGGCCGCAAGGCGGGACTATCTGCTCTGCACAGGATGCGGACATTCGATCGACGGCCAGGCAATCGAAACCCGCTGCCGCGGCTGCGATCAGGAACTCAACTCGGATCAGGCTCGATGGGCCTGGAAACGCGCGCTGGGAAAACCGACTTCCGCCGTCCCGCCTGGTTCACCACCGGGAACCAAGCCCGTTGGAGCGATCAATCCTGCACCACCGCTGGCAACCAGAAATCGATTCATCAATCTGTATGGCATTCTCGTGATTGGAGCCATGCTGGGCGATGATCTGATCACCCTGCTGCTGGAGGCCCTTTCCGTACCCGGTAATCTGATTTAGATCTGGGATCGATTCTCGATATGGGTCGGCCTGATGTTCTTCATGATCATCATCATGATCTTCGTCCATTGGCAGTTGCGATGGCGAAAACGTGCGAAGGCCAATGACTATCTGCTCTGTCTCTGCTGTGGATACACCCTTGAAGGACTTCCGGAGGAAGGAACCTGTCCGGAATGCGGGATCGAGTACTGCGGTCAGGATTGCCGGATGGTCTGGGAAAAATTCTGTACCAGAACGCACACGCCACGCCCGAAGACGTCCGCGCGTAAGATGGATGTCGACCAAGTGGAGTAATCGATGGCGAGCAAGCACCGACAATCCAACCCGAAGAATCAACGAGCCAAGGCGCGTACCGTGGCCTCCTCACGCGCCAAGCCCACAAGCAAACCAGAGAAGATTCGTCCTCAACTTACGGCGAGCCAGCTGAGACGGGCTCAAATCCTGACCATTGGAATCACGCTCATCATTCTGGCAGTACCTATGGTCATGGCGATCATCCGGCTTTCGAACACCATCCCAAGCCGAGAGGCACCGCTGCTGTTCCCCCCTTGGTTCACGCTGGGCGCGCTGGCGGCGATTGCCGTAGTCTGGGTCAACTACATCCTCTGGCTGCGACGCCAGGGATCACAGGCCTGAAAAAAGAAACATCTCTATTCCAGTTGAATCAGCAGCGATGGCCTGCTGAGGTGGGTTCATGGCCACTGAAGGTCTGATGAATCAGAAAAACAGCGGTTCTCTCTGCTGAACTGTGAGATCCACGGCTTCCGGACTGCATACCCAGTGCCGGGAGCCCTTGGAGCGGACTCCCGGCAGCTATTCCCCCGTCCTGCCTATCCAAGAGGAGCCCATTCATGTACCCCAGACCCTTGACCGGACTGGCTGCTGCCGTAATTGCGACAACGCCTTCCCTGTTGGCTGTCGCAGGCAACCCGAGCACTCAGAGCCAGACCCCTGACAATATTCTCATCGGCAGTGAAGCCGATGTTCCCTTCCGCACCGACCGACCTATGGTCGCGAGCGAGAACCGCCTTGCGTTTTCCCGAGTAGGCCTCAAGAGTGATCGCGGCCCCGTCGATGCCGGCGGCGCCGAACTCTCAGCACTGGATGACGATGCCAAGTCCACGGTGTCCATGCCCGCTGATGGATCCCAGTCACTTGAGATCCGTTTCATCGGGCAGCCACGCTGGATCAACATCATTGAGATCGAAGGCACGTTGAACGATGTACGTATCGAGATGCTCAATACCGATGGCCGCTGGATGAGCTGGGGTGACTCCAGCGATGACTCCGATGGTCTCCTGGTTCGATCAGGTGAAGCTGGCCGTTACATGGGCCTCCGCCTGACTCCCGCCGGCCTGTCCAACACGAGTCTCGTTACGATCGCTGAAGCTCGCGGTCGCTTTGAGCAGACTGACACCGACTCTGAAAGCCGCACCGAAGGCGACGGCAAGAGCTACTTCTATGAGTGGGTCGAGAACTACTCAAGCAGTCCGCTCTCCAACACCAGTGAAGATGCCACCTGGCTTGGCAGCAACCTGCCTTCCGACTGGGACATCTCAGGCTACGGCAACAGCATGGCCTGGGAAGAGGATTTCAAACGCACCGAGTACGGCGGAACCAACAATTCATTCGCAGATGAACACGACCTCGTGTTCTTCTCAGGACATGGTTCTCTTACTGATGGCGAGTACTACAGCGACGACACGCGTTGCATCACCTTCAGCAACAGCTCACATGATGACAGCGCGATGACCGCTGGCGATGCGTGGGACAGCTGGGGTGACGATGACATGGAATGGCTGGGCATGAGCGCCTGCCAGACCATGAAGCAGGACAATCGCTGGGCTGCCTCCATGAACGGCGTCCATCTCGTCATGGGATGGCAGACCAACATGTACGACGTCGACGACTTCGGCAAGCAATTCGCCAAGCGAATGGTCGACAGCGGCTGGTTCGACTCCGCCTATCCGGTCAAGTCCTCCTGGTTCCATGCTGCCGAGCAGACCCACGGACATGTTGACCGGACCGCTGAGATCATCGGCGAGAACACCACCATGGGCAGTGATTACCTGTGGGGCGAAGGTTCGGTCAACAGCGATCCAACTGACGACAGCACGTACACACGCTGGTCCTACGGAACCCGTGGACGTGACGGTCAACTGGGACATCAGGCTCAGGATCCAATCAATGGTGCTCTGGAATTCCGTGGCGAGGCCGCAACCGTACGGGTCAGCCGCGAAGTTCTGGATGCCGTGAACAACAATGGTCGTCCGCATTACACGACGTGGGTTACCAGCCTGGTGCCGGTCAACGCTGAATCAACCGGCGCCCTCTCCAACAACCTCTGTGAACGACTCGGCCTGATGTGCCAGGTCGACATCGGTCCCAGTGGTGATGATCTTGAGATGATTGCCGTCACCGGTGATCAGGAAGTACGCGTCTGGCGTGCCGATGGTGCGGTCGATGTCATCGATCGTTCGATCTACCTTGACGACAACCGTATCGAAGCACCCCAACTGCTTTCCGAAGGTCAAGCTCGAGAGAAAGCCGAACAGGTCCTCGATGCCATCGGCATTCCCATGGAAGACCGTGTCTTCGCCTACGAGGATCTCTACTGGATGGATGTCGATGTGCAGAAGGCCATCGATGGCGCCGACGAAGGCGACTACCAGTCCATTCCACTTCGAAACCGTGTCATCTTCAGACGACAGATCGATGGCATGCCGACCTGGGGCCCAGGTGCGGAAGCCACGGTTGAATTCGGACACGAAGGTGCACTGGCCAAGGCTACGGTACAGGCCTGGACTCCGCTTCAGGATGGCCAGGATGTCCAGTTGCTGAACATCGAATCACTCCTCGATCAGATGTCCCGCCGTGGCAACCAGTTGCTGATCAACAATGTGCGTCAGCCAATGGATCAGATCCAGGTCGATCACATCGAAATCGGCTACTGGGTCGAAACCCGCGGCGATCGACAGGAACAACTCGTTCCCTGCTACGGCCTCTCCTGCACCGTCGCCGATGGCGACAGCGAACCAACGGGCATGCTGCTGGTGATCAATGCCGCGGTACCTGCACCCAAGATCGAAATCCAGATCGAGAACGAAGCCCAGGGTTGCTTCAATCCTGACGAACCCGTGTGCTTCGTAGCCAATGTCGAAACCTACAACGGCGAATACGAAATCCAGTGGATCGATCAGACCACCGGCTTCCATGTCTCCATGTACGACCACTTCATGTGCTACACCTTCCCCGAGAACACGGCCCGATCAACCAACATCCGTACGATGGAAGTACGCATCAAGGATGATCTCGGCAACGTGCGATCAACAACCGCTTCGGTCTGCGTCGGCGTGACCGGAGATCTTGACGGCGACCAGGCCGTAGGCGTGAATGACCTGCTGGTGGTGCTCGACAACTGGAACGAACAGGGATCGCCCTACACCGGCGGTGACGTCGACGGCGATGGATTCTCAGGAATCGATGATCTCCTGCTGATCCTGTCCGCCTGGACCCCTTGACACGAACCGCAGACCACTCAGGTTTGCCCTCATGGGAATCCGAGCCATTGGAGCAATCCGATGGCTCGGGTTCTTTTCATGGAACCGTCTCCAGCAACCAGCCCCTCACACGAACCGCCTCTTGCCATTAGCATGCCCTCGTGCAACCCATGACCAATGACAATGCGACCGCTGCTGAAGCAATTGCTGCCGTGATCGAAATCACCGAGGTGGCTCATGCCGATGCATGGATCACCAACAAGGCCGCCGTTCTGGGCATCCTGCTGGTGATTCTCGCGTTCATCTTCCGAACCGCTTCACGCGAATCCGGTGGATGGAAGAAGTTCTACGGGATCGTCCCATCGATTCTTCTGTGCTACTTCATCCCCGGCCTGCTGAGCACGCTGGGAATCATCGGCGATCCCTCGGGCGATCTCTACTTCGTGGCCAGTCGATTCCTGCTCCCCACCTGTCTGGTCCTGCTGTGTCTGGCCATTGACCTTCCAGGCATTGCCCGCCTTGGACCCAAGTTGCTGATCCTGTTCTTCACGGCGACCGCGGGAATCATTCTGGGTGGACCCTTCGCCTTATGGGCCATCAGTCTCATCGATCCATCCGTCGTCGGCGGCGAAGGGCCGGATGAAGTCTGGCGCGGACTCTCCACCGTGGCAGGATCATGGATCGGCGGCGGCGCCAACATGACGGCGATGAAGGAAGTCTTCGAACCTTCAAGCGATCTCTTCTCCGCCATGGTCACGGTGGATGTCATCGTGGCCAACATCTGGATGGGATTCATGCTCTGGATGGCTGGCCGAGCCCGCACATTCGATCGTTGGCTCAAGGCGGACATGACTGCCATGGATGATCTGCAGCAGCGAGTGGAAAAACTCTATGCAGGCAAGGCACGCATTCCATCGACATCGGATCTCATCACGATCTGCGCCGTGGGATTCGCCGTGACCGGCATCGCCTTCCTTGCTGCGGAACATATCGCACCCTGGTTCGAAGCCAACCATCCCTGGAGCGCTCGTTTCAGTCTGACGAAGATGTTCTTCTGGCTGGTCGTCATCTCGACCACCGTCGGACTACTGCTTTCAGCCGTCCCCGCTGCCCGAAGTCTTGAACATGTGGGTGCCAGCAAGGTCGCCACCCTGTTCCTCTACATCCTCGTGGCCGTGATTGGACTGGAAATGGATCTGACCGCCATCGCCACCTACCCCTGGCTCTTCGCCGTGGGCCTGGTCTGGATTCTCTTCCAGGGCATTCTGCTCTTCGGCATGGCCAAGATCATCAAGGCACCGTGCTTCTTCATTGCCGTGGGATCGCAGGCCAACATCGGCGGCGCCGCGTCGGCACCGATCGTGGCGAGCGCCTTCAATCCACGACTGGCCCCGGTTGGCGTCCTTCTGGCCGTGCTTGGTTACGCGGTAGGAACCTATGGTGCCTGGGTCTGCGCCAATCTGATGCAGATGGTCAGCACCGGCAGCTAGGGCTTTTCGACCGGCTTGATCGCCGGCCTGTAGCGGCCATCAGGCAGCTGCGTGGGGAATCGGAACTCTGGACGCTGCAGCATCGACACGATCCACGGATCCTTGCGCTTCAGCGACGCAGGCGTACAGGCTCGCCACTCGTTGGAGATCTCCTCGCAACGATCCTCATCAGCCTGAGCACCCAACAACGACGTCAAGGCCCAGTAGATGTACTCGGTGATCATGCACTGGTATTCACAGGTTTCATCGTCGTAGGTGAACCACGCCTGTTCCGGATAACGCCGAGGCACCTCCACGAAATGACCGCCACGTGCACGGTCCACACAGGTGGCGACTTCCGTGCCACGACGTTCACCCCAGATGGCGGGATAGGCATTGGCCCAGCCGTGGGCCGTGATCAGATGCAGGACTTCCTCGAGCGTTGCATCGAATTCATCTCCGCCAGGATCGGTCTCGGTGGCGAACTGGAACTGGCCTGCATGAAATCCCTCGCGATGCCAACGCTCAGGATCGATCCGCTCGATCCCACGTTCACCGTAGGTCATGACCATGTAGGCGTCACGATCCGCCAGTGCTGCGGCAATCAATGGGTTGTCGGGCGTTCCATCTTCATCATTGTCGAGATACTCAGCCATGACGGCCGCGACATGACGAACCTTTTCATCAGGAACTCGAGCGGTTGCGAATACGTGCACCCCGAAGACGTTGGCATACTTCTGGAAGTCCTTGCGGAAGGGATCCAGCTTGCCCTCGGGAATCGGACCCACGGCAAGATCGGGAACGGCCCAGACACGTTCCGCCTGTACCAAAAGAATGCTCGACAATACAAGGCTCAACATCACTTCCCCCTACTCGTTCATATTGCCGAAACGATGGATCATCACATGACGATACTGATCACCGGGCCGAAGAATCACTGATGGCCAGCCTTCTTCACCTTCATGATTGATCGCATCAGGAAATCCCTGCGTCTCGAGGCACAATGCATCATGCCTGTCATAGACCGCGCCCTGCTTGCCTGCCAGATCACCAAGGTAGTTACCCGTATAGAACTGCAGGCCCGGCTGGTCCGTCCAGATCTCCATGGTGCGTCCACTTGCGGGATCCCGAAGGAGGCAGGCCAGTCGGGGCTTGACCCCTGACGCTCCGTCGAGAACGAAGTTGACGTCGTATCCTCCTGGATCGCCGTCACCATCGCCAGACAACTGATCGATCCGATCGCCGATGACCGTCATCTCACGAAAGTCAAAGGGAGTCCCTTCGACCGGATCAATTGAACCGGAAGGAACGACATTGTCGCCCCCCGGGGTATAGCGGTCAGCCACAACGACCATCTCATGATCGAGAATCGAGCCGGAATCATGGCCTCCCAGATTCCAGTAACTGTGGTGCAGCAGATTGACAGGCGTGGCCTCCTGTGCCGTCGCGGTCATGATCACGATCAGTTCGTTCTCATCACTCAGGACATAATCGACCTGCGCATCGACTCGTCCCGGATAGCCCTCATCACCTGAGGGTGATGCAAGTCGGAAACGAACCCCCGGCCCGCTGCTGGAGGTCAAGGTACTGGCGGTCCAGATCTGCTTGTCATAGCCCTTGAGCCCGCCATGCAGGTGATGGTCACCATTGTTGACCGCCACCTGATACGGAACGCCATCGACCTTGAACTGACCATTGGCGATCCGGTTGCCGACACGTCCCACGGTTGAACCGAAATATGGACTGGAAGTCACATACTCGTCCACGGTATCGAAGCCAAGTACGACGTCCGCCGTTGAGCCATCAGGATCAGTCACCTTGAGACTTGTGACGGTGGCGCCGTAGTCCATGATGTCGACCGACATCCCCGTTTCGTTGTCGATCGTCCAGAGCGTGACTGGATCACCATCAACTGAACCGAAGGTCTTGTTCGTGACGTGTCCACCTGCATGCTGGACGCAACCGGTCTGCATGGCAGAGACCAACGTCGTGCCAGCGGCCAACAAGACAAATTTTGATTCCATGAGAAGCTCCCTGATCAACCTCTTGGAAGGAGGTTGGTCAGTGCAGGATAGCTTCCCAGGGCTGGAGGCAGAGATTTCATGATCTTGCCATCGATGATGCGGCAGAAGTCGTTCTCGCCGATCAGTTCATAGTAGTCAAGGCCGAATTGTTCCAAAGCGAGGCAGATTCCAGCCACACTCATACCCATTTGCAATGAGATCTGCTCCACCGTCAAACCCCGTCGAATGCTGGCTTTCAAGCTATTCCTTGTCAACGGCTTAACTGTCATGGCGAATGCTCCCTACAGAAAGGTTCACCGGACGGAATCACGTATTCCGAACTCAATTTCGACACACAATAAATATGCACCTACTTCACAAAAGGCTTGAATCGAGAAGCTGAAATGTCAAAAAAACCGTTGTGAATCTTCAATCGATCAGATCGCCCTCAGCGAGCTTGCGACGCTGATCCCTGTAGGCGAATTCCTTGGCTTCCAGTTCGTTCCGGACGGCATCGAACTGGGCTTCAGCCTGTGCATGAGCTTCCTTGCTGGGAACCCCAAATCGCGGATGCTCCAGAAGCTTTTCGATGTCCATGGCCATCACCAATGCAACAAATTCCGCATCGATCAGTGGCTCGCCCGCTGCGATCGCGATCTCATCCCAGCTGGTCAGTTCCTTCACCAGTGCCTCCCCGACCTCATCGACATTTTCATCCTCATTGAACAGCAGCAGCGCTTCTCTGGTCTGACGCCTCTGCTCCTCGATGGTTTTCTCAAGTGCTTCGCCCTTCTTCCATCCCTCACCCTTGGTTGGATCGGACTGACCAGCACGTGGTGGCGGCGTGAACGCTTCCAGATCGACCTTCGCACCCCGCTTGACCGTTCGGCAGTACCAGCCTGAGAGTCGATGCGCATCATGCAGCCTGCGCATGGCGGTAGGCGCCGGAGTGGGATCACCGTGAACCGCCGAATTGCCATCGCGTCGGATGGCATGCATCTGATCCGCATGCGATCGAGACAGCATCTGGGAACGCTCCAGGGCACGAAGCATCGTGCTGAGATCCGAATCAACCAGATGAGGCGATTGAAGTTCAATCAAGGTCTTGGCCATGGTCTCGACCATGAGCCGCAATTTGAACAGACAGGATTCAGGGTCGGTATAGACGTAGCGTTCCGCCTGACCAGCCAGGCGCCCCACTCGCTTGTCGTAGCGATCCATGAAACTGAAGTTCGAGGAGCCCGACATCACGCTGACTCCTCGCTGGATGGATTGAGCATGGTGGCGATGACTCTCGCCCCGACACAACATCGCTGAAAGTCCTCTTCAGAGAGTTCGATGGCGGAAGCCAGCATCGACGCCCAGCGAACTTCAAGCGGATGCATCTCACGATTGGCGTAGGCGATCATCATGACACCCGTCATGATCTTCTCACCCAGTTCCCTTGGAAGTGTGCGCACCGAAGCCAGGCAGTCCTCGACCCGCAGATCGCCGATGTTGTGCTTCTGCTTCGCTTCGACGCAGACCTGCTCGGAAAGCTCCAGAATGGCACGGGCATACAACCCGGCCGCCGCCTCCTTCACCTTCGGCACATTGCCATCCGCGACGGCCATGGTTCTCGCGGCGAGAAACCAGGTCGTTGCAAGCTTGATTTCAGTCTTCATGGCCTCATCTGACATGGAACAACGATTGTAGCTGATCCGCGATCACCCCCAAAGCAACGAGAAGGTAGGATTCTGATCACTCAGGAGCCCCCCATGCTGATAGTTCATGTGCTGATGATCGCCCTGCTGCCCCTCCTTTCCACTGCCGTGATGGCCCAGGACGACAACCGACCCACGCCAGAACCCACGGATGGAACCACGCTGCCCGCCACCAGTGATGACGCTGATGATCGCTCCGTCACGACTGATTCGATGATGATCGATGGACGTCGCATCGACTATCGCACCACCGCCGGAATGCAGCCACTTCTGAATGAAGCTGGAGAAGTACGTGCCAACATCTTCCATGTTGCCTACGAACGCCTCAATCCAGATGGAACACTTGCGGCAGATGACCCGACGAAACGGCCCATCACGTTCTGCTTCAATGGCGGCCCCGGCTCTTCCTCCGTCTGGTTGCACCTGGGTGCCTGGGGGCCGGTCCGAGTCGACATGGGAGATGCCGGTTCACTCAAGCCTTCCCCATGGGAACTCGTTGAGAATGACGGCTCCATTCTGGATGTCACGGATCTGGTCTTCATCGATCCAGTGACCACTGGCTTCAGTCGTAGTGCCGAAGATCAGGACGACGGACAGTTTCATGGTCTTGAAGCTGATGCCGCGGTCGTCGCTGAATTCATACGCCTGTACCTCACCCGACATGAACGGTGGCTCAGCCCCAAATACATCGCAGGCGAATCCTATGGCACCACCCGTGCCGCACGGCTAGCCGATCTTCTGCAGGATCGCCATGGAATCTTCATCAATGGCGTCATTCTGGTTTCGCCGATCCTCGATTTCCAGACCACCGACTTTGCGCCCGGCAACGATGTCGCCAATGTGCTGTATCTACCGACCTATGCCGCGACTGCCTGGTACCACGGTCATCGCCCAGATGGCCGATCTCTTGAAGACACCATTTCACAAGCTGAATCATTCGGACAGGATGAGTATCTGTCGGCCTTGTTCTCAAGCAGCAGTCTTGCGGATGATCGAAGGCAGGAGATTGCCCGCCGGCTTGCGGATCTCACCGGACTGAGTTCAGAATTCCTGCTTCAAGCCAACCTGCGAATCTATCCCTCACGTTTCCGCAAGGAACTTCTGCGAAATCAACGACTCACCGTGGGACGGCTCGATAGTCGCTTCACAGGCATTGATCCAGATGCAGCAGGAGACCGCCCGAGTTACGACCCGTCCTACTCGGTGATTCAGGGTCCCTATACCGCCGCGATGAATCATTACGTCCGTGTCGATCTGGGATTCGAAAGCGATGTGCCCTATGAAATCCTCTCAGGACGTGTCTACCCCTGGGACATGAATGCCCGCAATGAATACCTGGACGTCTCCAATCGCCTTACCAGCGCGATGGTCGCCAACCCTGAACTTCGAGTGTTCGTTGCAGAAGGCCTCTACGACCTGGCAACGCCCTTCTGGGCAGCGGACTACACCGTTCGCCATATGCGACTTGAACCTGACTTCCTCAAGCATGTCATGACGGAACGCTATGAATCAGGGCACATGATGTACCTGCATGATCCTTCTCGGATCAAACTTCGTGAAGATCTGGTTCGGTTCTATGAATCATCCATGGCACCAGTCGCCGAGTAGATCAGTTCCCTGAGAACTTCCGGACCCAGTTCGGACAAGTCGTCAATCACCAGATCCGCCGCCGAAAGTTCTTCGCGGGTTCTGCCTCGTGAACAGAAACCGACTGATGCCATTCCAGCACGACGAGCAGCCTCGATTCCAGCCGCCGCATCCTCGATGACCACGCAATGATTGGGTACCACCCCGAGACGTTCGGCCGCCAGCAGAAAGACCTCCGGGTCGGGCTTGCCTTCCGTCACATCGTCACCGGTCACGATTGTTTCGAACAATGAACCGCACCCGAGCTCTTCTCGAAAGAGATCGGCATTCGTCTGTGGTGCAGAGGTGCCGCCAGCCAGACGCCAACTGGCATCATGGAGCGACTGAAGCAGCGTCGTCGCCCCGGGCATCTCAGGAAACTCACCCGAGATGATGTCACGGAAGTCGGCTTCCTTGACATCCGCCAACGCGTCAATGACATCCTGGTCAGGAACGGAAACGCCGGCAAACTCGAACAGCTCTCGAATGATCGGATCATTGGGCCGACCGAACTGCCTGGCAAACTCCTGCTCAGTCAGGGCATGTCCGATCTGCTTGGACACATCCTTCCACGAGGCGAAGTGTGCCTCATAGGTATCTACCAATGTGCCATCCAGATCGAAGATCGCTGCCTGCATGAGATGCTCCTGTTGCTGCAGATACGTTAACCGGACATGAAGGATGAGGCAGGCCTGCACTTCCTGCATCCTGCTGCCGGGATGGCAGGCTGTCCACCAGCACCAACAGTCCTGCTCGTGCCAGGATGCGTTTAAAGACCTGTATTGCGAAGAAGACTCCCGAAGGATGTGGCACGAATCTCGCAGGAGGACGCGAGGTTCGCTTGATGCATTCAATGCGGATCAGAGCCACCATCATGTGCAAGGGGAGCACACATGTCCGGGACATTCAAATCAATCACAAGAAGGCCCTTCTGGTCCACAGGCAAGATCTGGCTCTTCTGGATCATGCTCGGAATTCTGCTGACAATCGGCTTCATGCTGGTATCCGGGTCGCCAGCGCTGATCCATCTCATCCAACCCTGACCAGAATTCACCATCGACATGCAGTCAAGGCCATACCCGTCTGGCCACACGATGAAACGTGTGACAAGACAGGCAAGCTTGCTCGCTCACCATCAATGATGATTCGCTTGCTGGCACCATTGACGCGACATCCTGGTACAGCCTGAGGATGGTCAGAACGATCAACCGTCCACCAGATCCATCAAGCACCTTCAAGGCTGACCTCCAGTTTCCTGATGTCGAGAAAAATCAGGCCATAAGCTGCTGAGAATTCAGGCGAACCGTCCTCCCGCCCACGAATCGGCTGTTTGAAACAGCAATATTTCTCAGCAGACGGTCCTGAAAGGAAGCAGTCGGGCTGAATTCCGATGCGTTGAGACGCACCTGAATCACGCTCGAAGCAGCGATGGCATCAGACACTCGATACTCAAGAGGTCCCTGTGGGACTTCAAGCAGACCCCAGCCCATCGGAAGTTCGGCCGGTGAGATCATCCCGCTCGGCGCAGCAACCCAGAGATGGGTTGCGCCTCGCCAACGAGCAAGGCGAGCGAACTTCACCCCGCGATAGACGCGTCTTTCAATGGCAGCCAATTCCAACCGCAATCGCCTGATCTGTCGGCCGGGCCTGCGAGGATCCAGTGGCTGATGATCGAACAGCGTCGGTTGAGTCTGGTTGCGTCGCGTGAAGAGCACCGCAGGCTTTGCCCCGAGATCACGCAACTCCTCGATGAGATCGGCACGACGAGCCAACAGACCAGAAGCCATGGAACCATCACGAAGGTAGTCAGACCGGCTCTGCTTGCACTCCACCACCACGGTACGAGGTGTCACACGTCCACGTTGACCTGTACGACGATCCGTCCAACCAGCGACATCGACACGAAAGCGGCCAGTGGCATCCGCGACTTCCATCCCCACCGCGACGTAGGACTGCTCCCGCAACCAACGAGCGGCCAGACGCTTCAATTCACGATGGGCTCCGGATTCTGCCATGTGCCACAGGGCACTTCGGATCTGATCGCCGGTTTGCACCAGAAGATCCAGGTCCCCGGCTACACTCTGGGCATGCCAGAAACACTCACCATCGCCTTGATCAGCGACACCTTCTATACGGACGATGCTGCCGACCGGCTCAAGGAACGGCTGCAGCAAGCTCGCGAAGGTGGCGCAACCGTCGCTGTACTGCCCGAACTGGGCTGCAATCGCTGGTGTCCCGCTACGAAGGATGCCATCGACTCGGATGCGGAGCCCCCCAATGGACCCCGAGCCGTCATGCAGGCCAAGGCTGCGGCTGAGGTCGGAATCACCTTGGTCGGAGGCAGCTTGATCCGAGGAGATGACGGCATCCGTCGCAATACCGCCCTGGTCTTCAACGAACAGGGCGAGTGCTGCCACCACTACAGCAAGATCCATATTCCAGACGAGCCAGGCTTCTGGGAAGCCGATCACTATGACGCAGACGACCAGATTCCCCGGCCACTGGACATTGCCGGCGTACCGATGGGAATTCAGATCTGCAGTGACATCAATCGACCGACCGGCACCCTGCTGCTGGCAGCTCAGGGGGCAGAAGTCATTCTTGGCCCACGCTCAACGGAGCAGGCCACCTATCAGAAATGGCATCCCGTCTTCCGGGCCAACGCCTTGACGGGCGCCTGTTATGTGTTGTCCGTGAACCGACCCGTACCAGAAGATGGCGTCTTGATCGGCGGGCCTTCCATTGCCGTGGCCCCCGATGGCGAAGTGCTGCTTGAAACAACTGACCCCGTTGGCATCGTGTCCATTGATCGGGAACGTGTTCATCAGGCACGGCGTGACTACCCAGGCTATCTCGCCATCCCAAGCGATCTCTATGCACGTGCATGGAGCACCATCGCACCTCGACCAGCACATGGCCCCATCAGCACCAATGCCGATGCAAGCAACCATTGAACCCTTGATTTGATTACCAGGAGGAGATCCCATGAGAACTCCCGACCACACTGAAAACATTGAACAAAGACTCGAGCGACTTGAAGGCCAGTTGACTGATACGAAACGGTCGCTGAGACGTGCGCATGGATTTCTGGCGATCGCCGGAATCGCCGCACTGGGTCTCCTCGGCGCCGCTGCCGCCGACATGGCTTCCATCGATCTCTTGAGGGTCAAGCGGATGGAAATCATCGATAGCAAGGGGAACATCGTTCTGGCTGCCTCCGGAGATGCCAGCGGTGGTCGACTTGATGTGTGGAAGTCCGATGGCTGCAATGCCCTGCGAATCGGGTCCAATGAACATGGTGGTGATATCGCGCTCTGGAACTGTCAGTCCAAAACCGTCGCAGGCATGTTCGCAACCGATTCCGGTGGCGAACTGGCGATCTGGGACAACAACGGCGGACGTTCAGCTCGAGTTCATGACACTGGAACTGGTGGCGCCATTGAACTGCTCCAGGCCAGCAAGCCACGAGCCCATCTCGCCGCAACGGCCAATGGCGGAACCATGGCACTCATGGATCTTGAGGGGCAACCCAGCCTGGTAGCGGACAGCTTGGCTTCCCATGCCTCACTGCAACTCCATCATGGAATGACGCTGCATGGTCATCAGCATGGTGGCATGCTGAGCATGGGCCACGGCACCGACCATGTCCCTCTGATGCTCAGCACCGGTGATGATGGACAGGCCGGGCTCACCCTGACCAGCAAGATGGGTGCCGTATCCGTTGCAACAGCCGACCAGACCATGCCCACCGTGGAAGTGCACAATACTCTGGGCGAATCAGTAGCGACCATGACACTTCGTGACACCGGTGGCGGATCAATCTCTGCTGCCGCTGATGATGGAACGGCCGTCGCTTCACTCCGTGCTGATGCCATGGGCAATGGACGCATTGATCTTTCCGATCAAAGTGGAACATTGCTGGCCACCATGCAGACCCTTGAAAAGCGTGGTGCGACGCTGGCCTTGATGGGCCCGAATCAAAAGCCTGTTTGCGCCATGGCCGCCTCCAGCAATGGCGGTGCCCTGAATCTTTCCAATGCTCAGGGGGTACCAATTGTCGTAGCAGGCATGACCGAAGGAAGACGCGATGGAGCAATCAGCATCTTCAATCAACGAGGCATTCCGGTCCTGACCGCTTCCAATGGAGTCGGCGGATCCGGTCAGCTGACACTCAATGACGACAACGGAATTCGACTGATGGAGCTGCCGCAGAGATATACCGCTGTGGATGGTGCCAACGGGACTACGCTGCCATCACAATAGTCACTCTTCAGAGATCGCAGACAAGTCGACATGGATCTCACCCGATTCATGTCGACTTGCATATCCAAGCTCTTCCAGCGCACTGAGCGCTGCTTCCTGCTCGGCTTGTTTCTTGCTTGAGCCCCAGCAGGGATCGAAACGCCGATCGCCGATCGTGACGGCAATCTCAAAACACTTCGCGTGATCCGGCCCCTTCTCGTCGAGCAGGCAATAGGTCGGCGTGAGACTGAAGGCTTGCTGGGCGATCTGTTGAAGCACGGATTTGAAATTCGAATGATGACCTGAAACGACCGCATGATGGATGCGGTCCTTGAGACCAGAAAGAATCAGGGTCTTGACCGCTTCGAGCCCCCCATCAACATACACCGCGCCAAGAACCGATTCATACACTGCCGCAGCGACGGACATCGGCAATCCCTCACGGGTCGACATGCCCTTGCCAAGCATCAGGGCCTCGGCCAACCCCATTTCCTGAGCCAACTCTGCACAGACTCGTCGGCTGACGACCATCGATTTGACCTTGGTCATCTCACCTTCCAGAAGATCTGGAAACTGCTCGTAGAGATAGTCGCAGACGACCATCCCCAGGACGGCATCTCCGAGAAACTCCAACCGCTCATTGCTCATCAACCGATCTTCCGTCAGGGAAGCGTGGGTCAGGCACCGTTGCAGCAACTCGTGATCACTGAACTGATACCCGATCAACCCCTCGGCAGCCTCAAGCATGGTCTTTGGCATCGGCTCTGGCATCTGTCAAATTCCCGAAGAAGATCCTTCAATGGCCTCCAAATGCGGATATCGGCATCTGGGCACCTGCCCGCCCAACCGCGTGATGTGGCCCTACAACCCACTATATATGGAACCATATCGGGCCTTGGGCAAGTCTGAGCGTATTAGCTGAAGGCTCTTGGCTGAATCCATTGGTCCTGCTACTATGTTCGATCTGGCTTCAAAGGGCTCATCTCCGTCTTTGACCCCTGCGAGGCTGATTCGACGATTTCCCCGGGCACGGAGTTATTTCGCCATGGCGATGCACTACCCCAGAAGAACAAGCAAGATCAAGCGTGCACGCATGTTCGGATTCCGCGCCCGCATGAAGACGAAGGCTGGTCGCAAGATGATCAACCGCAAGCGAAGCCTCGGTCGCAAGCTGACCCCCAGCTCCTGATTCAGGACTGACACCGAGCCTCTGATCAACCCTGACTCTACAGCAGCGATTTCATCGCCTGCGCGATCGCTTCAGGTTCTTGATGCCCCGCATCAATGACATGGTCAGCGATGGCCAGGTAGTCCGCCTCTCGCCGCTGACAGATCTCGGCCATTTCCTCTGCAGGCGACTGGCCGGTCAGACTTGGTCGATCGCCTTCCTCTGCCGCAAGTCTCGCAGCAAGGATCTGTGGCGCTGCCTGTAGCCAGAAGACCACGGTGTGCTCAGTAGCGAGAAGATCGCGAGCTGCTGGAATCGTCGGAACACCTCCACCCAACGCGACCACGCATGCTGGCTCGGAAAGAACTTCCTGCAATGAAACGACCTCGGCTTCACGCCAAGCTGCTTCTCCGTACTTCCCCCAGCACTGCTTGACCGTTGCTTCTGGAAATCTGGACAACACCCGGGCATCCAGATCAACAAATCCCAGATCGCAGCTGGAGGCCAGAATCTTGCCGATGGTCGTCTTTCCAACTGCCCGAAGACCTGCAAGCACAACATGCCCCATGGGACGGTCCTCGGATTCGCGGGGCTGCTCAACCATGCTGCCGGGTACCTGACAACTGGATGTCGATCCCCTTGATCTTGATCCCCATCCTCGACTCGATGGATTCAAGGACATCCGCCGGAAGCGAATCCAGAATCCTTCCCCCCAGATCAGCTGGAACGTCGAGCAGCTCATCCTTGCCTTCAAGACGCAGATGCAGATGAGCCTTGCCCTCACCGCAATAGCGACAGACACCCGATCGAGATGGGAGGCGGAGGATGATCCCCGCTGAACAGAAGGCATCAAGCGTGTTGTAGACGGTCGCCAGACTGACTGGCATGCCTTCGGTGACGGTGGCATGCAGTTCTTCAGCGGTGGGATGCGAGCTCCTGCGGAGGGTCTGGTAGATGGCCAGCCGTTGCGGGGTACATCTCAGGCCCACCGAGCGCAGGATCGCACGGGTCTCTTCTGGACCCATCTGGCCATAAGACTGATGCGAGGCCACGTCACCGGTCGATCTGGAGTCACTGGACACCATGAGTTCTATGATACCTCCGTCCGGGACCTACCCATGACCATTCTTGACGCGATCATTCTGGGAATTGTTGAGGGAATCACGGAATACCTCCCCGTGAGCTCCACCGGACACCTCGTCATCACCAGCGCCCTGCTGGGACTGGATTCCGGAGAATCAGCTGATTCGGTCAATGCCCTCCTGATTGTCATCCAGGGCGGAGCCATTCTGGCTGTGCTCGGGCTCTACTGGTCCAGAGTCCAATCCATGATCATGGGCCTGCTCGGCCGTGATCGCGAAGGGCTCAGACTCTTTATCACGATCTGCATCGCGTTTGCCCCGGCCGCACTCATCGGGCCGTTTGTCGATGACTGGATCGAAGCAAAGCTGATGCATCCCGTACCAGTTCTGATTGCCTTGGCAGGCGGGGGCATTCTGATGATTTTCATCGGCCGTGGTCGTCAGGGCCGAGGCCTTGAGCTGACTCAGCTGTCATTGCTGGCGGCACTGCTGATCGGTCTGATGCAGCTGCTCGCCATGTGGCCAGGCGTGAGTCGATCAATGATCACCATCGTGGCAGGCATGGCGGTCGGCCTTCGCGCCTCAAAGGCAGCCGAATTCAGCTTTCTGCTTGGACTCCCTACATTGGGAGGCGCGTGTGCCTTCAAACTCATGAAGAATCTCAGTGGCGAAGGCCCCAATCTCTTTCAGGAACTTGGCTGGCTGAATGTCGCCATTGGAGTGATTGTTGCCACAATCTCTGCCGCGATCGCCGTGCGCTGGCTGGTGAATTACCTGAACCGCCACGGGCTTGCCGTCTTCGGCTGGTATCGAATCGGTCTGACGATTCTGCTTGCGGTGCTGTTGATGACTGGCGTGATGACTCTGGGGCAGCCCCCTGCACCATCCTGATTTCAATCAGGGAGTGGACAACTTGGACAATCTCGTCCATTCCTGCACGATTGCCAGCCGATCGGAATAGACCTCCGCATCACCAAGTTCAAATTTGGCATTGATGCGATAGATCTTCCATTGCGAGGGCTGCTTCTGGAATGCCGCCACAATCAGCTCATCATCAACGACGAGCAATGGAAGGGTTTCCGTGAAGATGTCCTGAGCCAGTGGCACATAGTCTGAAAGGGCTCCGGGCGTCTCGTTGGCTTCCGTCCAGAGACTGAACTCCAGCACCGGCTGATGCGGCTGATCTGCCGACTTGAGTGACTCGTCGATCTCGGCTCGCCAGACCCAATCCTTGCCACCAAAGCTCACTTCGTCCAACTTGACCCCGACCGCTCTGGGCCACAAGGTGCCGCCCAATGCCCAGGCCAGCAACGCGGCCATGACAAAGAAGACCGCAGCGCGGACCAGCAAACTTCGAAATCCCAAGGCAACCTGTCCCATCAGTACGGCACATGGTAGCGAGGAGCGATGCCGGGTTCACGCCGAACCGATGACTTCAAGCAGTTTGCGTTCATCCCAGACTTCAACCCCCAGAGACTCGGCCTTGGACAACTTGGACCCCGCCTTCTCCCCGGCAATCAGCAGGTCCGTCTTGGCTGAGACACTGCCTGCCACCTTGGCCCCCATCGATTCCAGTCGCCCCGTGAGCTCCCGTCGATCCGTGGACTCAAGCGTTCCTGTAATCACAATCGTCTTGCCTGCAAATGGGCTTTCTCCCGCCGACGGGCCAGCTTCGGAGATCAGACTGACTCCGACTTCCTCCAGACCATCGAAGACCTCCTGTCCCATGGGCGAATGCAGAAACTCATGCAGAACTCCAGCGGTGATTTCTCCGAAATCGGGAAGAGACTGCAGTGCCTCGATCGAGGCCTCATGCAAAGACTCATAGTCCTTGAACTCGGCAGCAAGGGTTCTGGAAGCCGAGCGACCGATGTTGCGTATGCCAACCGCAGCCAGAACTCGTGCCAATCCCCGAGACTTGCTTGCCTCGATTGCCGCAAGAAGATTCCTCACGGACTGTGACCCCATTCGTTCAAGAGGCAGTAGATCATCTTCCTTCAACCGATACAGATCAGCGAAGTGACGGATCAGACCAGCTTCAATCAACTGATCAACTACCTTTTCACCCAATCCATCGATATCCATCTGATCACGACCCACGAACCAGGCGATGCGCTCACGCAGCTGTGCCGGACACTCGGGATTGATGCAATAGAGCTTGGGGCCTTCCTGTTCCACCTGGCCATTGCATTCAGGACAACGCTCGGGGGGCTGGATTGCCAGCTCATCCCCAGTGCGACTTGATTCCACCACCGCCACGACTTGTGGAATGATCTCACCCGCTTTTTCGACCAGAACCTGATCCCCGACTCTGATGTCCTTGCGTCGAATTTCCTCAATGTTGTGAAGCGTGGCATGCTGCACGGTAGTTCCAGCCAGCGCGACAGCCTCCATGGTCGCACGAGGCGTGAGTGTTCCGTTCTTGCCTACTTGCCATTGAACTGACAACAGTCGAGTCTGCCCCTGTTCAGCAGGATACTTGTACGCCACACACCAACGAGGCGCCTTGCTGGTCGAGCCAAGTGATTCCTGTTGCTGGAATCCATCAACCCGTACGACCATGCCATCAACCGCATATGGCAGCCCGTGACGCTGGGTATCGAATTCCTGAATGGCTGCCACGGCATCATCGATCGATTCACAAGGCTGAACCAGATCACTGGCAGGAAGACCCCAGGACTTCACATTCGTGATGAAATCGCCGTATCCCTCTGCTTCAAGATCTGAAATATCGCCAAGACCATGCACGATGCAATCAAGTCCACGCTTCGACACGACAGAAGTATCAAGACTCTTGAGCGTTCCAGCTGTCGCATTTCTTGCATTGGCGAAGAGCGGCTCACCATCAGCCTCACGCTGCTGGTTGACCCGGTCGAATGAATCCACTGGCATGAAGATCTCGCCGCGAACTTCCAGCTGATCAGGAAACTCACCGGAGAGCTGAAGCGGAACCGCAGCGATACGCCTGACCTGCGCTGTGATGTCATCACCCTTGCGTCCATCACCTCGTGTCAGCGCCAAGGAAAGTCTGCCGGATTCATAGCGAATGGCGACTGCGACACCATCGATCTTCGGGTCACAGGTCAGCTGCGGCCTTGCACCATCCAATCCCTTCACGACCCGTTCGTACCAGGACCGGATGTCATCCACGGAATAGGTGTTGTCGATCGACTGCATTGGCCTGGAATGTGGAACCGTACGAAAGCCCTTGATCGTCCCTCCGCCAACAACCCGGGTCGGGGAGTCTGGATCAGCGAGATGGGGATTCGCATGCTCCAGTTCGCTCAATTCAGCCAGCAGACGGTCAAATTCCCCATCCGACATGGTGGGATCGTTTCGCAGGTAATACGCGTCGTTGGCCTCCGTCAGAAGTGCACGAAGTTCCTCGATTCTGCCGATGTCGATGTTGCGTGATGCCATGACGAGAGAATCCTAACCCAGTAGCATGCTCTTGATGTCATTTCCCCCCCATCTGACCCATCGATATCTGCTGATCCTGCTGGTCACACTGGTCACCGCCTGCCAACCTTGCTCAGGCAGCGATCTGGCTCAGGCGATCAATCAAGCTGTTGCCAAATCTGGCATTCCACGTGCCCAGCTGGGAATCTCAGTCCGTGATACGCGAACGGGCAAGGAACTGGCCGATCTGGCCGGCGACACACCCCGCATACCAGCCAGCAACATGAAACTGCTGACCACGGCCGCCATGCTCAGCGAACGTGGCGACTCGCACGTCTTCCGAACCAAACTGCTTCTGGACGGCAATCGATTGATCATCGTCGGTGATGGAGATCCAGCACTGGCTGATCCTGATCTGCTCAAGACGATGCGTGACAAAGATGGCGACCCGCTCAACGTAGAAACGTTGCTCGACCTCTGGACCGGCGCCATCACCAGCTCAGGTGTAAGACGGATTGATGAATTGATCGTGGATGACCGCATCTTTGATCAGGAGACGATGCACCCCCATTGGCCGGACAATCAGGTTGAACGCCATTACTGCGCCCAGGTCTCCGGCCTGAATTTCCATCGCAATGTGATCTGGCTTCGCCCATCGCCACATGGCGGCAAGGTCAAGATGAATGAAATGCCCCGGGCACCATTCCTCAACATCAAGAATGAACTCAAATCAGGCGGCGGACGAACCGGCGAAAATCTGATTGATCCGCATCGTGATCGCCATGGTGAACAGATCAAGGTTCTGGGCAACATCAAGGAGCCTCAGGTCAAGCCGGTCGAGGTGACCATTCACGATCCTTCCATGTTCACCGCTCGACTTCTCGCGGATCGACTTGAACGACGCGGAATACCCGTAGCTTCAATTCGTCGGCCATCGGAACAAGAAGTCTTTCAGGGTCGCTCACTCGAATTCGATGTCATCACGCCACTGGAAACCGTGGCACGTGAATGCAACCATGAATCGAAGAACCTGTATGCCGAATCTCTTCTGAAATACCTTGGCCATTCTCGAACCGGCAAGCCGGGATCGTGGACCAATGGTGGCGAAGCGCTCAAGGCCATCATTCAAGAAAGAACGGGCCAGCGTGCCGTGGGACTTGTAGTTGCCGATGGATCAGGGATGAGTCGCCACAATCGCATCTCGCCATCACTGATGACGAGCTGGCTTTCAAGCTTTGCCAACGACTCGGTCACCGGACCTGCATTTGATGCCACCTTGCCAACGCCTGGCGAAGGCACGCTGCGAACCAGATTCGCACGTCGAAATCTCCACGGATGTGGAGTGATGGCAAAGACCGGATACATCAACGGCGTCAGCGCTCTGAGTGGCTATGTCGTCGGTCCAGATGGAAATCGCTACGCCTTCAGTGTGATCGGGAATGATCTTTCCAAGATCCGCCCGTGCAAGACACTTCAGGAGTCTGTCGTGGAGGCCATTGCAGCGAGACTTGGCCAATCAGCAACCAGGACCAGCAAGGTCGGCAACAACTGAAGACTCAAGGTTCCGGCGAAAGCAACTCGATGATTTCGCTTCGCAACAATTCAGTGTAGTCAGGACCTGCACCGGTATGCGATGCCGCAAGACCACCTTCCATGTCGATGATGAAGGTCGCTGGAATACCACTTACACCCCATCGCTTGGCTGTGCCACCATCTTCATCCAACAGAACAGGCAGGGTGAGTCCAAGCGATTCAGCGACTTCGGCAACCTTGGCACGCATCTGAACACCACTTGAACGCTCGAAACAGTCGACGGTCAGAAAGGTAACGGGCCGATCACTGAACTCCTTCGCCAGATCCTGCAATTGCGGCAATGCCTTTCGACACGGTCCACACCAGGTGGCCCAGAAATCGATTACGACCACCCGACCCTTGAGCGAAGTCAAGGTCACGCGATCACCATCAAGAGCAGGCAGGTCAAGCTTCGGCGCCTGGCCTCCAACCGAAGCCACTTCTTCTCCAGGTTGCCGCAACGCAGACAAGCGATCGACACGGAATCTGTTTCCTCGAATGAAGACAGGAATCTGATCCGTTTCTGGAACGGCGTAACTCCATTTCCATTCATAGTGAAGCACCGAATCCCCTGGAAGATCCTCGGGATGCTGCTGATCCAGCTCAGCAGTCGCCGGACGACCGGTGTCAGGGTTGACGCTGATCCTCATCCGGGCATCGTCACTCTGAAAAATCAGCGAACTCAATCGTCCTTGCTCATCCTTGTTGCTGGACACCAGTTGAAGTCCGTCAATCTCCGAGTGCACACTCGAGAACGCACCTTCCTCCCGCTGAACACCATCCATCACGATGGTCACCATTGGGAAAGGAACGAGACCCAGTACTCGATGCAGCACTTCCGCCGGTTGAGTGCCTGCGGGCACTCTCAGATAGGAATCATCAACGCCCTTTCGAACCAGGACGACTGAACCATCCGAAAGAAAGGCCGTGTATTCACCCAATTCAAGGATTGATGTACCGTTGTCGGCAATCGTGATGATCGCCTGTACCGGCTCGGATTCAAATGTCTCACCGGCATGCGAGACACTCATCGAGAGCGTACTCGTGATCCGGAGTGGCTTTGATGACTGAATGGCACGAACAACCGCGTTGAGATCTTCAACCGCAGCCTTGAGAGAAACCGGGAGGCACAGCAGAACCAGTGCCAGCGCCAGGTTGAACATCTTGCGGCTCAATTACCGCCCCCCAACCTTCTTGAGCGCCTCTTCGATCTTGATCTTGGTATCAGGAAGAAGGCCATACTGCTCATAGGCGACCCTGCCTTCTCGATCAATCACGACCAGCAGCGGAATCGAGACGATGCCCCAGTTCTTGGTCACCGAATCTCCAGAAGCGATGAGGCTGGGGAACTTGTACTTCTCCTTCAACCAGATGCCTGATACCCGTTCAATCTGTTCTGCCGCATCGAAGGCCTTCTCACCCACATTCACGGCAAACATCTTGAAAGGAGTCTTCATGGACTCCCGCTGCCTGTACAGCTCATCCATGAACTTGAGTGATCGCATGCAGGCATCACTGTGACTGGCCCAGAAATCCAGTACGACCACCTCTCCCTTCAGTTGAGACAGATCGACAATGGGACCATCCAGTTGAGGTAGTCGAAGTGGTGGCGCCGGCTGCCCGACCTTGAGGATGTTGCGTGCGATAGGATCCAGATCTCTTCGATTCTCAACCGCCAAACGACGACCAGGATCGAAGGTAATGGGTTCAGGGAGCTTGTCCAGCATCTTGATGTCGGTGGTGACGACCATGCTCCATTCAAAGCCTTCGACACCGCTGATCGGGAACATGGTTGAACGAGCCGAAACGATCATCTTTGTTTCCGGATCGTAGTCAACGCTTCCCGCACCCATGCGGCCGAGGACCTGAATACGACTGATGTTCTTTCCTTCAGGCGTCGTGATGACTTCGACACCTGCCACCAGCGGCACGCCGATCGATCGCATCATCAAGGTCTCGAGCCAGACTTTCAGTGGCTGACCTTCGCGCATGAGGATCTCGAATCCTGCCAGCGCACGATCACCAAAGAGTGTGAAGATATTGTCCGAAATCTGGGGGCTGGCAGGCACTCGAATGTATCGGTCATACACGCTGTAGAGAATCATGTTCAGCCAGCCATCCTTGACCACGACCAGCGAATCAGCGGTTTCCACACGCATCGAGCCATCAGGGCCAAACATGGCATCAACAATCAGATCACTGTTGTTCTCGCCACTGGACACCTTTACTTGCGTTCGGGAGACGATCGCAGGCGCCTGCTTGAAGGTCTCGGCGGCCTGTCGCAACAACGCTTCACCCGCGGCCTTCATGGCTGGATCGATGGGAGGCAGATCCCGGGGTGGAACAGGTTGAAACTGCGTTGGATCCGAAGCAGGCTGTTGCGGAGGCTTGTCCTGAGAACTGGCCATCGATGAGAAGCACAGTGGCACGATGACGGCACACACGACAAGCTTGGAACAAAGAGTCATAGTCATGCTGGAAGCATAGCGTCCTGACGCGTGAATGCTCATTTTTTGTCTGTTCACACAGGGGGATGGCGGACTACGAACAGTCTGTTCCATCCAGAAGTGGTCCATGGCCTGCTGGACGACATCGGTCTTCCAAAGGGCCATTGGCCTTGATCTCCTCCACCAGCAGCTCCTGCATGCTCCGACCGAGAACGGGATGGATCAGATTCGGTGCCAGCTCCACCATGGGGATCAGAACAAAGGCTCGCTCAGCCAGACGAGGGTGCGGAAGAATCAGGCCCGGCATATGAAGCTGATGGTCACCCCAGACCAGCAGATCCAGATCAATGAGACGAGGACCACCATCTTCACCAATCGAACGGTCCCGCCCCATCTCAAGCTCCAGCCCCAGCAACTGATCCAGCATCTGTACCGGCTCCAGCCTGGAGCGGACCTGAAGGACGGCATTGACGAAATCAGGCTGATCCTGATTGCCGACAGGAGCGGTCTCGATCAGCGTACTCAATCGAAAGGCGGCAACACCCGACATGGCATCGATCGCCTCAACAGCTCGCATGATCGCATCGATACGATCACCGATGTTGCTTCCCAATCCGATGTAGCCCTCTACGTTCATGGTGCATCCCAGGCCGTCGGAGTCATTGGATCAACCCCCAGCACCGACCATCGCAGGAGCTGAAGACTCATCATCACGGCGCGCATGCGGATCCGGGAGCGATCCGTTCCAAGTCGAAACAATCTGGAATGCAACTGATCCGGCCCGGACCAGCCGATCCAGACCGTACCAACCGGTTTGTCGGAGGTACCTCCGCCCGGCCCTGCTATTCCTGAAACAGCCACTGACCAGTCAGCACCTGAATGCAACCTGGACTGCCTTGCCATCTGGCGCACCACTTCCTCCGAAACGGCACCGCCTGATTCAAGACACTCGACTGAAACATCGAGACAGGTGGACTTCATCTCGTTGGCATAGGTCACCCAACCACCTCGATACCACTCACTGGCACCCGGGACGCCGACCAGCGATGCCCCGATCATGCCGCCGGTACAGGACTCTGCCGTGACCATCGACTGGCCACGTTCACTCAGCAACGCTCCCAGTGATTCCGCAAGGGACTGATGACCATCGCCAAAGAGATAAGGCTCAAGCAAGTCCCGGCAGCCCGTGGCCGTCATCACAGTCTGTTCACGTGTTGCACCGGCCGGATCGATCTGAAGCAGGAATACATCCTGACTGACACGTGTTCCCAGCCTTGGCGCACGATCACGATCAGCCAGGTCACCGAGTTTGACGACAAAATCCGCTTCCAGCAGCCCGAAGCTTTTCAAGGCGACTGGTTCAACTGTTGCTGATGCTGAAGCATTCGCGATCAACCAGGGTTCAAGATGGCGAGACCAGGCATCCTGCAACTCCGCCGGCGGGCCAGGCAAGGCCCAGATGACCACTGGATCTGCCGCAGAACGATCAAGGGAACAACGCAGAGTCGGTGCCGTACCGGCATGATTGGGGTAGGACTCGGCACGCTCCGGCCGCTGTGCCAATCGAGCTTGCGAATCCGCCATCGGAAGCGAGCGATCTACGAAGTAGCGACCGATCCACTCGGCTGCCTTTTCATCACTCACAAGGGGTTGCCCAATCGCCTCTGACAAGGCTTCACGAGTCAAGTCATCCGGCGTCGGACCAAGACCACCCGTGAGCATGACCAGATCGACATGTTCGCAGACGGATCGAATCGCCTCGATGATGCAACTGCTTTCATCTGCAATGCAGCGTGTTTCAACCAGAGAAATCTGGAGGCGAGCCAGCTGTACGGCCAGCCAGTGCGAGTTGGTGTCAAGACACCGGCCTCCCAATAGCTCATCACCTATGGCTAGAATGGCCGCCTTCATGTCAGCTCAGGCTCCTCAACTAGACGATGAACAGTCATACGAGTCGAATTGATTGATGATTCAAGCGGACGACCCATCACGACCAGCACGGCATCACCTGCCTCAAGCCATCCTGCATGATGCAACCGCTGCTGAACATCGCGGGTAAGAACCGCCTCGTCAGGGATCACATCCATGACTTCGGGAGTCACACCACGACAGAGCAGCATCTGACGAACCACTTTCTGTCGACGCGTGTATGCCAGAATCGGAATAGGACGCGTGCTGCGACTGATGAGTCTCGACCAGGTACCCCACTCGGAATACACCACGATGCAACGAGCCTGCGAGGCTTCAGCCGTAGACCAGATCCCGGCAACGAGTGTCTGGCTGTCATCCTGAGCATGAGATTCCAGCTGCAGCGAAATCGACTGATCAAGCGACAGTCCCTCTGCCTGCATCCAGTTTTCCATCTCATCGCCGATGCGACGCATGGTCTCGACAGCGACTACCGGATACGCCCCTACCGCCGTCTCGCCGGACAGCATCACCGCATCAGCACCATCGAAGATCGCGCCCGCGACATCACTGGCCTCGGCACGGGTTGGGATCGGAGACTCGATCATGGACTGCAGCATCTGAGTGGCGACGATGCACGGCCGGTCCAGCGCTCGTGCCAGAGACAACAGACGCTTCTGAATGATCGGCACACGTGCAAGATCCATCTCCACACCCAGATCACCTCGCGCAACCATCACGGCATCAGCTGCGGCGATGATCTTCTGCGCCTTCTGAACGCCTTGTGGAACCTCGATCTTGGCCACAATCGGAAGCGGACGATCAGCACAGTCGGCGCCCATGTGGGAACGCATGACTTCGCGGAGTGACTCGACTTCCTCCCCGGCACGTACAAAGCTCATTGCGATCAGGTCGACATCATGGTCAATGGCCCAGCAGGCCATCTCTCGATCACGATCCGTCGGCACCTCGATATCAAGTTTGCTGTCAGGAAGATTGACCCCTTTGTGAGAGGTGATCAGTCCACCGGCCGTCACGCGACAGAGCAGGGAATCGTCCATGACTTCTGTCGCCAACAGTCGAATCGCTCCATCATTGATCAACACGCGCTGACCCGGGTGCACACAGTCGACCATGCCCTGCCAGGTGCATGACAGCCTGACGGGACGATCTCCCGCAGCGGGCTCGCAGGCGCCATCAAGTGATCGCTCAAAGAGAACGTCTTCTCCAGGACTGACTTCGATGCCACCTTCGGGAACCTGAATCACACGGATCTTCGGACCTGGAAGATCCCCCATGATCGCCAGCGGGGTGCCCAGTTCCTGTTCAAGTTGACGAACCGCCTTGATTCGACGCCTGTGTTCTTCAACACCACCATGACTGAAGTTCAAGCGGAAGATCCGAGCCCCGGCTTCGACGATTCTGTCCAGAACCTCCGGGTCATCCGTGGCGGGCCCAAGCGTCGCAAGGATCCGTGTACGAGACGGAAATGGGCGGTTCTCATCAGGAAGATGGCGGGTCATCACTTCACGCTCACATGCTTGTCTGCACGGCTCATCGACACGATGCGGCTGTAGTTTGATGAGACCTCTGTACCCAGAAGCCTCCGCAGGACCTGACGGGGATTGGCCTCTGATGGCCAAAGCCCATCTGCAGCCCATGCGCCCTTCAACCATCCCGCCTTGACCTCAGCCCGACCTTCCTTGGTACTCAATGAAAGGGTGGAGCCGTCCGGTGATGGTACTTCGGGGATTTGATCAAACAAACGAAGCATCTGCTCCAGCTGAGGATCGTCGACATCATCTGCCGTCACGATCTGTCCTTCGGCAACATCCGGATAGGCCGGATGTTCGACGATGGCATTCCATGCTTCCTCCAGATCATCCTTGGTATCCATGGCAATCGCCTGAAAGACCACGGCGATGAAGGATCTCATGTTGCGGTCATTGAATGGAGGAGGCTCAGCATTGACGAAAGGATCAACCTGATCGACGAATCGATCAAAGTGGTCGCGATACAAGGTTGCCTCGATCGGGAATCGACGAAGTGCATAACGCTCTGGCCCGAGACCATCATCTCCTGTGCCAGGAGCAAACTGCCAGAGGGACTGGCCCGCAGGAGAAAGCGTGTATTCAACAAAACGCTTGGCCATTTCCGCATTTGGCGGATTCATCAACCTGGATATCGGATCCGGATCCAACATCGTCTCGCCAGGGGGGTCGATGTACCCCACCCGGTCACCCGCACCATGATCACGCAGTGATTGCGATTCAAACCGACCGAAGAAATCAATGCAGACTGCCATGGCCGCATCGCCTTGAGCCACATCAGTCGGGCCACGCAATGATGAGGCGGAGAAATATCTGGCATTCGCTGCGGCACGCCTCAGAATACGCCATCCGGGGACCCAGTCTCGACGCTTGAGTATCGCCTCAAAGGCAGTTGTCACTGATCCGGACTGAGCCGGGTTGGCCAGCGCGATCTCCTGTCGCAGGAGAGGCCCGCACATGTCCGCCCAACTCGTCGGAGGCGAAACTTCCATCGCCTTCAGAAGATCGTTGTTGTAGATGATCCCGAAGGCCGACAGCGCCGTGCCCAGCCAGTACTGGTCAGGTTCCCAGAGAGGCGTACCCGCAACCTGTTTCCGACCATAGAGCGATGTGAGTTCCTCTGTGGAAAACCCGGTTGGGACACTGATGGTTGCCTTGACTTCGATGTTGAACAGATCCGGTCGATCCGGAACTTGTGTTCTGGTCGCCACGATACCGTCCTGATCAAGCGTGAATGCTTCTGCAGTCGCTGGAACAACGATGCCCTGACCATAGACCCTTGTGTACCAGCGTGCGACAGCATCCTGATCAAGGCCATCAACCATGACCTTCACGCCACGCTTGAACTGACCATGTTCATAGGAACCGCCGCCGAATACCAGATCAGCATTGCCGCCAGGACGCTGCCCCTGCTTCAAGGCCGCACTCCAGTCGGACTGAAGCATCTTGCGAATCTCGGATGTACCACCCGGAGTGCTCCAGACCACACGAACCGGCTCATCATACTTTTCACGATGCCATAGCTCGAATCCACGTCCGAATTCATATCGAATCTGCTCATTGTGCGGACTGATGATGATCACACGCTGCACATCGATCCCGGTCAGATCCATCACCGGCTTGCGAAACAGGAATGGTGCCGCCAGCACCAGAATGAAACAGCCCAGCACGATGATGATTCGCCAACCGGGCAACGGCAATGCATTGGTTGATGGACCACTCATGAACGCAACCCTGCAACCTTGCCGACCTCATCTGCAAGCAAGGCTGCAGCCTGCCCGACGGATGACATCCAGTCCGTCTCTGAACCAAAGGCATAGATCACACTTCGGCTGGCGGTGACCAGTCCGCCCAGGCCAGTTGAATCAAAGCATGGTTTCAATCCCTCGGCGGTCCCTCCCTGCGCGCCGTAGCCCGGCATCAAAAGGATGGAATGCGGCAACCAGCTTCGAAAACTTTCCAGTTCTGCTGGATGTGTAGCACCGACCACGGCCCCAAGCAGTCCATAGCCTCTGGATCCGACGGTGGGTTCTGAAAGTCCACTGACCAGTTCTGCCATGGCCTGAGCAACGGTACGACCATCCTTCAACGGCTGATTCTGAATCGTCTCGCCGGATGGGTTGGAAGTTCGAACCAGAACAAAGGCACCCGCCCCATCCTCAATGAAGGGAGTGATGCCGTCTTCGCCAAGCCAACCATTGATGGTGGTCCAATCACCACCCATCTGCCCACTTGCAGCGGCATAGTGACTGGCTGAAATACCGATATCACCTCGCTTGGAATCAAGGATGGTGACCAGATTGCGATCACGAGCAGCCATCATGCATCGATGCAGTGCAGCGACTCCAGACGGACCATAACGCTCAAAGCAGGCTGATTGAAACTTGACGACCCCGACATGCGGCATGATGGCATCCAGAATCCCGATCGAGAATGATTCGATCGCACTGGCCGCATCTTCAAGACTGTCTGATTGAGGGCTCAGACCTGCCGGCAAACGATCAACCACCGGATCAAGGCCGACACAGACCGGCGCGGCCTTTGTGAGAATCGAATCACACAGGCGGTCCGCCGTGTGGCCGACCATCCCTGAAGGTGTCTCAACAGATGACTCCATGGACATTCAGTACTCCCTGTCGCTGCTGTAGGATAACCAGCATCGGCCCGACTCGACGATGGAACCACCACCCAAGCATCTCGATCTTGAACGCAGCCGTGGCCTTCAGGTCACCTGGCAGGATGAAACCACATCCTTCTTTCCCGTGGACTACCTTCGCCGCATGTCCCCATCTGCGGAATCAAGGGCCCTCCGTGAAGAACTGGACCAGAATCCCCTGGCAGTCCTGCCCGCAAGCCAGTCGGAGCCACTGAAAGCTGAAAATCTGGAACTGGTGGGAAGCTATGCCGTCAGGATCAGCTTCAACGACGGCCACCACACCGGACTGTATACCTGGAGCTACCTCAGGGAACTCGACCGGAAGTTGAACTCATGACACCCGTTTCGCACCCCGAACCAGATCTGTCCCTGCTGAGCACCCCACCTGAACAGATCCCCGATCTGGTGGCTCACCCTGCCCCAATCTGGCTTGAACTCCATACTCACACCACCGGCACGAGTTCAATCGTGGCCCATGTCTCCAATATCGAGTTCGTGAAGTGGATTGATCGTTCAGCCGAACAGGCACTGTTCTCAGCGGGATGGTCGTATCAGGATCTGCTCGACAAGCAAGCGATGTTCTTCGTGGCCCGCCATGAAATCGACTACCGAGGTGAAGCGATGGCTGAAGAAACACTTCATGTCGCTACGTGGGTGCGGGATATCCGTCGAGTCAAATCATGGCGTGATACGGTGATCTGGCGAATACAGGATGATGAGCCAATGATCGTATGCACGGCATCAACCCTCTGGGTTCACGTTGATCTTGAAACCCGCAAGCCATGCCGGATTCCTCCAGAGATGACGGAGGCCTTGCGCCCTCTTCAGCACGATGAAGCACCCTGGCGAGTACGCAGCTGATGAATGTTCTGGCAATCATCGACTATGAACGAAGACAAGAGGAAGGCCCGGCCATTGCCGACATTCTCTCAGGTCTTCAAGAGGATGAATGCACGCTTGTGGAACTCCTGCCTGAGAGTCGGCGCAACGACGATCAAGTTGAAGGACTGGTCACCGAACACCCGCTGTCAGCACCAATGCCACCTGGATGGCTGCAACGACAACGAGTTCAGGAAAACCTGATCCGTGATCTTGGACGCGATCTTCCTCATGTCATCGTGGCCTTCGGTGAATCCGCCGCCGCAATGGGAAACGATCTGGCGAATGAAATCGAACGGCCACTGCTGGTCGAATGCTGGCACGCACGCCATGCCAAACGTCCTCCCGTCAGACCACAACGTGTCACCGGCTACTTCACGGCATCCGAAGGATTGGCCAACGTGATGCGTGAACGAAGATTGCATGAGCTGATTGCCACAATTCCATTTCCTGTCCGCACACCAGATGACTTCTCCACAGACACGACCACCGCACCATCCATTGCGATTCTCGATGCGGACATCGACCCGAATGCGGCACAGCAGATCATCGATGGCCTGAAGATCGTCATCGAGCACATTCCAGACCTTCAGATCTGTCTGGAAGTCCAGGAAGCAGGCGGCGGTCGAATCTGGCGTCATGCCGAACGAATTGGAATACTGGATCGAATCTCATCCATACGCAATGCTTCATTGGTCGGACCATTGGTCAGTGACTGCACTCTCACCATCATGGCTTCATCCGATCGGCGGTCTCGATCAGTGACCGATCTGGCGATGAGTCGGGGACGAGTCGTCCTTCGAGCAGATCACCCCATGCTGTCCGACCAGGAACGATCCAGTCAGTACATCCTCATGGAAGCCTCCGCTGACCACTGGGCTCGAGCAATTCTCGATCTGCTGGCTGACGCCGACACTCGATCAGCCCTTGGAAACAAGGCCAGATTGCAGATCGAAGAACGAAACGAACCCCAGATGATCAAAAAGACATGGAAATCTCTTTTGGAGGAGGCGGTCGGCAACGTGACGTATCCCTTTGACAGCAAGGGATCAACAGCAACGACACGCTCGATCTGACGAAAAACTCTGCTGCAAAACCGCAAGAAAAGCGTTCAATTGTGGACGTTATGGGATGATGCGGCCGATTATCCGGCAAGTGGGACGTGAAGACCACGGCTGGGATGAGCTGCAGAGCCCCCAAAGCCCTTCAACCCACCGCCCCTGATGGGGCCACAACTTGCTCTTTCTCCCCTCCTCCCCGTCGAGGCCTTGCGTTTCGACGGGGAATTTCTTTGAACAGATGATTGGGGAGGGAACTGCGGAGCAGTGACTCAGGACATCGCCGTGGCCACCGCCTTGAGACCGGCCTCCAGCCTGTCATCATCCGTGGCATAACTGATTCGGAAATGAGTGTCACGATCGCTGAATACACCGCCTGGAATCATGATGACATTATGGTCGAGCATCGATTCACAGAACTGCGTACCAGTCATACCCAGATGCGACGGAACCTCGGGGAAGGCATAAAAGGCGCCTTGAGGCACCTCCAGATGTGTCACTGGTGAAAGCAACTCGACCACCATGTCCCGCTTGCGTTCATAGGCATCGATCCATTTCGACATGTCGACCTCATGTGCCGCGGCTATTCCATGTTGCGCCATGCTCGGCGCACAGACGAAGGAATACTGCTGGAACTTCATCATCTCGTTGATGAGCCAGGTGGGCCCTGCCGCAAACCCGAGCCGCCATCCGGTGCACCCATAGTTCTTGCCATAACCACGAATGAGCAGAACATTGCGACTGTGACAGGCCGCCGATGGGCATCGCCTGCGTTGATCACGAGCAGCGGAATAGGTGAAAAGGTCATAGATCTCATCCGAGATCAACATGATTCCGCGATCCTCACACAACTGAACCAGTTCGGCCATCTCCTGTTCCGACAACACCACACCAGTAGGGTTGCCAGGCGAATTGACAATGACAGCCTTGGTACGCTCCGTGATCAACGGCGCGACACGTTCCGCCGTCATTCTGAAATCCGGATAGGTGTCACAATCGACGATAGTCGCGCCAGTCATGGCGCCCAATGCGGGATACACCACGAAATTGGGGTTGGGAATGATCAACTCGTCGCCGGGATCCAGAAGCGCCCAGGCGGCAAGAACCAATGCGCCACTCGTACCGGAAGTGACAATCGCATCAATACCTTCATCATCCGCCGGCCAGCAGACATCCTCGGCCAGAAACGACTTGATCAGGTTACGAAGATGATCATGGCCACCAGTCAACGTGTAACCATTGGCATTGGATCGAATCGCCTCGATCGCCGCATCCTTGATTTCATCAGGGACCGGAAAATTCGGCTGGCCGATCGAAAGATTGATCGGATCCTTGAGTCGTGCACCCAGCTGGAAGGCGCGCCGAATACCTGACGCGTCGATTTGACCCGCACGATTACTGAGAAGTGTGTTTTCATCGATCATGGTGAGTCACGATAACGTGAAACTGCCATGATGAGGAACTGGTGAACGAAAGGGGTGATCAGGAATCCGCTTCAGCGGCGTCGTCTTCCTTCTCAACCTTCTTCTTCTTCTTGGTCACCACGCGTCGTTGACCGACTTTCACGAGACCAAGAGGAGAATCCCCATCCTTGAAGTCACCACGCTCATTGAGCATCTTGATCCGCTCATCACGTGTCAGGACCGTTCGGAACTGGCTCAAACCAGACGGCTTGGTTTTCAGGCTTGGGTGCAGGCTCATCGCGGTCTTCCTCGTGTCATGCTTGGCACCTGTTCATCAGGGTGCCTGTAATCGATCCATGTAACGATCGGAGAAATCGGTCCGACCACCATTCTTTTTCCATTGACGCCCAATGGCGGCAATGCGTTCATCCAAAGCCCGGACTCCAGATGCCTTCCGGTTTGACGTCGTCATCCCGGGCAGGGCCAGAATCCTTGCCAGACCCGTATTGTTGCGGGGAACGACGATGACTTCAAGCCCCTGTTGCCTGCAGAACTCCGCCAGCCTCAAGGCACCGTCCTGGCCTGTCTCGGCCAGCACGAAGTGCCAGAGCGGTTCTGGGGCCTCTGACGCCCCATTCTCGGACTCTGACCCTGCTGGACTCCCAGCCTGATCTTCCAGCAATCCTGTTTGATTTGGCGACAACTTGTCGGATTCAGTCGGATCGCCAAGGTCTGATGGCTGCTGCAGCGGATCAACCGTGAACTGGGATGGGCGATCCGCCATCAACTGCTCGGTCTCCGCCACACCCTGAGCAAATCCCAGCCACCATCCTCCAAGGCCGATCAACACGAACAACACCAAAGCCAGAATGAGAAATCCAACTGGCACACGAACACCAACGCCAGGCGTGAACCAGGGAATGCCCATTGACTGCACAGACTCATCCTGAGGAACCGGCGATGGCTGATGATCCGCCGGATGATTTTTCCGACTGAGCTCATAGAGTGCTGGCTTGTTGTTGCGTCTTCCCATCAAGTTCACCTACGGATCAGAGCTTGCCGCCCCCATCGCCACCACACTGGCCATCGCCATGCCTCCAGCATGGCTCATGCTCAATCTCCAGACCTGCAACCCCAGTTCATCTGCCTTCTCAGCAGCCACCCCATGCATCTTCAACATCGGCGCCCCATTGCCGCTTCGATGAACATCAACATCCTGCCAGGTGATGCCTCCACTCAATCCAGTACCCAATGCCTTGAGAACCGCTTCCTTCGCAGCGAATCGAACGGCGTATCGTTCCGAGCGACCTCGGTTGACGCGTTCTGCATCCGCACGTTCGCCGGCCGTGAAGACACGCTCGATGAATCGATCACCATGGTTCGCCAGCATCTGTTCAATGCGGGCGATGGGAACGATATCAATGCCATGAGCCAGAGCTTCCATGCGGCAAGTGTAGACGAGGCGAGCCGCTTCAACTTGTACCGGGCAAGGAAGCCCTCCAGGCTGCTCGACCCTGCCTCAGTGCCTCCCAGGGCGATTCCAACTGTCGGACGTCGAGCACGACTGGCCGATGACTTGCAACCGTGGTCACAGCCGCCCGGTAGGCAGGAATATCAAGACGACCTGCTGCAAGACCGATCGGGCCACGCATGCCGGTCTCAAGAAGATCAGAAAGCCGTGGAGCGATCAAAGAAGCCCCAAGGCGTATCGCGACTTCAACCGGATCCTGATTCATTGCAAGACAAGCAGCAGGATCAAGACCTGCAGCGGTGAGCTCCGGTGGAATACGATCAAACTGATGATCAGCGAGGATCACACCAGATGAACCCGCTGCCGCGAGAATCGTCTCCATCACCGACGCTTCCAGCGATGATTCCTCGGGCAATTGAAGACTGAGAACATCGATCCCGAGATCGCGAGCCAGACTGCACGCTGCCGTGATGGCACCGATGACTCGATCGATCGTTTCGGATTGAAGGTAATGCGCTCGGGGTATCCAGAGATCCATACCCGCAGGGATCAATTCGAGCCTTCTGAGTGTGGCCGCCACATCTCTTCGTGCGGATTCCCCGAGATCCTGCGGCCGCACACCAGGCATGGCGGCCGAAAGCTGTACCGCTCGCCAACCATCATCGTGCAGCCTTTGGCAGATCTGCCGAAAGTCCTGCCCCAGAGAAGCAGCGGTGGGAGCCAGAAGCTGTTGCATGACGGAAAGACTATCAGCATCGACCTGATGCTCACAATCCCCCAGAAAAATCATCTGCAACATAGGATGAACCCGTGATGACCATTGAACCAGTCATTGATGTCGGTCTTGAAAGACGCCCCGTCATGCTGCTCACGAGAGCGCATTCCGCAGGCGCAGGCGCTGAATGCAGCTTTCTGGGCATCACCCGACCGGAAGAACATCCAGAACATGGCGAACTCATCTGCCTTGAATACGAAGCACATGAACCGATGGCACAGCAAGAACTCAGGTCCATTGCTGAATTCGCTGCGGAAAGATGGTCACTGCTGTCAGTCAGACTTCATCATGCCCTCGGCCGAGTACCTGTCGGCCAGGCCAGTGTCGTGATCCAGGTCCATTCCCGACATCGAGCCGAGTCCTTCGAAGCCTGCCGCTGGCTCATTGATGAACTGAAATCACGGGTGCCGATCTGGAAGCAGGAATGCTGGGAAAGATCAAGCAGCTGGAAGAGTGGAGTCCCACTTCAAACCACACCGGACTCAACGGACTGCCAGACATGACAAGATCACTTTCCTCCATGGGCATCGTGGTCAACGCCCTGTGGCTTTCAGTCATCGTGGCTGCTGGATTCTCGGCAATCCTGACCTTCAAGACCGTTCCAGAACTTGAACCAATGGTTGCCGAATATGACCTGATCGATCAGACCACCAGATCTCGAATTGTCGCTGGCCTGATCACCGGTCCCGGCTTTCAGATGGCCGATCTTCTGCAGTGGATCCTTGCCCCACTTCTCATTGCGATCATCGTGACGCAACGGATTGCGAATCCACAGGCTCATCGAAACATTCTGAGCTGGATCAGCACCCTTGCTGTTCTGACAGCGACCGCGATCTTCGTGAGCCGATACCTGTGGCTCAATCCGACCATGAACGCCGAGCTTGAAATCTATCGAACAGCTGCAAGAGCAGGCGATCCTGAACAAATCCAGACGACCTACACGGCGTTTGATCGCTGGCATGTACTGGCGGAAAACCTATGGAGCTTGGTCGGACTTCTTCTGCTGATTTCACTGGCCTGCATGGGGGCCATGGCCTGCCCAAGGAGCAAAGGCGGATGAGTGCCACCAGCAAAGCCGGCTTCAAACTGCCAGACAAGACCGTCGCGGAGAAACGACGGGCCAGCCGAATCTACGCCGCACTGGAACAGGCCTATCCCGACGCCACCTGCGCCCTTGACTACTCAAGTCCCCACGAACTGTTGATCGCAACGATTCTTTCCGCTCAGTCGACCGATGTCGGCGTGAACAAGGCAACACCGGAACTGTTCCGCCGCTTCCCAGGACCTGCGGACTATGCCGCGGTCACACCGGAGGATCTCCAACCCTGGATCAACTCCATCGGGCTCTATCGCAACAAGTCAAAAGCTATCGTCGAAGCGATGACTCGTGTGATGGAAGCCTATGACGGGCAAGTACCCGAAACCATGGATGACCTGCTGTCACTTCGAGGGGTTGCAAGAAAAACCGCCAATGTCGTACTCGGCAACGCATTCAACATCAATGTCGGAGTCGTCGTCGATACGCACGTTTCACGTCTGGCGACCAGACTGGGCCTGACTGCCAACAAGACCCCGGACAAGATCGAACGCGATCTCATGGCCTTGTTCCCCCGACCCAAGTGGACACAACTGAGCCATCTGCTCATTGCGCATGGACGAAAGATATGCAAGGCCAGGCATGCACTTTGCCGGGAGTCCTCGATCTGCCGAGGCTATTGCGATTGCGAATATTGCTGAAGCATTTGATCAGAAGACTTCACGCACCACACCGAATCCACCATTGCCTGAGGCATAGCCAACGCCTCCACCCAGATCCAGAGGCTGAAGAAAGATCACCGGACCATCAATGTGTATGGTCAGCTTCTGAATTCCTTCCAGAGGCGAATAACCACTGGCGGATTTTTCCTCAGGAGACAGTTCCTCCCACCCCACTGGAATCATGGGCAGATTCGAGGGAGGCTTGATCATCATGACACCGTTCTCATGACCCAGCCAGAATGTCCCATCACCACTGGCAACGGTGATGAATCTGGAGCCAATTGGCGCAGGAAGAAGACTGCTTCCAATCTTGTTTTGTATGTCCGCATGACGGCCATCTGAAGAGATCTTCACCTTCCATCCAAGAACAGCTGCCTGACGAGCAGGAGGCGGATAGACCTGCATTGGAACCTCAACCAGCTCTGCCTCATGACCGATCTGGTATTCCCAGGTCCCATCAACACCTGTCGCCATGATTCGGCGACCATCTGAAATCGCCTGCACCAATCCTCCGGGTGCATCCTGACGTGCCACGACATTCCCGCTGACACGATCTGTTCGATAGCGGATACAGCCGAACTCACCAACTACGACGATGTCCCGATCATCGATGAAGTCGACACTCCTTGCACCAGGAATCTCCTGAGACCAGAGATCAATCAATTCACCGCTAGAACTCAGGCGATAGAGATGGACGCTTCGAGAACCGGCGATCAACACCCTGTCTCCTCGCATTCGCAGCTGGCGAACGCCACCTCGGAATGCTTCGGTCGTTCTGGTGGAATCCACTTCTCTCAGAAGCCCTCCCTGCATGCAGGCAAATCCAGCGAGACCGCCAGTCGACTCATTGCGGATAAAGAACATCGATCCTTCCGGAAGAACAATCCCTGCAGGAGAAGGTCCCGTCTGCTCGTCAGACTCCGGTAACTGAGCCAGTCTGGTGGCGGAACCAACATACTCATCATTCCCCTGGCGGTAGACCCGTCGCCCCATGGTGTAGATCGAAACTTGATCGTTATCGATGACCGAAGTCACCTCACCCTCATGATCAATCAGGCGATGCCCATGGGGAAGCTGCACCGCTCCACCAATCCCGCTGACGATCGGCCCAACTCGACCTCTGTTCAAGGCCCTTGGCTGAATACCCAGTTCAGCCGCCGTTGTCCTGCGTTCAATGAAAGGCCGCAATGGATCAGTGCGATCAAGCACCACGACATCAGTGTCCTTCAGAACGACATGGATCACCCCTGGCTCGACCAGTGGATCCACTGCAGGACCACTGCCTCCAGCATCATCAAGATTGAGCTGATTGATGACTCGACCGGTTGCTGGATCCAGAATGAGCAGGCTGCAGCCCTGAAGGACGTACCACGTCTCCTCATCAAACACCGTGGCATGCGCGGTACCGAGGACCTGATGCCGAAGCTCAAGATGGTTGGTGGATGGCCGAGGCCGCTGCTTTACCTCGTAGTTCACACAACCTGATGTGAAACTAAGCCCACAACACGCCAAAAGAATGATGCCGAGGGGTACGATGGTGGATGCTCGACAGGATGAATATCTCATTTCGACAGGATACCTGTCCAGCCGCTTTCTGTACTCGGGAGACTCGCCGCCATGACAGATCGAATCAACCAATTGCGAAATCTGCTGGAATCCCAGCCTGATGACACCTTCTGCCTCTATGGAATTGCCATGGAGTATGCCAAGGCAGGCCAGCATGAGCGGGCCATCGCACATTTCGACATGACGACTGAAATCGACCCGGACTACTGCTACGCCTACTACCACAAGGCACGTTGTCTGATAGATGCCGGCCAGATGGATGAGGCGGCTCGTACGTTGGCCACCGGCCTTGAACATGCCAGAACAAGTGGCGATGTTCATGCTGAAGGAGAAATTGCCGCACTCCTTTGCGAAGTGGCTTCATGAGCAGCTTTCAACAATCCGCTCGTTCCCGCAAGCCTCGGGTTATCCGCCCCGAAGTTCCCGACCATGGCACGATCACCGCACTTCGCGCGGTTCCCCGGGACCAGGACTCACGTGGCATCATCATTGGACGCAAACGAGTCGCCATGCTTCTGGAGTCCGACATCGCGGACCTGGGGCTTCGCCCGGAACTTGAACTTACCCCGGAACTCGCGGAGGCCATTGCCTGCAATCACGAGTTTCGACTCGCCTGGCGATCAGCCATGCTGCGGCTTTCACGAAAGGCAAGAAGTACCCGCGAGATTCAGGATGGCCTCAGGCGTCGTCGCCATCATGCGAACGTGATTGAACGTGTCATTGCCAGACTGGAACATGCAGGGCTGCTGAACGATGAGGAATATGCAACAAGTGCCGCAGCTTCACTTGCGAGACAACGTCCCGCCTCGACCCGTTATCTGGAGTCAAAGCTGCGACAACGCGGAATTGAACCCGCAACTGCTGCAAAAGCTGCAAAGGAAGCCGCAGGCGATCCTCTTGAAGCAGCCGTGAAACTGGCCAGACAAGCAATGCGATCACTGCGATCCTGCGATCCACAGACCCGCCATCGTCGCTTGTGGGGACGCCTTGCCAGACGCGGATTCGAGGCTGAAGTGATCAACATGGCCATCCGTGAAGTTGAAGGTGATTCAGAGCCCTGAAAGACCAGACAAGAGTCTGGGATGAGGTACGATGAGTCAACATGAACGTACAGCCCAATGATCAAGAGCATCTGGTCGACTTTGACAATTCCAATTGGGAAGTGTCACCTCAGCAGGTCTGCCAATTGCTGCAGTCAGGCGAAGATTTCCTCTTGATGGATTGCCGATCACACGAGGAATGGGAAGCAGGCCGAATCAATGGCGCAACCTGCCTGCCGCTTCAGGAAATGAGTACACGTCTCAGTGAACTTGAACCCGATCGGGATCGTGCGATCGTCATCTACTGTCGAACAGGCCGTCGCTCCGCCATTGTCGCGAAGTTTCTCAGCATGACCGGCTACCCGCATGTGAGATCCATGGCAGGCGGCATTGAAGCCTGGGACCAACTGAATCTGGAAGGCAAGAGCTGACGTGCTGATCCATCGCCTGCTCACTGGATTCACCGCGATCCTCCTGATCATCGGAGTCCTCTGGCTCGATGAATCCATGGGGCCTGTGATGATCGGCGACTGGCAGCTCCCACAGGGCCTTCTTCTGGCGATTCTCGGCAGCATCATGGTCGCACTTGGAGCCAGAGAACTCTGTGTCATCGCTGAAGCCAGCGGCATACGAACTTCACGAGGCCTCAACGCAACTGCATGCGTCGCAGTCATGCTGGCCACCTGGCTCACGAGCTCGGATCTAACTGAGCAGACTGCGGCTGCATTGCCATTGACCACGATCGCCATCATGCTTGTGGTCTCACTGCTCTGGTTCAGTCGTGGGCAGCAGGTCCAGGGCGTCTTTGCCTCGGCCGCGGTCGTCATGCTGTCCTCGATCTATCTGGGAATGCTCAGTGGATTCCTGCTGCTTGTCGGCGCCGAATCGTCCGTCTGGATGATCGGTGTCGTAGCATTGATCGTGAAAAGCTGCGATATCGGCGCCTTCTTCACCGGCACCGCCATTGGACGACACAAGCTGATTCCATGGCTGAGCCCCGGCAAGACCGTAGAAGGTCTTATGGGAGGCATCGCCGCTTCAATGCTTGCCGCCCTCATTCTGAACAGTATCTGGGATTCACCCATTGACTGGTGGTGGGTCCTGGCGATGGGTGGATTGCTCGCAATCGTTGGACAGGCTGGTGATCTCACGATGAGCTTGTTCAAGCGAGGTGCGGGCGTCAAGGACTCATCAACCCTGCTGCCGGGCCTCGGCGGCGTGATGGATGTGATCGATTCCCTGCTGCTGACTGCTCCTCTGGCCTGGTGGCTGATCCGCATGACTCCTTTGGCAGGATGTTCCTAATGCCGAACTCTTGTGCCCTGCTGGGGTTCGATGGGTGTACACTGAGGATTACGCGATCCGCCTGATCTGAAGGCGACCATGAACTCTGCTGACAGGATGTGACTTTCCGATGACTCTCATTGATGACCTGCTGGAACTGAACCTCGTTGAACGACAACTACGAGGACTGAAGTCACGCGTGGACTCCGCACAGATCTACTGCCGCGCTCAGAAGCGACAGATGAATGATCTTGAACAGCGACATGAAGAACTTGAAACGCGGCGCAAGCAGCGACAGGTCACCATCAATGGCCATGAAACCGACACCGCTGCCATTGACGAACGACTGACCAAGCTTCGTGAAGATCTCAATTCCGCTGCCAATACCAAGCAGTACTCCACGGTTCTGGAAGAAATCAACACACTCAAAAGCACCAAGTCCGGTACCGACGATCTGATCCTCAACGAGCTCTCGGACATCGAGGCACTTGACGTCGATCTGGAAGCGGTGAAGAGTGAAATGAAGGAAAGACAGACCGTCCTGGATTCAGCCGAGAAGGAACTGCAGGAACGCGAGGCTGAAATTGCCGATCGTGTTGCAGAACTCCAGACTGAACGAGATGTCAAGGCAAGCGTGATCCCCGCGTCAGCCCTCAGCACCTATGACCAATGCGCCGATGACTTTGACGGCGACGCGATGGCACCGATTGAAGAAATCGACAAGCGACGCAGAGAATACTCCTGCAGCTCCTGCAACCTGAACATGCCCTTCAACATCGTTGTTCAGTTGATGACTGGCGCAGACTCGCTCACACAGTGCGAAAACTGCCTCAGGATCCTCTACATCACGCCTGAGATGAAAGCTGAAGCCGTGGCCAAGTAGTCGATCAGGCTTCTTCCTCGAACAACCGATCCTGCCCCTTGGAATCACGGGTCCGTCCCTTGAGGTCTGTGACTTCTTCCACGAATTCATCAATCGTGCGGAAGCTGTGATACTCACTGGCGTATCGGATATAGGCAATATCATCGATTTCCCGCAATCGGTTTGCCACACGCTCTCCGATCTCCCGACTGGGAACTTCCCGATCGAATTCACGATGGAGTTCCGCCTCGATGGAATCAACGATCTCTTCCTTGATTTCCTCGGAAACAGGCCGCTTGCCGCAAGCCGCCTGAAGACCACGCATGATGTTGTCCCGATCAAACGGAACACGACCCTCATCTTTCTTGATCACCACCAGACGACGGCGACGCTCCAGACGCTCATAGGTGGTGTATCGATGCCCACAGGCATTGCAGACTCGTCTTCGACGGACGACATAGCCATCTTCGGCAGCTCTGCTGTCGATGACCTTGTCATCATCGACACTGCATCGGGGACAGATCACAACTCACCTCCAAGCGTGTGGGGCCTGCTGTGATGTCGGCCCAGAACGCCTTCTGACCGCAAAGAAAGAGCCAAGCAGTGTCCTGACCGCCTTCTGCGGGGTATCCTGCGAGCCTTCTGATACCCCCATTCCCATTCCCAACGAGCCAAGACCATGCCAACCATCACGCTGCCAGACGGATCCGCCCGTGAGTATGAAGGGCCAACCACCCCGGCTCAGGTCGCCGAATCAATAGGGCCTGGCCTTGCTCAGTCCGCGATCGGCGCCCGGGTAGATGGCGAACTGGTCGACCTCCAGCACTCGATCACCGAGGACGCCTCGATTGCCATCATCACAGCTCGCAAGGGTGAATCCGAATCAAGTGATGATGCGCTGTGGCTGATCCGGCACAGTGCTGCACATGTCATGGCCGAAGCGATTGAACGCCTCTGGCCCGGTGTCCAGCTGGTCTACGGTCCTCCCGTCGATGGCGGGTTCTACTACGACATGCACCTGCCGGATGATGTCAAGATCAGCAGCGATGACTTCAGCCGCATTGAAGAAGAGATGAAGTCGATCATTTCCGAAAACCGACCATTCACTCGATACAACCTTGATGTCACCGAAGGGATGAAGAAGGTCGAGGGGGAGGGAAGCAAATACAAGATCGACAATGCCCAGCGAGCCATTGATGCGGGCTCTGATGAACTCTCCTGGTATGCCACCGGTACGCCGGGTGAAAATTGGGAGGATCTCTGCCGTGGCCCACACGTCCCGGCCACCGGAAGAATCGGCGCATTCAAGATCATGAATATCGCCGCCAGCTACTGGCATGGTGATTCAAAATCCGATCAGCTCGCTCGTGTGTATGGAACCGCCTTCACGGATCGCAAGCAGCTCAAGCGACATCTTCATCAACTTGAAGAAGCTCGCAAACGCGATCACCGTGTCATCGGCAAGCAACTGGGACTCTTCACCATCGATGATGCCGTCGGTCAGGGTCTGGTTCTCTGGAAGCCTGCTGGCAGCATCGTTCGACAGGAACTGCAGGACTTCATTTCCACCCATACCCGCCGACAGGGGTATGACCAGGTCTTCACACCCCATATCGGTCGACTCGAGCTTTATCGCACCTCAGGGCACTTCCCGTATTACCAGGACAGCCAGTACCCACCCATCATCGAACGTGACCAGCTGTCCACGCTGGCTGCTGAAGGATGTACCTGCGGCGAACTGGCCAACCGACTCGAAACCGGAGAAGTGGAGGGCTATCTGCTCAAGCCGATGAACTGCCCCCATCACATCCGGATCTACGCCAGTGAACAACGGTCCTATCGTGATCTTCCCGTGCGTCTGGCCGAGTTCGGAACCGTCTACCGCCACGAACAGTCCGGCGAACTCAGCGGAATGCTCAGAGTCAGAGGCTTCACACAGGATGACGGGCATCTGTTCTGCACCCCGGATCAGATCGGACAGGAAGTCATGGGATGCCTCGAACTGGTCAAGGTCATCTTCGAGACGCTTGGCATGCAGAACTACCGCGTGCGAGTCGGTCTGCGCGATCCTGACAGTGCCAAGTATGTGGGCGATCCGGAGAACTGGGCGTTGGCAGAAGCCGCCTGCGTCGAGGCTGCGGAGAAGATGGGCGTCGACTTCGAATCCGAACCAGGTGAAGCAGCGTTCTATGGCCCGAAGATCGACTTCGTAGTCAGAGATGCCATTGGGCGAGACTGGCAGCTGGGTACCGTTCAGGTCGACTACAACCTTCCCGAACGATTCGATCTGAGTTACATCGGTGCGGACAATGCCGCCCATCGACCGGTCATGATCCACCGCGCACCATTCGGTTCCATGGAACGATTCATTGGCTTCCTGATCGAACACTATGCGGGCGCCTTTCCGGCCTGGCTTTCGCCTGAGCAGGTACGCGTCCTTCCGGTCAGTGAAAAGAGCATGGACTATGCCCGTACGGTTGAAGCGAAACTCCGTGAACATGACCTGCGAGCCAAACTCGATACACGCGATGAACGGCTCAACAGCAAGGTTCGTGCTGCAGCCGAATTGAAGATCCCCTACCTGCTTGTGGTTGGCCCTCGCGATGCGGAAAACCAGACGGTCAGCGTCCGAGCCCATGGCATTGAAAAGGATCTCGGAGCCGTTGGTCTGGATGAGTTCACCACCGCACTTGCCGAGGAAGTCTCCTCTCGATCGCATGGGACCGCGCTCCGGCAGCTGTTCCCCGACGCCGCCCCGGATGCGACAGAATGAGCCTGAAGGGTGGATGGATTCCATTTCCTGTTGCCCGAATCACGGCCTCGGGGTACTCTGGGAGCCTTAGTGGAATGGAGTCGGAGCCCCTGAGGGCCCACTCAGGAGAGCTCACCTTGGCACATGCCCGACCCAACAGTTCGGCCCCAAAGCCTTCGGCATGACATGCCGCGCTCTCACAATTCTGAACACAACTGAATGCAAGCCGCTTGGTTGCGGCAAGCTGTCACCTGCTTCCTTCATGGAGAACTGAGTCATCGCACGTCGCCGCTACTTCCGTCCGCAGGAAAACGTAAGAAACCTGCCCAGGGTAAACGATCAAATTCGTAAATCACCCATTCGCCTGATCGATGAAAACGAAGACATGGTGGGCGTCGTCGATGTCCGCGATGCCATTGAACAGGCCAAGCAAGCCGGCCTGGACCTCGTAGAGGTCTCCCCCGAGTCGGACCCACCTGTCTGCAGGATTCTCGACTTTGGCAAGTACCGCTATGAGCAATCCAAGAAGGAAAAGGCGAACCGAGCCAGATCCAAGGCTGCTGAAACAAAGGAAGTTCGTCTTGGCCGATCAATGAAGATCGATCCGCATGACATTTCCATCCGACTGCAACAAGCTCGCAAGTTCCTGATGGATGGACACAAGGTTCAGATCGTCCAGAACTTCCGTGGCCGTGAAATGCTCCATCGTGAACGAGGCCGTGAACGCATGGATCACGTCATCAAGACACTTGAAGACATCGCCAAGGTCGAGATCGATCCTCGCATGGCTGGGCGTCGAATGAGCATCCTGCTGTCACCTGACCGCAACAAGATCAGTCGTCTGCAACAGGCTGCCGAAGCCGAAGCCAAACAGGCTGCTGCCAAGGCGGACAATCCTCCTGCGGAACCCGCACCGGAACCAGAGACCGACTCACCTGAACAGGAATCCTGAATCAGTGGTCAGATCGCCTTCTTGGCCCATCCACCATTGATGAATCTCGCCATGAACAACATGGCGCGGATGCCCAGTTCTCCACAGAGTGCGAACCAGATTCCAGGCAGCCCCCAGTCCAGATAAACACCAAGGAACCAGGCCGCCGGAAGACGTATCCCATAGCTGGAAACCACGGTGATGATGAAGACCCAGGTGGTGTCACCTGTGCCGCGCAAGGCCTGTCGCACCACCATGGATGCCGCAAAGAAGACCTGAGTCGCACCACAGATCACAAGCAGCTTGGGCACCACGTCCAGATGCAGTTCTTCGGTCGAAATGATCGACGTGAGACCTCTTCCCCAGATGATGAATCCAATGCCGATCAGCCCCATCAGGATCACACCAAGCATGACGCAGGCCCAGACAGCTTTCTTGGCCATGGCGGCATTGCCCGCACCCAGATATTGACCCGCAACCGCCCCCGCCGCCACACCGATGGCGAACCCGGGCAGGAAACTGAACGCCTCCCATTGGACGGCAATGATGTGGGCCCCCTGAAGGACTTCGCCCGCCATGGCAAGCTCACCTGAATCCTGCCCACTTTCCGCCGCAAAGGCTGCCTGACTCGCACGTCCAGCAATCGTGCCGATGAACCCCAGAACGAAGATGTTCGCGATCCACATCGCAAGTCCTTCGAAGAAGTTCGGAATCCCGATCCTGATCACACGCCATGACATGCCGAGCTTCGGGACGAGATGAACTGGATGCAGGCGGAGATCCTTGATGCCACGAGCGAGCACCAGCAAGGTAAGCAACGCTCCGACCCCCATGCCGATCGCGCTGCCAAGGGCGATACCAAGCACCTCAAGGTCGAAGCTGAATGGATTGGTCAGGACTGCCTCGCCCATGCTGATATCGGCCCCGGAGAGCATCCAGGAGAAGATCACATTGACGATGTTGACGACCACGGCGATGAGGAACGGCTTCATGGTTTCGCCTGCGCCATGCATCCACATGGCGCCGACCATCATCACACCGAAGAAGGGCATCGCCACAGCGAAGGTACGAACATACTGATTCGAGAAGGTCGTAGCCTCGGGATTCAGCCCCCCGTAGAGCGCCAACTGGTCCGCCAGCAACCACATCACGGCCCCACACAACACACCCCAGACCGTGCTGAGAATCAAGGCATGACCAAGCGCCTGCTCTCCCTGACCAACCTGCCCTGAACCCATTGATCTGGCGATGATGGCCTGGCCACCGATTCCAAGACCAGACATGGCAATGCCGATCAGCCAACCGACGTAGGAGCCAACCCCGACCCCATCCAGTGCCGTGACAACGATGTCCGGATCAAGATGCCCCGCAAGGATCTTGTCCACCAGACCGACAAAGGCGGCCATCAACTGCTGAAGCAGAACTGGAAAGGCAACAATGGCAATGGCAGCCCAGAGTGACTTGCCGGCAAGACGACCCGACTGGATCTCACCATTGGCTTCCTCCGGAGCCGCAATCGGCTCTACAGGATCGGAAGCTGACCTTTCATTGCTGTCCTTGTCGTTCACGGGCCAAAGGGTAACAGGCTCGGACGATCACTAGGGTGAAATCAAGACCTTTCGGCCTGTTGCCAGTTGAGGATCTCCAAGGATTCCAGGGACATCCTCCAATCGCCTCCGCACACCAACCAGACTGACGACATCAATCCCATCGGTGGCAATCAGGTCCATCGCCTCGGCAACTGGGCCGAATGATGAACCAATCAGCCGGACTTCACCGTCCACCAGACGCCGAAGGTCAAGCAAGGTTCCACCAGCACCAACGATCTGCGGCGCGACCATCTGGATGATCGTTCCTCGTGGCCTGACGAAACCAAGCGTCGCAACGACTTCAGCCTGACCTCCCGTGCACTCGACCACGATGTCCTGATCAGCACGGTGGCCGGCTTCATCACGATGACGATGACGAATGCCCCATCGCTCACATCGGTCCATCAATTCACGATGGACGCCAAGCACTCGCACCGAGGCATTGAGTCTGACCAGTACCTGAGCCGTCAACAAGGCAAGTGCATTGTCGCCAACGATCGTGACATAGGTCTTGCCTTCGATGCGAACCTGACGGGAAGCCTGAATGGCTCGAGCAACCGGCACGGCGAACACCGCCGAATCATCATCAACATGGTCCGGAACAGGTACAAGAGAGGAAACCGGCACCAGCACCTGCTCCGCCAGTCCTCCATCAGCCTGCTCACGGCCAATGATTCTTCTTTGGCCACAGTGCTCTCGAAGTCCTGCAATGCACCACTGGCAGCTCCCACAGGCCAGCAGCGGGTCCACCACGACCCGCCGAGACAGCCAGCCAGAGTCCTCTGGATCCGTTGCTGCAACTTTCCCGACGATCTCCTGACCCGGGACACCTTCGAATTCCATGCGGCCCTGACCAATTGCAGCATCAAGATGAGAAAGGCCGACACGTGAGACCTGAACGACGACTTGACCTGAAACGGGTTGCAGCGAAGGCCTTGCTTCAAGGCTCACAGATCCACCCTGAACCACGAGACTGCGATTACTCACGGCGTGTCATCCACCGTTTCCACTTGCCGTGTCGTACCAGCATCCTCCGCGACCGCCTCCGCATCCAGATCGTCATAGGTTCGACGTTCAGATCGGGAACGCTTGCCAGTGGGCACACTCGGTTTTTCCCAACTGACATCCATCCAGAATGCGGCATACTCCCACCAGGACGTGTCTCGCGAATAGGTTGGATAGAGGTATTCCTGCTGATCCTTGAAAGCCGTGTTGCTGGCCAACGCCGAGTCGTACCAGTTCTTCCAGGCCAGACTGTCGAGCCCGAACTCCTGCCCCGTCAGCATCCGAAGTGATTCAGCCGACTCGGTATTGACAGACAATTCACGGGAATCCAATCCGAAGAGCAGCAACTGCACCACGCGGTCCTCTGGATACTGACCCATCGCGACACAGAGGGCCGCACGGATTTCTCCGGTTTCCTCTTCATCCCGCATGGTGGTTTCCATGACACTGACGACTTCAGGATTATGCAGTCGCTGCAAGGCAAGCGCGGCATACCAGCGAACCGTCTCATTCTCTTCGACCCTTCGATCGAGGAATGGTGCTATCAGGATGGCGTCGGCGGCATCACCGTGTCGAGCAAGTGCCGTGATCGCGGCTGCCCGGACAAGCGGGTCAGGATCATTCGCAACATAGTCGCGATACATCTTCAGATAGGCATCGACACCGCCAAAGGGTGCATTGGAGAGCAGAACCACACCTTCACGCCTCAGATCCGGGTTGTAGGGATCCAGCGCATCACGCGCCGCATCAACCGGCGAAGGAGCGAAGAAGGTTGCCCCGATATCCTTGAAGTCATCGGTGACGCATCCACCGCTGACACAGGCAAGAAGCCCAAGAACAAGAACCAGTCGGTGAGTTCGTACTGACCAAGCCATCATGCTGACTCCCGGTGTACGGCCGCACCCGCCCCATGGCCCAGATGGGCGGGGATGACGACCTCCCTGTCGCGGGTTGCAGTGTACAGCCTGATGGACTCAGCAGTCCGGATCAGTCCTCGTCCTCGACCGGGTTGAAGGCAGCCACGACTTCAGCCTGAACATTCGGAGGGGTATTCTCGTCATGGGAATACTCCATCGAATAGCTGCCAGCTCCTGCCGTAATCGACTTGAGCTGAGCGGCATACGTCATGACCTCCGAAAGAGGTGCCTCGGCATGCATCAGGACCTGATTGCCTGGAAGCATGTCCGTGCCCTGGATTCGACCTCGTCGACCTGAAAGGTCGGAGGAAATGTCACCGATCGCGTCCTGAGGAACCGTGATGTCGAGCTTGACGAAGGGTTCAAGCAGAACCGGCTTGGCCTTCTGGACGGCATCCACGAAGGCTCGCTTGCCGGCCATCACGAAGGCGACTTCCTTGGAATCGACCGGATGATGCTTTCCGTCATAGACGGCGACCTTGATGTTCTGCATCGGATAACCGGCAACCGCACCATTGACCATGACCTGCCGGACACCCTTTTCAATGGCTGGCAGGAACTGCTTGGGAACGGAACCGCCGAAGGTCTCATCCGCAAACAGGAGTCCACCTGAGACACCTTCTTCATTGCCTTCAATCGGCGAAACGCGAAGGTAGACCTCACCAAACTGACCGGATCCACCGGACTGCTTCTTGTGACGATGGTGACCTTCAGCCTGGCCTGTGATGGTTTCCTTGTAGGCAACCTTTGGTGGACGGGAATCAACTTCAACTCCATAACGGTCCTTCAGGAGTCGCAACTTCGCCTTGAGATGATTCTCGCCAAGACCACGCACGACCAGTTCACTGGTCGCAGCGACACGCTCGACCTCGAAGGTCGGATCTTCCGCTGTCATCTTTGAAAGGCCATCACCAATCTTGGACTCGGCACCCTTGCTCGTCCCCTCGATGGCCAGACCAAACATGGGCTTGGGCGTCGGGACCGGACGCATGGCGACCTGTCCCTTCTCATCACCATGAAGAACACTGTTGTAGTCAATCTCATCAACCTTCGACACCGCAACGATGTCACCGGGAATGGCGTCGGATACTTCCTTGCTGTCCTTGCCCTGAAGCTCGAAGAGATGTGCCACTCGTACCGGCTTTCTCTCGTCATCCACACGTGGCGTCGCACCCGCGGGGAGCGTGCCCTGATGAATCCTCATGTAGCTGAGTTTGCCGACATACGGGTCGGAAGCAACCTTGAAGACATGGGCCACAAGCGGCTTGCCTGCATCGGCCTCGGTGATCAGCTCGACTTCTTCTCCATTGCCGGTGCTGTAGAAAGGCCTGGCATTGCCTTCTCCGGGGTTGGGAAACAGTTCGACGATCTGATCCATCAGTTCTTCCACGCCCGTGCCTTCACGAGCCGAGGTGAACATGACTGGAACCAGATGCCCTTCTCGCATGGCTCGCTTGAAGGAAGCCTCCAGCTTTTCAGGTTCCACTTCACCCTGTTCCAGATACTGCTCCATCAGCTCCTCATCCACCTCGACGACCTGATCCACAAGCCCCGTGTGGTAATCCGACACGGAACCAAGATCCGATTCGCCATCACTGGATTTGAAACAACGTACGACTGCCTTGCCGCCGTCAGCAGGAAGATTGATCGGACGACAGACGGAACCGAAGGTCTCCTGAAGATGAGCAAGAAACTCGTCAAGATTTCCACCAGCATCAATCTTGTTGATGACGATGGCGCGGGGAAGATTCCGCTCTGCTGCAACCTTCATCACACGCCGAGCCACCGGATCGATGCCGACTGAAGGATCGAGCATGAGAATCATCGTCTCGACGGCAGGCAGGGCCGCAATGGCCTTGCCGAGGAAATCACCACGCCCGGGGGTATCGATCATGTTGACTCGACAACCACCATGCGTCATGTGCAGAACACTGGAATCCAGACTGAAACCCATGTCCTTTTCCAGGTCATCCCAGTCTGAGACGGTATTACCGTCTTCAACACGACCCGCGCGACCGATGACGCCAGCAGAAGCGAGCATCGCCTCCAACAGTGTGGTCTTTCCTGAACTGGATGTCCCAGCAAAGGCGACGTTCCTGATTTGATCGATCTTGTGACTTGCCATGAGGCTCTTCGCTCCTTAGTTCCAAATCCGCCGGATCGAAAACCGAGCCGGGCCCCAGATAATAGCGGCTCCCCTATCTTCACGACATCTTCCGGTGGCCTGAAGGCCCTACAAAGCCGGTACACTCGCCTCATGGCCACCGCACCCCTCAACATCGTGCTGGTTCACCCGGAAATCCCCAATAACACGGGCAACATCGGGCGTACTGCCGCTGCCACGGGGTGCCGTCTCCATGTGATCCACCCCATTGGATTCGACATGTCGGAGAAGGCCCGAAGGCGGGCAGGGCTGGATTACTGGCATCTCGTGGACTGCCGTGAGCACGACAGCTGGGATGACTTTCTGGCCGCCGAGTCGCCGCAACGGGCATGGCTCTTCACGACCAAGGCGGAACACAGCTTCTGGGAAGCGGACTATCAAGCGGATGACTATCTGCTGTTCGGTTCAGAGACCAAGGGCGTACCGGATGCCGTACATGACTGGATCGTGTCGCAACACGGCGCTTCACACCGAGTCAAGATGCCCATGGAAGAAACAGCACGGAGCCTCAACCTGGCGACTGCGGTCTGCGGCGCGGTCTATGAAGCAAGACGACAACTTCAGTAGGACGCTAATGAGGCAACGGGAACCGTTCACACAACGCCCGCACTTCTTCACGGACCGCAGCGCACGTCGACTCATCGCCACCTGAACCCATCACACGATCCAACAGCGCGGCGACTTCCACCATCTCGGATGGCCCGAGTCCACGCGTCGTCAAAGCCGGCGTTCCAAGTCGCAGTCCACTGGTGACTCGCGGTGGACGAGGATCATTGGGAATGCCGTTCTTGTTGGTGATGATTCCGGCCGACTCGAGCCACTGCTCGGCATCAGCGCCCGTCAGTTCCGCATCACGTGGCTGAAGATCGACAAGCATGAGATGGTTGTCAGTACCACCTGAACAGAGTCGGTAACCATGTCCAACCAGCGCCTCAGCCAGCGCCTTGGCATTGTCCACGACCGCCTGGGAATATGTCTTGAATGATGGCTGCAGGGCCTCATGGAAGGCCACGGCCTTGGCCGCCACCATGTGCATCAACGGGCCACCCTGTGAACCGGGAAACACCTTGCGATCCACCTTCTTGGCGATCTCTTCATCATCACTCAGAACCAGCCCGCCACGAGGACCTCGAAGGGTCTTGTGAGTCGTGGTGGTCACCACATGAGCATGCGGGAAAGGTGAAGGATGCACGCCCGCTGCAACCAGACCGGCGATGTGTGCGATATCCGCCATGAGATAGGCATCCACTGAATCGGCAATGGCTCGGAATCGTGCAAAGTCGATCGTGCGCGGATAGGCCGAGTAGCCACAGATGATCAGCTGAGGACGAACCTCATGCGCGAGCTTTTCAATGGCGTCGTAGTCGAGCAGTTCCGTCTCAGGATCCAGATCGTAGTCATGGATCTCGAAGAACGTCCCTGAGAAATTCGGCTTCAAACCATGGCTCAGATGACCACCGGACTTGATCGGCAGAGACAGGACCCGATCACCCGGTGAAAGCAAAGCCATGAAGGCGGCGATGTTCGCATTAGCGCCACAATGTGGCTGAACATTGGCAAAGCCACAGTTGAACAATTCCTTGGCTCGATCGCGTGCCAGATTCTCAACCTGATCGTAATACTCACACCCACCGTAATACCTGGCGCCGGGATAGCCTTCGGCGTACTTGTTGGTCATCCAGGAACCCATCGTGTGCATGACCGCGGAACTCACATGGTTCTCGGATGCGATCAGCTCCAGCGTGGTGGCCTGACGGACACCTTCCTCTGACATGATGTTGGCAACAGTTGGGTCAGCCTTCTCCAACAGCTCGATCATGCTGCGGGAAATGGCATCCGATGAAGTATTCGCGGTCGTCGACATGATGAGTTGCTCCAAGCCGGAGTTCGTCCCGGCTTGTACAGGGTACGATCAACCGATGGTGAAGATCGAATTCTGGCGTGATATCCCCAATCCACTCGGCAGGTTCCGCCTGGCGGTCGACCCCGATGGCGGCGTCCATGGCGGATGGCATCATGTTGGACGTCTGCCCGATGGCGGCCTGGAAGATGCCGATCTATTGCCGGATCTGGCCAGCTGGGTTGAAGCAACGGCTCGCGGCCTGACCGAACCGCCCCCACCCTTCCAGATTCCAGCCGGTCCTGAATTCTTCACGGCATGCTGGAATGCCTGCCAAGTAATCCCGGTGGGGAGCGTCTTGAGCTATCAGCAACTGGCTTGCGCCGCTGGCAG
>PBAY01000039.1 GCA_002717655.1 Phycisphaerae bacterium | reverse complement strand
TGGACACAATGGATCTGGCTGCAGGCATGGAGTTCCTACTTCGATGAGCAACTGCAGAAGGCCCGACCCATCAGTGAATTGATCAGCCGGCTCGAATCGGGTGAAGAAGACGTACACGGCCAGGACTGGAACAGTCTTGATCAGCAGGCTCAGCAGGCCTATCTCGATGAACGAAGACTGGCCTACCTTTCGGAACAGGTCGTCAACTGGTGTCCGAAGCTGGGTACGGCACTTGCCAACGAGGAAGTCATCGACGGAAAGAGCGAACGAGGCGGCTACCCGGTCCATCGCAAGCCACTCCGTCAGTGGATGTTCCGTATCACCGCCTTCGCCGACCGGCTTCTGGCGGATCTCGATACGGTCGACTGGCCCGATTCGACACGAGCGATGCAGACCGAATGGATAGGTAGAAGCGAAGGCGCTGATCTGGACTTCGAACTGAGCAATGGAAGCCAATTGAGGGTCTTCACGACCAGACCCGACACGATCCACGGCGCAACCTTCATGGTTGTTGCGCCGGAACATCCGATCGTGGAGCAAGTCCTGAAGGATTCTCCCGACGGCTGTGACGCGAATGCAGTCTCAACCTATGTCGAACAGGCGGCTTCTCGGGCAGATGTCGAGCGGATGGCTGATCAAGGAGACAAGACCGGAGTTTCACTTGGCATCACGGCAAGCAATCCCGCAACCGGGGAATCGATTCCTGTATGGGTCGCGGACTATGTACTGATGGGCTACGGACATGGCGCGATCATGGCTGTTCCTGGGCACGACGAACGTGATGCTGCCTTTGCCAGGACCTACGGCCTTTCAATCCAGACTGTCGTTGCATCGGGTTCCGAGGTCGAGGAATGCTTCACTGGAGATGGAACTGTCATCAATTCCAGTACTCCAGCACTGTCACTGGATGGTCTCTCATCACAGGAAGCACGTACGGCGGTTACGGAATGGGCGGAACAACAGGCGATCGGAACCCGCAAAATTCGATATCGACTCAGAGATTGGCTGTTCTCCCGGCAACGATACTGGGGAGAACCATTCCCGATCGTGCACGATGAGCATGGTGGAATCTGGCCCATCTCGGAAACCCATCTTCCCGTTGAACTACCACCACTGGCCGACTTCGCACCTGAGGAATCGGATGATCCACAACCACTGCTGGCCAAAGCCAAGGATTGGATCAACACCACCGCGGGAGAAGCAGGTGTTGACCCCACACTCCTGGATCCAACAACACCCGTTACACGTGAATCCAACACGATGCCTGGATGGGCCGGATCCTGCTGGTACTACCTCCGATACTGCAGCCCTGACTTCGATTCAGGTCTGGTCGATCCACAAGCCGAGAAATACTGGCTTGCGGATGGAGTAGATCTGTATATCGGTGGCGCTGAACACGCGGTTCTGCATCTGCTTTATGCCCGCTTCTGGCACAAGATGCTCTACGATCTGGGATTCGTCTCTTCAACCGAACCCTTCCGCAAACTCTTTCACCAAGGACTGCTGACGACATGGGCGTATCAGCGTAGTGATGGATCATTGGTGCCGATTGATGAAGTAGAAGAACATGAAAATGATCTCTACATCGAAACTGCCACCGGAGATGAGGTCACACGCATCATCGCCAAGATGAGCAAGTCTCTGCGCAATGTCATCAATCCTGAAACCGTCATCGAGGAGTGGGGTGCCGACACGCTGCGTCTCTATGAGATGTACATGGGCCCACTGGAAGCCAGTAAGCCATGGAATCCACGCGATATCGTGGGTGTCTTCCGCTTCCTTCAAAGATTCTGGCGACTGGCGGTAGATGAGGAAACAGGCGAAATTCGAGCAGGTGATGAAGCGGATGATGGCATCGAACGTCAACTCCATCGCACCATCGAGAAAGTCGGCAATGACATTCCAAAGCTCGCTTTCAACACGGCTATTGCCTCACTGATCGAGTTCACCAATCTTGCCACGTCGACAGGAACGTTGACTCGTGATCAGCTTGATCGCATTGTCCGAACCATTGCCCCGCTTGCACCACATCTTGCCGAAGAGATCTGGCATCGGCTTGGGCATCAGCAGTCTGTTGCACAAGCACCGTGGCCGGATTTCGACCCTTCAATGCTTGTCGATGACATGATCGAGCTTCCTGTGCAGGTCAAAGGCAAGGTTCGATCCAAGATCAGTGTTGCTGCAGATGCCGACGAGGCTACCGTTCAGGAAATCGCAATGGCGGACGAACGTATCGCCTCGCTGCTGGAAGGCGAGACGGTCCGAAAGGTAATCGTCGTTCCTGGCCGAATCGTGAACATCATCACAGGCTGACACCACATGGCGATTCTTCCTCTCTTCGATGTCTCACATCTGCCTGATGCGGCATGGATGGTTGATCCACCCATGCCCTCGGGACTGCTTGCCGGTATCAAGGGGACCAGAACCTCGGATGATGTTGCGCATGCCATTGCCGATTTCATCGGCGAAGCCATTGAAGTCATGCCGCTGGAACCACCCCCTCATCAGGAATGGCTGTCTCAATTCACGATTCCCGGGCTTTCAACACCACTTCTGTTCTTTACGGTGAATCGCCAAGTAGAAGATGGACTGGGTGTGCCCCTCGAAGACTGCCCTCAGCTGCTTGGCATGGAGGCCCTTCTTCATCCGGTCGACCCCCTGACCGTCTATATCAATCTTGTCAGGCTTCTCGATGCTGCTGCAAGCAACGCCCTGTTTGTCTGGGACATCATCACGAATCGTGTGATGGAACGAGCGTCACTTGTCGATTCATTTCTTGGCGATGGTGTGGAACCACCTGACCGAATGCTTTGGGTGACTGAAGCGATCGAGAACAAACCGGAATCATGGATCATCCAATCCCGTGGGTTGCATCGATGTGGACGGGCTGAGATTGCCGTTACCGATGTTCGACAAGACCAGCACCAACAGGCGCTTCAACTGGTTGATGGTCTGGCAAGCCTGAGTCTTGAGCAACCATTACCAGGGCCGCGAGAGACCTTTAAGATCGGAGACAAACTGACCGTTCAGCTGCTTCCCGCAAGTGAGCATGATGCCGCAAGCCATACCCAGTCCCCTACCGCGATCATCGTGGATCCGGATTCCCAGGAGGCTGCGCAGATTCTTGTGGATATGGATGGCCCGGATGTGGCGATGTATCGAACTGAACGCACTTGCGCCCGGGAAACCAGACTCGCCAGAGAAACCTGGCCGACGTTCATGGCCGTGGCCGCAGCCGTCGGCAGTACCGTCGACTGCCTCGTGCAGGTCCCCTTTCTTCCGCCTGAAGATTCCGATGCCGACAGCCACCATCTCTGGCTCCGTGTCATTGAAACATCAGGTGATGTGGCAACAGGTGAACTGCTCCATGTGCCGACTGATGCCGAAGGTCTCAACGTCGGTGATCATCATGAAATCGATGCCGAAACCGTCTCCAACTGGTGTGTCATGATGCCACAGGGGCCACAAGGTCCTGATGCCGCACAAACTCTTCAGGCGGACTTGCAGCAATGACATCAAAGCTCACTTCAGATGAGAAGCTGGCTGTCGTACAACGATGCAACACACCATTTGCTGCAGAAGCGCTCATCATCCTGCTGGCTGACCATGACATTCCAGCCACCTCCGAGTCCAAGATTGCACCTCTCTCGACAGGCAAGGATGGCGGAGCCAATCAGCTGGTTTCGGTTCTTGTACGCGAATCACAACTCGATCTGGCTCGATCAACGATTGAGAATGCCCGGTCGGATGCCGCGAAACTTGACTGGGAAGACATTGATGTCGGAGAGCGAACTGATCGAGTCAAGATCAAGGGATCATCAAACAGACAGCCCTTGTGGTTCAGGACAGTGGCGATCCTGGCACTCCTCGGAATCGCTGGAGTCATCTTCATGACGATTGTCGGCCTAATCTTCAACCGCTGATTGGATCAGGGACGCAGCCCCGCCAGCTCCATCACCTGTGATTTCAAGCGTTCAAGCATCAGCTTGCTTTCATGATCAAGCTGATCGAGCTTGATCAATTGATCGATTTCTTCCGCGTATGCAGACCATTTGGCCTTCAACTCGACTTGGGTCAAGGCACCTGGCAATCCGGAACGCATCCGTTCCAGATCATTGACAAGCTGCTGAAGAATCACGGTGGGGTCATACCCCGCGGAAAGATCGGAGAGCTGTGGAATTTCAGGACTCATGTCCGGGGGAAGAAGAAGTCGGGCTGTAGGCGCAAATCGCTGGTAGTAATTACGGACCTGCTGTTCCAGCACTTTCTGTTCATCATTCCAGCCCCGTCTCCCTTGCTGCTGATTCTCAAGCTGACTGGTCGAAGCCAGCTTGATCTTGAATTCAAGACGACTGCTCTTTCGAGGCGCGCCTGCTTCATCAGCGGGTTCATCTCTGGCGACAACCAGTTCAAGAAACTCCCCGGGCCAATGCTGTTTGATGAGTGCCGAGACATCCGTCGGCTCATCAATCGGTTCACCAGCAATCGAGACGATGATATCGCCGACACGAAGCTGTTCTTCCGCAGGCATGCCAGGGAGAAGCTCGATGATCTCAATACCCGTGACCGGAAGACCTTCCTGATCCCTGAAACGCGCCAGTTCCGTTCGCATTCGAATGCCCAAGGCGCCCCGTGGCAAACGAAGCAGCCTGATCTCGATGGCTCGAAGAATTCTGAGACGCTGTTCCTGACTCAGACCGGATCGAGTGAGTCTGGTCACCAGCATCTGCTCCGTGACTTGACGATCCCGTGCCAGGTCCATTGTTCCGGATTCGCGAACAAGCCATTCAGAAGAACCCATGTTCGTGATGTACTCCGCAAGCCTCTGGCGAGGTTCAGGGCGATCATCTTGAACGACGGCTCTCAGGGAATCCGCAGCTTCTCCGGATACAGGCTTGATATCCAAAGCCAATACTTGACCAAACAGAATCAGGATGAAGAACTGAGCAATCATCGTCTACAGCACCTCTCTCATCTTATGGAACAAAGGACCGGATTCCTGCTGAATTCTCCTGATTGAATCGGCGACAATCGGAAGAAACTTCTCTGCCTCATACTCACCGAATCGACCATCCCGAATAAGAGGTGGAATGGTCTCCATGACGACCGCCTCAATCATCAGTTCCGGAATGACCATCAGAATCAAACCATCGATGATTTCTGCATTAGAAGCGGAAACATATCCCTTGATGATGGAAGCGGCTGCATCATGGTCGATCTGAACCGGCCAGGTTGACTCATCTCCACGCTCTCGACAGGCGACATATCTCCCGAAGTGCAGAACTGCTGCAGCCAGATCGCTCACATGGGGATCAATACGAACCGCATCAAAATCCAGCACCAACGAGACCTTCCCATCATCGCCGTACAGGACATTGCCTGGATGCCAATCACCATGCATCACTGTTCGTGGCCATTTCGACCAGCCCATTGAATCAACCGCTGCTGCTGCCTTGGCAGCACTCTTCAATATGAATTGGCAGCAATCACGTCCAGCAGAATCGAATTTCCTTGCATACCGCTTCAAGGCTGAAGTCAGTTTTCTGGAATCGTGATATCCATCAACAGCAGGGGCATTCGAATCCATGCCAGAAAGCGTGTCATGCATGATGGCCAGTGATTCTCCACATGATTCAAGTGAAGCATGTGAACCATCGCAACGAGAGGCTTTCACATATCGAAACAATTCATAGATCCCGCTGTCCGATCTCATCACCGCCGATTGACTCCGTGCTGATCGAATAATCTCGGCAACGGGATATCCGGCGCTGCCAAGTCTTTCATGAACGGCATGTTCAAAGAAAATTCGATGAGGGTCATCACGCCCTGGCCCACGACGCTTCAACAGCAGCTGGCCGATGCCGGAATCAATCAGTGCCTTGGGAGATCGGCTCGAACCTCGGTGATAGATGCGGACGCTTCGAATCTCGCCAATGTCATAGTGGCTCAGGATCGAAGCAATCTCTTCTGTCTCCAGAACTGTTTCTGAAGCAACAGAATCGGTCTGCTCAAGATCCTCGGTTGCTTTGGGCTTGGCATCCATGGCGTCACTGATGCTAACGGATGTTCTGAACCTGTTCCTTGAGACGGTCTACCGCACCTTTGATCAACACCGTTCGGCGGCTTACCTCACTATCAAGGCACTTGCTTCCGATGGTATTCGCCTCTCGAAGCATCTCCTGCGTCAGGAAATCAAGGGTTCGACCTACCGGGTCCTCATTGGTGGAAGTGATCAACTCGCCGAACTGATCCAGATGGCCCGTGAGGCGGGAAACTTCCTCGGCAATGTCGGACTTCTCCGCAAAGATCGCGACCTCTCTCAACACATCCTCTTCACCCGCCGAAGAACCCACCGTCGCGAGAAGTGATTCCATCCGTTGCTTCAGACGGTCTTCATAATCAGCGATTACACCAGGTGCTCGCTCACGAATCACCGTCAAGCCTTCACTGATCTCGGCAAGAATTGACTGAAGATCGTTCAAAAGCGACTGCCCTTCTCGGCGACGCATATGGTCAAGCTCTTCACAGGCGGCTTCGACAAGTCGGCCGAGAATCTTTGCACCCTCAGCCCGTCTGGCTTCTTCATCTTCACCAGCCATCACTCCAGGCAGGTCAAGCAGATCTGCTACGCCGACGACGACTCCATGACGCTGGGTCATCGGAAGCAACTGCTCAAGATACGCCTCGAGTCTGGCCACATCGATCTTTGCAGCCGCCTCGCTACTCCTGCCACTGCAGCGAACCGTCACGGTTACCGTTCCACGATCAAGTCTTGATGAAACGATTTCCTCAAGTCCGGACTCGATGCCCTGGAAGTCCTCTGGCAATCGAATATTGCATTTGAGGTAGCGACCATTTACAGATCGAATCTCTACGACATAACGACAGCCATCCACCGTTTCCGAGGCGGTACCAAATCCGGTCATTGATCGAATCACGGCTCAGTTGCCCTCGCCGCCAGCGTCGGATGCAGGTGTTGAATCCGCTGGGGGAACCTCGGTGGAATCAATTGGCTCCGGACTGAATACGCCGTCATCAGCTGCACCTTCAGTACCTGTTGCAGGTTCGGTCGTGACACCAGAGGCCGGTGGCTGATCAAATGGATCATCGCCGACTCCGGGGAGAAGTGTTTCTTCAATTGTTGCCGGCGCCTCAGGAGTCGTTCGGCTTTCCATGAGGTTCAAGGCGATCGCCAGACCGAGATAGACACAGAAGCCGATGACGGTCATCACCGTCAAGGCATCACCGACACGACCACCAAAGACACTCTCAGTGCCTCCACCACCAGCGCCGCCAAACGCACCAGCAAGGCCGCCGCCAGCAGGTCGCTGAACAAGGATGATCAGGATCAGCGCCACGGAGACGATGATGAAGATTGAGGTAAGGATCAGATAGGTCGAGGTCATGATTGGTCGTTGCCTGCTAAGTCGTTTGCCGGTGAAACGGTATTCAGGAATCCACGGTGGCTACCGCAGCCCGGACAATGTCGAGAAAGTCCTCCGACTGGAGGGATGCTCCACCAATCAGCCCACCATCAACATCCGGTTGGGCAAAGATGGCCTCCGCATTATCTGGCTTGACAGAGCCACCATAGAGAATGCGAACACCGTTGGCAGACCCATCATCATACTGTTTACCGAGGTCTGCGCGAATACTCTGGTGCATGGACTGGGCATCCCCCGGGGTGGCATTCCGACCCGTCCCAATAGCCCAGACGGGCTCGTAAGCGATGGTCAGACGACCCAGATCGTTGATTGAGACACCTTGAAGGCCCTCCTGCAGCTGCTGCAGGACAATCGCCTCACTTTGACCTGATTCTCGTTCGTCCAGGGTCTCGCCAACGCAGAGCATGACATCAAGACCAGCCTTCATCGCAACCAGAACCTTGGCATTCAGGACGCTATCGGACTCTCCCAGACCATGACGCCGTTCAGAATGCCCAACAAGCGTGGACGTGCAACCCACCTCCAGAAGCATCGAGGCACTCGTCTGACCTGTATAAGCCCCATTCTCGTGAGCAGAAACGTCCTGACCACCAATGGAGACCCCGGAACCAGCTGTCAGGTCGCTGATTTGACTCAGATAGGGAAATGGAGGAAAGAGGCTGACGCCGCATTTGGCCAGCAGTCCAGCGTCAAGCCCATCAAGCAGCGCTGAACAAGGCCCTCGAGCATCTGCTGGAGAGAGGTTCATTTTCCAGTTTCCGCCAATGAGAGGTTGTCGATTTGCCATGGACTGGAGTCTCCCTGTGGGGCGAGCATACCTATTTTAACGCTCTTGATGCTGTGGTGAACTTGACGCATTTCCACCGGTACACTGCCAAGCCTGACCAGGGGAGTTTGTTCCCCGATCGAGGCCCATTACGACATGACTCAAGAATCCCAGTTCAAGCCATCACGATCCATCCCTGCACGCCAGATCAGGCAGGACTTCATTGATTTTTTCGCCGAAAAAGCAGGGCATACGATCGTGCCTTCCTCCCCGGTGATCCCCCATGATGATCCAACACTGCTTTTCATCAATGCGGGCATGAATCAGTTCAAGGATGTCTTTCTTGGTCTGGGCTCTCGACCTTATCAACGAGCCGTTGATGTTCAGAAGTGCATTCGCGCCGGAGGCAAGCACAATGATCTGGAGGATGTCGGGTGTGATACCTATCACCACACCTTCTTTGAGATGCTTGGCAACTGGTCTTTCGGAGACTACTTCAAGGCCGAAGCGATTACCTGGGCGTGGCAACTGCTGACGGAAGTGTGGGGACTCCCCAAGGAAAGACTGCATATCACCGTCTTCGAAGGTTCCACTGAAGACGGCACCGAACCGGACGAAGAGGCACACAAACTCTGGCTCGAATGCACTGATGTCGATCCAAGTCACATCACTCGCTGGGGTCGCAAGGACAACTTCTGGGAAATGGGTGCCAGTGGCCCATGTGGCCCATGCAGTGAAATCCACTTCGATAACACGCCGGACTGCAGTGGTGGAAAGCTCGTCAACCTTGACCACCCGGATGTGATCGAGATCTGGAACCTCGTGTTCATTCAGTTCAATCGTGGCGAAGATGGTTTGCTCACGAAACTCCCCGCAAGCCATGTGGATACAGGGATGGGTTTCGAACGGATCACCCGCATCCTCCAGGGCAAGAACAGCAACTACGACACGGATCTCTGGACACCACTGTTCGAATGCATCCAGAAGTGCAGCAATGGGCCTGCTTATGGTGGAAAGCTGGATGATCCAACGGATACGGCCTATCGCATCATTGCAGACCATGTCCGGTGCCTGACTGTTGCGCTGGCTGATGGTGCTCGGCCAGGCAATGAAGGCAGAGCCTATGTGCTTCGCCGGATCCTTCGACGTGCCGTTCGCATGGTTCATCAGGTACTCGATGTACATGAGCCCATGCTTTGCCGCGTCGTTCCCGCTGTGGTGGCGAGCCTGGGAGACGTCTATCCAGAAATTACTGAACATGAAGAAGCCATCTCAAATGTCATTCGGGAAGAAGAGCTCGCGTTTCTTCGAACGCTTGAGCGAGGACTCGCACTCTTCGATGAAGCCGCAAGCAGCTCCTCGGATGGAAACATCTCTGGAGAAGCAGCCTTTACGCTGCATGACACGTTCGGATTTCCAATCGATCTGACGGAACTCATGTCACGCGAGCGAGGACTTGCGGTTGATCGTGCTGGATACGACGTCTTGATGGAAGAAGCACGGGCAAGATCGCGTGCCTCCACGGGTGGTGAACAAGCCATGAATCTTCCAGCCAATGCGCTGGCTGATCTGGCTGGCCAGAATGTTGCGGCGACTGACGATGCCATCAAGTATCAACAGACCACCGCAGAGTCCCGGGTCCTGGCAATCTGGAATGGCCGGGAATTCGTCAAGACGCTGGACAATGGTTCATCTGGTGGCGTGATTCTGGATCACACCCCCTTCTACGCGGAACAAGGTGGTCAGGTAGGCGACACCGGATCGCTTTCATTCGATGGTGGCTTGTTCAAGGTGAGTCAGACCGCGCGTTTCGGTGATTTCGTTCTCCATGAAGGCATGGCGGCCGACGGTGCCCTTGAATGTGGCGGAGCCGTCAAGGCTGATGTGGAACAGGATCGTCGACAGTCCATTGAATCTAATCACACCGCAACTCATCTGCTGAACCATGCACTTCGAGACGTACTTGGAGATGAAGTTCAGCAGAAGGGTTCACTGGTTGCCCCGGATCGACTTCGATTTGATTATTCCCACGCTCAGGCACCGACGCCTGAAGAACTTGGACGAATCGAAGATCTTGTTCGAGCAGGAGTTTCCAAAGGCCAGGAAGTGCATGCTGCGGAGATGCCACTTGATCACGCCATGACGATCACTGGAGTCCGGGCAGTATTCGGGGAACGCTATCCGGACCCGGTGCGGGTCGTCAGCATCGGCGCTTCGTCGGCAGATCTCGCTGAGAATCCGACGAATCCAGCCTGGATGAATCACTCCATTGAATTCTGTGGCGGAACACATGTCCAGAAGACCGATGTGATCAACGCGTTCATACTCGTACAGGAACAATCACTTGCGGCCGGTGTCCGGAGGCTGATGGCCTTGACCGGAACAACTGCCTCGCAGGTCATTGAGGAAGGCAGACGAATCCTTGCTGAAGTAAAGGATGCATCCGATCTTGATGACTCGGGACTTGTAGAAGTCGTGGAACGCATCACTCCGCTGGTTGATGAGCAGACATTGGGTGTACTCGACAAGCTGGCCATTCGCACTGAACTGCAGTCCTTGCAGAAACGAGTGCAACTTGCGAGAAAGAGCGCTGCCAAATCCACTCGTGAAACGGCCGTGACTCAGGCAAAAGCCATTGCAGAGGCGGCTGATGGAGAAGTCATCACGAGTCTCATGGAGGGCGTTGCTGCCCGCGATGATCTGCTCGCCGCCATGGACGCGATTCGCGCCAAGCACAGTGAGTCAGCATGCCTGCTTCTCGGCACCGATCCCGAAGCCGGCAAGGTCGTCATGGTCGCCCGTGTTCCAGACACACTCATTGGACGTGGGCTGAAAGCTGGCGACTGGGTGAAGCATGTCGCTGGTCTTTGTGGAGGAGGCGGTGGCGGTCGCCCGGACATGGCACAGGCCGGAGGCTCAAAGCCGGAAGAAGCCCCTGCGGCCGCACAAGCCGCTCATGATTGGGCCTGTGAGCAACTCAAATGAAGAAGCAACAGGATCATCTCGACAGACGACAGGTCATGAAGGCCGCAGCGCTGACGATCGCCTCATCCAGCGTGATTGGCTCCTGCCGTTCATCCCAACAGACCAATTCGGAGAAGAATACCGTGGATCAGGATTCAAACGCCTACCCCATTTCACTCGCACAATGGTCCTTGCACCGCACCATTCGAAGTGGTGAACTTGACCCGCTGGATTTCGCCAAGGTCACACGTGAGACCTACGATCTGGGCGGAGTCGAATACGTCAACTCCTTCTTCAAGGACAAGGCCTCCGATGAGGCCTACCTCGCAGAACTTCGTACCCGTGCTGCTGATCATGGCGTTCAGAGCCTGCTCATCATGGTCGATGGTGAAGGCGCGATGGGAGCAGCTGATGAATCCGAATTGAACAGAACCATTGAGAATCATCGTCGATGGCTGGAAGCTGCCAAGTCACTCGGATGTCACTGCATCCGAGTCAACGCGCAGTCCGAGGGCTCGCCAGATGAACAACGAGATCGTTGTGTCAAAGGATTCCACCTGCTCATGCCTCATGCAGAAGAGCTGGATCTGGACGTGACGATTGAAAATCATGGTGGACTTTCAAGCAACGGGGCCTGGCTCGCCAGCATGGTGGCCGCCGTCGATCATCCTCGACTCGGGACCTTGCCTGATTTCGGCAACTTCATCCTGGACTGGAATACACGTGAAGAATACGACCGCTATCAGGGTGTTACTGATCTGATTCCCTATGCGAAGGCGCTGAGTGCCAAGAGCAACGATTTCAATGAAGCCGGTGAAGAGATTCATACCGAGTACGCGAGAATGATGAAGATCGTTCGCGAAGGCGATTATGAAGGCTGGATTGGAATCGAATATGAAGGCGGTGAGTTATCCGAGCACGATGGCATCATGCGGACACGGGAACTGCTGCTGCGAAATGGATGCAGGACCACGTAGGAAGGATTACGCCATGCGAGCCATCAGAATTGAGCGACAAGGCGCACCTGTAACGCCCAATATCAGTTACGTCGAAGACCATCCTGATCCAACGCTTCACCCAGGCGAGTTGATGGTCAAGACTGAAGCTTCGGCCTTGAACCATCTTGATCTGTGGGTTGGCCGAGGCATGCCGGGCGCCACCGACTTTCCGAGAATCAGTGGTTCCGATGGTTGTGGTCGAGTGACAGCAACAGGTGATGGAGTTGACGAGTCATGGATTGGCCGACGAGTCATGATCAATGCCGCCATACCTGCATCAGCGCGACCACATCCCGATCGTGACCCAGCCGCACCTGCCTTGCACATGATCGGTGAAACACTGCCCGGTACTCATGCAGAATATTTCACCGTCCCGGCTAGCAATGCCATTGACATCGGAGACCAGGACCCCATCAAAGCCGCTGCGTATGGGCTCACTCATCTGACCGCGTGGCGGATGATGGTCACCCGTGCAGGACTCCAACCAGGCCAATGGGTGCTGATCACAGGGATTGGTGGCGGACTCGCTCTGGCGGCACTCAATCTGGCACGCCATCTCGGTTGCCGCACCATCGTGACTTCTCGACACCAGTGGAAACTTGATCGAGCCCGTGAACTAGGTGCGGACCATGGCATTGTCGACACTGGGACCTGCTGGGCAGATCAGGTCCGTTCCATTACGAGCAAGCGAGGCGTGGATGTCTGCGTGGAATCCGTCGGGCAGGCTGTCCATGGTTCTGTCATCAAATCCTTGACGCGTGGCGGTGTCATGACAACATGTGGATGTACCACCGGACCAGCTGCGGAGACGGATCTGATGAGAATCTTCTGGAACCAGCTTTCAATTGTCGGTTCCACCATGGGTGACATGGATGAGTTTCGTCAAGCAACATCCTTCTTTCGCTCAGGATCACTTGAACCGACCATTGACTGTGTGATTGATGCCGCTGATGGCGTGCAGGCCTGGAGTAGGCTTGAAGCTGGTGACCAATTCGGCAAGATCGTACTGAACTGGTCATGAATTGCTTTAGGCTGTATGAAGAACGGATCACATGAAGCCCTCAACTTCCTCATCATCAAACGACTCAGCCGAGCTGCTCAGGAAATCGATCCATGATTCGATCCTGAATGAAATCGACGAGATGGTCGAGCTCCGTCGTGATCTGCATGCGAATCCTGAACTGGCAGGCGAAGAACACCGGACGAGTGAACTGCTTTCATCCCGTCTTGCAGACATGGGACTGGAACTTCGGCCCCTCCCGGATACTGGCGTCGTCGCTGACCTTCATGTCGGTGCACCGGATGACTCTTGGATTGCGATTCGAGCCGATATCGATTGCGTTCCCATTGCGGACCTCAAGGAGGTAGCCTGGCGTTCAACCAGAGACGGCTGCTGTCACGCCTGTGGACATGACGCACATGCCACCATGGCACTTTTCGCAGCCCGCTCAATGGCAGCTCAACGAAAAACCATTCAAGAGTACGGCGCAAGCCACAATGTCCGGTTCGTCTTCCAACCCGCAGAAGAAACCGCAACCGGTGCGTGTGAGCTGATCGATGCCGGCGTATTGGAAGGGGTCAATGGAATGATCGCGCTGCACTGCGATCCATTTCTTGATGTTGGACAGATCGGACTACGTCATGGTCCCATTACGTCCAATACCTGTACGTTTCGGATCACCATCACGGGAGAAGGTGGGCATTCGGCACGACCCCATCAGGCAATCGACCCCATACCAGCGGCTGTCAATCTTGTTTCACTGCTGTATCAACTTGCACCTCGCAGCATGGACTCCCGTTACCCCATGTGCCTCTCGATCACCAGTGTCACGGCAGGCGAAGCCTTCAATGCCATTCCCGGTGAAGCAGTCATCTGTGGCAATCTGCGTACGGAGCGGATGCATGACCAGCTTCAGATCAAGGATGCCATCGACTCATGCATTCGTGGAATCACTGAGGCAACTGGATGTACCGCACAAATTGAATATCCATACAACGCACCCGCAACGGACAATCACCTCTTCACCAATACACTGCTGAAGGAATCCGCTGTGGAAGTTGTTGGATCCGATGGAATCATCGACATCGATCTCGCCAGCATGGGCGGCGAGGACTTCGCCTATTACCAGCAACATGTACCTGGCTCGATGGCTAGGCTGGGAACCGGAAACGGGCCGGCGGACAAACGCAAACCACTGCATTCACCACAATTCGACATCGACGAATCGGCGCTTCCCGTCGGAGCGAGGCTGCTGGCAGGCGCTGCCATGAATTGTCTGTTCCCCACCCACCGTTCTGAAGATCAATCACACTCCTGAATCCGGAGGACTCTCGAAATGGCCCTGCGATTTACTCCCAGTCCGAATCCCACGCTAGGTGTTGAAATTGAACTCGGCCTGATCAATCAGGAAACCGGTGAACTGGCCATGGATGTACCCGCCATGCTGGAGAAACGTCCTCCGGAATGGGAAGACTCCATCAAGCCTGAATTCATGCGCAGCTATCTGGAATTCAATACGGGTGTGTGCAATACCGTCGAGGACGTCCGTCGAGATCTCTCTGAAAAACTTGAATGGGGATACGACCTTGCCAACTCGATGGGTAATACTTTTCTCTGGAGCGGAACCCATCCAATCAGTCATTGGAAGGATCAGCTGCTGACCGATGACGCGCGTTACCAATGGCTGATGGACACGATGCAGTTCGTCGCCCGTCGACTGGTTGTCTTCGGCCTTCATGTTCATGTCGGCGTGGATTCCGGCGACAAGGCCATCCAGATGTGCGATCGACTCCTTCGCCACCTGCCGGTGCTGCTGGCGCTTTCCTCGAATTCGCCCCACTGGTGCAATCGCAATACCGGTCTTCACTCGTACCGCTCGAAGGTGATGGAGTCACTGCCTACCGCAGGCCTGCCGGAGAACATGCGGAACTGGTCCGAATACAACTGGCTCATCGATCATCTGATCGCAACCGACTTCATCCACAGCCCGCGGGAAATCTGGTGGGATGTACGTCCTGTAGCGAGATTCGGAACCGTTGAAATCCGCGTCATGGATACGCCGATCTCCATGGAGCACATGCTTGGTCTGGTCGCTCTGACCCAGTGCATCGTGTCGGGCCTTTCCACTGAAATCGACAAGGGAATGTATCTGGTCGACTGTCATCCGATGATCGCGAGACAGAACAAATGGCATGCTTCACGATATGGGCTTGAAGCGACACTCGCGGATCCAGACACCATGCTCGCGATATCCGCGAAACAGCAGGCACGCATGCTCGTTGATCTATGCAAGCCAGTAGCCGAGAAACTCGATTGCTCCAAGGAACTTTCCTACATCGAACGGATCATTGAACATGGAACAGGCTCGACGATCCAGCGACGAGTCTGCGAGCAGAACAATGGAGACATGAAGAAAGTTGTTGACGCTACGCTTGCGGCGACGGGGAACCCGTGGGAGCAGGTGGCGACGACATCCTGACCTTCAATCGATTCTCAAGCCCTTCAAGAAGTGCTTGGAATACCGTGTCTTCGTCTGGTCGAGCATCGATCACCAGATAGGCTTCGGGATTGCGTTGGGCTTGATCGAGATAACCCGATCGCACACGTGAATGAAAGGCCTCGCCCTTTCGCTCCATTCGATCAAGCAATGGATTCAATCTTCGAGAAGCCGTCTCTGAATCCACATCGAAGATGACGGTCAGATTCGGCATCCACGACTGCACCGCAACTTCCCCAACCATCTGGATAGCCTCATGAGGCAGACCACCTCCGGTCCCCTGATAGGCATGGGTGCTGCTGATGAATCGATCGGCTACCACCAGATCCCCCCGTTCCAAAGCGGGCTGTACGACTTCTTCGACGATCTGTGCCCGACTGGCCATGTACAGGAGCATCTCACATGTGACCGTCATTTCCTCATGGGCTACATCAAGCAGGACCTCTCGGATTCGCTCGCCGATCGGGGTACCACCAGGCTCGCGAAGTTCGGTGACATGGGCCCCTTTCTCCTTGGCCCAATTGATGAACCTACGGAACTGGGTGCTCTTGCCAGAACCATCAGGTCCGTCAAAGACCAGAAATCGACTGCTGAGTATGTCCGCCCATGAGGTCATCAGGGAACTATACCCCCCCGAGCAGCTGCTGAATGGCAATCAGGCCAACTGGATTTCACGAACCCACATACCATCCACGACATGCGAGTCGTCGTACGACAGGAGAACCGCCGCCGCCTGGGTGAGATCGAGGTCGATGCGGACAAGAAGCCGGCTCGAGCGACGACGGTCGACAGCAATCAGGAAGTCTTTCTGGACTGGGAACGCAGCTTTGATGATGGCGGCCAGCTGAGAAGATGCATCATCTGTGGCAGCGAAGATCTCTTCAAACACAAGACCTTTCCACAGATCACACCGATCGTGATCGTGCTCGCATTTGCACTGAGTCTCATCGGTGTTCTGGGATATGTCACGGACATCGCGATCCTGATCGGCATGACAGGCGTCCTCCTTCTGGATATCGCGATTCTGTTCTTTGCGAGGACAAGGCTCTATTGCTACAGATGCCGATCGCAATACCGGGATCTGGACATCGCGGAGTATCACAAGAGATGGGATCGTGCGACGGACTCACGGGTTCGTGGGCGCAAGTCCAGACGCAACGGTCCTCCTCCTCGCAGACATCAGAACCGCGATTCATTCGCCTGATGAGAAATCGGAGCAATCAGACGTTTCGTCGAAGGAAGTTCTCAACAACGATGAAGAAGGCAAGCAGGAAGGAGACGAGGAAACCAATGAAGCCGATCACCTTCAACAACGACCCCTCTGTTCCTGCTGCAAGTACGAGAACAGACGAAGCCATGATCATGGCTGCGATCAACAATGAATAGGACAGCTGGCGTGAAGAATGATGGACGGTCTGCGTCAACTGCTTCAGACCATCAATCTCGACTCCAACCTGTACTTCATTGCGTGAAACACGCTGGAGAATCGTTCCCACTCGATGAGGCAACTCTTCCAGAAGCGTCAGGTACTTGCCGCCGGATCTCTTGAGCCTCGACCAGATCGCCTCTCGCGAGTACTGACGCTTGATCAACGCCTCGAGGTGAGGTTTGGCATAGCCGATCAGATCGAATTCTGGATCAAGATCCTCGCCCACACCTTCGATGGTGGACAACGCCTTGATCATCAGAATGATGTCGCCAGGACATTGAATCCTGTGCTTTCGGAGTCCATCAGAGAAAGCCTGAAGAACAGCTGACATCTGTATCTGCTCGAATGAAACGCCTGTGAACTGATCGATGAAGTCCTGGAGATCACGTCGAACGGATCGAGGCGATATCTGATCCTCATTCACATTGCCCAAGGAAAGAAATGCTTCGAATACTCGATCAATGTCATTGGTGGCAACGCCGTACAGGAGGTTGGCGAGCTCATGAACGGTCTCGCGATCCACGCGTCCCGCCATGCCGCAATCAATGAAACAGAGGCGGCCATCACGCAACCAGAACATGTTGCCTGGATGAGGATCGGCATGGAAGAAGCCGATGTCCAGAACCTGATGCAGAATGCTGCCTGCACCGATCCGGACGATCTTCTGCCTTTCTTCCTTCGAAAGATCCGCCTCGTGCCAATGTGAAAGCTGAACTCCCTTGATCTCTTCAAGACCAAGGCATCGACTACGTGTCACGGCCCAGTAGACCTGGGGGAAATAGGTTTCCTTCTGATCCTCCAATTGTCTGCGGAACGTCTCGATGTTCCGAGCCTCATGCATCAGATCCAGTTCATAACTCATCGCCTGCTGGAATTCCTCCACAACGGCGATGACATCGAATGGAAGATCATGACGATGACGGTTGATCCATTCTGCAACGGAATGAAGGATCTCAAGATCCTCTCTCACGATTCGAGCAATACCAGGACGAAGAATCTTCAAGACAATCGGCTGGCCACCCTTGATGACGGCACGATGTGCCTGGGCCATGGAGGCCGCTGCCATTGGCTCTTCATCCAGAGAATCAAAGTGGTCTTCCAGATGTCCCAGATCTTCGATCAACTGCTTCTTGATCTCAGGCCACGCGACACTTGGCACGTTGTCCTGAAGGTGCTGGAACTCCGCGATGTATTCCGGGGGAAGGATGTCGGGTCTGGTACTGAGTACCTGACCAAGCTTGATGAACGTCGGGCCCAGTTCTTCAAGTGCAAGCCGAAGCCGCTTCGGGCGGCCCATGCGTTGGACTTCCTCAGTTGGACCTCGATGAAAGATCCGTCGGCTCCGCTCAAGAAGCAGATCGAGCTTCGCATCTTCAAAGAACTCTCGAAATCCGAACTTGACCAATACCGAAAGCATTTCACGGTATCGCCCCGCGTGACGGGCGAATTGCAGCATCGACATGAATGACTCCTCGAGCGGAAGCTCCTCTGGGGCGGCACTATACATCTTCACGGCGGTCAAACGCGTTCTGCCCCCCTGAAAGGGCCTATTTGACCCGATCAAGGTGAATGGTCTGGATCAAACAACGGATCTTTCGGAACCCCTCCGGCTGAATCCTCATCAGTTTGAACATGTTCCGCTTGCCAAGTCTTGAATCCGGAGAACACTCCAACTGCATGGTCGAACACAACGACCAATTCGGAACTCGGCACCACCGGCCTGTCGTACGACGTGACGCAAGGGTCATTCCAGCCCCTCGCACCTCGTACTCGACAATCCAGTCGCGGCTCTTCGCTGTCATCGCATCGACCCTCAGGAAGATCCTCGATTCACTGGACTGTGACATGCGTCGAGACCAGGGGCGGCCTCCAAGGCACTGATCAATTGCTGAAAGACTTGATCAGATACCTGAACGCCCTGCTCCAGTAGGGCGTTGTGTATCTCGGCATGGTGGGAGGATGAGTGATGAACTGGGATGAGTTCAACAAGAACAACGAGATTCCGATCGGTACCAACTCCGAATCGGCGATCCAGAGTGAGAACCGGCTGATCAGGCTTACTCAAGTCAATCGGCTCCATCGTCTTGTCCTCGATGGATTGACTGGATGGCAGGCCCTGACCGCGATTGCTGCAGTCATGGAATCTCCGCAGATGGAAGTTCTGCTTGGGCTCGATACGGGGCTACAGGTTCCCCCTGCCCTTGCTTCGGAGATTGATCCCACCAACATCCCACTTCGCTATGCAGCCTGTGTGGATGGCCCTATCGAGGATCTTGATGCCAGTGCCATTGAACAAGCTGTGATCAGTGGAAGCTGCATGCTGACAACTGATATTCGTGCCGTCGCCGGCCTGATTTCAAGAGGAGGTTGTATTGAAATCGAGAGCAGGACTCAACGACCGCTCCTGGCCGTCATCGCCGAAATGCTCCGTCGTTACATGGCCCGAAGAATTCGCTGCGATCACAATGAACTCCCGCTTCCTGATGCAGAAATCATCGACTTGTTGATCTCACGGACCGGGAACCTCTCGATTCGCTCCATCGAAACCGAGATCTATCCCAGCTTCATCGACATGGGAATCGCATTTCCCGAAAGCGATGATATCGGTCCAGCAACCGGTTCAGTGGTCTTTGACCGAACAAGTCGGACCTGGCACACCGACTAGCCCTGATCTCCTACCATCGGGGCCATGATTGCTCGACTCGGCCTGTTTCTCAGTCGCACCATTGGTCGCTGCATGCCAGATCCACTGATTCTGGCACTGGGGCTCACGCTTGTCACCGCGCTTCTGGCACTGATCTTCGGTTACGTGGATCTGGATCGCAGTGAAGCAGGAACCAAACTTCTCAATGACTGGTGGAATTCCGGCATCTGGCTGTTCCTGAAGTTCAGCATGCAGATGGCGCTTATTCTGGTCACCGGCTACGCCCTCGCTGACAGCCCGATTGTGCGAAGAAGCATCGCGGCTATCTCGGAGTTGCCACGCACTCCAGCTCAGGCTGCAGCGCTGGTCGGCTTCATTGCTGCAGCGACAGGTCTGATCAACTGGGGACTGGGCCTCATCGTGGGCGCACTGCTTGCGAGAGATGTTGGTCGAGCAATGGAAGCAAAGGGACGTCGTGCTCACTTTCCATTGCTTTGCGCGGCTGGTTACGTCGGCCTGCTGGTCTGGCATGGTGGACTCTCGGGCTCTGCCGCGTTGAAGACGAGTACGGCTGCCGAGGCCAGCGGAATTCTGGGGGCTGATCTTGTGGCCGAGCTCGCCAAGCAGGGCTTCACGGACGGTATTCCACTCGATGCCACGACTTTCTCCGGCATGAACCTCCTGATCAGTGGCGGTCTCCTCCTGATCATCCCACTCGTACTCTGGTTACTTGCACCCAAACCCGAAGATTGTCGATCATTGACTCAGGTCGGCGCCAAACCGATGCAGGATGCACCTGCTGAACCAATTCCAACGGGTGAAAGCTGGGGCATCGTCGGAATCCTGTTCTCGATGGTTGTCGCCTGCTCGCTGATTCTGGGATTCGTATTCTTCCTTACCGACGAACAACGTGGCATTCTTAGATTGGGGCCAAATCAATTCAATGCAGTGATGATCGGTATCGGCCTGATCCTTCATGGTTCGCCGATCGCCTACGCACGTTCAATCGAACGGGCCTCCAGGGGATGCGCCGGCATTCTGATTCAATTCCCTCTGTATGCCGGGATTCTGGCGATGCTCAAGCAATCCGGACTGATGGCCGACCTTGCTCAAATCGCTGCGGATACTTCCACCGCGGTCACGCTGCCCTTCTACACCTTCCTGTCCGCAGCGGTCGTGAATTTCTTCGTCCCTTCTGGAGGTGGACAATGGGGTGTGCAGGGACCAATCGCGATACAGAGCGCCATTGAAGCTGGTGTTTCACTGCCGAAGATGTTGATGTCGGTCAGCTATGGAGACCAGCTCTCGAACATGCTGCAACCATTCTGGGCGCTTCCTCTACTGGCCATCACCGGTGTCCGTGCACGGGACATCGTCGGCTATACCGCCCTGGTCATGGTCGCTGCTGGATCATGGATTGCATTCTGGCTGCTGATCTGGTGACTCAAACAAGATGACGACTCACACCACCATCATCACTGAACGTCACGACGGAATTGCAAGAATTCAATTCCAAGGTCCTGAACAACGCAATGCGCTTTCATGCAGCACCATGAACGCTGCGGTGGAGGAACTCGAGTCGATCAATCGAGATCCATCCATTTCCGTGGTGCTGCTCACCGGTCAAGGTCCCGCGTTCTGTGCCGGCTTTGATCTTCAGCCCGTTGTCGAGGACCCGGCCAGGCTCAATGATTTCATTGAAGGACTCAGCCTGCTGTTGCGTTCGATCAGAAGAAACAGGGCCGTGGTCATTTCCGCCGTTCAAGGCGCTGCCATTGCAGGTGGATGTGCCATCGTCAGTGCCTGTGATCTGGTCGTGGCTTCACCTGATGCTCGACTTGGATATCCCGTCCACCCGCTTGGGCTGTCACCCGTCGTAAGCAGCCCCACATTGATGCAGATGGTTGGCGATGGCGCAGCACGTGCGATGCTGATGTCCGGCAAGTTGATTGATGGAACTACGGCTCATCGACTCGGCCTCGTAACGCATGTCACTGGTGATCCAGAGGCCTCCGCCGAGGATCTAGCACGAAGGATCAGCGGTCATGGCCCACTCGCATTGGCTGCAACCAAACGATGGCTGAATGAGCTTGATGAAAGCCTCGAGGATCGACGATTCACAGGACCGGTCGAGGGTTCTGAACCATTGGCCTCTGATGATGATTCAATGGGACTGCTGCGAAGTCGCTGGGGCCGAAAAGGCTGAATCCGATCAACTCGGTTCGATTTCCCGTTTGGAATCAGGGTTCATTCCAAGCTGGACATAATCGCGCCTTGAGAACATGTTGATCATCCAATCGAGGCCGACTCGTATCTTGCGACCGAAGCCCGGCATCTTGCTGAGATAGACCGCACGCCAGAGGAACCACGCGAAGAAGCCTTCGATCTTGATTCCCTTGAAGTTCATGACACCCTTGTGATGCCCAAGAGGCACCAGAATGCCGAGCACGCTTACATGTCCTGGCGACAATTCCTCGCCACGGTGTGCTGCTGCAATGTTTCCTGCCAGCTGCTTGGCCTGACGAATGGCAATCTGAGCCAAAGGCGGCATCGGCTTCCCATCGGGGCCAGGCACACCGGCACAATCCCCGAGTGCCCAGACGTTGTCCTGACCCTTGACCTTGTAGGTCGGTTCACAGTCAACGCCACCATGGGTGTTCAGTGGAAGATCCTTGAACTCGCGCAAGACCGGATTCGGCGCGATTCCTGCAGTCCAGATCACGGTTGAACATGAAACACGCTCTTCATTCGAAGTCAGGATGTAGTCCGCATGGACTTCCTTGACGGATTCACCTGTTCGAAGATCGATACCCCGTCCTTCCAGTGTCTTGGTTGCCCACCGGACAAGATTGTCGGGCAGAATCGGAAGAATCTTGGGGGAGAGTTCAACGACTGTGAAACTGCAATCGGAAGGTGAAATATTCGCATACATGGAGGTTGCGCCACGAACGAATACCTCCAGTTCTCCAACGACTTCAATACCCGTGACATTGCCACCGACAATCACGAAATGGAGCAGGCGCTTGCGCTCTTCAGGATCATCCGTCGCATTGGCCAGCTCGAGCAATTCGATGGCACGATCTCGAATCGCGATCGCATCACTCATGTGCTTGACCTCGAATGCGTGCTCCCGGACCCCACTGCAGATGTTGTCGGGAAGAATCCGGGTCACGCTGCCAAGGGCAATCACAAGATGGTCGTATTCCAGAAATCGTTGTCGGTTGTCGCCGGCCAGCTGGAAGGTGACCGTATTGGCTTCCATGTCGATGGCCGAAACTTCTCCCATCAGCAATTCTGACTTCCGGCAGAAATCCCGGATCGGTACGGTGCAGTGGCGAGGCTCCAGCGAACCGGTTCCAGCCTCCACCAGCAATGGATAGAAGACGAAGTAGTTGTTTCGATCAATGATGATCACTTCGGCATCAAGGCTGAGATTTCGATCATGAAGATGCTTGGCCACGTAGGCTCCTGCAAATCCACCACCGAGAATCACGATTCGTGGACGACGCTTCTCAGCCATTGATTGCCTCCTGACAAGTCCCATGGGACGGCTGGAATCATAACTGAGACCGGGCCTGGTCTACTGAGGCCTTGGTCGATTCTCAGCAGCTTCTCGATGTTCGAAGATCTGATCGAGGCCATGTGGGTAGACCTCCTCCGTACCGGGCTGGTAGGTCAGAATCATTTCCATCACCAGACCGGAAGACCACAGCACCGGCAGAGCCGTGATGCAGCAGCCCGCGATGGCGAGTTTCTTGGCAGTCTTCACATCCAGAGTTGCCGCGTATTCACACACGAGAATCACGAATGCCACGATGAAGAACTTGAACAGACTCATTCCCATCTGCCCACCGATCTCGATGACCCACTTGGCAACTGGATTCACTTCAATTCCACCGAAGTAGAGAATGATGCGAGTCATCACGACGTCCAGTGCCGAGAGAAAGACCAGCCATAGATACAGATTCGGAAAATGAACCCCTATCCGCCTGCCTGATGCCTTGCTCGACACTAGATCACCGAATCATGCTTGGGAATATTGGTCACTTCTGAAGTATCCAGTGTCACGAAATGATCCACACCTTCGTTCTCCTGAATCTTCTTGGCTTCATCGGAACTGGCGTTATCACTGTGGCACGCAGGTGCCGCATCTTCCGACTTGCTCGTCCGGGAACGAGTCTTGCTTGCAAGACGGTGGATTTCCTCTGGAGGAAGAACGCCTCGCTGTTCGAGAATCTTCTGCTGCTCTTCGGAAAGTGACTCTGTGATCTTTGGCTTGTCCCAGGAATACTCGGCTTCCTGCCCGGACTGAAACTCCTGAATCTCCTTGCTGATCCGGACGCTGCACCAGTCATGGCCACACATGGCACAGAAATCAGTGTCAACATCAAGATCCTCATCATGAAGGGCACGAGCCGTATCCGGATCAAAGCTCAATTCAAAGTGACGTTGCCAGTTCAAGGCAGCCCGGGCCTTCGTAAGCTCATCATCCTGATCACGAGTGCCGGGAATACCCAATGCGATGTCCGCTGCATGGGCGGCGATTCGATAGGCGATGCAACCCTGCTTGACATCATCCTTCTTGGGCAGTCCCAGATGTTCCTTTGGAGTGACGTAACACAGCATCGAAGCACCGTGATACGCCGCATTGGTAGCGCCGATGCATGACGTAATGTGGTCATAGCCCGGGAAGATGTCCGTGACGAGCGGTCCCAGCACATAGAACGGTGCCCCATGGCAGAGTGATCGCTGCAGCTTCATGTTGTACTCAACCTGATCAAGTGGAACATGACCCGGGCCTTCCACCATCACCTGTACACCCTGCTTCCAGGCACGTTCAGTCAATTCTCCAAGTGTCTGAAGCTCGGAAAGCTGAGCCTGATCCGTTGCATCTCCCAGCCCTCCGGGACGAAGTCCGTCGCCAATGGAGAAGGAGACATCATGTTGACGCATGATCCTGCAGATGTCTTCCCAAAGTTCATACATGGGATTTTCTCGACCATGATGAATCATCCACTTGGCGAGCAGTGAACCACCCCGGGAAACGATTCCAATCAGTCGCTTGCGGACGTACTTCAGATGCGACTGGCGAACACCTGCATGGATGGTGAAGTAGTCAACACCCTGCTTCGCCTGATGCTCGACCATTTCCAGTATGGCCTTCTCATCCAGATCCTCGATCTTGCGGCCAATGATCATCGAGTAGATCGGCACGGTTCCAATCGGCACCTTGGAGTTCTGAATCAACATCTCACGACAGGCATCAAGATCGCCTCCCGTTGACAGATCCATGACGGTATCACCGCCCCATTGTTCCGCCCATCGAAGCTTTTCCAGCTCCTGATCCATTCCGGAACTGACCGGAGAGGCGCCCATGTTGGCATTGACTTTGGTCTTGGATGCGCGACCGATGGCCATCGGATCCAATTGATGTTTCAGGTGGTGGATATTCGCAGGAATGATCAGACGGCCTGAGGCGACCTCATCACGGACCTGTGCCGGAGTGAGATGTTGCTCACGCTCCGCGACACGCTGCATCTCAGGCGTAATCGTTCCAAGGCGAGCATGCTCAAGTTGGGTGACCGGCTCAAACCCCTTCACAGGAATCGCCCGGATCGGCGCATCACCTCGGCCATGGCCAAGACAGCCATCAGGATGAATCTCTACCGTCCAGCCATCAGGCAGGAAATCCCAGGCCGTCTTGCTGGAAACCGCCGGCATGCCGGGCGTGTCCGGGCTGCTGAAACTCAATGGACCACCGATGTCAGGAGCGTTGGCAAAGCTGCCTGGAGTGGTCCCACTCTGCTGAGTTGATGGGTTGATGGCACCCTGCATGGGGAGTGCCTGACGAAAGCCATCATCATCAAGCTGATCGAACTGAGCTGAATGAGGGGTGGATGCGTTGGTCTGGATCATCTCGAAATCTCCCAAGATCTCTCCAGTTTAGCGACTGAACGCCGGTTGGCCCCTCTCAAAGGGTTGGGGCCCATACAATCCAGCCATGAGCTCACGCATCGCAACGCCTTCCTCAGGCATCAAACGCTCCTTCTGCTTCATGATCAGCTTGTGGCTGCCGATGCTGATACTGGCCATGGGCTGCTCCACACCCAGCTTCGGCACAAGAAAAACGCTCGAAGTCTCCGGGCCCGCAGCTGTGGATATCGTGACCTTTGCGGGTGATGTCAAGGTGGTCTCGACCGGCAACTCCGGTGTCACACCCTATGTATTGATTACCCCTGCCTCGCTCCATGCCTTGCATCGATACGAGGCCGCCGCGGCTTCACTCGAAGAAGTCAGCTGGGATGTTGAAGTGGTCAACGAGGGCGGGCGTGACGTCGTCAGGATACGCACGTCCACGGTCTACCCTGAGCCTGAACTCCAACGTGTTCATGTGACCGTCGGACTCCCTGAGATCGATGGCACGAGGGTGAAGACGCGACTGGGAAGTGTCGAGCTCCAGGAGATTTGCGGCCCGATTGATATCGAATCAACCAGAGGTGATCTGGAAATCGTGACGCTCAAGCCTCTCCATGGTCCGATCTCGGCGGTGACGACTGATGGAGACATCCAGCTCCGCATGCCTCCTGGAAGCAGTGGTCGACTCGACTGCTATTCCGGCGATGGTCGAATCATCAGTTCGGTACCGGATGCCAGACTTCAGGTGCTTGGACGTACCAACGATCAGATCCTTGATGCGGTCCTCAATGACGGCATGGAACCGATCGTCCTTCGAACAAACGACGGGACCATCCGAGTGATCGTGAAGAAGAATCCCTATCAGCAAAGCAGTCTCCTGCTGTATTGAAGGATTCCTGATCCGATGGCACGCGAACGCGAAGTACAGGACCACTGGTTCAAGGAAGCCAAGCGACTCGGTTGGCGATCACGCGCCGCGTTCAAGCTCACGGAGATTGACGACAAACGACAGGTACTGACTCGAGGGGCGAGAGTCCTTGATCTTGGCGCTGCACCTGGAAGCTGGATGCAGGTCGCCTCAAAGCGAATTGGCCCCAAAGGTCTGGTGGTCGGGATCGATCTGCAGCCGATCCGCACAGGTCTGGAAGAGAACAACATCCACATCATTCATGGTGATGCTGCGGCCTTGGATGATTCCCAGTTGGAACAATGCGGCATCGATCCCCATGTGCCGTTCGATGTGGTGCTGAGTGACATGGCCCCTTCCACAACTGGAAACAGGGATACCGATCACTACCGCTCCATCAGACTGTGCGAGCTTGTGCTTCAAATCAGTGCCAGATGGCTCGGCCCTGGTGGACATGTCGTCCTGAAGACCTTCGAGGGACCAGGGTCAAAGGACTTCGTGGATCTCATGAAGACGATGTTCGATACGGTCCGCCCAGCCAAGCCCAAGGCTTCTCGATCCGATTCCCGTGAAATGTTTCTTGTTGGATTGAATCGAGTCGATGACATCGAGTCATTCAAAACCGAGGGGCCGGTGAGCGGTGGGCCTCCACCGGTTTCACCTCACTGGGGATCCTGAAAGCCGGGTCTAATCCAAATCAGGTTGCGTAGGTCATTTCGATGAGACTCGCCACCACGGACCTCACGTTGGGTTCCAGTGGCAGTGTCTCGAGGAGCTGTTCGAAACCAGGCGGCGGTGAAGTCGACCACCCTCGCGCCTGCCAGCGATCAATCAGACCCTTTGCCGTCTTCATCGCCTGATCAACACCTTCTGGATCCAGACTTTTCAGTGCTTGTTCTGGATTCACATCCAAATCAACTGGGACCGACTTCTGGGATGTGGTTTCGGATTCGCTCGTGATGCCAAGCGCTTCGATCAGGAGTCCACCAAGCGAGGCAAGACCACCAGCTATCGCCTCGGGAACCTCACTCAGACTGGAAAGTACTGGATTGCTGCTGGACTGCTGTTCAAGCAGAAGAAGCAGGTCATTCACATCGACAATCCCATCCGCATTCATGTCAGCATGAGAATCCGATTCTCCCCAGCTTCTGATGATGTCCTCGATCGTCACTTCCTGACTGAACTGATCGTCAGCATTCTGCGAACGTTCGATTCCAGAGGCCGAAGATCTGCCAGCAAGGGTCGATAATGATGCGGTGGGATCGATCATGGTTCTCTCCTGTCGAGTTGACCTGAAGATCACCGCAACAGGAGTGCCACGCGATGACGCCCCTGCAGGACCTCCACTGCGCAGACCCTGCATGCCATGGCGCAAGAATCACGTGTTCTCATCAGACTCCGGCCGCAAGACCCGCTGATTCAATGATCCGTTCAGCCGTCCGGACTGCGGCACTTCCTGCCTCAGCATCGACCTCGGGTGCGGAGCCTGTTCGCACGGCATCCAGAAAATCCTTGGCCTGCAACGTCAGAGGCTCGACGTCTTCAACCTGGAGTTCTTCAAAGCTCACCAGATCGAGATAGTTGACATCAGACAGATCCTCGCCGGCTCGCATTCTGGCTTTGATTTGCTCAAGCTGTTCGGCATTGGCAGACTGCCGCACGACTGTCCCGGTTCGGGTGACGAAGTCGGCGGATACATAGAGATCCTCACAGATGATCCGAAGCTTGCGTTCGGTCTTGAGCGCAAGGCGACTGGCCGTGACATTGGCCACACAACTCCCGGCATTGCCATCGGCTGCATAGGTCAACCGGGCATTGCAGACATCCTCGGCGTCCGACATGACCGCCACGGCACTTGCCTGAATGTCTTCCGGCTCACGACCAAGAAGCATGGTGAGCAGATCAAGATCATGGATCATCATGTCGAGTACGACACCGACATCAACACTCCGGAAAGTCATTGGCGAAATACGATGCAGCTCCAGATGACGAGGCTGGAACTCGCCGAGATTACGGATTGCACGCATGACTGGGTCATAACGGACGACATGCCCGACTTGAAGCGGAACATTGTTTCGTGAGGCTGCTTCGGCAATGGCTGCAGCATCAGCTGCGGTGCCTGCAAGCGGCTTTTCAATGAGGCATGCAACACCCGCATCAAGAAGCTGCTCGGCAGCCTCCCTGTGATTGCTTGTCGGGGTCGCAATCGTGACGGCTTCGACGCCCAGATCGATCAACTCGGCAACCGTCGCCACCGGTGAACCGCCCCACTCTTCCGTGATGTCTTCGCGACGCGATACATCAGCATCGACCACGCCCACCAATTCGGCTTCCGGAAGTTGAGAATAGATCCTTGCATGATGTCGGCCCATTCGGCCGACGCCTACGACGCCGCATCGAGTTGGTGTAGTTGACATGCTCGTGTGCCTCCAAGTCTCGACATGCTAGCAGTTTGTTGTTCCAGAAACTCCACCGAATCAATTCTCTTTCGGTGGTCCTTCCAAAGGAATATCTCCTGAGGCATCCCAGGCTGGTCCACGGTCTGGAACTTCGGCCCGGGGACCAACCTCTTTCACGCCCACACTGGCATTCATCCTGTCACGCTTGGCGGCTACTCGATCTGCTCGAGTTGCCTCCAGATATTTCACATGAATCGCCCATCGCCCTCGCTGAGCCATCTGCAAGGAGGTGACCAGAACCGTGATGAACATGAACCACCAGGGACTGAGCAACACGAGATAGATGAAGGCAAGCAACCCGCCATAAGGTGATAGAGGTATGCCCACCGTCACGAATGCCGGATAAGGCGCAATCCAGATCCCGATCGAGTACGGCAGGAAAAAGAATGCTGTGAACAGCAACCGACGGGCGGCGTCACGCATGTACAGATCCTTGGCAGCCATGACCATCAAGGACACTGCTCCGACCGTTCCAAGTCCTGCAATCACGAAACAGCAAGAAGCAATGATCTGGAATGCCTGATCATGGCCACGTGCAAGATTGGAAAGCTGGAGACACATCAACGTGAAACCTGCGGGCCAGAGCCACTGTGAAACCAGAGTCAGACGACGACCGGTTCTGATGAAACGCAGATCACCGTCGATTGAACGGGGAACCCAGACATGCAGGCCGACGATCCAGGCCGCGGAGATGCCCGCCATCAGCATGGTGTATTCCCGAGGCGTAACTCTGGCAAACAGGACCACGAGTTGCATGAAGAGTGCGCCCGCGGAAGCCATCGCCATGATGGTCAGACCTGCTCGCCATGAAACAGATTCCAGAACCGGATCGGGTATCAAGACAGCAATGCGCTTGAATGAATCGGCTGGACGATAGGGTCCGCCACATTCCGGACAACGGCCTGAAGACGGAAGTCCCTTGAGGAGATATCCACAACCACGGCATGTAGGTGGCTTCACCTTGCGTGGTGGGGATGGAGCAGGTTGTCCATCTGAATCCGGTTGATCGGAGGCACCGCATTCCGGACAAGGATTGCCTGCAGGAAGACCTCGCAGCGGGTAGCCACACGACTGACAGACCCGATCATCATCCGGCGGCTGCCGGCTGAACTGCTCCAGAAACTGAACGGGAATTGGCACGGCCGACTCCTCGCGGTGCTGACCTCAAGCCGACAGTGTTGCCGACTGCCTCGACCTCACCCAGGCGACCGCTTTTTCAAATATCTGCAGCCCTGGAGGATTGCCGACTCGTTGACCATCTTCCAGTCGTGTCCAGAAAGGATGCTGTGTCCATCTTGTGTAGCGTTCGGGATGAGGCATCAAGCCGAGGATCAGACCCGAGGCATCACAGATGCCTGCCACATGCCCCTCTGAACCATTGGGATCATCATCAGCCGCATAACGCACCGCGATCTGTCCCGTCTGTTCAAGTTCCTGCAGTCGTCCTCCGGACATGAAACGTCCTTCGCCATGAGCAATGGGGAGCATGGATGCTTCTGGCGTCGAATCAATGCCCTGCGTCCAGATGCAGACGGTGTTGTCGGGATAGGAAACTCGTACCCAGCGATCAATGAAGCGTGCTGATTCATTGTCAACCAAGGCGACCTCGGAAGAGGCTGGCGACGAAGGCCAGCCAGTACCTGCAGCGGGACCAGGAAGCAGTCCAGCCTGAACTGCAATCTGGAAACCATTGCATGGTGCAATCATGGGGACACCACGTTCGACCGCTCTCCGAAGAGCATCCCAGAGATGCACTCGTATCAACTGAGCTGCGATACGACCAGCAGCCACGGCATCGCCATACGAGAAACCGCCCGGCAACCCGATCAAGGATGCCTGATCCAACTGGTCGGGATCTGCAGCAAGTCGATTGATGTGGATGCTGCGTGGCTCAGCACCTGCGAGATCGAAAGCCTCGCAGAGTTCATCATCACAGTTGATTCCAGGTGCGGTCAGCACCAATGCAATTGGTCGGTCAGCCATGGGGATAGTGTACGCTCCCTTGGACCAGAACTTGCCGCTGTGGATACCCCACGGTCATACTGAGTCAAATCCATGGAAAATCACTCCCCAAGAGATGTACTGGTCACCGGCGGCGCGGGCTATATCGGATCCCACGCCGCGCTGGAACTGCTGCGTACCGGACACCGGGTGAGAATCATCGACACTCTGGAGCGGGGGTCCATCGACACCATTCGCAGGCTTCAAGCCATTGGCGAGGTGGACTTCATTCAGGGCGACTGCGGAGACGAACTCCTGCTTCAGGAGGTGCTGCGGGGAATCGACACGATCATGCATTTCGCCGCGTTTACCCGCGTTGATGAATCAATGGCCTGTCCAGAGTTGTATCAACAACAGAACGTGGAGGTCACGAAATCTCTGGCAGAATCGGCCGCTGCACATGGCATCGGACAGTTCATCTTCTCCAGTACGTGCGCGGTCTATGGAACACCTGATGAGGATCATCTTCCGGTTTCAGAAGCAGCACCTCTCAATCCGGAGAATACCTATGGTGATACGAAAGCCAGAGCCGAATCAATTCTGAGACGGATCAGCCAGAACCATGACTCGTTGAATCTGGGAATTCTGCGGTACTTCAACGTCGTGGGCGTTGATGCGAAAGGTGTTCTGCAGGAACCCGTCGTGGCTGCCCGGCTCACCTCTGCCTGTCTTCAGACTGCGCTTGGCAACCAATCTGAATTCACGCTTCATGGCACGGACTATGACACGTCTGATGGCACCGCGGTTCGTGACTTCGTTCACGTCAGTGACATCGCGCGTGCGCATCTTGCGTTGATGGATTCGCTTCAGCCGGCAATCGTGTCGGTGTACAACGTTGGTTGCGGACACGGCACAAGCGTGCTGCAGATCGTCCGGGCAATCGAGCAAATCTGCGGTCACTCGATTCCAGTCATAGAAGGTCCGCGTCGGCCAGGAGACATTCCAGCCATCTGGGCTGATTCCAGTCGCATCCAGTCCGAGCTGGGCTGGAGTCCGCACTACACCAGCATCATGGACATGCTCGCCACCTCATGGCAGAACGCCATGAAATGAATCGAAGGATGTGCGTCAAGGTGAGATGATGGCTAGATCACCAGTCCACCCTGCCAGACGGATTTCAACTCGGTGATCGATAGATTCAGAGCGCCGAGTTCAAGCGTGTCGCCATCAGTGAAGGTCCCGATTCGCATCACCTGGTGATCTGCAAGTGCTGACTCGACGGCTGCGACGTCATCAGGCTTCACTTCAAGCAGATAACGCGATGGTGTCTCGGCGAACAGGGTGACATACGGGCCTGCGGCATGCTCAAGCAGGTCACTTTCAAGTGACAAGCCCAATCCTCCTGCCATGCCCATTTCTGCTGCGGCGACCAGCAATCCACCTTCGCTGCAGTCATGCGCTGATTGCAACAGGCCTGAATTGATCAGCCCTGCAATGGCATGAGCTCGTGCCGGACCATGAATCAGATCGGTTCGTGGCAATGAACGATCCACCGCCAGGCCCGGACAGCACATGACGGCATGTGAACCACCCATCGCCTCGGTGGTTTCACCGACAAGTAGAAGGACATTCCCAGACTGCTTGGCGTCCATCGTGACACAGCGGTCGACATCCTCAATGAGTCCCATTCCGGAAACGAGGAGCGTTGCAGGAATTCTGATCGTCTCGCCTTCTTCGGTGGTGAACTGGTTGTTCAACGAATCCTTGCCGGAAACAAACGGTGTGCGATACGCCTTGGCACCGTCGTAGCAACCTTCAGCAGCACGAACCAGCAGTCCCATTCGTTCCGGGTCATCACAGCCAGGCCAGCAGAAGTTGTCGAGAATCGCAATGCGGCTCGGATCTCCGCCGACACAGACGATGTTTCGAACACACTCATCAATGGCTGCCAACACCATCAGATAAGGATCCTCTTCCCAACCTGTGGCAAGGCCATTGCCGATGGCCAGACCTCGGGAGGAACCCTTGACTGGAAGAATCACTGCCGCATCGCCTGGACCATCTCCCTCAGGACCCACCAGCGGTCGAACAACGCTTCGGCCCTGGACCTCATGGTCGTACTGACGAATGATCCGCTCGCGGGAACAGATGTTGGGATGTGAAAGCAGCGACTTCAACATCTCATCAATTGGTGGTGAATCCTGACCGGCCTCTTCGATGACAGGCTCCTGCCAGGCGGCCTCACGTGTGATCTGTGGCACTCCCTCATGGAGCAGTTCCATGGAAAGACGGCCAACTTCTGTTCCGTGATAACGAAGAACCAGATCACGATCTTCATTGCCAAAGACGCCAAGGTCACACATCTCGACTTCATGAGCATCACAGATGGTCTGGAGTGCTTCGATGTTCTCGGCAGGCACCGCGAGGACCATTCGTTCCTGCGCCTCGGAGATCCAGATCTCACTGGCCGTCAAGCCTTCGTATTTCAAGGGAGCCGCTTCAAGATCCACTTCAGCGCCAAGTGCTTCACCCATTTCCCCGACGGCACTTGAGAATCCGCCCGCACCACAATCCGTGATGGCTCGATAGAGCGGGCCGCCTGCTTGATCACGTGCCTCGAGAATCGCATCAAGCACTTTCTTCTCGGTGATGGCATTGCCGATCTGAACAGCATGGGAGAACTCATCGGCATGCGAATCCGTCAACTCAGCTGACGAGAAGGTGGCGCCATGAATGCCGTCGCGACCAGTACGGCCTCCCATGGCAATGATTCGATCACCTGTCGCTGGATCCCCATGAGTCATATCGCGAGGCATGACGCCGATGCAGCCACAGAACACCAGTGGGTTGCCGATGTGTCGCTGATCAAACCAGACCGCCCCGTTCAAGGTCGGGATACCCATCCGGTTTCCGTAATCACGGACTCCACTGACGACCTGAGACAGGATCCGTCTTGGATGAAGACAGCCGTCAGGCACCTCGGTCGTATCGAGCGGTGCAACACAGAACACATCTGTTGCTGCGATGGGCTTGGCCGCGAGACCGGTGCCCATGATGTCTCGAATACAACCACCGATTCCAGTGGCGGCTCCGCCGTAAGGCTCGAGTGCTGATGGATGGTTGTGCGTCTCCGCCTTGAAACACACGGCATGCTCTTCGTCGAAGGCGATGATGCCTGCATTGTCGACGAAGACGGACAGACACCAGTCGATGCCATCGGCCATCAACTCGAAGGTTGCGGCCGCGACAGTCGACTTCAGGAGATTGTCGATGCGTGTGCGCCCGTCCTCCATGCGGACATGGCCTGGACGATCACCTTCAGGCAGAGGTCCCTCGTAGGCCACCGCTGATTTGAGTGTCTTGTGAACACAATGCTCCGACCAGGTCTGCGCCAGTGTTTCCAGTTCGATTTCACGGGGATCCCGTCCAGCCTGCTCATAGAAGGTCTGAATCGCACGCATCTCTTCAAGGCTGAGGAACAGATGCCCTTCACGAGAAAGACGTGCCAAGGCAGCATCATCAAGACCTCTGACGACAACCGTCGGCATCTCCTCTTCACGCGGTCCGCCTTGAGGAAAGGCATCAGGGTGGAAAGGTCCTTCGTGAACATGATGAATCAGCGTGTTGGCAAAGCAGCTCTCGGCCAGTCCGGCCGCAGCCTTGGAGTCGACTCCATCCATGTCATAACGGATGCCGGTACGAACCGAAATTGAACGACCAAGAAGCGTGCTCAAGGCAAGTTCAACTGCATCCGCATCTGGATCGGTCACACCCGGAAGCGGATGAACCTCGATGACACTGCTTGCGCCCGGCTCGCGTGCGCCGATGACCGCCTCTTCAGTAACCGGATTGCCGAGCAGATCCCTTTGAACCGTTGCCAGTTCGGATTCGCTCAATTCTCCATCAAGAAGATAGACGCGAGCGCAGTGAATGCCTGAAGGCAACGGCGCATGACCGGAAGCTGAAGCAGAAGCCAGAGCCGCTCGGCCCTGAGCATCATCCATGCCCTCACGAGGGGCAACCTCAATGCGATGAATCACCATGTGCTCACGGTAGCGAGGGCCGCGTCAGTTGGAAAGATCAACCCCCTCGGGCCGCCTCGTCACGAGCCTGAACCGCGAGACGATCACACCGCTCATTTTCCGGGTGCTCATTGTGACCCTTGACCCAGTGGGTGGTGATGTCGTGGATTTCACGCGCCCGGTCGAGCTCCTGCCACAGGTCGAGATTCAGCACTGGCTGGTTCTTGGGCCGTTTCCAACCTCGTCGCTTCCAGCCATCCATCCACTCTGCAAGGCCCTTGACCACGTATTGGCTGTCTGAAAAGAGGTCAATTCTGGCCGGACCGCCAAGGGCTCGAATGCCCTCGATCACAGCCAGAAGTTCCATCCGATTGTTGGTGGTAGCCGGTTCACCGCCATATTCCACAGTTTCCTCACCATCAGGAAGGCTTCGAAGAATGAAAGCCCAACCACCGGGCCCAGGATTGCCAGAACAGGCTCCGTCCGTAAAAAGGGCCACTGAGGGCATGGAATTTGCGTTTGGGTCACTCATGCGGTGGAGCCTATCAGGCTCAGCATGGTCTGGATACCCGAATCACCCTCTTCCGAGGCTCTCAGATAACTGATATCAGCTTGGCCTTCCTGCTCGGTCCTGATAGACTGCGGGACTTGATTTCAGGAGCGCCACTGTGCCAACGATTAACCAACTTGTCCGCAAGCCACGCCGAACGCCCAAGGTGAAGTCCAAGGTCCGTGACATGGATGCCTGCCCACAGCGTCGAGGTGTATGCCTGCAAGTACGAACCGTGACACCCAAGAAGCCCAACTCGGCACTTCGCAAGGTTGCCCGTGTTCGACTCTCCAATGGCAAGGAAGTTACCGCCTACATCGGTGGTGAAGGTCACAACCTTCAGGAGCACTCCATCGTGCTGGTCCGCGGCGGTCGTGTCCGCGACCTCCCCGGTGTCCGTTACCACGTCGTACGTGGTTCATTGGATACCCTCGGTGTCGATGACCGCAAGCAGGGTCGATCGAAGTACGGTGTCAAGCGAGGCAAGAAGTAGTCAGTCAATCACGGCGTTGTCGCCGTGTTCAACAATTCAAGGCGTCACCAGACGCCAGGCAAGTAATCGCGGTCTACTCGACCACATTGTGAAGATCGCGGTGAACACAAGGCCCCATCGGGGGCGGATGAGCCAAGGAGGTCAATCATGGCCGGTCGTATTACCAAAGCAGAACAGCAACTCAAGGGTGACCCTCGTCATGGAGACAAGGTCCTGAGTCGTTTCATCAATTGCGTCATGGTCGACGGCAAGAAGTCCGTCGCAACCCGCGTCATCTATGACGCGCTGGACAAGATCCAGGCACGCATGGACAAGGAAAAGCGGGACAACCTCCCGGAGAAGTCCATCGAAGCATTCCATCAGGCGATTGACAACGTCAAGCCAAACGTGGAAGTCCGTTCCAAGCGTGTCGGTGGTGCCAACTATCAGGTTCCCATGCCTGTGACCCAGCGCCGCCGCCAGAGTCTTGCCTTCCGCTGGATCATCACCGCCTGCCGTGCTGACAAGGGCAAGCCGATGGCTGACCGTCTCGCTCGCGAGCTCTTTGATGCCGCCTGTGGTGAAGGTAAAGCCGTCAATGTCCGTGAACAGACACACCGCATGGCTGAAGCCAACAAGGCATTCTCACACTTCGCATGGTGATCCGGGCCTCTGCCGGCTGAACCTGCATTCCGATGTGGATACCCCTCGCCTGATGGGTAGGATGGTTGCATGACCATTCGACTTCTGGTGATTGTGATCCCCGTTCTGCTGTCCATGCCTGCCTCGGCATTGGACAGGGATCCAACCCCCGCTGCTGCGGTTGGTCGGGCTGTGCGATCGCTTCAACAGGAAGTCAAAAAGGACGACCCGGAACCACCTCGCTCCAAGAAGGATTTCTTTCGATCATTCGAGTTCGAGACGGATGGAAAGGAAGCCGCGAAACGTCTTGAAAAGAGGCAGTCACGGGATCCGCGTGTCGACAGCTACATTCGATGGCAACTCACGGCCATTGCTGACCCCGGCGAACTGCCGGATGGCCGGCGATTCGAGCGGCTGCTTGAGCAACTCCCCGCACTGCCGAAGAATCCGATGTGCAATGAGCTGACCATTCGGAAGCTGGAACGCGAAGCCAGCCGTCCAGTGCATACGGAGAAATCCGGCAAGGCTGCCATGAACACCTGGAATCAGTTGGAACAGGAAACCGAGTCCGTCAGACTCTGGGTCAAGCCCGGTCGCGAATTGCGTGAATGGCTGATCGGAAGCAGTCCTGAAGATGAACTGAAACTTCTGGCAATGCTTGAACTGATTCACGCTGAAGTCAAGGCCGGATGGGATCCCGGAAGATCGATCCGTCAGATGGATCAACTGTGCGCCGAACTGGGAAACCGCCAGTCACTCAGCGAGGAGTTGATCAAGTCATTCGGATCCCGTGCGATGACCTTGACCCGCAACAAACAGCCGCTGATCCGAGGAGCCTGGTTGCAGGAACTCGATTTCAATGTCGAAGTCACCTACGTCGCCATTCGTGATTACGACGTGAATCGCTGGTTGAAACGACTCCGATTCGGATCTCCACTGGAATGAGCCGTTACCACCGACAGGAACTGCTGCCGGGAATCGGCTCCGAAGGCCAACAACGCCTTCGTGAGTCGACGGTGGCCGTAGTGGGTTGCGGCGCACTGGGCTCGAACATTGCCGATCTGCTTGCACGAGCCGGTGTCGGCCGACTTCGAATCATCGACCGGGATCTGGTCGAATTGACGAACCTCCAGAGACAGACGCTCTACGCGGAAGCCGACGTGGGAAAGCCGAAGGCTCTTGCCGCTGCCACCCGTCTGCAGGCGATCAATTCAACCATCGCCATCGAGCCCCTGGCAGTTGACATGAATGCCTCGAACATACGAAGACATCTGGAAGAATGTGATGTGATTGTTGATGGCCTGGACAACTTCCAGACGCGTTATCTGCTCAATGACTACGCGGTGGCCAACCATGTGCCCTATGTCTACGGGGGCGCCGTTGCTACTGAAGGCATGTCCTTTGCGGTGCTGCCACCATCAACAACTGAACAGGAATCGCCCTGGGGAACACCGACCGCCTGTCTTCGCTGCCTCTTCCCGGAGCCACCGACAGCTGGCACGATACCTACCTGTGATACCGCAGGCGTGATTGCACCAGTGGTCATGATGATCGCTGCGCATGAAGTCATGCAGACGATCAAGATACTGGTCGGTCGACATGATGATGTTGATCGCAGCCTCATGAGCATTGATGTCTGGAACAACGAAACTCGAAGGCTGGCTCCTCCTCCGCCTCGTCAGGATTGCCCCTGTTGTGGCAAAAGAGATTTTCCCTGGCTCAAGGGACAAGAAGGTGTTTCCAGCACCATGCTTTGTGGACGAGATGCAGTGCAGATCCTTCCACCGCGTAATGATTTCAACTTGTCTCTGGCTGCGCTGTGCGATCGACTTCAGCAGCATGGATCGTTCGTCCATGAAGATGGCATCGTCCGCGGAACGCTGCAGGAGGAACAATCAAGTTCAGGCGAGTCGATTCAATTGACGGTCTTCGAAGACATGCGAGCCCTGATCAGCCACATCGAGTCTCCGGAACGAGCCCGTGCGATCTACGATCGATACGTCGGCTCCTGACTCGTCTTCGACAATCCTGAATCACACGCCATGCACTCGCTGCGGCCGTCTCATTCCTGACATGCCAGACGTCTCTTTCTGCCTGTACCATTCCACGCATGAATGAACTGATCGATCTCATGATGCGTCATCGCTCCATCCGTCAATTCACCGATGAACAGGTGTCGGAGCAGGACATCCAGAAGGCGGTAGCCGCCGGGCAGATGGCTTCGACCAGTGGGGCCATTCAGTCCTACTGTGTCATCCAGGTGGAGGATTCCGCCAATCGTGACGAGCTGGTCACACTTACCGGCAACCAGACCAAGGTGGCACGATGTGGCGCATTCTTCGTCATCTGTGGAGACACTCGTCGACACCGACTCATCGCCGATCGAGATGAACTGCCCTACGACACCAGATGTGAAGCGTTTCTTCTGGCCGTTGTCGATGCGACGATCTTCGCCCAGAACATGGCGCTCGCCTTCGAGTCGATGGGCTACGGCATCTGCTACATCGGTGGTTTGAGAAATGATCTCCCCGCCGTAAGCAGTCTTCTGAACATGCCCGAAGGTCTTTATCCCCTGTTCGGGCTCTGTGTCGGCCGACCAGCTCAGGACCCGATGATCCGTCCACGTCTGCCTCAACCTGGGGTGCTCTTCAAGGACCACTATCCGGATGATGCAACCATGATGGCGATGGTCGAAGACTATGACACGACGATGCTGAAGTACTTTCAGGATCGTGGGGCCGGCGATCGGATCTGGTCCAGAGAGATGTCAGGCAAGTTCAGCGAGCCAAAACGAATGTCTCTGGGCCCTTACTACCGGGATCAAGGGGCCAACCTCGACTGAATCGGCGAAGAGCCCGCTTCGGCGGTAGGCTGTCTCCAGAGCCCGGGATTCAACCGGGAAGGAGATTGCCATGACACGTACCGGATCATCACGCCGCCGTTTTCTCAAACAAACAACCGCTGCAGGAGTCGGAGCTTCGATGCTCCCCGCGGTCTCCTGGAGCAGAGTGCTCGGTTCGAATGAACGCCTCAACATGGCGGTCATCGGAACCGGTGGCATGGGAACCGGTCACACGCAACGACTTGTTGATCGAAAGCAGGCTGAGAACATCGATGTGATCAGCGTCTGTGATGTCTATCGAAGGCGACTCAACAATGCGATGCGCATCATCGACAAGGGTGATGGTAGTGGCACCATGGAATATCGCGAGGTCATCGACAACCCTGATGTGGATGCCGTCCTGATCGCCACGCCTGATCACTGGCACACCAAGATGTCGATCGAAGCCATGGAAAACGGCAAGGATGTATACGTCGAGAAACCTCTGTCACACACCATCCCTCAGGCACTGGCCTGTCGTGATGCCGTCAAGCGAACCGGACGAACCCTTCAGGTTGGACCGCAGGGTACCAGTGAAGGAAACTTCTGGGCGGCACGCAAGGCGATCGCCGAAGGACGCATCGGCAAGCCAGTCTGGAGTCAGGGGGCCTACTGTCGCAATTCGCGAGGTGGCCAGTTCAACTGGGCCATGCAGGCCGATGCCGGACCGAACAACGATCCAGGTGCGGATGGTTATGTCTGGTGGGATCAGTGGCTTGGCCATGAACACGGTCTGGCACCGAAGATCGACTGGAACCCCGAGCACTTCTTCCGCTTCAGAAAGTACTTCGCCTACAACGGTGGACTGGCAACCGATCTGCTCTACCACCGCTTGTCACCGTTGATCATGGCGATCAGCGGCCATTCCGGTGAATATCCCAAGCGTGTCGTCGCCAGTGGTGGCATCTATCTGGAGAAGGATGATCGCGATATCCCCGACACCTTCTTCATGATGGTCGACTACCCGAGCGAACACACGGTCGTTCTGTCCAGCGTCATGACCAATGATGACACCTGGCCGTATGTCATCCGTGGCCAGCATGCGACCATGAACTTCGGAAACGGCATTGATCTCAAGGAACAGGGTGTCTGGTCCAACGAGTTCCGCGCCAACAACGGCATCGAAACCCGCAAGGTTCGTGATGAGGACGGCAAGACGAAAGATGAACCTGGCCGAGGTCGAGCAGAAGTTCATCTCGGGTCCGTCCCACGACGTGATCACATGGGCAACTTCCTCGATGCCGTCCGCAACGGCGATCAACTGGCCTGTGATGTCGATCTTGGATGCAGCGTGATGGTCGCCATCAAGATGGGCGTCGAAGCCTATCGACAGAACAAGGTGATGCTGTGGGATCCGCAGAAGGAAGAGATGATCGCGACATGACTCAAGCCTACGACGATGCCGGATTCCGAAACGAAACAGTCATTCTTGAAGCTGAATTCCGGAAGAAGGACATCATCTCCTATCAGATGATGTCCACCTCGGTTGGACTGGCCATGACGATCGTCGGCATCGTCCTCGTTCCGATTGCCTTGATTCTGATCAAGATCATCGGGCCGCATGTCGTGAATACCTGGGAATGCACACTGACCAACCGGGCCGTTCATGTGAAGAAAGGTCTCTTCATCAAGGTCAAGAAGACCATTCCGCTCGAGAAGATCACCGACGTCGGTTCCGTTCAGGGACCGATCATGCGAAAGTTCGATCTTCATGCACTGAGCTTTGAAACCGCGGGCCAATCCAGCGGAACCACCGGTGGTGCACTGGTCAAACTCATCGGTATCAAGGAATCAGAAGCATTCCGGGACATCGTTCTGAATACACGTGACATTGCCGCTGAAGCAACCGGAACGATCTCGGCAGGCGTCACCAAGGCTGAAGGCGAAAGCGATCTCCTTCATGACATCCGCGACAGCCTGCTTCGAATTGAAGAACAGCTCAAACAGCGTGATTGAGTGCAGGAAGAGATCCTGTCACAGGACGATCTTGATCGCCTCGTGATTTCGCAGCCCCTCGTAAAGAGCCAGCCGCTCCTCCTCGTCGACTACTTCCAGCGTGACGATCAGCGTCAGCCACTTCCCCCCGGCACTGGCTCCACCGGCCATGACCTCGTGACTACGGCCCTCCATGACCTCCTCGATCGCAGCTCTCATGGCAGCCTCATCACCCCCGATGACCCGGTATTCCCATTGACATGGGTACTCCAGTTCAAGTTTGGGCTGTTCCGAATCTGACATGATCACCTCTCCGGGGGTTCAAGAAGTAGGCAGGAAATGCCGCACAAGATCGCCGCAGCGACGTATCAGCGAGGTGGCTCCCGCCTGACAGGCAGGATTCAAGCCCTACGAATGACTTTAACAGGCCTGAGAGCCATTAATCGGCCTTCAGGGCTGATTTCCTGAGTCCCTAATTTGGCAAGCCTAGTACTATTGCTTAACCCCTGCCGGAGGCAAGGGACTCCCCATATCGACGACGAAGGAGCATTGATCATGTCGATTCGAAACCGCCTGCTGACGATGGGTTGCGTCATCGCCGCCAGTGCGATTGCCACCCAGGCATTTGCACTGCAGGAAACAGCCATGCCTGATGAAACCATCATGGCACCTGGATCGGGCAGCAGCAGCAGACCAGATTTTCCAAGCTTTGACTCGGTCTCCAAGGGCTACACCCAGGTCGTGTCCACGGCTGATGGCAAGCCTGGAATGTACAACCTGTATGTTGATCAGAAGACCGGCAAGGTCCTGGCCGAACTTCCACGCAATTTCGAGCGACAGAAGATCTTTCTGGCGTACACCATCGCCGGCGGCATCAGCGAAGCTGGTGTCCAGGCAGGTGACATGTACGCCTACTGGAAGAGATTCGGCAAACGACTGGCACTGATTCAGCCCAACTATGCCGTACGTTCAACTGGCGACAGCCAGTCGAAGTCCGGCTATCGTCGTGTGCATACGGACAAGGTGATCCTCGATGTGCCCATCGTCAGCATGGGACCAAAGGGCGGACCGGTCATCGACATGACCAGTCTGTTCGTCAACCAGTCCTCCAAGTTCTTCGGCGGACGTACCGCTGGCGCCAATACTCGACTCGCGAAGATTGCGAAGGCCAAGACCTTCCCCTCCAATGTCGAGCTTGCGTACGAGATGCCGCTTCGCAGTGGCAAGTTCGGAACAATCTACTACTCCATTCGTGAAATCCCTGAAAACACCGGCTACAAGCCACGTGAAGCGGATGAGCGACTTGGCTACTTCGTGACTTCACACCGTGACATCGGAGATGCCTCCGATGAATCGCCATGGAAGCGATACATCAATCGCTGGCATGTGCAGAAGGCGGATCCGAAGCTTCAGCTGAGTCCACCGAAGGAACCCATCACGTTCTACATCGAGCATACGACTCCCGTTCGTTACCGCCGTTGGGTTCGCGATGGCATCCTCGAATGGAACAAGGCCTTTGAAAAGGTCGGAATCGACAACGCCATCGTCGTGTATCAGCAGGATGAGGCGACCGGTGCCCACATGGACAAGGATCCTGAGGATGCCCGGTACAACTTCCTGCTCTGGACGAATGGTGACATGGGCTACGCAATCGGCCCCAGCCGCGTTCATCCCAAGACAGGACAGATTCTTGATGCTGATATCGTCATGGACGAAGGATTCATCACCGGATGGACCAAGACCTGGGAAGACCTTATTCCACAGATCGCCATGGAGAACTTCGGCCCGGATACCTATGCCTGGCTCGAGACTCGCCCGGAATATGATCCTCGAGTCACCTTGATCCCCGACTCCCAGAAGCATGCCGTTCGCCAAAAGCTTGCCCGTGAAGCGGCGATGCGTGCCAGTGGACAACTCCCCGGCCATCATGAAATGCTGACCTCCGCTGACCCGACCCTCATGGGCGACGATGCCTTTGATGGCTTGTCAGGCCGGATCAGTCAGATCAATGGTGCCTGCCAGCATGCCTGCTGCAAGGCGTTTGACGTCGCACTCTTCCGATTGAACTACGACCTGCTCACCAATCTTCAACAGCCCACGCTCAAGCTGGATGACAGTGGTGAAAAGAAGCCGGATCCAATCACCGGAACATGGAACGGCATGGCTGAATTCAGCGGGCCTCAGGGCAACTCCCAGGAGTTCCCCTTCTCCATGGACCTGACGCTTGCGTCTGACAACTCCGTCACCGGAACCTCCGAATGGGGCCCGATGGGCAGCCAGGAGATCTCGGGCAAGTGGGCACCGGAATCCTCCGAACTTTCACTGCTTCCAGCTGAAGCAGAGGAATCGGATGACCCGCTGGTCATGACTCTGAATGATGGTGAACTTCGTGGAGAAATGAATGAAGATCCATTCTCCATCACCTTGTGGGCCACACGAGAAGTATCCATGGAAGTTGCTGCAGGCGAATATGCCATGGGCGATGAAGATGCTGACAGTGGCGACGCTGGTGAAGAAGCGATGAGCGAGGAAGAGGTGGATGAAGAGGCTGAAGAAGCCCCTGCTGAAACCAAGTCCAGACCAGTCGCACGAACGGGCAAGGCTTCACGCAAGGGTGATGTCCAGCTGATCGATGGTGTCCCCGAGGACTTCATCGGCCCCCAGCTCAAGGACGTCATCATGCATGAGGTCGGCCATACGCTGGGTCTTCGCCACAACTTCAAGGGTTCACGCATCTACGATCTGGATGAGATGAATGCCCCTGAAATGAAGGGCAAAGCCATTGCCGGTTCGGTGATGGAGTATCTCCCCGTCAACATCAACTATGGCGTTGATGCGAACCAGGGTGACTACACGATGGTCACACTCGGCCCCTATGACTACTGGGTCATCGAGTATGGCTATGGATCCAACCCCAAGAAGACGCTTGAACGTGTCGCTGAGCCGCAGCTGGCCTATGCGACCGATGAAGACACCATGGGACCAGACCCCTCGGCACGTCGCTTCGACAATGCCAAGAATCCACTGGATTATGCTGATTCCCAGATCCTCCTCGTCAAGGATCTTCGCAAGAAGATCATCGACGACATGGTCGAGGATGGCGAAAGCTGGTCAGAGGCCCGCAAGGCCTATGAACTGCTTCTTGGCAAGCACGCGACAGCCGTTGGCATCGCCTCCAACTGGATCGGTGGCACTTATCTCCACCGTGACAAGAAGGGTGATCCCGAGGGTCGACTTCCAATCGAGAACATCCCTGCCGAACAGCAGCGACGTGCCGTGGCCTTCGTACTTGACAACACGATGCATGATGAATGCTTCGGGCTGACGCCTGATCTTCTTCACCGCATGACCGTTGACAAGTGGTACGACGGTGGTGGTATGCGTTACCTCTCGCAGGATGAGACCTTCCCGGTTCACAGTCGGATTTCAGGCGTTCAGAGCATGGCGCTCTCCCAGGTCCTGAATCCAACCACGCTCCAGCGGGTCTACGACAACGAGTTCCGTTCCATGAACAGTGACGAGGACATGCTGACCATTCCAGAGACCATGGGCATGGTCAAGGACTCGGTCTGGATGGAACTCGAGGAGAACCCGGGTCGCGATGTCGACAATCGCAATCCCTACATCTCCAGTCTTCGCCGCAATCTGCAGCGGATGCACGTGGATCGACTCATCGACATGAGCATGCCATCCAACGGCATGGGCTCTGCTTCGGCACCGGTTTCCAACCTGAGCCGCATGCAGTTGCGTCAGATTCTCGACGACATCAAGGAAGTCAAGACCAAGGGCATGGACGACTACTCCATGGCCCATCTGGCTGAAGCCCGATCGAAGATCGAGCGTTCCCTTGAAGCCCAGTACCTCTACAACGCCAACGACATCGGTGGCGGCGGCGGTGGCATGGGTATGCGTTTCATGCGAGATAATGACACGGACGAATAGTCCGAGTTCACGAATCCTTCGTTGATTGAATGCCGCCCCGGGGATCACCTCGGGGCGGCATTCGCTTTTGGAACAGTCCATCAGCCGTTGCACCTACACTGTCCGCATGACTACTTCCGCAATCGTGATGGCCGGCATACCTGCCGTCAACAAGAGCCTGTATCAAGCCATGCGTTTCAATGTCGGCGATCCCGCCGCCGTGATCCAGTTCACCGGCGATCGGAATGAGCGACTGCTGATCCTCCGTGACATCGAAATGGATCGGGCAAAGGCGAAGGCCAATGCCGACACCGTGAAGTGTCCCGCCGACTATGCCCCTGCCGGAGGCCTCTCTGGCGACCGCGAAACCGCAACGGCCCAGGCCACTGCTGAATGCCTGGCTCAGGCCGGAGTCCCATCCATCACGTCCGACCGCACACTCCCGCTGAGTTTCACTCATGAAATTCGACAGCGAGGCATCGAAATCGAATACGACCCGGATCTCGGTGTTCTTGATCGAAGGCAGAAATCGGAACAGGAAGTGGAACTCCTGAGACAGGCACAGTCGGATACGGAATCAGCGATACGCATGGCATGCGAACTCATCGCCACGGCCTCGCCGGATGCCGAGGGTGTGCTCCAGCACGACGGTGATGATCTGACTTCGGAACGAATCCGTGAACTGATTGATCTTCATCTGCTTCGATTGGGCTATGAAACCACGCCAAGCATCGTGGCCGGAGGCCGATGTGGCGGAGACTGCCATGAACGAGGCACAGGTCCATTGCGAACGGGACAGCCGGTCATCATCGACGTCTTCCCCCGCAACAAGGAAACCATGTACGTCGGAGACTGCACTCGATGTGTGGTCAATGGTGCGGTACCGCCAATCATCGAATCGATGCATGCCGCGATCGTGGATGCCAAGGCTGCTGCAACAGCCGCCACTCGTGCAGGCGTGACCGGTGAGCAGGTGCATGAGGCGACACTCGGCAGAATTCATGCCCATGGGTTCGCCTCCGGATTGCCGGCCGATGGTGATGCCGATGATCGAATCGCGATGACTCACGGCACCGGACACGGCGTGGGGCTCGACGTCCACGAACCTCCTCTGCTGGACTTCGGCGGACCAGTACTCCTGAAAGGCGATGCGTTGACGATTGAACCCGGTCTCTATGCTCCCTCGATCGGAGGGCTTCGAATCGAAGACATGGTGATCGTCACCGAAGACGGGACGATCAATCTCAATTCGCTTCCAGAAGGACTGGATTGGGCCTAGATCTGCGGAACCAGGACGGGCATCGGACAGTCGATTGATTCCGCAATCGCACGAAGCGTTTCAGCTTCCTCGACCGTGGTCTTTCCATCCTGAAGGATGCAGATCTCACAGGCACCGAGGAAGTCTCTTCGATCTTCAAATCTCACGGCACGCAGTTGCTTGAGCGCCCCACGAAGACTCCGCAGGCCAAGCGTGGATGGATCCGGCAGGGAGGCCTGCCAGTCAAGATGCTTCATGCCCGCTTCGAATGAATTGGCAGCCATGCCTTCATCATCGGCTCCTGCACAGGCCAGCGTTCCAATGACGGTGATCACGGCTTCTCTGGCAATCGCCAGCTTGCTCCGGGCCCGTCTTTCCGCTCCGGGCTTGTGATAACGCTCTTCGAGATGACGATCCAGAATCGTATCCACGACCCATTCCCACCGGTCAATGCGGCCGTCGATGCGGATCAGACGATCCAGCAGATCCCGGAACTGCTGATACTGCCGTTCACTGAGTTGAGCCAGCGATGGAATGCAGAGATCAAGCAGAGGAATACGAGCCCATGGATCCAGATCATCCACCTGTGTTTCGATTGATCGAGCCAGCCGGCACTCCGAGTCGGAAAGTTCTCTGTTGAGTTGCTTCCACTGGAGTTCGCGTTCTTCCCTGCTCTGCTCCAGAATCAGACAGATGACGACCAGACGAGCCGTCGCCATGGAGTGTGCTGCATCAAGCAGCGGCTCGGGAATCTTCTGCATGATCTCCCTGGCACGATTCAGGCTTGCCTCGTCAACCGTTCCGATCTTGTCGAGTGATTCATGCAGCATGGAACCCATCACGACCGTTCCCAGGACTTCCTGAGCCAGCTTCTGACGATCAAGCGCGGTGGGTGATGCCGACTCGACCGACCGTGTCGACTGGCGGGACTCGTTCATGCGATCCTGGAGCAGTTGCTGTTCGACCTGATCAAGAGGAATCCCTTCGACACGAGCAATGCGTTCGGCAATCGGCGGATGGGTCGCAAACATCGAATTCATGGCCTTGGTGAAGAACATGTGGCTGATATCCGACGCCTTTTCCGCGACTTCACCCTCACTCATCCGTCCGATCGACTGGATCTTGCGAAGTGCCCCGCCGATCCCGTCGGGATTCCGGGTGTACTGCACCGCCGACGCATCAGCAAGAAACTCCCGCTGCCGCGATATCGCGGCTTGAATGAGGCGGCCGAAGAACATGCCGACGAATCCACAGATCATGAGCACCAGACCGAAGAGCATGATCCCCAGACCGATGGCCGCCCCATTGTCCTTTGATGATGATCGCCTTCCCGACCCCATCAGCGCGGGGCCGATGAACCGCATCAGAATCCATCCCGTGGTACCCAGAACCAGCAGCCCATGGATGACTCCGATCAGCCTGATGTTGATCCTCATGTCGCCGTTGAAGATGTGACTGAATTCATGAGCGACGACACCCTGAAGTTCATCACGACTCAGTTTCTCGATGGTTCCGCGATTCAGGCTGACCACAGCATCGTTGACTGACCAACCTGCAGCAAATGCATTGATCGATCTGTCTTCCAGAATGTAGACCGGCGGCACCGGCGTGCCACTGGCAATCGCCATCTCCTCGACCACATTGTGTGCCACACGCTCCTTGTGGTTGCGAGTCTCAGGATTGAGTGGTTTGGCACCCAGCATCTCGGCAACCACCCGGCCGCCTGATCGAAGCTGGATGATCTTGAACAGACTGGAACAGCCGACGACGAGAATAACCAGGCCAGCCACGCCGCCGAAGGCCTTCAGATTCCAATACTGGACCTGAACAACTTCGGATCCAGCCTTCGACTCGACCATGTTGACGATGAACATGACGACGGCATACAGCAATGCAGTCATCAAGACGAGACTGGCGCAGAAGCAGAGGACCAGCAGTCCAGTACGCTTGCGGGCATGATGCTGCCGCTGAAAGAAGTTCGTTGCCATGTTGAAGAACTGAAACGGGAACCAGGCCCCCGCTTCCTACTCAGCTAAAACTTGACTTCGGGCACAGCCTTCTCGGCTTCGTCTTCGATCTCGAACATGTCGGCTTCCTGGAAGTTGAACATGCCAGCCACGATGTTCGACGGGAACTGTTCTCTTCGCACGTTGTAGTGCATCACAGAATCGTTGTAGGCCTGTCGAGCAAAGGCAATCTTGTTTTCGGTAGTAGTCAGTTCTTCCTGAACCTGCATCATGTTCTGACTGGCTTTGAGGTCGGGATAGGCTTCCATCGTGACCATCAAACGACCAAGGGCACCACTCAGGGCTCCTTCAGCGGATGACAGAGCCTTGACCGCACCGCCACCGACTGGACTTGCTGCCGCAGCTTTGGCCGCTGCCATGGCCTGGTTGCGAGCTTCGGTCACACCCTGAAGTGTTTCCTTCTCGTGGGCCATGTACCCCTTGGCGGTCTCAACCAGATTCGGTATCAGATCATGCCTTCGCTTGAGTTGGACATCGATCTGAGCAAAGGCATTCTTCACCTGATTCCGATCCCGGACCAGCGCGTTGTAGATGCCGATGACAATGACGATCAGAAGCAGCAGCGCTGCGCCGATCGCAATGGCGACGATCGCGCCTGTTGCCAGAGCGAGCAATGAAGGTACGGTGAATTCAATCATGATTTGTTCCCCATCAGCACGATGCTCACTCCCCGTGAGGCATCTGGATATTCAAATGCGCCTCGTATTCCTGATAACTCAGATTCCTGACATGTCCGTCCATGAAGACGGCCGGAATATCATCGTTTACGAACATGGCTGCCATAATGGTTTGGCTGGGATGCTTCAACTGAGCAATATCAACACCCTTCCCATAGTATTCCATGTGCCCTGTGATCTGATTGGCCTTGATATAACCCGCTTTGACAAGGTCATCAAGTGAATCAGGTAGTTTTCCGCCATGATCCACCGACCAGGTATGCGCTGCCACGGAGATGTCTCTGAGATTCGCCATGTTTTGTGTGAGTTTCGCTGTATTTCTCGCTTGAGCAACCGCCGGCAGAAGCAGGCCTGTACCTACTGCTGCCACAAGCAGTGGTGAGGTCACAAGTTCACCGAGAAGCGAAGTAGCATGAACCATCATCGATCGCGCGCTCGTGCCCTTGATCACCATGTCATCCTGATCAAGCATGGACATGACCAGCGTGGGTTTCGCCCCTTCTTCAAGATCAGCATAGGAAGGCATGACCGGCTGGATGGCCCTGATCGGCTTGCCTTTGGGGATGGAATAATTTCCGATGGCCGTCATGAGGCCAGCGGCAAATCCGTAGCCCTCAGCCAGTCTGGATGCCGCATCCAGATAACTCATCTCGAAGACATTGTTGTCGCCTCCACCACGAGCATCCGTGAATGATCTGTTGTTGAGAATGGAACTTCGGGATTCAAGCTGAGAGGCCGCGATACGAACCGTTTCGGGTGTCATCCCGATGATCATCTGATTACCCGCAACACCAAACGTGACCTGGACAGGAACAGGTAGCTCGGGAAACGCAAGGGTAAGCATGTCAAGCTTGTCCTCATCTGACCAACTCACGAGTTGAACATGTCCGTCGGACATTCTGGCCAGATCGGAGTTCAGCCTGGAAGCCAGTGTCGACAGGGTCTTCTTCATTCCATCCGGATTGGACAGTTCGATCAGGCCAGTCAGAGAGAAGAGTCCTCCTCCACCGGTCCCGTTGGATCGATACACCACCATCGTCTCGCCGAGATAGCCAAAGAACTCCGTGACCAAGTCGATGCCGATCACTGGCTGTGTCATCTGAACCGCGAGATCCATGGGCTGCATGACCTTGCCATCAGGCCCCATGGGCATCTCGCCAGGAGGCATCACCTTGTCGGCCATGGAATTGATGAATTCAGGCAACTTGGCGAGTTGAATTCGACGAACAGTGAATGCCGTGGCGTCCTGGGGGATGACCTTGAGATCCGAATCGCTCAGGCCTTCGTCAGCCATCAGCATTCCCCAATGCTTCAGCATGTTCGTGATTCGGCCAGCCATGTGACTCTCTTTGGAATCAACACCACAGGCAATCGTCACATCCATGGCATCAGGGCCGATCAGCCCGAACTGCTCGAAGGCCTTCAGCCCCAGCCTCCCCTCAGGCCCTCCACTCATCATGGCCGGTGCCAGTACCGGTGTCATGGCCGCGAAATTCAGACGAAGTCCCGCCATCGGGGTCACCCCTTGAGGAAGACCGAACATCGACAGATCCATGGCCGTTTCGGATGGCATGGCATTGAGACTGATCGTGACCGAATCTTCACCACCGACTTCGGTCTGGCCCCAGTAGATCGGGGGCATCTCCAAGCCCATGTTCGGATCAACCTGCATGATCCCGGGATGGCCATTTACAGGCGTGTCACTTGGACCGCCCCTCATCTTCATCAGGCCATTGATTCGAGTAGCCATCTCCTGAACTGTGGCTCCTGAATTCCCGAACACGGAAAGTTGCAATGAACCGGGGAACGCTCCGGGCTTTCCTTCCGCTGCATTGATCTTCAGTTCAAGATGCATTCGGCTCATCAGGATCTGACCGAAAAGATCGATGCCAGACTGATCCGCTTCCTGATTGAACATCGGCATCTGGAAGCCATTGCGTTCCATGGAGACCAGCACCGCATGGAGGCCGCGGTCCAGATCATCGCTCAACATCCCATCAATTCCAGCGGAATAGATCGCGATCGCAGTGTCATCCACCCCGAGCGCCGGACGCGCAAATCCTCCACCCATCGCAAAGCAGAAGATCAACAACAGTCGATTCATATAAAAAAGCATGGGCTCCCCTTCCAAAGTCGCCAGCAGTCGTGAGTTCCACGAATCCATTCATTCGATAAGTCATATTCTACCAGCCTTTTTCCCACCCATTATTTCCGTGCAAAACAGCGACTTGCACGCTCTTGGCCATGGCTGGCGTGATGGAATCTGGCACAATCCCTGTTCACCAGATCAGGAATTCATCCATGTCACTTCGATGGAAACTCGTGCTCTCGATCGGCCTTCCCGTGATCATCGTCTACGGCGTCTTGATCTGGGTACAGTTCGATACGCTTCGGGACACGGCCATGGCCAATGCCCGTCAGCGCGCACAACTGGTCTCGGAATCCTGGGCGAGCCACTTCAATGGTCAACTGCATGGCATTGCTCAGGCCGTGGATGCCATGGCTGCGGCCGTCGGACAAGAATCCGTACGCAACGAAGATTCTCTCTACAACTTCAACGAACAGTTGATCGATCAGAATGATCTGATTGCAGGATCTTCCATTGCTTTCGAACCCGGAGCCTGGGAACAGGAGACCGATCGATACGCGCCTTATTCATGGATCACAGATGGCAGCACAAACCGTCGAGATCTTGCGCTCGATTACGACTATCTCGAACGTGACTGGTATCGAGTTGGTGTCGATGGTGAAGCGGGCTGGACTGAACCGTATGACGGCCCGGTGTTTGGTTCACTTCTTGTGACCTACAGTTCGCCAGTCATTCAGAATGGAAAGGTCATCGGTGTCATGGCAGCAGACATTGCCTTGCTGCCACTGCAGCAGAGACTGAAGGAAGAAGCGCCAGAAGGGCTTTCGACGATCCTTGCCTCGGCATCCGGTCGGTTGATCGCTCATCCCAACCCTGCGCTCATCCTCTCCGATTCACTTCAAAGTGAAGCTGACCGGACGCTTACGCCAGAATTACACGCCTGGGTCACGGACATCCAGAATCAACAAGCCGGCTTCCAGGCACTCACGTCCTATCCCGATGACCGAGCTCACTGGCTGCTCTACGAACCCGTGCAAGAAGCCAACTGGTCGATGGGTACGGCGATCGCTGAAGATGACATTCTCGCCCCGGTCCATCAACAACTGGTGTTGAATCTGATCTTCATGGGCATCGGGCTCTGTGCCCTGCTGGCTGTCATTGCTGCGGCAGGATTCAAAATTGCCAAACCCGTACGCCAATTGGCGAATGCTGTGAAACAACTTGGTGAAGGTGATCTCGACGTACAAGTCGCACCTCCTCCGGGTCAGGATGAAATCGTGGCACTCGCCCGTGGTTTCAATGACATGACTGGACGTCTGAAGCACAACCTGGAGGTTCTTGCCGAGGAAACCGAGGCGAGAGAGCGGGTCGAAGGTGAGATACGAGTAGCCAGAAAGATCCAGGAGATGCTTCTGCCCGAATCATTTCCAGCATTACCTTCTCGAGATGATGTGGAGGTCTGGGCAATCAATGAACCTGCCCGCGTGGTAGCAGGCGATTTCTTTGATGTCATTGATCATGGCGAAAAGATCACGATTGTCCTCGGAGATGTATCAGGGAAGGGAGCGGGTGCAGCCATCTTCATGGCCATGGCCCGCACGATCATCCGAATGTATGACGCCGAGCAGACGAGCCTGCCTGAACTGGTCAGGGAACTGAACGGTCAGCTTTATCCAGACTCGCATGGGGCGATGTTCGTCACCATGATCATTCTTCGTTATGACACGAGAACCGGAGAACTTGAACTGGTCAACGGCGGACATCCACCTCCAATTCGATTCAGCAACGATTCCATTGAAGAAGTCGGTGATTCAACAGGACCTCTGGTGGGTGCGATTGATGAGGCTGAATGGTCGACACTGTCCACCTCCCTCCATGCAGGCGATCGTCTGATTCTCTTCACGGACGGAGTCACCGAAGCCATGGATGCAGATGGCAAGCAGCTTGGGACCCCAGGTCTGCTTCAATTGCTGAATCAGTCACCGCTTGCCAAGGCCGATCCCTCTGATCTCTGCCGTGGACTGGTAGAAGCGATTCAACAACGCGAACCTGGCGAGGCCGGCGATGACATCACCGTACTGGTTCTGGCTCGACCAAAGATCTGATCAATCTGCTGCAGCAGCATCTGCGAAAATCACAGCCTGCTCCGTGGAGATCGCCGACCCTGGCATGGATGGATCTCCTGCTCGCATCTGTCTCAAGGCGCTGGACTTTCCTTCGCCAACGATCTGCCACATGATTCGCTGTGCACGATTGATGCAGGGATAGGTCAACGTCATTCGCCTTCGGCCTTGATACTCACCTCCGGTCAGATCCACATCCCGATCATGCACCTGAAGCACTGAATCCTCAGGTACCAATGAAGCCGTGTGACCATCTGGACCAAGACCAAGATGAACAATGTCAAGTGACGGTGGTGAGCCGCATGCTTCTTCAAGCAACTGCTCATATCGACGACACGCCGCATTCAGATCTTCATCATTGACTGGCATCGGATGCGTATGAACTTCAAGTTCAGGTCGTTGCGAAAGAAGATTGGACTTCAGATGGGTCAAGTTGCGATCTTCATCACCTTCGGGCGCAATGCGTTCATCTACCTGAAAGAGAATGATCCGATCCCAGGGAAGATCATCACGTTCAGCAAGAATGGCGAACATCGGCCAGGGCGATCGCCCGCCTGAAACCGCGATGGCACACCTGCCGCGTTGTGCTACTGATTCAAGAATCGCATCCGCCAGCCAGTCGGCGCCATGCTGATCCGCTTCTTCGACCGTTGCATACACCTGCTCTGGAGGTGGTGTACGACCAGTCATTCAATCGCCTCCACCACCGCCTGGACACTCTGGTTCCAGACCAGCGTGGTGGTGTATTCATGCTCGTATCCCAGAACCGAGTAGGTCCCTGTACCAAGCGTGAAACAACGACCCTCGGATGGCTGCAGGCCAAGCCAGGTTGCTGCCATGACGCGAAGGACATGCCCGTGAGCAAACAATGCCACATCCCCACCGGCTTCCTTGGCACGCTCGATTACACGCTGGCATCGAGCACCTACTTCATCAGGCGTCTCTCCACCAGGCGTATGTCCGTTCCAAATGGTCCATGCAGGAGATTCCTTGCGAATCTCCTTGGTCGTTCGACCCTCGTACTGGCCATAATTCCATTCCGCCAGATCCTCGGTGACTTCGGCCTGTGGCAGCAATCCTGCCAACTCACAGGTCCGCAAGGCTCGCTGACGAGGGCTCGACATCACCAACGAGAAACTCTTTCCCGCAAGTGATCGTCCAAGCAACCTGCCCATCGCCTCGCCATTGGGTGTGAGTGGAATGTCAGTGAAGCTGGTGTGCTGACCAGAAAGACTCCACTCGGTTTCCGCATGACGCAACAGCCACAATCGTGTGCCGCCAATCATGTGTTCACCAATGACTCGACATCGGTCATGACTGGATCGTGCCAGAACGCCCCACGGTGCAGCAACTCATCTGCTTCGGCAGGACCCCAGGTATCTGGCTTGTAGGCATGCGGCGTGTCGGTGAGATCCAGTACAGGATCAACGATCTTCCAGGCCGACTCGACTTCATCAACTCTTGCAAACAGACCGGATTCACCAGCCATGGCATCGCCAATGAGTCGTTCATAGGCTGTCATCTCATCCGGAGCCTCGTGCTGGGCCACCATCTCGATCTGCTGCCCCACCATTTCTTCACCAAGCTTCTTGGCTCGAGCACCGATGGCAATCACGGTATTGGGATTGAACTGGAAGCGGAAGTAGTTCCGTTCATTTCTGTGACAATCCTCGAACAACTGTTGTGGTGGCTGCTTGAGTTCAACGATGACTTCAGTAGCCGTCACTGGAAGACTCTTCCCGGCACGGATATACACAGGAACATCCGCCCATCTCCATGAATCGATCTTGAGTCGCAGGGCAACATAGGTTTCAGTCGAAGACCCTTCCTTGACACCTGGCTCGTCGAGATAACCTTCGAACTGGCCACGGACAATGTCCTTCTTGGTCAGCGGCTTGATCGATTTGAACAGACGTACCTTCGCATCACGAAGCGTCTCATCGGTATGACTTGCAGGCGGGTCCATGAGAAGAATGGCCAGCACCTGCATCAGGTGATTCTGGACGACATCACGAATGGTTCCCGCCGAGTCGTAGAAAGCACCCCGACCCTGGATCCCAAAGTCTTCAGCCATGGTGATCTGGATTGACTTGACGGTATTCCTGTTCCAGATCGGCTCCATGAATACATTGCCGAATCTGAAGTAATTCAGATTCAGAACAGGCTCCTTGCCGAGGAAATGATCAATTCGATAGATGTTCTCTTCCGGGAAGACTGCATGAACGATCTCATTGAGACCCTGAGCAGTTTCAAGATTGCGGCCAAATGGCTTCTCCACCACCACACTTGCGTTGTCTGCACATCCTGATTTCTTCAAGGCCTCGCAGACCATGCCGAAAACCGCTGGGGGAATTGCAAGATAGTGAAGCGGACGCTTTGCTTCACCCAGCGCAGCCCGAAGCTTTTCAAACGTTTCAGCCTTTCCATAATCACCACTGACATAGCTGAGTCGATCTGCAAGACGCTTGAATACTGCTTCGTCGACATTGCCCTCGCCATACTTCTCAATACCATCGCGAGCACGATCAATCAGCTCATCGACCGTGACATCATTGAAGGCGATACCGATGACAGGAACCTTGAGGTTGCCGCGGCTTTCCATGGCATACAGCGAGGGAAAGATCTTCTTGTGTGCCAGATCTCCCGTGGCCCCGAAGAGGACGAAGGCGTCGCAGGCGTTGCGATTCATTTTTTCGCCGCCTTCTCAAGGTGACCGCCAAATTCATATCGCATGGCTGACAACACCTTGTTGCCGAAGTCCGCATTGCCACGTGAGGAGAAACGCTCCATCAATGCCGTAGTCAGAACAGGAGCAGGCACACCTTCTTCGATGGCAGCCAGGCAGGTCCAACGACCTTCGCCAGAATCGGAAACACGACCAGCGAAATTGGAAAGATCTGGATTCTCAAGCAAGGCATGGGCCGTCAGATCAAGCAGCCAGGAGGCGATGACGCTTCCTCGTCGCCAGACTTCAGCAATATCCGGAAGATTGAGATCAAACTGGTAATACTTGGGATCACGCAGTGGAGTCGTCTCCGCATCAATTTCACGCTGATGCTTGCCGATGTCCGCATTCTTGAGGATGTTCATGCCTTCGGCATAGGCAGCCATGATGCCGTACTCGATGCCGTTGTGAACCATCTTCACGAAGTGACCAGAGCCGGTTGGGCCGCAGTGAAGATAGCCATGCTCACAGGTCCCCGGCTGCTTCTCGCGGCCTTCGGTACGAGGCGCCTCGTCGATGGAAGGTGCCAGCGTCGAAAGAATCGGATCGATGTGACTGACCGCTTCTTCATGGCCACCGATCATCATGCAGTAGCCTCGCTCAAGGCCCCATACGCCTCCACTTACGCCGATATCCACATAGTGGACATGCTTGTCAGCGAGACGTTCCGCCCGGTCGATGTCATCACGGTAATACGAGTTGCCACCATCGATGAGAATGTCACCTTCAGACAGAAGTTCTGCGATCTGATCGACCATGCCATCAACGAATGCCGCAGGAATCATCATCCAGCAGATCCTTGGGCCATCCAATGCCTTGACAAACTCCTCGAGTGTCTTGGCGCCCGTTGCACCTTCACTGACCAGAGCGTCTACCGCCTCGGCGTGAACGTCATAGACCACGCAATCATGGCCATCTTTCATGAGACGCCGAACCATGTTGGCTCCCATGCGACCAAGACCGATCATTCCCATCTGCATAATTCTGTCTCTCTTCCACAAGGACTGTTGTACGAAAAGACTCCAGATCGACCTCAGGCCGTCTGAAGATTCTTGCTCTTCTGTTCAATGGCTTCCATCAGATCATGCCATGACTTGTTGAAGGAATCACGGCCTTCAATCTGCAGCTGCTCGCCCAATGCCTCGACATCAACCCCTGCTTCATTGCACTTTCTGACGACTTCATCAGCACCTGCGAAATCCGCCTCGGTAACTGTTCCAGTGACCTCGCCATGATCCGCAAAGGCCAGCAGCGTAGCCTCTGGAATGGTGTTGACCGTTTCATCCGCAGCCAGAGCCGAGACGTAATACGTATCCGGTGCCGCAGGATCCTTGGTACTGGTGCTGGCGAACAGCAGCTTCTGAGGAGAAGCACCCTTGGCAGCCAACGCTTCCCAGCGTGGGCCGGAGAAGATCTCCTTGTACGCGCGATAGCACTGTACGGAGGCGGCGATACCCAGCTTGTCCTTGAGTTCCGCGGGCAGCTTGTCCATGACCGCCTTGTCCCAGCGTGAGACGAAGACGGAGGCGACTGAGAAGTTGTTGAGCTCGCCGCCAGCTTCCGCTCGGCGCTCAAGCCCACGAATATAGGCCTCTGCAGCACGGCGATAGTGAGTCTCGGAGAACAGCAGGGTGACATTGATGTTGACCCCGCGTGCGATCAGCTCTTCGATGGCCGGCGCGCCTTCGGGAGTACCTGGCACCTTGATCATGAGGTTGGGAGCAGCGGCGCGTTCAAACAAGGAGCTGCCCATCTCGATGGTCGTATCCGTGTCGTTGGCCAGCAGAGGTGAAACCTCGAGCGAAACACAGCCATCCGTGTGATTGGACACATCCCAAGTCGTCCTGAAGAGCTTGGCAGCTCGCTGAAGATCCTGGATCGCCAGCTCGAAGAAGATGTCTTCGCAGGAGGTGATACCGGCCTTGTAGAGTTCGCCGATTGCTCCGTCATAGAGGTTCGTATCAGCAATCGCCTTGTCGAAGATCGATGGATTCGAAGTCAACCCCGTCACCGAAAGCTCATCGATGTATCTGGCCAGCGTTCCGTTATCAAGGATGTCGCGACGGATGTAGTCCAGCCAGATCCTCTGGCCCGTTTCATGCAGGTCATACAGTGGATTCATGTGACGCTCCCTTTTGATCTGGATTACCTGGCGAAGACGATGAGCATGCCGCGCTTCACCAGTGAACTCGGCATTGAGAAAAGCAGCTGCGATCTCACGGGCAGGCTCGACGCCTGTGACACGACCGCCCAGCAGCAGCACATTGACATGATCATGCTCGACCATCTGGTGAGCCGAATAGTGATTCTCGGTTGCAGCCGCACGAATCAACGGCATTGAGTTGGCGGCGACGGTGACGCCTGCCCCGCTGCCGCACATGAGGATGCCACGGTCTGCCCGACCCGCAGCGATTTCATCGCAGAGCGCACGAGCAGCAACCGGGTAATCGACTTTCGGCTCCGTCAGCGGGCCGACAAAATAGACTTCATGCCCGAGGGATCTGGCGACTTCCGCCAGAGGCTCCATCAGGTTGCGGCCAGCATGATCACTGGCCATGACGACCCGCATCAGACCGCCCCTTCCATGATTTCAACTAGATCCTTCACACGTGAGACGATGGCCTCCGGAGTGAAACCCAACTCCTCGTAGACCCGCTTGCCCGGAGCAGATGCTCCGAAACGTGTTACGCCAAGCACGTCATCCGCAAACTCATACCAGGTATGAGGAGAGGCAGCTTCGACCGCGAAGATCGGTCGGTCGCTCGGAACAAGTGCCTCTCTGGCTTCAGGTGCCAGATCACGGAAGATCTCGACACATGACATGGATACGACACGAACCTCGATCCCATCTTTTGCAAGCATGTCCCGAGCAGCCAGTGCCAGTGTGACTTCGGACCCTGTCGCGATGATGGTGCAACGATCACCGTCAGCCACAACTGATGCACCCAACGAAACGTCTGCCAACGACGCATTGAGTACTGGAACATTCTGACGTGTCAGGATGATGCAGGTTGGACCATGGTGAGCCAATGCTTCCCGCCACGCGCCGATCGTCTCATTCGCATCCGCAGGACGGAAGGTACGGATGTTCGGCATGGTCCTGAGACCGGCAAGCTGTTCAACCGGTTGATGAGTCGGCCCGTCTTCACCAAGTGCAATCGAGTCATGGGTGAAGATGAAGACCACTGGAAGATGCATCAACGCCGCCAGGCGGACGGGTTCTCTCATGTAGTCATAGAAGGAGAAGAAGGTTGCACAATACGGACGCACGCCGCCATGGGCAGCCATTCCGTTGCAGATGGCTCCCATTGCATGCTCACGCACACCGAAGTGGATATTGCGACCAGTCCAATCGCCACTGTTGACATTGCCACTGCCAAGAATGTCGGTCTTGGTAGATGGAGCGACATCAGCCGTACCGCCAACCAATTCAGGCACTGTCTGAGCAAAGGCATTCAACACCTTGCCAGCCGAGGAACGCGTGGCAATCGAATCACCTTCCTTGAAGACAGGCATCGTGGCGCCATCCCATCCGGCAGGCAAATGCCCCTTCATGAGGCGTTCCAGCTCGGCTGCTTCTTCCGGACACTCGGACCGATAGGTCTTCCAACGCGACTTCCAGTCCTCGTGGGATCTGGCACGCTCCGCGGAAGCCTCTCGCCAGTGATCAAGAATCGGCTGAGGGATCTCGAATGGTGGCGAGGTCCAGCCAAGCTTCTCACGAGTCGCCTTGACGTTCTCTTCACCAAGCGGACTTCCATGAGCATGGAAGCTGTCCTGAACCGGAGACCCATGGCCAATATGACTTTTGACGATGATCAGATTGGGACGCTCGGTCTCGGCCTTGGCTTTCTCGATGGCTGCATCGACCGCGTCGAGATCACAGATGTCATCCACGAACTGGACGTGCCATCGGCAGGCCTTGAAGACATTTCCGATGTCTTCATTGATCTCAACCGGCGCAGGTCCTTCGAGGGTGACTTCGTTGTCGTCATAAAAGAGGATCAACTTGTTCAAGCCAAGTCTGCCGGCAAGCGATGCTGCTTCGTAAGAGATCCCTTCCATCAGATCGCCTTCGCCAGCAGTGACATAGACATGATGGTCAACGATTTCATGACCATCCTGATTGAATTTGGTCGCCAGATACTTTTCCGCCATCGCCATTCCAACGGCATTGGCGACACCCTGACCAAGCGGTCCTGTGTTGATCTCGACGCCGGGAGTCATGTCCATCTCAGGATGACCAGGCGTACGGCTTTCCCACTGTCGGAAACGCTTCAGATCCTCGATGCTCAAGTCATAGCCTGCCAGATGCAGACTTGCATATTGAAGCATGCAGGCATGACCGCCTGACATGATGAAGCGATCACGATCGATCCAACCGGGATCTCTCGGGTCATAGTTCATGTGCTTGGACCACAGACGCCAGGCAACAGGAGCAAGACCCATTGGCGTACCGGGGTGACCGGAATTGGCATGCTCGACCGAGTCGATCGAGAGGAATCGAATCGCGTTGATGCAGTCATTGTCCATGGGGGACATGCCACCGGACTTCATTTCAACGGCAACATCTGGACGGGCTTCCCCATCAGCTGAATGGGTCGATGACATCGTGGCTCCCTTTTCTCAATTTCACGGGGAGCCGATCGGCCCCACCTCAACCCTTGTTCCGAGTTGAAGGATACCCGGTGAAACCGCCCGTCGTGTAAAGTGGATTCGTTCTGGAACAGGTGAGCCCGCGGACCTCTGGAGTCCTCATCTGACCGGGCATTTAGGGAGCAGTTTGAATGGATATTCTCGTCTGCGATGTAGGTGGAACCGGGGTCAAGATACTGGCCACGGATCAGCCCAAACGCCGAAAGCTCCCCTCTGGTCCCACGATGGACGCCAAGGCCATGGTCGAGGGTGTCAAGGAACTCGCCGAGGGCTGGAAATGGGACGCGATTTCGATCGGCTACCCGGGCCCCGTGGTACACGGCAAGATCATGATCGAGCCTGCCAATCTGGGAAAGGGCTGGGTCGGATTCAACTTCGAGGAAGCCTTTGGCTGCCCGGTACGAATCGTGAACGATGCCGCCATGCAGGCTCTGGGGAGCTACCACGATGGCCGGATGCTCTTCATGGGCCTTGGGACCGGCCTTGGGACAGCCATGATCGTCGATGGTGTCATGCAGCCCATGGAGGCGGGCCACCTGCCCTACAAGGACGGCAAGACCTACGAGGACTTTCTCGGCAAGCGGGGCTTTGCTGAACTTGGCAAGAAGAAATGGCTCAAGGCGGTCATGGATGTGATTGAACGCTTCAAACATGCTCTGGAACCGGATTACATCGTTCTGGGCGGGGGCAATGCCAAGAAGCTCAAGCAGGAAGATCTGCCGGACTATTGTGAGCTTGGGAGCAATGCGAACGCCTTTGTCGGTGGTTTCCGACTCTGGGATCAGTAGGCTGCCTCCACTCGCCCCGTCGGAGATCATTGGCAGAAGAACAATGTCCAGGCCTCACCTTGGTGACCTGCATGAGAAACGGAAGGATCATGAGATGACTGGCACCCCCACGCATCCTGAAGGCGATATCACCAGAACCGATTCCTGGGAATCGCTTGAACGCCACTACGAAGCTACCAGCCAGATTCACATGCGAGATCTTTTTGCAGACGATCCACATCGTTTCAACAAGTACTCGATGCACTTCAACGACTTTCTGATTGATTTCTCCAAGCATCGTCTGACTGACGAGACCCTTCCATTGCTTCGGGCGCTCGCGAAGGAAGCAGATGTCGAAGGACTTCGCGATGCGATGTTCTCCGGAGAAAAGATCAACACTTCTGAAAAACGCGCGGTCCTGCATATCGCCCTTCGCAACCGCAGCAATCGTCCAATCATGGTTGATGGTCAGGATGTCATGCCTGAGGTCAATGAAGTGCTGGAGCACATGAGAACATTCTCAGATGCCGTCCGGGGTGGTGTCTGGAGAGGCTTCTCCGGGAAACAGATCACCGACATCGTCAACATCGGCATCGGCGGATCCGACCTCGGCCCGGTCATGGTCACGGAATCGCTGCGGCCATACATCAGTGAAAGCCTGAAGCCCCACTTCGTTTCCAATGTCGATTCGACCCATCTTGCGGAAACACTGAAGCATCTGAATCCGGAAACAACTCTTTTCCTGATCGCGTCCAAGACCTTCACGACACAGGAAACCCTGACGAATGCACATGCAGCAAGAGACTGGTTCATGGCCGTTGCCGGCGATGACGCTCATGTGGCCAAGCACTTCGTCGCCCTTTCCACGAATCAGACGGAAGTCGAGAAATTCGGAATCGATCCGGCCAACATGTTCCAGTTCTGGGACTGGGTGGGTGGACGATATTCACTGTGGTCCGCCATCGGCCTCTCCATTGTCCTCAGCATCGGCTATGACCGGTTTGTGGAATTGCTCGAGGGCGCCCATGAGATGGACGAGCACTTCCGAACGACACCACTGGAAGACAATATCCCCGCGACAATGGGGCTGATCGGTGTCTGGTACAACAACTTCTATGGCTGTCAGACACAGGCCATCCTTCCCTACGACCAGTACATGCATCGCTTTCCGGCGTATTTCCAACAAGGTGACATGGAAAGCAATGGCAAACATGTTGATCGTCAGGGCAAACACGTGAACTGCCAGACCGGCCCCATTCTCTGGGGCGAACCGGGAACCAATGGACAGCATGCGTTCTATCAATTGATCCATCAGGGTACGAAGATCATCCCCTGCGACTTCATCGCACCGATTCACACCCACAACCCGATCGGCGAACAGCACCGGATCCTGCTCTCGAACTTCTTTGCTCAACCTGAAGCGCTGATGAAGGGAAAGACCGCAGAGGAAATCACAACTGAACTGATTGCCAATGGGATGAGTGAAGCTGATGCCAGAGCCTTGACGCCTTACAAGGTGATGGAAGGCAACCATCCATCCACCAGCATCATCTTCAAGACACTCGATCCCCGGACACTGGGAAGTCTGATTGCGCTGTATGAACACAAGATCTTCACCATGGGAGCAATCTGGAACATCAATTCATTCGATCAATGGGGTGTCGAACTGGGGAAGGTTCTTGCTCGTGCCATTCTGCCGGAGCTTGAAGGCCAACAGGAAATCGATTCACACGACAGCTCGACGAACGGACTCATCAACTATTACAAGAATCATCTATCCTGATGACTGACCATCTACCGGAACAACTGAAGAGGAATCCATGAACGTGGCGACGAACAACCCTGATCTCCAGACCGAATGGCTGCTGACCAATGGACTCGGCGGTTACGCCATGGGAACGGCCTGCGGCGCCAACACCAGACGCTATCACGGACTGCTCAATGCCGCGATGGCACCTCCCGTCCAACGAGTGGTCACGCTGCACAGCACGATTGATCAGTTTCATCCAGATGGGAATGAAGAGAACTATGTTCCGCTGAGCACACAGATCTTCGGGAATGAACAGACCCTTCATCCTGAAGGGTGGCGCATGCAGACCGAGTTTACCTGTGACACACGATCAGCAGTCTGGACCTGGAAGACGGATCAAGGGGTCACGATTCGTCGCACGTTGACACTCGAACAGGGAAGAAACTCGGCCGTTATGAAATGGGTCGTCGAAGGCGCATCAGCAGGCTCGATGCTGTCCATCCGTCCACTGGCCGTCTTCCGTGATCACAACACGCTTCTGGATCGGATTCCGGAAGACTTCCACAGCTTCGCGGAAGGTAGACGATGCGTCATCCAGCGCGACATGAATGCTCTGGAACTTTCTGCAGATGTGGGCGACTGGCAGACCCTGCATCAATGGTGGAACAACTTCGACTACCCCGTGGAAACAAGTCGTGGACAGGACCATGTCGAACATGCCTTCTGCGGCGGCGTGCTTCGCGTTCCACTTTCAGATCAGTCCATGACAGTGACCCTGAATCTGACGATGCAGGAATCATCCGCGGCGATCACAACGAACAAGGCAACAGAGAAATCCGCTGACAGCTCCACTGCTGGTCGTCTGGCCGATGCCTGTGAGCAATTCATCGTGACCAGAGGTTCCGGCGAAGGCATGCCATACTCGGTCATCGCTGGCTATCCATGGTTCGTCGACTGGGGACGGGACAGTCTGATCAGCCTGCCCGGCCTGTTCCTGAAGCATGGTCGACTCGACGATGCCATTTCACTGCTGAATGGGTTTGCTGGTCGGATCAAACGTGGAATCATTCCGAACAGATTCGATGACAATGGAGAAGAGGCCTACTACAACACGGCTGACGCCAGTCTCTGGTTCATGCATGCCGTCCACGCCTGTTTCACCCATGCAGGTGGCGAAGATGGACATGATGATCTTCCACGGCTCATCGATACGTGTCGCAGCATTGTCTCGCACTACCGCAGAGGAACCGATTTCGGCATCCGTATCGATTTCGATGGTCTGGTCATGGCAGGTGTGCCCGGGGAAGCCGTCACCTGGATGGATGCCCGAGTCAATGGGCAAGGCGTGACTGCCCGGATCGGCAAGCCGGTTGAACTCTCAGCACTCTGGTACAACGGCCTCTGCGGCCTTGCCCGCATGGTTGATGATCCGACTGAGGCTGCTGGATACAAAGCGGCGGCCGCTTTGGCACGAAAGTCCTTTCAGGAACGATTCTGGAATCAGGCCGATTCCTGCTGCTATGACCTGCTGATGCCAGGCCACGGCAACTGGCGTGGTGACAACCGTATTCGACCGAATCAGATCTTCGCCATCAGCCTTCCCTGGTCACCGCTCTCGGGTGATCAAGCCCGAAAGGTGCTTGCCTGCGTTCGCAAACATCTACTGACTCCATTTGGACTGCGAACACTCTCACCTCAAGACCCGTGCTATCAAGGTCGGTATGAAGGTGACATGGAGTCAAGAGACCGTGCCTATCACAATGGGACCGTGTGGCCATGGTTGATTGGCCCCTACTGTGACGCCATTCAGAAGCAGACTGATGATCCGGCCTCTGCTGATCAACAGATCCGCCAACTCCTGAAGCCACTGGTCGATTCCCTTGACAGTGGTTGCCTTGGTCAGATTGCAGAAATCTACGATGGCGATCAGCCACATGATCCACATGGATGCCCCGCCCAGGCCTGGTCGACCGCAGAAGTCGCGCGAAGCTGGCCGGACAACGTTGAGCAGGCTGCGGCAACTTCAACAAACAGCGGCCATGCAGCGTCCTTAACGACTTGAACATTCGTTTCAAAAACTACCGCACCCACGTTCCGTGAACGCAGGTGCGGCTGGGAGTCGGTCGAAGCCCGAGGGCTCATCAGGCCCCCGAACTGGTGAGAAGCGAAGAATCAGAACAGAAGCTGCATCTGAGCGCGAACCAGGATCTGGCCATCATTGTTGTCGAAGTCGGCGTTCCAGCCAGTACCCGAGCTGACCCAGTCAGCACTGCCGGGGTTGGTTGGATTGGCGCCGACGGCGTTGTCACCAGGACCATTGGCCAGATTCGAGAAGGCGTATCCGAAGTCAGCGCTGAACTTGATGTTCTTGTTGCCGGTAGGCCACCAGTTCGCGCCGACGGTAAGCGTCGAGTTGCGACCGTCCTGGCCAGCCAGACCGGTGTAGTCCTCGATGTTGCCCAGTTCGTAACGACCGAAGAGCTCAACATCTTTCATCGGCATCATGCCGCCCTGGATGACCCAACCCCAGGAATCGACGGAATCACTGGCATAGATTGGATCACCATTCTTGCCCTGACCCCATACGAAGTAGGTGAAGGCCGTCCAACCATCGCCTGCGACCGAGGCGTCAACCGTGAAGCCATAGTTGTTACGACCACTTACATTGCCATACTCGGCGACATCGGATGGATCATTGTGGTTGTACCACTGGAAGGCAGCACCGATCATGGCACCGAACTCGGAGTTGCCGAAGCCGGAAAGTGACTTGAACTGGCTCCAGTCACCAGCAAGCAGAATCTCGGCACGCGCCGTGATTGAATTCTCACTGTTGGCATTCAGTGCCTGACCATTGAGCGAGTTCGGTCCGTCGCTGTACATGGCCTTGATCGAGAGATTGTCGTTGGCCCAACCGAATTCGAGACCCTGGGTCCAGCCATAGGTGAAGGCGTTGTTGACCATGGATCGCTCGACCGCGAGTTGAGCACTGCTGGAAACGAGTTCCTCACGAAGGAATGGTGCCTTGAACTGGCCCACCTTCATGTACATGCCGTTGTCCATCTTCTTCTGGATCCAGGCATCCTCGGAATAGAAGCCTGCTGCACCACCGACCTGCGCGTTTCTCGTATTGACGATGGTCATCTTGTACTGCCAGGATGGATCCACGACGTAACCACTGAACTTCAGCTTGAATCGACGGACTTCAAATCCGTATGAGTTGCCGCTCTCGGCAGGATTGTCCGTACTTCGATGGTTGAACAACCAACGAGTCTGAAGCTGACCATTGAACTTCAGCTTGAAGGAGTTGTCATCTGATTGAATGAAGAAGCCTCCGTCATAGCCTGCAGCCATGCCGGAACCCTGAAGACTTGCTCGCGTATCCGCATCAGCCAGGACATCCTGCACCAACTCCCGAATTTCCTCTGCGCGCTGCTCAGACATCCAGTCAGTCTGTTGTTCCGCACGCAGAACGTCTACTTCCGACCTCAGACTGTCGACCATGTCGCGCAGCTGCTGTACTTCGTCAGCAGCGGCGACTCCTCCGACCATGAGGCTTGTTGCCAGACACGCCAGACCGGTTACCCGGAGACCTGCCCGTGAACGATAATGAGTCATGTCTATTCGCTCCTTGGTTAAAGAATCAACATTGACAGCGAAGAGAATCCAGAAACTCAGTTCAGGAATCGTTCAGTTCGTTGCAGAGGTACCGCTAAGAGCATGGGGGCTGAACACTGTCCTGAAGCGGGTCCGCGGCGCAAATACTTTCCATGACAGTTGTTTACGCGCCTGGCCAACCGATACGGCAGCATCGGGCATGATCTCACTTTCATCTCGAAATCAGGGTCTCCTCAAAGCCCGCTCGACGCGTGCCAACATGAAGCAAGAGGCCCGCAGTACCCTTGGAAACATGCCGGAAACCCCCACACGACAGACGGCCTACTTCAGGGCCAATCTGATCCTGATCACCCTGCTGCTTGTCGTATGGGCGTTCGTATCCTTTGGTTGCGGAATCATTCTGGCTCCCTGGTTGAATCAATGGAAGCTGCCTGGAACCGGCTACCCTCTGGGATTCTGGTTTGCCCAGCAAGGTGCCATCTACGTCTTTGTCCTGCTCATCTTCATCTACGTCTTCCTGATGAACCGGCTTGATCGCCGCTTCGGTGTGGAAGAGAAGGAATGAGTTCATGAGCGTTCAAGAGTGGACTTTCCTGCTGGTCGGCCTTTCATTCGCGCTATACATCGCCATCGCGGTGATCTCCAGAGCACGTTCGACCCGTGATTTCTACGTCGCCTCCAAGGAAGTCCATCCCGTCGCCAATGGCATGGCGACGGCCGCGGACTGGATGAGCGCGGCATCCTTCATCGGCATGGCCGGCATCATCTCCTTTCTGGGTGCGGATGGTGCCGTCTATCTGATGGGCTGGACCGGCGGCTATGTGCTTCTTGCCCTTCTGCTGGCACCCTATCTCCGGAAGTTCGGCCGATTCACCGTCCCGGATTTCATCGGTGATCGCTATGAAGCCCGGACCGCACGTGTCGTCGCGGTGCTCTGCGCCATCTTCATCTCCTTTACCTACGTGTCCGGACAGATGAGAGGCGTGGGGATCGTGTTCAGTAGGTTCCTTGAAGTCGACATCACCTGGGGTGTCGTCATCGGCATGGCGCTGGTGTTCTTCTACGCCGTTCTTGGCGGGATGAAGGGAATCACCTACACCCAGGTCGCCCAGTACTGCGTGCTGATCTTTGCCTTTCTGGTTCCCGCCATCTTCCTCTCCCTGATGTTCGCCGATACCGCCCTTCCCCAACTGGGAATCGGATCAATAGGCGAGGATGGACAATCCCTTCTTCAGCGACTTGACGGCATCAGTCAGGATCTCGGGTTCGGTGCCTATACCGAATACAACTGGTCCACCATCAACGTAGTGGCGATCACTGCTGCGCTGATGCTGGGGACGGCCGGTCTGCCGCATGTGATCATCCGGTTCTATACCGTTCGTCGCGTCAAGGATGCCCGATCATCCGCAGGATTCGCCCTGTTGTTCATCGCCATCCTGTATACGACCGCTCCAGCCGTGGCGGTCTTCGCTCGAACCAATCTGCTTCAGACCATTCCCGGTACCTCGTATGTCGAAGCTCCGGAATGGTTCACGACCTGGGAAGACGTTGGACTGATCGCCTGGAACGACCGGAATCAGGATGGCGTGATCGACTACGGCCCGGGAAAGGCCTTTGCCAAGAAGCCGGATTTCAGAAGAGACGAGGCAACTGGTGAAGTACTGAGAGGCGATCACGGCCAGAAACTTCTGAAGAACGATCCAGTCGATGGGGAGAACGAGCTCTACATCGATCGAGACATCATGGTTCTCGCGAATCCGGAGATCGCCGGCCTGCCCAACTGGGTAACCGCTTTGGTCGCCGCAGGTGGTCTTGCCGCAGCACTTTCCACTGCCGCCGGACTGCTGCTGGTGATTTCATCCGCCATTTCACACGACCTTCTCAAGAGAACGCTCAGACCTCAGATCTCCGAAAAAGGAGAACTGCTTGCCGCTCGTATTGCCGCGGGTGGCGCCGTCATCGTTGCGGGCATCTTTGGAATCTGGCCGCCGGATTATGTCGCCGCCATCGTCGCCTTCGCATTCGGTCTGGCTGCTGCATCCTTCTTCCCAGCGATCGTGATGGGCATCTTCTCACTGCGTATGAATGGGCCAGGTGCCATCGCTGGAATGATCGCCGGTATCACCTTCACCGCGGCTTACATCATCTGGTTCAAGTTCATCAGTCCTGAAACCAATACCGCCGACAACTGGTGGTTTGGAATTTCCCCGGAAGGTATTGGAACCATTGGAATGCTGGTCAACTTCGTGGTGGCCATCAGTGTTTCAATGGTCACCAGACCTCCTTCAGCGGAAGTACAGAAGATGATCCGGGATATTCGGGTTCCAGGTGATTCCTGAAACACGCTTCAGGCACTACGCTTGGTGTCATGCTGATCCTTCCGAACATACTGGCCCTGCCACTCATGCTCGGACTGTCCAATGGAGAGGCTGCTGAAGTCAGAAGCCTTCTTGCCTCGAAGTGCTTTGCCTGCCATGGACCTGATGCAGAAACCCGTGAAGCAGGTCTTCGCCTCGATACGCTGGATGGACAACGCTCCCGCAGCAGGTCCGGTTCGATCATCATGCCCGGTGATCCAGAGGCAAGTCTGCTCCTCAAGCGAGTTCAGCATGAAGATCCCGATCGGCGCATGCCACCGGAAGGTGTTCCGCTGACTCCTGATGAAATCGCACTCCTGACCTCCTGGATCGAATCGGGGGCTGACTGGCCGACTCATTGGGCCTGGGAACCTGTTAAGGAGATTGAGGTACCGGAGATCGAGGGTACGGAATGGCCACGAGATGATCTGGACCACTTCATTCTTGCTGGGCTTGAAGCAGCGAACCTCCAGCCTGCGGATGACACATCACCATCCAACTGGCTGCGTCGCGTTCACTTCGACCTGATTGGCCTGCCTCCAGATGAATCCGTTCAGGATGACTTCATGGATTCTTTCCGTGAGGATCCGGATCAGGCACGGAAGATGATCGTCGATGAACTGCTTGCTTCGGATCATTTCGGAGAACACTGGGGACGTCACTGGCTCGATCTCGTCAGATATGCCGAAACCTGTGGACATGAATTCGATTATCCGATTCCACATGCCTGGCGTTATCGCGACTGGGTCATTCGCGCCTTCAATGCAGATGTCCCCTATGACCGCTTTCTGGTTGAACATGTTGCCGGGGATCTCGTAGCCGATCCACGCATTGACCCGGCGACTTCCCTGAATGATTCTCTGCCTGGGACCGGATTCTGGTTTCTGGCTCAGGGAACTCATGCGCCCGTTGATGTCCGTCAGGATGAAGCCGACCGGATCGCGAATCAGATCGGTGTATTCGGCAAGGCGTTCTCCGGCATGACCATCGATTGTGCTCGATGTCATGACCACAAGTTCGATCCGATTCCAACTCAGGACTATTACGCCTTGAGTGGCTATCTGCAGAGCTCACGTCGACGCAATGCATATCTTGATCCGGGCGGTGAGATCGAAGAGAGACTGCGACAACTTGCCGAACAGAAGCAGATCCTCACCGCACCGTTATATTCAGCCGCCGCTCCGATGGATCATTCCATCGAGAACGATGTGATGCTGGTTGAATCTTTCGAATCCGATATCGACGACTGGTTTCCTGATGGGCAGGCCTTTGATGAAACGATTCCGGCTGGACACGCCTATCTGCAGGATGACCGGATTCTTCAAGCCTCATCGGGACTCATTCACAGTGGAATGAGATCTTCACGTGCACAGGGAACCATTCGATCACCTTCTTTCAAGATCAATGGTGATTATCTGCATCATCGGGTCAAAGGCAGAGCGAGTCGCATTCGTGTGATCATCGATGGATTCATCATGAATGAATACAATCCGTTGCTCTTCGAAGATTGCTTGAAGAACGTGGACAATGAGGAATGGCATCACATTGCTCAGAAGGTCGGGAAGTATCAGGGCCACACCGCCTGGATCGAATACAGCGATGATGGTGATGGCTGGATCGCCATTGATGAAATTCGATTCAGTGACGACGCCGGGGAACCCGTCTGGACCGGGCCTCTTGAAGAACTCGAGCCCGCACATGATCAGGAACAACTGGAGGCTTACCTTCAAACCCTGAATGAGATGGAGTCTTCAATTGCTTCACCCATACGGGTACTTGCCATCATGGATGGTACGCCTGAGGATGAATATGTATTCATCCGTGGCGATCACAAGCAGGTCGGCCCCAGAATTACTCGATCAGCTCCTTCCATCTGGGGCATGCCCACACCATCTTCTCCCGACAGCTCTGGTCGACTGGAACTTGCCAAGTCACTGGCCTCACCAGACAACCCCTTGACCTCAAGAGTCATGGCCAATCGGATATGGCACCATCTCATGGGCAAGGGCATCGTGACGACCGTTGATGATTTCGGTGCCATGGGGCAACCTCCGACACACCCTGAACTGCTGGATCACTTGGCGACGCGATTCCAATCGGACTGGTCCATGAAGAATATGATTCGTGACGTGGTGCTGTCACGCACCTACGGCATGTCCTCGCAGCCAGATGCCGGATCTGCATCTGCCGATCCTGCAAATGAACTCTGGCATCATCGACCAACCAGAAGATTGAATGCTGAAGCCGTACGGGATGCCATCCTGACAACCTCAGGCACACTGAATACTGAAACAGGTGGCCCACCCGTTGCGGTACATCTCACTGGTTTCATGACCGGTCGTGGCAGACCTGGGGCCAGCGGCCCGCTTGATGGCAATGGAAGACGGACGATCTATCAGGAAGTTCGACGAAACTTCCTTTCTCCTCTGCTGCTTGCCTTTGACTTCCCACTTCCATCTGAAACCGCCGGGAAGCGAAGTATTTCGAACGTTCCTGCCCAGTCTCTGATTCTGATGAACGATCCATTCGTGCATGATCAATGTCACAAGTGGGCTCGAACTCTTCAGGAAGAACATGATGATCCCGAGGATCGGGTCATGGCCATGTATCGCATGGCGCTTGCGAGGTACCCATCAGAACAGGAACAGGAACTGGCACTGGACTTCATCAAGGAGCAGTCGCAAGCGCATCGTCAACTTGATCATGAAGAACCCGAACTTGCCGCCTGGGCGGATCTTGGACACGCGATCATCAATGTAAAGGAATTCATCTACATCCCATGAACCTGATTCGACATGAGTTCGAACCAGCGTAGACTGGATAGAGCAAGACCATGCATCCCTGTGGACGCCATCTTGATGCCCCGCTTTCCCGCCGCGACATGCTCGCACGCAGTGCCGGCGGCTTTGGATCCGTTGCGTTGGCAAGCCTCTTCGGCAACTCGATCGTTCAGGCGGGAACCGGCGGAATCACGCTGCCACATCATGTCCCTCGAGCTCGGAGTGTCATCTTCCTGTACATGGATGGTGGTCCATCACAGATGGATACCTTCGACCCGAAGCCGAGGCTCATCAAGGAACACGGGAATCCTTTCCCGATGCAGATTGAAGCGACTCAGTTCGATGACAACGGCATGACACTCCAATCACCCTGGAAATTCTCGCATCATGGCGAATGCGGCCACCAGATCAGTGAACTCTTCCCTCATGTAGCAACCTGTGCAGACGAGTTGTGCATCGTTCGTTCAATGACCAGCAAGTTCTCTGAACACACGAACGCCAATTACTTCCTTCATACCGGCCTCGGTCTGGCAGGACGTCCCTCGATGGGTGCCTGGGCTTCCTATGGACTTGGCAGTGAAACCCGTGACCTTCCAAGCTTTGTCGTGCTCAATGGAGGACTCACGCCGCCTGGTGGACTGGATTGTTTCAGCAGCGGATTCCTGCCAGCGACGCATCAGGGATCGGTCCTCAAGCCCGATGGATACGGAATGGCGCATGTCACCCCTGCTGAAGTACGAGCCTCTCTGCAGGAACGCAAGCTCGAACTGACCGGCAGACTGGATGATGTCGCTTCGGGACAACAGGATCAGGCGATCGAAGCAGCTATTGCCAATCAGGAAATGGCCTTTCGCATGCAATGGGCCGTTCCTGAACTCATGCAGATCGAAGGCGAATCGAAGTTGACTCGTGACTTGTATGGCCTGGATGCCAGTTATGAACCAACGAAGATCTTCGGACGACAATGCTTGTTGGCACGTCGTCTGGTTGAGCGAGGTGTTCGATTCGTTGAATTGACGTGTCCTGCGGTCAATGGTGATCGATGGGATCAACACAACAATCTTCGAGAAGGTCATGAGAACAATGCACGGGCAGTTGATCAGCCGATCGCTGGTCTGCTGAAGGATCTTCGCGCACGTGGACTCCTGGATGAAACTCTGGTCGTCTGGGCGGCTGAATTCGGACGCACGCCATTTGCCCAAGGCAGTGATGGACGAGACCACAACCCGTTCGGCTACAGCATCTGGCTTGCTGGAGGTGGTGTTCAGGGCGGCATGACCTACGGCTCAACCGATGAGTTCGGTTATCGAGCCGAGGAAAATCCACTTGAAGTCCATGACCTCCATGCCACCATGCTGCACCTGCTTGGTCTGGACCATACCCGCCTGAGTGTTCCAGTCGGTGGAAGGGACATGAGATTGACGGATGTTCACGGGCACGTGGTCAGTGACATTCTGATCTGATCCTTACTGAAGAGATCAATTCTTGCCTGCCTCACGCTCCTTGGCAGTCGTGTCGACCATGATCTGTTCTTCACCGAACTCGGATTCGATATCAGCCCACATCCTGGACTTGAACTCCTTGAGCATGGCGATATCAATCTGCTCGTGATACGGGCTTGACTCAGGAACCGCAAAGGCCAGTCGCTCAGGATGAATGTTGTCTTGAACGATGATCTTGCCCGCTTCATCCTGCTGGGCCATCTGCCAGAGAATGGATGGACGGTCGCCCACAAAGATATCTATGTCATGACTCAGGACTGCATTCAGACCTTCCTGAACCGACTCGTAGGACTGTACTGGAATATGGCTGGTTGAAAGCCAGTGATTCGCCTCGGAACCCTTGACGACACCAACAACCTTGTGACGAAGCGCATGTACGCTTGTCAGTTCGGTTCCCATTCGACCGACGGTCATGCTGGAGGCTATTGTTCCGGTGAATGCCGCAAGCAGAACGATGGAAAGAAAGATCCAGATCAGCCCAACTGCACGGCCCATGGTCGTACGTGGAGCCTTGTCGCCATATCCAACCGTACTCATGGTGACCATTGACCACCAGAATCCGCTGCCAAAGCCGTGGACCATCTGGCCGCCGAAATGATCCTTGTTCCGGTGTCGCTCCGCCCACCACATCAGAAGTCCGAAGACCAGACAGATGACGATGAGCGACAGGGTCAACTGCAGAAACGCCTGATCACCGAGGTGCGCCAGGACATCCAGAAAGGTACGTACGGGCTTGGCTCGGGAAGCCATGGCCAGACCTGAATTCAGATACGTCGGAGTGAAATCCATTCGACGTTCACGTTCAACCGTTCGGGATATCGGGCCGACGGCGATATCAACCTTGCCCTGCTCGACGTTGTCCAGAAGTTCGTCAAGCGGATACTCGACATAGGTGAAGGTCCAGCCCAGGTCACGAGCCATCAACTCCCAGAGATCGATTGAAAGACCGGTGTACCCATCAGCCGCTTTCATCACGAACGGAGGAGAAACAAACAGACCGACATTCAGATGCGGAGCTTCACTCTTGGCTTGATCAGCTGTTGCCGTTGAACTACCGAATGCGAGTATCAGAATCAGAAAGAGATATCGGATCACAGCTCAACCTCGTATTCACCGTCGCTTGACGGTCATGACACCATTCATCATCGGCCAATGGCCAGGGAATGTACAGACATAGGGGTAGCGTCCTGGACGAGTAGGTGCGACGAAGAGTACTTCATCCGTTTCACCTGGCTCCACCATCGCAAGCACATGCATGATTTCCTTCATTTCAGGAACATAGTTCTTCGCAACCGCATCCGGCCCAGTACCCATGTTGTCCGCCGTGATCCCGACTCTTCGCATCGAACCAGGCTTGCAGACCAGCAGGTTATGTGGCATCGAGTCACGATTGGTCAATCGAATACGAACTGGGGTCCCTGCAGGTACATCGAATCGCTTGATGTCATAGATCATGCGATCCGCAATCGCTTCGATATTGACTTCCTTGATTCGCCAGGATTCATGCTCAGTGGTCCATGCTGAATCCGGTACCTGCTGCATGGCTTCGATCGCCATCAACTGCAATGAAGGATCCGCATCAGACTCGGCATAGGCGACCAAGGCATCCATTGCTTCCGAACCGCGTTCAGGCATGGTCGCCATCACCTGCATGGCTGCATCAACCATGGGTCGATCCCAGATTGTACCCGGTTCAAGTCGAACACTGAATTGTGGAGCAGGAAGGTCGGCCGCGATCCAGGTCACTTCCCTGTCTTCATCGAGAACCTCGACGACATAGCCATCCAGTCGCTGATCATAAGGCCGTTCACTTCGACCCCAGATCGTGATCAGATCAACCGGCACCGTCTCGCCGAGATCGACTTCCCAGAACGGATCGGGATCACCTTCATTCGTATGGGTAGATGAATTACTGCCATAGATGCCATCTGTATTTCCATCGACCGCACGAGAAGACTCCCCTCCCCATGCAACCGTTGACTGTCGAGTTGATCGACCTCTGGCGACATTCTCCCCACCTGAGTCGACTTCGACTTCAGCCAGAGTGATGGTCCCGGGACCTGGCAGTGACACTCGCACGTATCTTCCAAGTGGTCGATCACCGGCTTCGATGATCTCCGGCAACAAGGCCTCACTTCGATCCCATGCCTGCTCAAGAACTCCGGACATACCATCTCGATCAACAAGCATGGGAATGGCACGCAGCACGCTCCGTCGAGCACCTCGGGAATCAGACGTTTCACCTGCCGTGGCCCAGGTGCGATTCAGATCATCATCAGCGATGGTGATGGCGGCCCAGACCGCGTCTCTGAGATGTGCTGGAACAGCTGGGTCTTGTGCAACTTCCAGCAGCAACTGCTGCTCAGCACGAAGATCGGAAGTTGTTCGATCAAGAAGAATCGCGATGACATCGTTCATGGCATCCTGTTGAGGATCAAGTGCTCGAACAGCCTGAATCAACTCCGCGGTCGAACTTCGATTCGTACGGGAAGCAAGCCACTCAACAGCTTCTTCTCGATCCGCTGCTGTCAGACCAGGTCGGCGAACTCTTTCCCGGGCGACGAAGTGGTCCAGTGGCTCAGCCAGCAGCTCCTCATCCGTGACCTGACGAAGACGCCAAGCCGCCGTCCCTTCACCAGTCGGTGTTCCATATGGACGTAATGCCGCAAGCGTCCGGTTGAATCCAACCTCGAAGTCGGAATCCATCGCCTGACTGGTGGCAAGACCTGCCAACTCCGCAGCACGGACATCCGGCAGGTGGCCCAACGCAAGGACTGCCTCAAGTCTTACTCTCTGATTAACATCCAGGACTCCTCGCTCGAGCAGCGGAAACGGATCATCCAGATCATCCATCCACCATCTCAGCACTCGCATGCCACCTGTTCGTGCATGATGATCCGTGGCCGTGAGAACTCGTTCCAACAACGCTTCATTGACGGTGTCATGGCCCTGATAGATCCACAAGGCTTCCAACAGATGATGCTCATGGTTAGGATCGGATTCATCGAGACTCGCCACCCACGATTCGACCGCGGCAAGTACTTCGTCCTGATCGCCCTCCTGAAGTCTTCGCCGAGCCAGTGCTCGAGTGTTGTCCTCGTAGGCCTTGAGTAATTCAAGCAGCTCTGGAATCGAGGCATCTTCAATCACAGGTGGAATGGAAAGAGGACGGGAGGGATACGTAATACGCCAGACCCGACCATGCGTATGATCGCGTCGCTCATCGCGCACATTGAACTGCATGTGACCCACGATCGGGTTAGCCCAATCAAGAACGTAGAACGCTCCATCAGGCCCGACCTCCATGCTTACTGGACGAAAACTGGTGTCGGTCGACTGCAGTAGTTCCTGTGGCTGGGCCTCGGTCAGGTAACCTGAACCTGATTCCTCGAGTTCATACCAGCGAAGTCCGTGGAATCCGATGCACTGGCTGGAAACAAACCAACCTTGCACTTCATCAGGGAAATGTCGGGAACTGATGAACTCGCTTCCTGATGCGGGCCGCCTGCCACCAGGAGTGAAGGAACGAACGTTTCGATACGGGCCCTGCCCCTTGATGTTGTCAGGATAGGTATTGGCACCCATCAGATGCGCCATACGGTAGTTGTAACCATTAGAGGCATCGGAAATGATGCTCTCTCCCCAGTAGTCGAAGGCATGTCCCCAGGGATTTGCGAATGGGAAGCTGACGACAACATCCACTTCTTCGGTATCCGGGTTGTAGCGAATCACACCACCATGGCGCAATCGCCGTGGTCCCCATGGTGTCTCGATCTGCGTGTTGTGAAACGTACCTTCATTGAAATACATCGACCCGTCAGGTCGCCACACGAAGGCGGACATCGCATGGTGGCTGTCTTCTGCTCCAAAGCCATGAAGCACGACTTCCTCCTGATCTGCAACCATATCTCCATCCGTGTCCTGCAGATGCAGAAGATTGGGCTGTGAAACGATGTAGGCGCCGTTGCTTGTCAGAACAAAGCCTGTGGGGATGTACAAACCATCAGCAAAGACCGTCAGTTTGTCCGCTTTGCCATCACGGTCCAGATCCTCAAGAATCAGAAGCTTGTCATCCGGTTCTTCCCCGGGCTCCAGATGTGGATACGTCGGCGTGACGGCAACCCACAGTCGGCCCCCGGCATCAAACGTCATGGCGATTGGATTGGCGAGCTCAGGGAAGTCCTCTTCCGAAGCAAAGCAGTTGATCGCATACCCCTCTGGAAGAATGAAGGTGTCCAAAGCCTCGGCTGGCGTGGGAACCGGACGATCTTCCGGGCGAGACTGTGTCCCGTCCTGTGCAAGAAGGACCGCAGCAAGGCAGAGCGACAAGAGATTGGTGAGAAGGTGCTGCATCAATACTCCTCCTCCGTGATCACACAACCTGGCCGACCAGGACTCATCTTCCAGATACGGGCATCCGACTCGGCGACCAGCTGGTCGAGTTTCTTCATTTCATCTGGAAAGTTCTGAGATCCGAAGGGCTCATGCCGACGTCCATAGACGTACTCGGTGTTGGTTGGACGCCATCGTTGGAAGAATAAACGGTTCTTGGCCAGAATCGCCTGACGAAGCAGCTCGTGTTCCTTCAGAAGGACACCCTCTTCGTCCACACCATCTCCTGGAAGATCAATTCCGAGTTGATCTCCCATGGCACAGACCATCAAGCGATATCCGGTGTGGTTTGGATGGATGCCATTGATCGTAAGCGGGCCATCACCTCGTTCGATTGCTTCAAGCGTGGGAGCAAGCAGATCGATGAAGATCACATTGTTGGACGTGGCAATCTCACGCATGGCATCGACATAACGACGAAGAACGAAGTTGTGTTCTCGACCATCAGGCAATGGCTCGCCAAGATCTTCATGCGCTATGGGCGAAACCAGAACGAGTCTGGGTGATGATTCACCGTTGTACTTCTGAGCCTGACGATCGGTGATCCATTTCTGCAGATCTGCCCGGAACTGGCGGATACCTTCATCACCTGCAAAGGATTCATTCATCCCAAAGCAACCGATCAATACATCGGTCTGATGACGACTCAGCCACTCATCCATACCGATGAAGTTCAGGGGACGTGGCTGCAACGCCAGTTCGTCACCGCTCCACCCCAGATTTCTGATGCTCAGATCGTGATCCGGATAGGCCGCATGCAACAAGGCTTCGAACTGCCCATCAAGCTGCATGCGCTCTGCAAAGGTGTTGCCGACGATCGCGATACGATCTCCAGGCTGAAGCTCCAACTGTGATGAATCCGAGGGAGTCATCAACAGACCGCTGATCAAGACAATGGTCGTCAAAAGCATTCGACGAGAATACCACCGCAGGGCGTTTCCGGGTGGCTGTCAGTTCGATTCCGCCTTCAGGGTCTCGAGATAGGCCACCACATCACGGATCTGCATCGGTGTCAGATACGTCGTCATGGCAGGCATGGCTGATGCATCGCCATAGCCCTCAGCGACTTCAGCCTGCGGCTCAAGCAGTGATCTCACAAGCGACTCCGTATCCAGCCGATTACCGACGGCGCTCAGATCGGGACCTGCAGCCCCTCCCGTTCCGTCAATCACATGGCAACGAAGACAGGATGCCCCAGCGTGATAGAAGACCAGATCTCGACCACGAGTCACATCACCGCCCTCACGGGTCATGGCATATGCGGGAGACCTCTCACCTTCCGGTGCCTGCGACCACTTCCTGACCCCAGGCTCCAGCCTGAGACCACCCCTTCGACGTGATGCCTCAAGTACATCAAGCGCAACTGCAGGATGTTCGGAATCAAGTGCATTGAGACGTTCGAGGAGAAGTTTCTCTGCTTCTGGCTGATCGATGATTGCAAGTGATTCGATTCCAGCCCGTCGCCAGACAAGATCATTGGATTCAATTGCTTCTTTGGCGAGTGGCAACGCCCGCTCAGGTTCATGAAGCGACATCGCCAGCAACCCTTCTGCCCGAAGAGCCGGAAGACCGCCCATCGCCAATTCGATTGCGCGTTGACGCGACTCCTCTCGCCGAGTCAGAAGTCTGAGTGTGGAGATTCGCTGAGCAACGTCAATCGATTCATCTTCAAGTGTTTCAAAGAGCATGTCGGGATCTAGTGCAATCCCATGTTCTTGGGCAATGGCTCGAGCAGGCATGGCGACGACTTGATCTGATTCCGCCAGCGCAGGAAGGACTCGTTCCATCACGGCTTTCCAGCCGGCCTGATCACGTTCACCTTCGACTGGACGGTAACGACCTTGGACTCGTTCACGAAGTTCCGGTGCCGGCCATTGACGGATCACTTCCATCGCCTCGCGTCGCAGCACATCTCCCTGACCGGAATCAAGTGCCACATCCGCCACCGCCTGGATCCTCGCCGGGTCACCATCTCTGAGCGAGGCAGAAAGTGCTCGTCGGACCAGCGAGGCATGAGTGCGGTCGGGCCGAGTCACGCCGATGGGCCGGTTCCATGGCCTGCCTGGCTCCTTCCAGCCAATGGCGAGATGATCTCCCCCCCCGCCTTCACTGTGACGCGCTTCGACAATCCAGGCTTCGCCCGCCTTCATCTGAATCGGACTTGAGACCTGACCCGGTCGTGACTCCCAGTCATCAAGAGGAGTCCATTGATCAAGAAAGGCAATCTGTTTGCGTTCGTCCGGCCTGCCCTCAGGCCAGATGTAGAGCGAGGAATGATCATCACTGGTAATGGCGAATTGATGTCCACCATCAATGGTGGGAACGATTCGACCGGTCATCCGGCTTGCATACTCATCACGACCTCCGGCGGCAACAAGAAATCCATTGAGCTCCAGTGTTTCATCAGGATCGCGTTCGAACACCGGATGCGAATTCAGTTCTTCACTGGAAAGTACTGGCACATTGTCAAAGACTTCCCAACGGACAGGAGTGAAGTCCACTGTCTCTGATGTGATGAGTGTCGGCAGCAGATCCGCCAGCCCTGTTTGCGCTTCGACAATGGGGACATCATGGATCGCTCTTGCCGCTTCGGCAGCAATCAATGGATCGGAATCGCGAAGAACCCGGGCAACCGCCGGATCTCCCAGTCTCCGCAGGACAAGAACTGCAGCCAGACGTATCGAAGGCATCGGGTCACCCAGCAACTCAAGCAGACGTTCACGATCATCAATTCTTGCCAACGCCACGACACCAGCATGTCGCAACCAGACATCCTGATTGTCATTCGTCCAGAGCATTTCAATGATCGCATCAACTGATTCCGGATCTCCCAGACGACCCAGCCCCATGATGGCCTGGTAGACGACTCGGGGATTCTCATCGAATGCCAGACCCATGAGATCCTCGGCAGCCGGGGCATAGCTTTCATCGCCCAGTACCCGTGCAGCCTGCGCCCTGATTTCAGCATCATCATCCCAGGCCACGGACATGACCTGCTCAAGCGGATGATCCTCAGCTTCGCCTTGATGCCGCCGACCGATCATGCCCAGACCCCAGATGGCATGAATCCTCGCCAATTGTTCCTTTGATTCATCAGTTGCTACAGCAGCCAACTCGTCCGTTGCCTCACGTTGGGCCAGTTCATACTGCGCTCGCAGACGAATACGGGCATCCGCACTCGACAACAACTCCACCAGATTCCGAGTCGATTGATTTTCGATACCTGAGGCCATCAATTCCGCAGCTGCTCTGGTTGCTTCGGTATTGCCATGAACCGTATCTCGAAGACGAAAGAGCCGGCCCGACTCCTGACTGAGCCAGCTCCTCACCCAGTCGGAGACCATCATCGATCCATCCCAGTCGAAATCAACATCGGTACACAGCACGTTCTTGACGAATGGATGAACTTCACCCACACGAAATCCTGCACCTTCCGGCAGAATTTCAATGGCCAGAACTTCACTGTTCTGAGGGCTGCCAAGGAAGTTGCACATGAAGAAATGGTTGTCATATCGGGAGGACAGCCCTTGGCCTGGATAGGCAACAAATCCTGACGGTCCACTGCCGACATGTTTCAATGGTGGAAGTACCCAGGCAGGACGGCCTTCATGTGCCGTCTCCCAGATCCCTTCCTGCACCCATGGTCCCCGGTTGTTTTCACCCGAAAGGGTCTGGTAGTTCATTTCCCAACCGGTATGACCTGCTTCGGGGCAATACACGATGCGAGCTCGATCGCCACCATCGGAGTTGTTGTCTCCCGTAAAGAGATAGCCATAGTGATCAAATGCGATTTCCTGAGGATTTCTCAAACCACTGTAGAACAGTTCGAGATTCGTCCCGTCTGGTTCGCAACGAAAGATCGCCCCTGAACGCGGATCGGCAATGATCGTCCCATCAGCTCTTGTGACGTGGTAACCACGATCCCCCAGAGACCAGTAGATTCGGCCATCCGGTCCCCACACGAGTCCATGCATGTCATGCCCACGTAGCGCATCCCGAACACCGAACCCGGTGAAAATCGTTTCTCTTCGATCCGATCGGCCGTCTTCATCCTCGTCAGGCAGACGCCAGAGATGTGGGATGCACGTGTACCACAGCTCATTGCCGTTCATGATCAATCCGGCACCGGTTCCATCCAATGGACCTCGAAAGCCATCCGCAAAGATGATGACTTCATCAGCCAATCCATCGCCATCCGTGTCCTGAACACGGCGAATCCGATCCTCTTTCTCGGAATACCAATCCATTCCATTGGCCCGCCGATCGGCCCACTTCTCATACTTTGTCAGCCGGTCCTCGATCCGAGTGGCGGCAAGGTCGTCAAGCAACCAGTAAGGCTGTGATCTGTTGTCTTCGACACCATGCTCCTGACGAAACGTCTCGGCCACATAGACCCGACCCTTGTCATCAAAGCAGAACGCGACCGGATCCATCACCATTGGCGTCACCGCCCAGGTCTGAACCGTGACCCCTTCAACCGGTTTGAGGCGAGTGGATGGATCCACCTCTGTTGAAGGTTGAAGCAAGGCGAACAGGGTGAGAATGCAGATCATGAACACGGATATCTCCCTCCAGAGCAGCAGTCTGATCATACCGGCCTGAAGACTGCCTCAGGCTCAGGACCGTTGATCTGCCGATTGAGGGATCCATGCCGGGGCGAATACCTGCCAACCGAGTCTGGCTGGGCATCAGACCCTGAGGTTCGTTTTCACAGACCACGGCCTGAGAAACTGAGTCGCCACCATTTGATCTGAAGGCAATTCGACGATCTGCCTGCAACGCAAGCTCATTCAATCGTCTCCTGAGAAGATGTCATTATCGGAGCAGAAAACACACGCAGGACGGTCGTATTGCTCAAGCAGGTTGGATTGGAATTCTCGCCCTGCCTCATGCATGCAATCTGATGTTCTCGGACAGCTTTCCGGCCAATCATGCGCTGTTCTGCATGAATTTAATGCTCCAGCAACAACTTCTCAAGACAGAGACTCAGGAATCCGAAGGGGTACATACAACCCCTTTAATGGATACCTCATGACGACCGCCGATCGACCTTCACTTGTACGCTGCACTCTGTTTCTCTCGAGCCTTGCATGGATTCTTCCAGCATGTGTTCTCGGACTGTCACTGTTTCTCATTCAGGGCCTCGCTGGGATTTCTCCCATCAGTTCCAACACGGGCAACGGAACATCCGCGACATTGGAAATCGGTCTTTCGTCCTTCTTTCAGGGAAACACGCTGATGGCCTTCAGCATGGCACTTGCCGTATTCGCGGTCGTTGCCATCGGGAGCATTCTTGCCATCATCAGTGTCATGACTGGCCGACAAGCCTTGAAGCTGGGCAGCAGATCCGCCTCCGTCATCCTGGCCATGACCTTTTCAGGCCTCTATCTGGCCATTCTGGCAGGCACGATGCTTGGAGCCGTTGTCACCTAGATTGATGCGTCAGTTCAGTTGGTTAAGATCCAGTCATGGACTTCACCACTGATGCCCTGATACTGCTTGGCCTTCTTCTTCTGATAAGCACGCCGGGCATTGTCATCCTCTTCATCTATGCCAGAGGCAAACGCCTGGATGAGGTTCCAGCCTGTCCCAGATGTCGACATTGCGTTCGGGAAATTCCGGACTCCCATTGCCCTGAATGTGGCCATGATCTTTCAACCACAGGTGTCATCACCGAGCCATTCCTGCGGCCCCGTCGACCGTTGAGGCTGCGAGCGCTTGCGATCTGCTTCGTTCTGAGCCTGTGTCTGGCCGCAATGATGATCGGCAGAGGAGCAAGCAATCTCACAACATCGCTGGTTGGCATTCAAGAACGTCTCTCAGGGATCAAGTCCATGGATGTCAATCTTCTGCCCAACGCGAACTACTCCGGACCAGTTCGCCAGATCACGGTCGCCTGGCCCGGGTGGCTGGATCCTGCACAGATTGTCGAGACCACCAATGCCGACCCTGAATGGATACATCCAGAAATCTTCCCCACTCGCTTGTCATTGACGACTGAAGACGGTGGCACTCATGAGATTCTTGTCACGCATTCCGGGGATCGCATTGAACTGAATCAAGCTTCCTCATCTCCAATGGCAGATGAGATGGGGCCTCTTGTTTCTTCCGGTGACTCCAGCAGCCTGCAGCAACAACTCGAATCCTGGATGCAGGAGAAACAGCTTGCAGGAAATGACGGTCAATCGTTCATCAATCTGTCACAACATCTGGTCCAGAACATGCTTGATGCCGATGCCGCGTTCAGAAATGGAGCAGCCGGCACAGGATTGATGCTGCCCAGCACAAGTACGCCCGAGTTTCAGCATTTCCAACAACAACTCCGCCTGGTTGGTTTGGCAAGTGGAGGAAACAGTGGTTATGCGCGGATGAATGCAAGCCCAACCTTGTCTTTCTTCATCCTGTTGACTGCCTTTGTGCTCGTCTGGATTCCCATCGCAGTGATTGTGCTGATGGAACCACAGCAGAAACATTCCGAGTGATATTGGAATAGCAGGAACAGCAATCAGCATGACTACGGATAGAAGCAGGACATGATGATTACAACCACTCTGGCAGATCAAATCAACGTATTGTCGGTTGCAACTGGAATACTGCAGATATTTTTCATAGCCGGAATCCTCGCGGCTTTCGTTCTGGTTCGGCTGGTCGTGGGTCGAGCACCTGGAGCCGTGCCAGCGTGCCCAAGATGCTCCTACTGCGTTGAAGGCTTGACCACGAACATCTGCCCGGAATGTGGAATTGATCTCTCCGAGTCCGGCGTCCACAGATATGGTCGCCGAAGAGTATCCCGGTGGTATCGAGTGATTGTCACTGTGGTCATCGCCTTGTTTCTCTTTCCGGAATCAGTCAGGTTGACTGAACAGTTCTGGATCGACACAAGTGGAGATCTACTGGGCAGAGTTGAAGTGCACAACGGGCGTGCTGAGGCATCCATAAGACTTCGTGCTGATGCTTCCTCCTTCACCCGCGTGACTGCCATCTATCCTGATTTCAGCACGACCTATGTCGATGACATCCAGTCAATGCCACCTGCTGATCTGCCAACTGGAGAATGGACACCGCCACAACCCCTGAGATTGATGATCCGACGCAACGATGGATCCGGCCGTGACTATCTGATTGAACCCACAGCGAATGCTGGATGGTCAGCTCGAGAAGTACCCGAGTTTCTGGCATATGCTCAAGGGAATGGAAGTGAAGGGCTGCAGACTGCCGAATCACAGGGTGAACTGATTGAGATGATGGCTGCTCGGATCAAGAAAGATCTCCTGAATCCTGATACACAAGAGATCGGACCATCTGCCGCATCTCAACTGCTGAGCGGGGCCATGGATCACATGATGGATCAACAAAGCCCTCGTTACACCTCTGAAGTCATGTCAAGTCTTGGCGGAAACAGCATGATGTCCACCATTGTCAAATCAAGCAGCAACAAGGTTGATCATCAATGGTTGGCCATGGGGGCCTGGATTCTGATCTGGATGCTGATACTTGTGGTTATCGTAACACCCGGCACTCAGGTAAGCCCATGGCCGCCTGCTGATCATCCCGATCAATAGCATGCCATACAACTGATTGGATCACGTGATGATTCCCTCCATGTCCATTCTGTACTATGTGCTCTGGGCGCTGTTCGCCATCGTCTTCATCTGGCTGTTTCTTGTCATGTTGCGTGGCAGGAAGCACTCGGTGACGCCAGCCTGCCCTCGTTGCCTGTACTGCGTCACAGGAACTACTGGAAATACCTGCCCTGAATGCGGGAATGATCTGACGGCGTCCGGCATCTATCTACATGGTCGACGTCGTATCGGTCGTCTGTACCGATTCATCATCATCATGATCTTCGTATGGCTTCTCTGGCCTTTCTATGCAAACTCGACACAGAACTTCTGGGCACAGGTGGCCATGGATTTCTATGGCGTGGATGAAGAACTTGCAGGCCATAATCGAGTTCAATACGACTTGTTCCCGGACAAGAGTCGCTTTTCTACGATACTCGCGATCTATCCCGATCCACTGACAGTTCTTCCCTCACCTGTCGGTGGGCCCCAATCGATCTGGCTGCCACCACAGCCTGTTCGACTGGCACTGATACACAAGGATGGTTCGAGACGCGATTATCTGATCGAATCGAGTTCGTCTGACCAGACCACTTGGGAAACACAACGAGTAGCGACTCTTCCAAATGGCAAGGGTGACACCTTCAGACCCGGCCCGGCGGTTGATGGATCACGTGATGAGATCGAGGACGTCATCGTGAAACGCATTCAGCAAGACGGTGAAACTGATATCGAGGAAGATCGAGGAGTTCTGCTTGCTGCTGCACTCGCCAATCGCATGGTTGGGATCATGATGGATTGGGAACCACCATTTGAAGTCCCACCTGTATTCGTTGGTGACGCTGGATACGCCGACGTACGAATGCTTTCCAACTATCAATCAGACATCTTCACCGTACCTTCGCCTCGAGTCGGCCCATACTGGTTCATCATCAGCACCTGGAGTCTTTTGTGGCTGGTCATACTCGTGGTGGTACTGATTCCCGGCACGCGGACGGATCCCTGGAATCCCGAAGACCATCCCGCGTCGAGTTGATCACGCGAACAGATCGTGCACGACACGACCATGTACATCAGTAAGTCGGAATTCCCGGCCCTGATACCGGTAGGTGAAGCGTTCATGATCAAGACCCATGGCATGCAGGACCGTGGCCTGCAGATCATGGACATGCACGGGATTCTCGACCACGGCATAGCCCATGTCATCCGTTCGTCCATGAACATGCCCTGGCTTCATTCCACCGCCTGCCATGATGATGGAGAAGCAATGTGGATGGTGATCCCGACCGAGAAACTTCGACCCGTTTCGCTCCTCGTTCATCGCCGTGCGACCGAACTCGCCGCTGACCACAACTAATGTGTCTTCCAGCATGCCACGTTGCTTGAGATCCTTGATCAATGCGGCGATAGGCTGATCCACCTGACGACACTTCAAGGGCAACTGGGTGACAATGTCATCATGAGGTCCGGTGCCGTGCGTATCCCAGCCCCAGTCGAAGAGCTGCACGAAGCGAACGCCGCGCTCGGCAAGACGGCGGGCCTGCAGACAGTTGTTCGCAAAGGAAGAACCCCCGGGCTTTGCGCCATACATCTCAAGTGTCGTCGCTGACTCCTGACCGAGATCCACCACATCGGGGACGGACATCTGCATCTTGAAAGCCAGTTCGAACTGATCGATACGCGTTCGGGTTTCAGGGTCACCATGGCTTGCCAAGGCCGCTTCATTGAGATCCTTGAGTGCATCAAGACTCAGGCGACGCATGTCCCGATCCATTCCATGTGGATCATTGAGATAGAGAACCGGATCCGGGCCGTTTCGACACTGGACACCCTGATGAACGGACGGAAGGAAACCGGAACCCCAGGCGCTCTTGCCCGCACTGGGTGCCTTGCCTCCGGAAACCAACACGACGAAACCAGGCAGATTGCTGGCCTCTGAACCAAGTCCCCAGGTCAACCACGAACCCACCGACGGACGTCCGAATCGAGGAGATCCGGTCAGGAGAAACAATTGAGCAGGTGCATGATTGAACTCATCAGTATGCATGGACCGGATGACGGTCAGATCATCTGCAACAGACGAAAGATTGGGCAGCAGTTCAGAGAACTCAGTTCCGCTCTCTCCATGCTGCTTGAATTCATACGGACTGGCCAGCACCTTGGGGTGTCCTTTGATGAACGCGAAGCGTTCCTTCTCGAAGATCGAGTCAGGGCATGGTTTGCCATCGAGTTCCTTGAGAACCGGCTTGGGATCAAGCAGGTCATGCTGAGGTGGTGAGCCGGCGAGATGGATGTAGATGATGCGTTTCGCACGTGGCGTGAAGTGAGAGGTCGTATCCGCCACTGCCATTGAATCGCCCAGCAAGCCGGCCATGGCCAGGCTTCCCATGCCGACACCTGTTGCGCCGAGAAAATGACGCCGTGTCAGATGTTGCTGGAATTCAAGAAGTGGATCCATGTCTACCCTCGAGTAAGTGTCTCATCCAGATTCAAGAGTACGTTGCCTACCACAGCCAGGGCGGCCAGATCTGCAGGATCGATGAGAGATGGCGTTTCTCCGGGCCATTTCGCCAACAGTTCGTCCCGCATCTGGACATCGTCTCGATAACGGGCAGCTGCCTCAGCAGCAAGACGTACCAGTCGATCCAGTTCCTGCGTATCCGGAGATCTGCCCAGTACCAGCTCAAAGCCACGTGAAATCTGATCGCTCGTTGATGGGCCACCTTCATGAATCATTCGAGCGGCAAGCGCCTTGGCTGCTTCTTGATAGACCGGATCATTCAAGGTGACCAGTGCCTGCAATGGCGTGTTGGTCTGGATTCGGCGAACCGTACAGACCTCGCGACTTGGCGCATCAAAGGTCGTCATGCTCGGATAGGGAGAGGACCGACGCCAGAAGGTGTAAAGACCACGCCGGTGGCGAGCCCGATCAGGACCCTGTGGCCAATCCCGGTTGTCATAGGTCACTTGCCACAATCCGGGAGGTTGATCGGGATAGACCGGTGGTCCATGAAGCGCAGGATCAAGCAGGCCCGACACACTGAGCGCCTGGTCGCGAATGGCTTCAGCCTCCAGACGAACGCGAGGCGCATAGGCCATCAACCTGTTTTCAGGATCACGTTCACGCACTCCTTCGACCGGTATGGATGAGCGTTGATACACATCACTTGTGACGATCAGACGACAGAGCTCCTTGTGACTCCAGCCCTGCTCCATGAATTGCACGGCAAGCCAGTCCAGCAATTCCGGATGCGTGGCACGATCACCCTGAGTCCCGAAGTCTTCGGAAGTCTCCACGAGTCCACGTCCAAACAATCGTTCCCAGGTTCTGTTGACATGAACTCGAGCCGTCAAGGGGTTGTCACGCGAAACAAGCCAGCGTGCCAGATCAAGTCGATCAGGCGATTCCGACTCCGTCGCATGAAGCAGAGCCGGAAAATGCGGCTGGATCTCGTCGCCAGGATCAAGAAAGGACCCTCGGTTCAACAGACGGGTGGTTCGCTCCATCTCCGGAGACATCGCTCGCATGACCGGTACTGAAACCGCTCTTGCGTTGATGACTGTTTCGTTCTCCTCGAGTTCCTTCAAACTCGCAAGTTCATCGGCGACTGCCGCCCTCGCTTCAAGTTGCACGTTTCGGAGATACCACGACTCAAGCTTCTTCTGCTCATCACCCGTGCGTTCACCCCGAGGCTTACGGATGATCTCGATGATGTCGGGCTGCATGAAGGATTGGGCAAGCTGATTCTGTGCCACTTCAAAGGCCTGAAGCGAATGCAATGGCCCTGATTCAATGGGATCGGCTCGTACGACTCCTGCGGCATCCCACGCCATACGCCCTCCGGCTTGCGTGAAGGCCCACCCATCGATGGCATCACCAGGCGCCAAACCGACAACCGCTGGATCAAACTCGAGGCGTACCCATTCGCCAAGCGCAGGTAGATCACCTGCTCGATGACGCGAAGTCGTATTCAACTGACCCCAGACCACATGATCAGCCCCCCAGAAGATTCGATGCTCCCAGTCATTCGGAAGATGGAACTGGATCATCACCTGATCAGGGGGATTGTCTGGATCAAGCCAGGCATGGGCAACCAGTCGATCCCCCGGCTTGATGACCAGCGGGAGCCATGCTGATTCAAAATATTGTTGACGCACAATACCGGCTCCGGAAGCCGTACCCAGATGAATGAGCTCGCCTGACAAGGCAGGGATTTCTTCATCTGCTGACTGCCATGGCCATGGCATTCCATCCGCCTCATTGATCTTCGCCCCGACCGGTGTTTCATCATCGATCCAGTACTGATCTCGCGGTTCGCCAAAGCTCTCAACGATGAAAGGTTGCTCCGGATTCAATCCTTCCAGCTTGTCGATGATCTTCTGCTCGATCATTGCCCGACTGGACTTCACGTTGTTCAACAAGCCACGGTCCCTGCTCGAGAGAACGGACAACAGCGGCTGCTCATCATTCCGGTCCGCATCCTGAGTCTGATTCAGCATTGCGTACAGACCATAGTATTCCTGCTGGGTAAACGGATCGGACGGATGGTCGTGACATTGCGCACAGCTGATCGTCAAACCCATCCAGGCCTGCATCGTGGTGTTGGTTCGATCAACAACTGCGGCGACTCTGAACTCCTCATCATCAGTTCCGCCTTCATCGTTGTTCATCGTATTTCGATGAAAGGCAGTGGCCAGAACCTGATCATCCGTCGCTTCAGGCAGAAGATCTCCGGCGATCTGTTCAATCGTGAACTGGTCAAATGGCATGTCGTCATTGATGGCATCGATCACCCAGTCACGCCAGGGCCAGATCGTGCGATCGAAGTCTTTTTCATACCCGCGCGTGTCGGCATATCTCGCATGATCAAGCCAGACTCGAGCCCACCGCTCTCCGAAGTGCGGCGAATTCAACAACTGATCGATCTGTCTGTCCCAGGCATCTGGTTCCTGGTCTTCTTCAAAGGCGGCAATGGACTCCGGGCTTGGTGGAAGACCCAGAAGATCAAGGCTGGCTCTACGAAGGAGCGTGGCGCGAGAAGCCCGTGGAGATGCCGTCAAGTTGCTGGACTGCAATCTGGTGTTGACCAATACATCGATTGGATGACCACCTGCTGCCTCAAGAGGCTCGGCAACTGGCGGAAGCCAGGCCCAGTGCTGCTCCCACTCCGCACCCTCCTGAATCCAACGACGAAGCAACTCGATTTCCTGTTGAGATAAAGGGGGATGCCCTTCATCAGCAGGAGGCATGCGTCTGGATATGTCATCAGTTGACACACGCTGGAACAGACCACTTGAGTCAGGGTCGCCCGGCACAACGACTGTTCCGCCTCGTCGCATGGCGCTCATGAGTCCATCGCGGGTGTCCAGTCTCAGATCAGCTTTTCTGGATTCTTCCGCATTGCCATGACAGAGAATGCATCTGGAAGCAAGCAAAGGACGAATCTGACGATCGAAGCTGACTGGCTCTTGAGCTGGTGTTGCCCAGAATCCTGATAGCAGTATGGCTGTTTGAATCACCAGCATGGATGCCATTGAACACGCAAGCCAACACCCGGAGCAAGTCGATTCCCGGGAATCCGCCTACACCTGTTCATGAAGGGGGGTTCACTCAGAATGACCAGACGGAACGAATACCCCAGATCAGTGAACCATCGATGCCGGCTCCAGAGTCGTAGACATATTGAATCACCGGGCTGACCTGAATCGTATCAGTCATGTTGATTCGCCAGAACCATTCCAGAAATGTCTGGTCTCCAGCATCAGCTGCCAGTGAGGCGTTGTATCGCCCAAGCTCCGTAAGCTTTGACCAACTCCCAGCAAACCCAATGCAATCACCCTGCCGATTGAGAAAGTTCTCGATTCCAAATCCACCGGACACGCTGAAGTTGGAAGAAGTCACATCATTCTCACCCCAGCCCACACGACAGAAGGTGACGAGATTTCCTACCAATCGCTGGTCCATGTTGAAGGTGACGCCCCATCCGGACGCGTCCCAGGGAGACTTGCCGGATGAAGTTCTGCCAATCGACTTGTACCAGAGCATGAGTCGATAGTGACCTTCATGAACATGATCATTTGAATCGAAATGGAGACGAAGATCGGATTCGATGATCGAGAACAGATGATCCTTTGAGAGGTACTCGAATCCAGTCGACTTGCTTGTCGTTTCAGAGTTCATCGTTGCCGCACGCAGCTTCCAGTCATCGGTGATCGTCCACTCGACCTGGCCTCCGAATCCATACCCTGGAAATGGGTTGGTAATGCTCTGATTGAAACCCTCATACATGAACTGGGTCGCCGGGTTGTAGGCGATGGCATTGGTATCGAAGAAGACCTGACTTTCGATCTTGCCGATCGATACCCGCACCTTCTTCTCGAACAATTCCTGATGCCAGTAGAGCATGTAGAGATTGAAATTACTGTTCACAAGAATGTTGTTCACATTCAATGGCGAACCAACTGCAGTAGCCAGATACGGACGTACGGCGGTGAATGCACCTTCAGCCGCCTGGATGTTGTAGACCACACGTCCGGAGGAGTCTTCCCGATCCCACAAGGTCACCGCACCATCGGCAGCAAAGAACAGATTCGATCGCCCATTGCGATAGCCATCGCGCACCTTGGTCGCATGCTGGTAGGTCCAGGCCATCATTGGCTGGAAGGTGGTGCTGATCGGTGACAGAAGATTGTTGCGGATCGCTTCAACACCCTGATTGAGTGGTTCCATCGGATCCCAGTCAAACAAGGGTTGCGAAACCTCTGCAAGCATGTGGACATCGCTGACGACACGAAGTCCTTTACCTGTCCATACGGATTGCTGCTGATCCATCTCCGTCAGGTCTGTCTGGGATGTACGGATTCCATCCAGCAGACCCCAACGCTGACTGGGCGAGGGGATGCCTGCACCGCGAACTGAAGACGTGACCGGTATTTCAACGGTCGGGATCCGCCTACCTGCACGGTCATAGACATAGCCACCGCCATGACCTCTTCGAATCGGGAAGGAGCTGTCTGGAATGATGTAAGACCGTGTCCCGGACCAGTAGGTTCCATGCTGCCTGCGGATCTCATCAATGATTTTTTCTGGATCCGGAACCTTCGTCAGATTGGGGCCCTGCCCTGGCGGCAATCCAGAAGTCGAAGAGGATGCCTCGCGAGACTTTTTTGTCGGACTGGCACTGGAATCCTGCTGTGCAACAACACTCTGGCACAGGCTCGTGCAGATCATGGCCAGAACTGGAAGGAAACATCTCAGCATTGCGATCGAGTCTATCAGGTTCCAATCACCAGCCTGAAATACCGCTTCGGGTTATGGTGTCATCAGACGGAGCCACCTCCCTTGCAATCACACCCCCATTCATTGCCGAATCCCAAGACTGGCGAACTTCAACAAGGTCGATGGTATTCATGGATCTTCTGGGGAATCGTGGCCTGCTTCTATCTGTACGACTTCTTTGTTCGCGTGACTCCGAATGTGATCCTGCCGGAGCTGGCACGCGATCTGAATTCAACCCCTGGCACCATCGGCACAGTGATGTCGGCCTATCTCTGGGTCTACGCCCCTGCTCAACTCATCGTCGGATGGTTGTTTGACAGATTCGGCACCAAATACCTCGCATCTTCAGCAGCAGTGATCTGTGGCATCGGCTGCATTCTCTTTGCCATCGCCGAATCACTTGGACTTGCTGGAGTCGCACGGGGATTGATCGGGTTTGGATCAGCCTTCGCTTTTGTTGGTGCGATCTACGTGGCAACTGTCTGGTTCCCCCCTGCAAGGCTTGCAATCATCGCCGGTATTACCACTTCAGTAGGAATGGTCGGTGAGGTCATTGGCCAATATCCAATGGCCAGACTGGTGCAGTCATTCAGCTGGCAATCCGTGGTCATGTGGACCGGCTATGTCGGGATTGGACTGGGCATTCTCATGGTGTTCGTGATTCCACGACGACCGTCATGGTTCAGTACCTCGGTCGCTACGCATGAATCAGAGGAGATCGGACTGTTTCACAGTCTTGGGAAGGTCCTGGCCAACCCTCAAATGTGGTTGATCGGTTTCGTCAGCGCCGTCGTCTATCTCCCACTGAGTGTTCTGGCTGCACTATGGGGCACGAGCAGCCTGGAGACTCTTGATGGACTTGATTCCGAAAAAGCCAGTATCGCGATCTCCATGCTTGCCATTGGCTGGTTGATCGGCTGCCCGATCGTGGGCTTCCTTTCCGATCGATTCAAACGACGAAAGATCTTCCTGATCATTGGTTGTCTGGGTGGCGGCGCCACGATGGCCCTGCTGCTCATACCTGATCTCTTCAGCTTTGAAGTACTGCTTGTCATGCTGCTCATCTCGGGACTGCTCACCAGCTCTCAGGCCATCACCTTCGCGATGGCGATGGAAGTCAACCCGCGACGATTCCGCGCGACCGCCACCGCGATCTGCAACTTTCTGGTGATGTTGATCGCTGCAGGACTTCAAGTTGGTATTGGCTGGATCCTGAATTGGCGGGCCGGTGAACATACTGCAGCCGCAATCCCTGCTGTCAAAGCTCCGTCAGTCCATCCGATGAGCAGCCACGTCGCCGCTGGAATCAAGGAAGCAGACACCTTCTCATCGCTTGGTCCTGTCGACTTCCAGTGGGCCCTGGCCACGATTCCGATCCTCTTCGTGATTGCCTTGGCGCTCTGTCTCTTCATCAAGGAGAGCCACGGCAAGAATCTGGTTGACCCGGATCCTGCGGGCGATTCCGCCCCTGCCGTTGGCCACTGATTGATTAAATCAACGTTTAAAGCATCTTAAACATCGATTTTGGGGCTTCTTGTCGACTTTGCCCTGGAATCGGCGCGTCCCCGGGGACTTTTCGGCTCTTTGTGTGAGATTCAGCGTTGGCGATCGCAGTTCAAGTGAGAAGGCCCTCCAGCCTCTCATTGAACCACACATCTTCAGGAGTCCAATCATGACTACGCTCAAGAACACGATTCAACTGTCCTGCACCGGTCTGGTCCTTGCTGCCAGCAGCCTGGCAATGGCTGCCCCGACCTTTGATGACAAGGCCTTCGGCACGACCTACTACTGCGGTAACGCCGACAATTCCAATGGCGTCGCATTCGAATTCTCCGACTATGAACTGACCCCAAGTGTATTTTCGAACAACGGACACGCCTATGTCGACAACGCAGGACTGGCCTGTGGCATCGGCCAGGATCTACGCCTCTCGAATATCTACATCAACTTCGATCTGGCTGGTTCAGTCGGATCTGCTGTTGATCCAACACTCAACTTCGGCTGGTACGGCGGCACCATGAACCTGTCCATCAATGGTGATCGACATTGGGCCCACAATCCTGGCGGATTCCCTGCGACGATCGGCGGCTGCAGCGTCAGCATCACCTCAATGGGTGGTGGATGTGGACTGCTTGAAATCTCCGGTACGGTCCACAGCATCGGTATTGGTGGTCAGGAACTCTGGATTGATGTTGTTCCTGAAAACGATGTTCCTGAAGAGGAATGCGACTGGGGCTACGAGGATCTTGATCCAAGCCTGGCGATGGCCGCAACGACTTCATTCCTTACCGACGGTCTTCCTTCGAAGGTTCAACCCATGCTTCGCTGGGATGGCAGCTATTCCAGCGGCACCGTAAGCGTTTCACTTGGAAACAACGCATGCAATACCGGTCAGGAACTGCAGGTCAACAATGCCGTGCTTTCACACGATCTGCTGGCTTCCGGCAATGCCTATGAAAATGTGGCCTGGGCCTACGGCTACTACGGCGGATATATCACCTTCGAGATCAATGGCGACCACCGCATCGAAACCAATGTCGCTGCTCTGGACGGTCAGAACATCGGCGGATGCGATATCTCAATCGTTCCAATCAGCCCCAACTGTGGTTGGATCAAGGTTGATGGCATCGTCGAGACCATCGCTATCGGTGGCCAGGAACTCTTCATGGATTGCCTGAAGGGTGACGAAGTCGAGTCCGATCCTGCAACTCCAGGTGACATTGATGAAGATGGCGACGTAGACATCAATGATCTCATGAGCCTGATCGCCGCTTATGGAAGCACATGCTCCGGCTGCCCCGAAGACATCGATGGCGACGGCGACGTAGACATCAACGACCTGATGATCCTGCTCGGCAACTACGGAAGCTGATTCAAGTCAAGATCCCAAGTCAATGCCCCTTTCAGGGCCAACCGCACGCTGCTTGTCCGTCAGGGCAGGCAGCGTGCTGACTTGGTCAAGCCTTGATGATTCTTGCCTTGGGACCCTCGATGGATGCCATCGCATTGCGGGTATCAACCACCAGCTTGGCATGCTCACCAATCATGGCGTAATCAACCGCAGCATGATCCGTCACGATCAGAATACAGTCCATCGATGAAATTGATTCCGGGGTCAGATCGATGGACTTGAGATCCAGATCATGCTTCTTCATTTCCGGGAAGACCGGACAATGTGGATCGTGATAGCAGACCTTTGCGCCATTCTCCTGAAGCATTTCGATGATCGGTGCAGCAGGTGTTTCACGAATGTCATCGATATCCGCCTTGTACGCAATACCGCTGACCATGACTGAAGCACCATTCATGGCCTTGCCATCATCGTTCAGGGCATCTGCGACCCGATCAACAACCGTTGCAGGCATGGCGGAATTGATTTCCCCCGCCAACTCGATGAAGCGGGTCGGATAACCCGCCTGCTTGGCTCGCCAGGCAAGATAGAACGGATCGATTGGAATGCAATGCCCACCAAGGCCGGGACCCGGGTAGAACGCCTGAAATCCAAATGGTTTGGTCGCAGCAGCATCAACGACTTCCCAGACATCGATATCCAGTTTGTCGAAGACGACTTTGAGTTCATTGACCAATGCGATGTTCACTGCGCGATAGACATTCTCGAGGATCTTCGCAGCTTCTGCGATCTCGGCTGATGAAACCTCATGGACCTGGGCAATCGCATTGGAGTAGAACGTGACGGCCAGACTGGTACTGACTGGATCAAGGCCTCCGACGAGCTTGGGAATCTGAGCAGTCGTTACACCAGCACGGCCTGGATCTTCTCGTTCAGGGCTGAAGGCAACGAAGAAATCCTCACCACAGGTCAAGCCAGACTCATTCAGAATCGGCAACATCTCCTCGCGAGTCGTACCGGGATAGGTCGTTGACTCAAGGACAACAAGCTGGCCTGCTCGAAGCCACTTGGAAACCATTCTGGTGCTTTCAAGCACATAGGAAAGATCCGGCTCCTGATGATCGCCCAGTGGAGTCGGTACACACAGGACGATGACATCGGCATCAGCAAGGGTGCTTGGATCACTTGTTGCGGTAAATCGCTCACCCTCGGTCAAGGAACGAAAGAATTCATCCCCAAAGTGGCCAAGATAGGATTCCCCACGATCCATCATCTCGATCTTGCGGGAATCGACGTCAAAGCCAATGATTCGGTAGCCGACCTCGTGCAATGCACGCGCCAGAGGAAATCCGACATAACCCATGCCGATGACAGCGACCGTAGCCGTTGACTGCCCAATACGATCAGCAAGTACGGAGGCGGGTGAACCAGGTTTGACGTCAGTGGTGATGCTCATCCCGGTAGTGTATCCAGCCTCGATTAGACCGTCGACACACTCTTATTGAGATGCCTCAGAACCGGTGTTTTCCTGCCTCTGGTCCACCGCTACAGGACGAAACGGGATGGCACCGCGGGCTTGCTGATCCACTCTCTGCTGCCAGACCAGATCGACCAGTTCTCGCTCCGGTGTGAAGCCTTCGACAACCTCTTGAAGAATGTCCCGAATCGTTTCCGGCTGAGGTTCACGACATGCATTTGCCAGATTCTGCAGATGCCCCTCGAGAATGGTCCACTCCACTTCGGCTTCGCTGGCTCGCATGATCATGGGGTGCTCCGTACCGGTGACGTTGTCCCCGATCAATAGCTCTTCATAGAGCTTCTCACCTGGCCTCAAGCCGGTGTATTGGATTTCAATGTCTCCATGCGGCTGTTCATCACTTCGTTCCCTCAACCCCGCAAGCCTGATCATCAACTGGGCGAGATAGGAAATCTTGACTGGTTCACCCATGTCAAGCACGAACACATCGCCACCCTTGCCCATTGAACCAGCTTGAAGAACGAGTTCAGCGGCCTCCGGTATGGTCATGAAGTAGCGAATCACTTCCGGATGAGTCACCGTCAAGGGCCCTCCAGCCGCAATCTGCTTCTTGAACCTTGGAACAACTGATCCAGATGAATCGAGGACATTGCCGAATCGAACCATGCAGAACCTTGTGGAAGTCTGCCGCTTCTGCAACGCTTGGAGAATCAGTTCCGCCAATCTCTTGGAGGCCCCCATCACATTGGTAGGCCTGACCGCCTTGTCCGTCGATATGAGAACAAACGAGTCCACACCCGCGGCGATGGCCGCTTCGGCGAATGTCCAAGTTGCCAACGAGTTGTTGCCCACTCCAGATGACACGTTGTATTCAACCAGTGGAACATGTTTGTAGGCGGCGGCGTGATACACCGTCTGTACGTTGAAGGTGCGTAGGACATCTTCGCCACGTACGCGATCTCGAACCGACCCCAGAACAGGCACAACGGGGACATCAATTGAGCTTGCGTTCTTGATTTCTTCCAGTTCCCGCTCGATTTCATAGAGCGCATACTCGGATCGTTCAAGAAGTATGAGGCGGCGTGGACGCAACTGAAGAATCTGGCGGCATAGCTCGGAGCCAATTGAACCGCCGGCACCACTAACCAGAACAATCTGATCGGTAATGCACTTTTCCAGCAGTTCCTGTTGAGGTGCCACAATGTCGCGACCCAGAAGATCCTCGATGGCGATAGGCCGGATCTCATCAAGCTTCGCCGTGCCATCCAACAACTCAGCGAGGCTTGGAACCGTTCGAACAGTCACTGGAAGTGACTTGAGCTCCTTGATGATGCGGCGACGTTCCGTTCGATCAGCAGAGGGAATCGCCAGAAAGATGTCTCGACAACGGTTGCGCAAAACGATCTCGCGAATCTCGGCAGGATTGCGTACCGGCGTACCATTGATGACCGTCTTCCATGCTGACCGATCGTCATCGACAAAGGCGACAACACGAAATCGCTCACTACCCATGATCGAGGCCTGTAGCTGAGCCCCTGCCTCGCCTGCGCCATAGATGACAACAGGACGAAGTGCGTCACGATGGCTACTTCGGAACCAGCCCCTTCCGAGCATCCGAAGACCGCCGATCCCGACAATGGCAAGCAGCCAGTAGATGACTGCCGCTGAACGCGAGAAACCATCCGCTTGTTGTGCCAGCATCACCATCAGAGGCATGCAGATCGCCGAAACGGTGACCCCATAGAACAACGAAACTCCAAATTGGGGGCCCAGATGCCTGACGACTGTCCGGTAGAGCCTGGCCATCTTGAAGATCGGAATGGTCACAAGAGGCATCGCGATAAGCAGCCACCATCTGGAGGCAAGCATCTCCGGCCACAGATCCGCCAATCTAAGGGCCAGAGCAGCCCATACCGCCACTGAAATGACGAGGGCATCGCTGGCCATCGCCAGAATCTGTTTGATGGATCTCGGAAGAGATGTCAGTTGATTCCGAAGCATAGGCCCATTGTATCGAAGCAGACGCGAATCTCCCTATACTTCCCACATGACTTTGCCCGCATGGCCAATTTATGAACCAGACGAGATCGAAGCCGCTGTAGCGGTCCTGAAATCCGGCAAGGTCAATGCGTGGACCGGTATTGATTGTCGGAATTTCGAAGAAGAATTCGCCAAGTACACAGGCGTGTCTCATGCACTCGCTCTGGCCAATGGCACGCTGGCGCTTGAAGCTGCACTGGCTGCCCTGGACATCAAGGCCGGCGCTGATGTCCTCGTTTCACCTCGTTCTTTCGTTGCGTCCGCTTCATGCGTCGTAGCCCGAGGTGGTCGTCCAGTGTTTGCTGATGTCGATCGAAACTCTCAATGTGTTACCGCGGCAACCCTCGAGGCTGCGCGAACACCTGAAACCCAGGCCGCGATCGTGGTTCATCTGGCCGGCTGGCCATGTGACATGCCTTCCATCATGGAATGGGCTGCAACACATGACATCAAGATCATTGAAGATGCTGCTCAGGCACATGGGGCAGCCATCAATGATAAGCCCGTCGGTTCACATGGACATGCCGCCGCAATGTCCTTCTGCCAGGACAAGATCATGTCGACTGGTGGTGATGGCGGCATGCTGTTCACCAACGACGCGGATGTCTACAAGATCGCGTGGTCGAACCGAGAACATGGCAAGTCGTGGGATGCGGTCCATCGTGACGACCATCCCCCTGGATTTCGATGGTTGATCGAATCGTTCGGCAGCAACTGGCGCATGACCTGCCCTCAGGCTGCCATCGGTCTGTGCCAACTTGGGAAGCTTGATGACTGGGTAACCCGCCGAACACGCAATGCCATGATGCTGCATGACCATCTTTCATCACTGGATGGGGTCAGGTGCCCCACTCCAGATGCCGATATTCGGCATGCGTGGTATCGCTTCTACTGCTTCGTGGAACCAGATCGACTTCGCGAGGGATGGAACCGCGATCGAATCATGCATGAGATCAATGCCGCTGGGTGGCCGTGCCAGGTTGGCAGTTGCCCTGAGATCTATCGCGAACCTGCCTTCATCGAGGCAGGGTTTGCACCGACTGATCGACTCCCTGTTGCTCGCGAGCTTGGCGAAACCAGCCTTGCGATGCTTGTTCATCATGGGATCGATGAAGACACGATGAAGAACTATGCCGCAACAGTTGCAGAGATCATTCGATCCGCCTGCTAGTCGCGAACACGGGCAGGAACGCCGACTGCAACACATGAGTCGGGTAGATCCGAGACCACCGCTGCTCCTGCGCCAACCACGACGTCAGCCCCGACCTTCATGCCATGTCGAACAGAAGCACCAATGCCGATCCAACTTCGATTGCCGATCCGTACATCTCCACCAACATGTGCACCAGGTGCGACATGAACGCCGTCCTCAAGAAGACAGTCATGGTCCACACTGGCTGAAGTGTTGATCAGACAGGCACAGCCTGTCTTCACTCCGATGTTCACGACTGCTCGAGGCATGACGACGGTACCGGGACCAAGAACAGATCGGGCGCTGACACTGGCTGAATCAGCAATGATCGTTGCCAGCACAAGGCCTGCCTCTCTGAGTTTCATGGTCCATTCGACCCGCATCGCATTGTCACCGAACCCAACGATCCCATGGGTGAATGCGGCGACATGCTGTGTCAGATCCGCACAACTACCCAGAGTCTCCCATGGGCGATCATCATCGACGGGATAGATCGCATCATCAAGAAATGCGATACGAGACCAGCGGGAATCACCGGACGCCAAATCGGCGATGACGCGTCCATTACCACCTGCTCCGATGATCAACAGTGAATCCGTCATCACTCGTTCCCTGTGAATTTGCTCATGGTCGCATGGCCTTCCTGGCTTACGTCACTCGTCTTCAATACCTGTCCGACCGTCAGGAACAGGATACGAAGATCAAGCGCCATCGACTGATGGTCAACGTACCAGACATCCAACTCGAATTTTTCGGGCCAACTCAAGGCATTACGGCCCTTGACCTGAGCCCAGCCCGTAATTCCCGGGCGAACCTCATGCCGTCGAGCCTGATTCTCGTCATAGAGTGGAAGATACTCGGGCAGGAGTGGACGTGGACCTACCAGACTCATGTCACCTCGAATGACATTCAGCAGTTCGGGCAGTTCATCCAGACTGCTGCTTCGAAGGAAACGACCGAAGCGGCCCAATCGCTCCGAGTCGGGAAGCAGATCTCCATCGGCATCCCGTCGATCCGACATGGTTCTGAACTTGTACATGGCGAACAATCTGCCATGCCTGCCGGGTCGCTCCTGCCTGAAGAACACCGGCCATCCCATGATCAGCAGAATGCAAACCGACACCCCGATCATCACCGGGGAGAGCAGCAGCAACAGGATCAAGCTGAATACCAGATCAAAGAGTCGCTTCATGTCCTGCCCAGTGTAGCCCGTCTGATCACAGAGATAACGCGTTCATCATGACTCGAGCGACCTCACGAGCATCAAAGCGGGTTTCCGCCTGCTGACGGCTCGCGGCACCCATCGACGCCCGAAGATCTTCATCTTCTGCCAGTTTGCACATGGCCTCGGCCAACCGTTCTGGATTCTTCCACGGCACCAGAAGTCCATTAACCCCATCTTCGACCGTCTCGCGACATCCACGTACATCCGTCGTGATGATGGCGCGGCCACTGGCCATGGCTTCCAGAACACTTCGCGGTGTCCCTTCATGCCAGGAAGGAAGAACGTACACACTGCTGGCAGCCATGGCATCATGAACATCCTCGAGATGTCCCAGGTATTCAATTGCGCCCGCCTGCTCAGCTGATCTGATTTCCGCCATAGGTACCCCGCCACTGCCCGGATCTTCCATGCCTCCCAGACGAATGACTGCTTCTGGATGACGTGACTTGACCATCGCCGCTGCCTCCAGAAACTCACGGACACCCTTGGAGGTCAACAAACGGGCCAGCATCAGAAATGACACCTCGGAAGGAAGTGGTTTGACAGGGAACTGATCCAGATCAACGCCTGATCCTGCCGTCATCACTACTTTCTCCGGTTCATCGATGACACCGGCTTCAAGCAGGTCCTGGCAATCATCCGGATTCTGAAAGAACACCCGGTCATGCCAGCGACACGCCTTCTTGAACATCCTGATGGCTGCTGTTCGTTTGAGCCCGGGGTTCATGAAGACCGTTCCAAGTCCCGTGACCATGGCCGCGGATGGAACACCTTCAGCAGCCGCTGCCCATCCACCATAGATGTTCGGCTTGATCGTGTAGCACAGAAGACGATCCGGCTTGAGTTCACGAAGCATGCGTCGTATTCGTCTGACGAACAGAAGATCCCTGACTGGCTGGACGCGGTTGCGTTCAAAGTTGATGGGATACCACTGAACCCCCATCTCCTTCATGGCCGGAGCGACGCGATGATCCTCATCAGGTGCCGCCGCGATGACTTCATGCCCCGCTTCAACCAGTGCGCGAAGAAGCGGCGCACGAAAGAGAATCAGGGAAGGAGCGAATCCTCCAAAGATCAGTACTCGACTCATGACCGATCTCCCTTGCCGGTAGCAAGATCGGACCAGAGCGACTCGTAGGATGTGATCACTTGATCGATCGCATACCGCGATGCAATTCGTTCACGTCCTTCACGACCCATTGCTTCCCGGGAAGATTCTGGTTGAACCAGGACTGACTTGATTGCGTCGGCCATGGCCTGCACACCCCCAACTGGAACAACACGATCTGGATCACCCAGAATATCCGCAGCATCGCCCACATTCGTCGTGACACACGGTGTCTCACAGGCCATGGATTCCGCAAGCACATTGGGGAATCCTTCGCCACGGGATGAAATGGCGAGACAATCCAGTCCAGACAAGACCGGTGCCAGCGGGCGACGCTCACCCAGCAGGTGAAGACGTGATCCCAGACCATCTCGCAACTTCTCTGCCGGGCCTCCCGGCTCGCATCCTCGACCCACCAGTACAAGATGAGCATCCAGCCCGGTCTCGGCGATCTTGCATACCGCTGAAGCCAGCATGGCCTGATCCTTGACCTGATGAAATCGTCCCGCACAGCCAATGAGCATCGAGCCATCTTCGAGACCAAGTTCCTTCAGCAATGTTGCCTTGGCGCCGGCTACAGGTCTGATCAATTCCAGATCAAACCCATTCGGAATGACTTCATTTCGAGCGGAACGATAGCCAATGGCTTCATGCTGACTCATGCTCAGATGTGAATTGGCAATCACCGCATCAACTCGGGGAGATCTTCTGGCCCCCGCCTTGATCACCTTGCGGGTCAGCCATGGCTCATTCTTCCAGTCATTGAGTGAGTGTCTGATGTTCCAGGCAAGACTCGGTTGCCCTGGCAGACCACGTCGAGCCAGAAATGCTGCGAGATTGGAGTGATACATCCAGGCCTGGATCACATCAGGACGAAGCGCCTTGAGATGCCTGCGAACGCCAAGAAAGGTGCGAAGGCTCGGGCGACGCCTTGCTGCTCCAAGCGCCACAACCGGAATATCGAGTTCACGAAGCTGAGGACCGATCGTGCCCTCGCCGATCATCGCGATCACCGCCGGCTGGAAACGATCACGGTCAACACGCTCCATGAGTCGCAGGAGTGTGGTCTCTGCGCCCCCGGTCTGAAGATTATTGATGACATGGACAAGTCGGATCATTCGAGGGGCAGCATACACCGACCGTCAATCCGAACCTTCATCTACGGCTGCAATCACTGTTTCCAGCATCTCCTCCGTGGTCTCGATCATTCGGCTGATGCTGAAGTGCTCCACGATTCTTGCTCGCGCATCTCCGCCTGGCTTGGGGTCATCAAGCATGGCCTTGATCGAAACTGCCAGCGATTCTGGATCACCTGGAGGGGCCAACCGACCGAAGTTGCCAACGATATTGGCCGCTTCACCGACATTTGTGACGACACATGGCGTTTCACATGCCATGGCTTCGGCCACGACATTGGGAAACCCCTCTGAAGAGGAGGAGAGCACCAGCATGTCCAGAGCCGAATACAACGCCGGCAGATTCGAATGAGACGGAATCCAATGGAATCGATCTGCGAAACCCGCAGTACGAACATGATCGTTCAAGGAACGCAGCCGCTCCTGGGAACCATGCCCGACACAGATGAAGTGGGCATTCGATCGTTTCTCTGCAACGATGCTGAAGGCCTCGAGCAGTGTCGGGTGATCCTTGGCATCCGCCAGACGTCCGACATGTCCGATCAGGGGACTGTCCTGAGGGATACCAATCTCCTCACGAACTTCTCCTGCTCCTTCAAGATCAGGCTGGAACTGATCCGTATCGATTCCGTTCGCGATGACCTGTTCCAGTGGAGCACTGATTCCAAGACCATTGGCAACCGCCAGACCGATATGTGAATTCGCAACAAGCGCATCAAGCCCACCATGTCTTGCCAGTTTCTTGAGTGGCAGTGCTCTTTTCCAGCCCACGACCGGCGCCGAGTTTCGAATTCCAGCAACAACAGCGGGACGCGGCTTCATCCCTTTGGCCGCTCGAGCAGCCAGCCAGTCAGGCCATTCAAGACCTGCGTAGATGACATCCGCGTTGAATGACAACAGCTCACGCCTTACCCCACGCCAACTGTTCAACAACTGCAGCAGTCGCAGGGGGCCAGGCCATCTTCGGTTCATCAGGACACGTACTTCAATCCCATCAAGCAGTCTGAGGTAATCAGGATTCTGCGCCTTGTCTTCCATTGTCAGGAAAAGCACTTCATGACCACGCTGGCGAAGCGCGGAGGCCATGACGGCGTACTGCCGCTCTGCCCCGCCCGTAGCCAATGAACCAATGAAGAAAACAGCTCTCACGATCTGATGCAACCCAATGAATAAATCATCGATAAACAATACATTTCATACTGGCAAAGACGCCCGGTCTGGCTCTTGATCACGCCTTCTATTGTATCGATGCTCATCAAATCAAACAGTTGCGACGCTCTGAAGTTGGCCGATCACCTGATATTCAATATCTGATCGAAATTCAGGACTCGATCATCCCAGCCTCGCAATGGAAGGTTGTTGTTGATACAACTAGTATGAGTCTGAAAGGAATGCATCAGTCACTCCTCCACCCCTCCCTATGCTTCGGCTTGAAACACCAATGGAGAACCGTTTGATGTTGGACACCGGAAAGCTGCTTGATATCCAACTGCAGTGTCCTGAAACCTGGTCAAACAAAGTTTTCCTGACGCTCGATATTGATTGGGCACATGATGATGTGCTGGAGCACAGCATCAACTTGCTGGAGGAACTGGAGGTTCAAGCCACCTGGTTCGCAACACATGAAACACCTCTGCTTGATCGGATCCGATCGAATCCGAACTTCGAGCTGGGAATTCATCCCAATTTCAACTTCCTGCTCGAATGCAATGAAAGCAAAGGAAGAAATGTCGATGAGGTCATTGAACGGATGATGCAGATCGTTCCCGAAGCGACATCTGCACGAAGCCATTCACTGGTACACAGTTCGAGAATACTTGCCGCATTCAAGAAATACGGCATTGCGCGCGAGAGCAATAGTTTCATCCCTGCCTCATCCACAGCATTGACGGTACAGCCATGGGAAGTCATCTCAGGAATTGTCTCATTACCTTTCATCTGGGGTGACATGCACGCTGCACAGAGTCGAGATCCGGACAATCCGATGCAATCGCTTGCGCCGGATGAGATTGCCAGCCGAACTGGCATGAAAGTTCTCAACTTCCATCCAATTCATCTGTTCATCAACACGAATCGGATTGATGATTATGAATCTACCCGCCCAATACACAACGATCCGGGAGCACTGTGGAAAGAACGCAGCACAGCCGACTCAGGAGCCGAGCAGTTCCTGCGAACTCTCGTGAAGTAGAGCGGGCTACGGTCGAACGCAGAGAAACTCGCGAATGCCTGGAAGCCCTTCGTACGTCGGTGGATAGAAACTCCTGACTCCCTCGATATCCACGACCGAGAGTGTCCCTTCGGGCCCGGACTGGATATTGGTGAATCCCAGTCTTTCCAGTTCAACCGTGCATTCCTGCGATCCGATGATCTTCGAACCAGGCTTGACCATTTCAGGACGATTTTCATATTCAATCGTCTTAGTGAATGCCTCTGCCGCAACCTGACGAGGGTCATAAGTTGACTCCTTGTTGGGCGCGTTGTTCCAGAGATGCAGGTACCAGCCAATTTCATTGATCGTGAAGTAGAGCCTTCCACCAGGCTTCAGAACACGATGGAATTCCTCAAGTGCCTTTTTCCAATCACTGATGAATATGACACCATAGGAAAATATCGCGTCGAATGACTGGTCTTCATAATCAAGTGATGTGATCGAAGACCATCGCAGATCTGCCTGCTTGTCATCAGCACTCAATACTGAATCGAGAAATGCAAGCCTCAAACCATCAATGTCAAAGGCAGATACAGAAGTATTCAATTCTGCCAGCACGCTGGTCCATTGGCCAACACCACATCCCGCATCCAAAACATGCTCGAGGCCATTAAAGCCAATCGCTTTCAGACGACTTTCATAGACAGACTGGTCAGAGGCGTAGACGCGTTCGCAAAAACTTCTCGTGTTTGGATCCATATATGGACCGAACTTCGTAATCGCCTTGTTGTATGCATCATTTTTCATAGGAATGATCAGATTAGCAGTTCTTAACGGTGCGCATTATCCGCTTCCGATATGCACCTTTGATATTCATCAAGCTTGGGCTTTACAACACATTCAGAATACCAAGACTGACCTTTCCTTGCTAGATCACGAGCATGTTCAGGATCATTCAAAAGCGTCGAAAGCGCCTGCTGGATCTCATCCGGCAACAGGGCTTTCTCAATTGGGTACAGGTGTTCATGGCTCGAGGCATAGAGCTCATCTTCGCGGTATGTCACGAGAGGAATACCCGCGACCAGTGCTTCGAAATATACACCGCCCATGAGCCAACTCAGATTCGAAAAAGTTCCAAGCGATACATCCGCCACACTCAGTCCGTACATGATTTCCTTACGTTCCATCATGGGCAGCCACGCAATGCTGTCTTCGATGCCCAGTTCCTCCACCAATTCCACTGTCTCACGCACGTCTTTGCCGTATTCCATCAAGACCAATCTGCAACGCGTGCCATGTTCCTGTTGGACGAATTGCTTCCAGCCCTGGAGCAGGCGATCCGTACCTTTGTAGGCGACATGATCCTTGGGGCATCTCCAATAATGACGTGAATGACTGATTGCCATGAAGTCACAGGAGTCCCGGATCTCATCAAAGGCCCCGGACCATTGGTTCTGGTCCTTGTCCTTGAGCAACGCCTCAGTTGAATATGCAGGGGCATAGACCATCGGCAAGGGCATGTAGAGCCTTTTCTCAGGCGTGGTGTACTTCGAAACCGTGGACTCATATTTGGGATTCTGTTTTCCAACATCGAGATAGGTTGCCTGACGAAGTCCTCTGCGCTGGTGCCAGGAAACCGGCAAGTTGTGAACGTGCTGACGGCTCAATCGATACCTGGTCTCAAAGAGCAGATCGCCGCCGTAGACCTTGAAGATGTCAAGTCGACGACCGGCCTTGCTGCAATGCGCAGCGGCAAGGCCCGTTCCGATCAGAAAGTCGAACCGATCCAGATCCGAACGGATCTGTTCTGGGGAAACAAATCGAAAACGATTCCGATGACCCCAGTTCAGCTCCGTCGTGTAGCGACGGTAGTCAAGATCAAAGGAATCCGCAGAGGGATGAAAGTGTTTCAGTTCATTGTCAAGCAGCAGAAGTTCGGCATCCAATCCCAGATCATGCAGATAACGAACCATTGAAAAATGGTTGTTGTTCATGTTGCCGATGAAGCCGATTTTCATGAGCAGAGATTTCCCGGAATCATTTCACAATGGAGTGTGTCAGACTGATTTGATGGCTTCGCCCTTGACCGCAACCGTGGTGCCAGCAGCATCCTCATAGGCCGCCATGATCTTCGCCAGTTCCTCTTCCGGATTGTTGCAAAGATCTTCCAACCTGCAGGTGATGCTGCGGCCGGGATGTGCCGACAGCCCTTCCTCCAGAGATTCCTGAATCCTCTGGCATTGCCATTCAACCTGCTTTCTCGGAGGCTCGGAAGCGAGTGCCTCGAATCCAGCCGGCCGCAAACTCCACCAGGATTCTTCCGAGCCGAGTCGTTCTCTGCGTACTCGAAGTATGGAATCAACCGTCGCACTGCGATCACGAACAATGTGAACAAAGAAACAGTTCGTATGTTTCGCCAGTTGGGAAGCATGGAAACAAGCCAGGATATTCTTGGCCATCCATGGCCTTGCAAACGCCTGGCCAATGCGATCAAGTTCCTCCGCCAGACTCACATAGGCATCCGACTTGAGCTCGAATCCTGCCGAAGGCTCATGAGCTGACCCCTCGACACCAAGATGTCGACTCCAGAAATAACCAAATTCATGTGGCTCATGGATATGGGATGTCACCCCATGAACACTTCTGAATTCTCGGGTTCGTGATATCTGGTCACCCAGCAGCATCTCCTGCAGACGCGCGCCGACAACTGGAGCCAGATGAAATCTGGCCATCAAATTCGAGACGTACCCAAGTTCATATCTGGCAGCAAGCAACTGTGAGATAACTGTTGTTCCCGATCGTGGAACTCCAGCAATCAGCAATGGAGAAAATGATCTGCCCTCCTTTGGCTGCTCGGAACGATCCAACTCGATCAAAGCCCTGTTCAGTCGTTCGAGGAACTGCTCATCATCGACATCCTTTCGAAATGGCTTCAGCCGATCGGCTTCATCCATGGATGAGAATCTCAGATAACTCTGATCAGGTTCGCTGGGATGAGAAGATTCTGATTCAGCCATCGCCCGACTCCGTCAAGATAGAATACGGGAAGGCATAGAAGTACGGATATTCAGCAAAGGTACCTGCTTCATGCATCGCTGCCAGCTCATCTCTGGAGACTCGGGAGTGAATGAGATAATGATACTCCCGATCAACCGCACCCCAGCGAGACTTGAACCTGTGAACACCCTCCTGGGAGGCCCATGTGCCGCCCCAGTTCCACCATTGCATCCTTCTTTCAGCTGCATCGATCATCGCCTGAAGAATCAGGACACTCAGCGGCTGATCACTGCGGTCTTCCTCACGGATTGCAGGCGTGAAATATTCGACCGTTTGATTGAAATAGAAGACCAGCATTGCTGCTGCCACCTTCCCATTCCGCTCCGCTCGATAGACCTCGTAATCCTGGCCATATTGGAAGGTGGATTCCACCAGCTCGAAGAAAGCAAGAGGCTTCGCCTGGCCACCAATTGATTCCATGTTGGCCTGATGAAGTTCATGCAAGGATGCCATGGCATCCTCTTGATGGTCCTTTCGGGCCTCGAACTCACATTTCAAACCCTTGCGCAGCGCATTCCTTGTCTTGCCATGAAGCAGGTTCATGACTGCCGCCTCAGGATCCTCAGCGTTGATGCAACTTCCAAGCGGAGTGAGTTGGCCTGTTCGCACATCTTCAAAGTGATGAACAAACTCTTCTCTGATCGCAGAAGCTGATTCATCAAGCGGATTCAATACGACCGTCCCGGTAATGGCATCATGGTCTTCACAAAGCTGCTGGAATGCCCGAAGCAGCAGGCCTCTGGCCACCTCAGCGTGTGCATCATCCAGCACCAGCCCGCCATGACTCCCATAGAAAGGAAGTGAATTCACAAGGCTGCCTGATGTGCCTGGCATGACGAAGGTCGGCATGACGCCAACGATGCGATCACCCTCCATCGCAACCAGATAATGTTCAACAGAAGATGGAATGAAAGATCGAAGCAGATCCCGGTATCTCAGGGAGTGATAAAGCAAGGTCGATTCATGCCCCAGCAGAAACTGGGAATAGCGTTCTTCAAGAGAGGCGTCGAGTTCGTGGATCGTGATATTCATGCAGGATTCACAACAGCACTAGACAAGGGTCTGCGCCATCCATTGCTCGACATTCAAGAGCGACCAGATGAACAATCTTCGATTCTGGTGACCCTGGAGATGATCATCCACCAGTTCAGTGACTGAATCCCGATCCATGAATTGATAGATGAATGGATCTCCTTCCATCAAGGTGTTTCGAACATAGTCAATGCTCTCACCTTTGAACCAGCTTCCATCAGGAGCTGAGAAACCCTGCTTGACTGCATCGACAATATGCTCAGGGATGTAGCTTCTCATGACATCTCGCAGGATCTGCTTTCCGTCATTGGTCTTCTGGAAATACGCCACCGTCTTGTTACCCGTGGTGTTCTCATCGAATTTCAACACGGAATCAAGATTGTTCAGCTTGAGCCCGACTGGACAGGACATCGCGAAGTCAACCAGATCGTTGTCCAGAAATGGGACGCGAGATTCCAGGCCATGTGACATGCTCAGCTTGTCTTCGACGACCAGAAGACCGTGTAGAAATGTCTTGGCTTCGAAATACAGCGAGTGATTGATGAAGTCCTCTGGCCGTTCGAGCTCGATGTCACGCTGCTCGAAGACGTCCCGAAAGATGTCCCGGGTCCATACGTGATCGACCTGACTCCAGATGGGCGCAAACACTTTTTTGATATTCGTATTGTCAATCAGGCGTTGCCAGTAGACATAGTATTGATCGATGTAGTCTTCAAACCCATCGCAACGGACTGCTCGGTAATACCGCCAGGGATAACCGCCGAACAATTCGTCGCCACCCGCACCGCTCAGGACAACCTTGACGAACTTGCTGGCAAGTTTCGAGGCGTAGTAATTGGGATAGCTCTGACCAACTCGAGGCTCCTCGAGGTGATACGCGAGCGTGGGCATGGCGCGTTCCATGTCTCCCGCCTTGAGCACCATTTCATAGTGCTCCGTCTTGTAGACAGCCGACATCGCTTCGGCCTTCACCCGTTCATCGAAAGACATCTCGATCCCTGAAGCTGAGCTCAGATCAAATCCACAGGTAAACGTCTTGATATAGGGCAGTTCTCTGGAAGCCAGCGCGGTAAGTGTGCCTGAGTCCATTCCTCCAGACAGATAGGAACCAAGCTCGACATCACTCACCAGTTGACGAGAAACCGCCTGCTTGATGAGTCGATCTAGCTCTTCACGATATTCACGCGGGTCCACAGGGTTCTCTGGTTCTCTGAAGTCATAGTCCCAATATCTGGTCAGTTCAGGATCCTTGTCAGACCCCGGTGAAATCCTGGCAATGGTGCCTGGAGGAAGCAGCCGGACATTCTTCAACAACGTGCGATCCGTGAAGATGTTCTGAAACGTGAAGTATTCCAGCATCGCTTCTGGATCAACTTCCCGGCGCGCATCTGGGTGCTGGAGAATCGCCTTCTGCTCTGAACCAAACAGGAACGTGGAGCCCCATCTCGCCCAATAGAGCGGTTTGATCCCATAACGATCCCGAACCAGATAAAGAGATTGATTCCGTTTATCCCATATCGCAAAGGCGAACATGCCATTGAAGCGATGAACACATTCCGGACCCCACTCCTGCCAGGCCTGAAGCACGACCTCAGAGTCCGTTCGAGATCTGAACTGATGACCCCGACTCTCCAACTCCGCCCGCAACTCCTGAAAGTTGTAGATTTCACCGTTGTAGACAAGAGCAAGCTGTTCGTCAGCCGTCAACATTGGCTGTTTGCCTGCCTCGGAAAGATCAATGATCGCCAGACGGCGATGGCCCAGACCGATCATCCCTTCAACATGAAACCCCTCGCCATCAGGGCCGCGATGCGCGATGACATCAGCCATCTTCCGAAGGACCTCAGGATCCGCCGGCGATCCACTGAGATTGAAGATGCCGGCAATACCACACATCAGCTCAGGCTCCGGATCGCCTCGATCACATGGGCGTAGTCTGAATCATCCATTCGGTTGTGAAGTGGAATCGCCATGGTGTTTGCTGCACAAGCACACGCGTTTGGGAAATCCTGTGGCTTGAGGCCATAGCGTTCCCGGTAATACCCGAGTTCGTGAACCGCATGTGTCCCGGGACGGGTCGCCACGCCCCGCTCATTCAACTTCGACATCATTTCATTTCGGGACATGGGAGCCTGTTCGGGATCGACCCAGGTGACAAAGGCCTGCCAGGCATGGCGACCTTCCGTAGGCATCACCGGCATTCGGAGCCATGGAAGATCCACGAATGCTTCACAGTAGGCTTCGGCACCGGCCTGTCGCTCGGCAATGAACTGCTCGAGCTTTCCAAGCTGCACCAGGCCTATCGCGCCCTGAAGATCCGTCATTCGATAGTTGTAACCAAGGAGATTGAAATCCGGAAGTCTCCATGGACTCGGACCATGGTGACGCTGTTCCTCGGAAATTTCCGCACCATGATTCCGCATCTTCTCCATGCGATCAGCAAGATCTGCATCACGGGTGGTGATCATGCCTCCCTCACCAGTGGTAATCGACTTGCGAGGGTGAAATGAAAATGCAGCAACGTCACCAAGCGCGCCAGCAGATGTGCCTTTATAGGAGGCACCTGCTGCACAGGCTGCATCCTCCAGAATGAAGACGCCTGAGGGAACCACTTCGCGAAGCCCATCCATGTCAGCACACAATCCAAAGAGATGCACTGGAATCACGGCTCGTGTGCGATCCGTCAACTTGCGAGCAACATCCTCGACATCGATGTTGTTGGTCGCAGGATCGACATCCACGAATACCGGCGTGGCGCCGCAGTAGAGCACCACATTGGCTGTAGCAATCCAGGTAAAGGCCGGAACAATGACTTCATCACCAGGGCCAATGCCCAATCCAGCCAGCGCAAGATGCAGACCCGTCGTGCAACTGGTGACCGCCAGCGCGTGAGGTACGCCATGCATTTCGGCAAATGCTTTTTCAAAGGCGGCGACTTTCGGGCCTTGCGTGACCCAGCCACTGAGAATCGACTCACGTACAGAATCGCACTCCTCCTCACCCGTTGCAGGCAATGAAATCTGAATACGTCGCATGTCCATGCTGGGATCCGTGGTCATCCCTCGATACCAACAGCTCGTCTGCGAGCCTCGGTTTCGAGCTTGTGCGCAGAACGCCACTCGATCAGCTGACGCAGGCCATCATCAAGTGTCACCTGTGCCGTGAAGTCGATCTCTTCGGAAGCCCGCTTCGGGCATCCAATTCGATTTCGTACAAGCGTGGCCTGGCTGCGATCAGCATATTCAATCGGCTTGTCGCAGTCAGTGAGAATCAAGAGTCGCTCCGCCAGCTCCTTGAGTGACGTTCTGGTACCGGTACCGACGTTGTAGAACCGATCTGTCGCCTCTGATTTCATGGCACAGACGTTGGCCAGTGCACAGTCCTCGACCGCGATGAAGTCGAATGCCTCGGATCCATCCCCGAAGATCACAGGAGAAAGACCCTCATCAATCCGATCCAGCATCTTCATGATGACGGCGATGTAGGCCCCTCGATAATCCTGTCGTGGTCCATAGACGTTCATGTATCGCAGACCGACATAATCGAAGTGCTTGTCTGAATCGCGGTGGCGGTGGTACAGGCTTCTGCACATGTGCTCGCCTGCGATCTTTGTTGCGCCGTAGAAATTCTGATTGTTGTAGGGATGCGTGTCCTCGACCATCGGCTCGGAAACAGCGTCACCATAAACCGATGCAGAGGAGGAATACACCAGCCGCTTCACCCCAGTACGAATGCAGGCCTGCAGGACATTGAAGGTTCCCTCGATGTTGACCTTGAAGGCTGATCGCTCGAACTCATGGCAATGCAGAAGCCACAAAGCCGCAAAGTGAAAGACACCATCAATTCCATCACACGCGGCCTCCAGGATGTCCTGATGCAACACATCTCCACCCAGAGGAAAGATGTTCACTCGAGAATCAGGCAAGGACTCGGCGAGGTTCTCTCTGGAGCCACGAGTGAAATTGTCGAAGATGCGGATCTCCTCGACCTCTTCTGCCAGAAGTCGATCAACCGTATGTGAGCCGATAAGCCCCGCACCACCGATCAACAAGACGCGTTTTCCAGCTAGATCCATGGGCGGCAGTATACACGGGTGCGCTGATCCAAACTCATTAATTACGTCGCAAACACCTTTAATCCAATGCTTACAGGGCTATCTGCATGGCTATGCGTTATCCTTCAATACGTGAGCAATCCACTGTCAAATCGAAGAATTCGTATTGGAATTGTCGGCTGCGGCCGCATCGCCCAGAAGCATCTTGGCGCCATCAAGGCCAATGAAGCCGACTGCGAACTCGTGGCCCTCTGTGACCATGATCAAGCCGCCATGGACGCGATGGATGCCGATGAATCCGTCGCTCGATTTGAATCGCTCGACAAGATGCTCGAGGCAGGCCAACTGGATCTGGTCAGTATCTGTACCCCAAGTGGAGTTCATGCTCGACAGACCATCCAATGCGCTCAGGCCGGCATCCCGGTCATGACTGAGAAGCCGATGGCCACTCGCTGGCAGGATGGACTGGACATGGTTCGCGCCTGTGATGATGCCGGCGTTGATCTATTTGTCGTCAAGCAGAACCGTCGCAATGCCACGTTGCAACTGCTCAAACGCGCAATTGAAGGTGGCCGTTTCGGCCGCATCCACCTTGTTGCACTCAACGTCTTCTGGACCAGACCTCAGGAATACTACGACACCGCTGCGTGGCGAGGCACCTGGGAGTATGACGGCGGCGCCCTCATGAATCAGGCCAGTCACTACGTCGATCTGCTCGACTGGATGATCGGTCCCGTTGAACGTGTTTCAGCATTCACCGAAACCAGAGCACGGGACATCGAGGTAGAAGACACGGCTGTGGTCAATGTTCGATGGCGATCAGGAGCCCTCGGCACGGTGGCCACCACGATGTGCACCTATCCCAAGAACCTCGAAGGTTCGATCACGGTACTCGGCGAGACTGGCACGGTTCGAATCGGCGGGGTGGCCGTCAATGAGATCCAGGAATGGAACTTCGCGGATGAACATCCTGATGATCAGTTGATCGCAGAATCGAACTATGAAACCACCAGCGTCTATGGTCATGGTCACCCTCCGTTCTATCAGAACGTGATCCAGACACTTCGAGGTGAAGAAACGGCGTTGACGGATGGGCGGGAAGGACTCAAGAGCCTTGAACTTCTCATCGCCTGCTACCGATCCGCACGCAATGGAAAGCCTGAAGCGCTGCCATTGTCCTACTGAGTACGTGCTGGAATTCAGTTGCCGCCTGAAGCGACTCGCGACAGCACCTGATCCTTCAACTGATATTCATCACCGGTGTGAGGACACACGGTGACTTCGTTTCCATGCAGTGGCATATCAAGTTGCTCGCCGTGAGCGCTCATCCATCCGATCTGCCGAGCAGGTACACCCACCATCAACGCCCAAGCAGGCACATCCCTGTTCACAACCGCACCAGCTCCGATGAATGCACCCTCACCGATCTCGATCCCGCATACGACGGTGCAGTTGGCTCCGAGGGTGGCTCCCTTGCGCACAAAGGTCTCACGATATTCATCCTTGCGCGATACCGCTGACCTTGGGTTGTACACATTGGTGAAGACCATGCTGGGTCCACAGAAGACATCGTCTTCCAACCGAACACTGTCATAGACAGATACGTTGTTCTGGATCTTCACGTTGTTGCCGATGACCACATCGTTGCCGACATAGACACCCTGACCAAGTGAACACCCGGATCCTACGACCGCACCTGCACAGACGTGGACAAAATGCCACACTCGAGTGCCCTCACCGATGGTCGCCCCATCATCGACGATGGCTGATTCATGGATCGAGTTTGAAGAAAGGCCGGCCATGGTGTGCTTCTCCGGGCATTGAGTCAAAGACTGTGATTGTCCCAGCATACCGAGACAACAGGTGGGCAGAGGATCCTGCTGGAGGGGCGTCTCCCATTGAGCTTCTGAGGGCCAAGTCAACCGCCATCGGGAAATCTGACCTCCTTCGGCATCCCCGCCTATCATCCACGCAGAACGCGTCATGAAACAGCTTGCAAGCACTACCTATGGCCTTCTGGAACGTCATGAGCGAAAGCAGCTGTGGCTGCTGATCACGCTGATGATCGGGCAAGCATGTCTTGAAGTAGTTTCGATTGGCTCGATCCTGCCGTTCATGGCGCTACTCGAGAGACCAGAAGCCATCCATGGCATCTGGTTCACCGAATGGGCCTATCAGACCTTTGGTTTCACAAGCGATCGATCCTTCCTGATCATGGCAGGAGTTGTGGTCCTTGCCCTGTTTCTCCTGGTGAACCTTGTCAATGCACTCAGTCTTTGGGCTCAGGCCAGGTTCTCCTGGATGCGAAGCTTCTCCATTTCACGACGACTCTTCGAGTCATATCTGAATCGTCCCTACCGCTTCTTCCTGACCAGGAACAGTGCTGACTTCACCAGGAACATCTATCAGGAAGTTCGTCAGATCGTGACTGGACTGATTCTTCCGAGTGTGATTCTTCTATCGAAATTGATTTCGATCGCACTGATCCTGCTGCTGCTGATCTACATCAACTGGGCTGTATCGATCGGACTGGCCATCCTGTTTGCCGGAACCTACGCCTTGGTGTTTCTGGTCAGTCGCAAGGCATTGACACAGATAGGCAAACGGATCGTAGCTGCGAATGAGGAGTGCTATCGAGTAACGAATGAAGCCTTTGGCGGGATCAAGGAAGCCAAACTTGGTGGTCTTGAGGATGCCTACGTCAATGCCTTCTCCCCACCAGGGCACATGGTTGCACGAATGAGTTCACGAAGGATCGTGATTGCCGGAACTCCCCGGTACCTTCTGGAGAGCGTTGCGTTTGGCGGAATGCTGGCAATCGTCCTGATCCTGCTTGGCACATCAAAGGGCGTCAGTGAGATCATCCCTACCGTTTCGGTATTCGCCATGGCTGGATACCGATTGATGCCCGCCTTGTCTCAGGTGTTTGTCGCTGTCGCGAACATACGCTCCTCGACTGCAAGTCTGGATGTCGTCGCTGCTGATCTCAACGAGACCAGCAGCAACCCATCGGATCCGGCGCCGATCAAGCCAGTGCCTTTTGAAGATGAAATCGTTCTGGATGATGTCTCCTTTGAATATGACGAGAACAACGCCAGGGTGCTTGATGCAATCAATCTCAGGATCAAGCGTGGCGATTCTCTTGCAATCGTCGGACCAACTGGAGCCGGCAAGACCACATTGGTGGACATTCTGCTTGGTTTGCTTGAACCGAGCACCGGAACCATGAAGGTCGACGACAACGTCATAAGCCGTTCACATCTTCGCGGTTGGCAGCAGGAACTTGGCTATGTTCCTCAACACATCTTCTTGTCGGACAACAGCATTGCGAAGAACATCCTGCTTGGCACCGGCAATACTGCACCTGATCAGGAAAGACTTGCCCAAGCTGCTTCGATTGCCGGTATTCATGATTTCATCATGAATGATCTGCCGAATGGATATGCGACTCACGTCGGTGAACGAGGCGTTAGGCTCAGTGGAGGGCAAATCCAACGTCTTGGAATTGCACGGGCAATCTATGCCAACCCTTCAATACTGTTTCTGGATGAAGCCACAAGTGCGCTCGACACCAAGACAGAGCAATCCGTCATGGCTGGCATTCAGTCGGAATCCGACAACCGCACCGTCGTCATCATCGCCCACCGGTTGTCGACCATCCGGTTCTGTGATCGAATCATCGTCCTTGAAAAAGGACGGATCGTTGATTCCGGCTCCTGGGACGAACTGCATGATCGCTGCGAGCTCTTCCGCGAACTCGCCGGCAGCGATGAATCCTGATCATCACGCCGAAACACATAGTGTTACCATCTCTCCAAATTCAGGAGACGTTTCATGAAAGTCCTGGTTACCGGGGCCGCCGGATTCATCGGCTCATTTACGACACATCGGTTGCTTGATCGTGGTGATGAGGTCATTGGTCTTGACAACGTCAATGACTATTACGATCCCACACTCAAGGAAGCTCGATTAGAACGTATCCAATCCCGGCCGGATGCCGATCGGTTTCGTTTCATCAAGGCCGATCTCGCGGATCGTGAAGCAATGGACGCCGCTTTCGCTAATGGTGGATTTGATCGGGTCGTTCATCTCGCTGCCCAGGCAGGTGTTCGTTATTCGCTCGAATGCCCGCATGTGTATACCGAATCGAACATCACCGGTTTCCTTCATGTTCTGGAAGGTTGTCGGCATCATGGCATCGAGCATCTGGTCTATGCCTCGACGTCATCGGTCTATGGCAGTGATACCGGAATGCCATTCACGGAACACAAGGGTGCGGATCATCCCATCACGCTGTATGCCGCGACCAAGCGAGCGAATGAGATGATGGCTCACTCGTACAGCAGTCTGTTTGATCTGCCAACCACTGGCCTTCGTTTCTTCACGGTCTATGGCCCCTGGGGTCGACCTGACATGGCCCTCTTCCTCTTTGCCAAGGCGATTCTTGCAGGCAAACCCATCGATGTCTTCAATCATGGAAAGCACAAGCGTGATTTCACCTATGTCGAGGACATTGTCGAAGGTATCGTTCGTGTTCTCGATCAGCCCGCCGCGCCTGCCTCCGATTACGACACCGATCATCCGGATCCCGCGGTCAGCCATGCACCATGGCGGATCTACAACATCGGCAACAGCCAACCGGTTGAATTGATGCACTACATCGAGGTGCTCGAAGATTGCCTCGGCAGAAAGGCCGAGAAGAACATGCTTCCCATGCAGCCCGGGGACATCCCTGCCACCTGGGCAGACACTTCGGATCTCGCCAACAACCTCGATTACAAACCTGCAACAAGTGTCGAGCAAGGCGTTCGCAATTTCGTCGACTGGTATCTGTCCTACTACGAAGCCTGATCAGCAGGCAGTTCCTTGGGGCGCCAGAGCGATTGCAGCAGTCCCTTCGCTTCGACCAGAAGATCAATCCATGGAACCTCGAAGTCGATGACTGCAATTACCGCTGTCGGACAGAATTCGACCTTCGTCGTCATCTCGCTGATGAAGTCCTCGATTCCAGGGTTGTGCGCGACAACCATCACAACTTCAGCATCCCCGCCATGGGTGGCCAGAACATCGATCATCTCGTCCGGTGTGGCGTGATACAGATCTCGAAAGTGCTCCACCTCTGGCGGATTTTCGAACGTTTCCGCAAGCAGGCGAGCAGTCGTGCTGGCTCGGTTGGCTGTTGAAGCGAAGATTCGCTCCGGGCGAAGTCCCTGCTCCTGCAACCATCGACCCATCCGGGGTGCTGCAGCACGCCCCCGTTTGTTGAGTGGACGGTCATGATCGGACATCCGAGGATCGGACCAGCTTGATTTGGCATGACGCATCAGAAGAAGTCGAGGCATGAGCATGCTCCATGTTCGATCTAGGATTCCATACGCCCGGCATCAGCTTCTCTGGCATCCCGGCAAAGCAGATCAAATGTACCGGAGGGTTCCGTCTGTTCTTTACGGCCTGATTCCAGACGAAGTGGGTAATAGGAGCCATCTGGCTTCATCTCCCACGCGTCATGCCTGTCATTCATGTTGACCATCATGATTCGATTCAATCGATGTCGCGCCGCCGCATCCATAACTGGTACGACAATTTCGACTCGGCCATCCAGATTCCTTTTCATCCAGTCGGCCGAACCGATGAACCATTCACCATCCAGTGGGTCTTCGGAACCTGAGGCAAAATGAAAGATCCTGGAGTGCTCGAGGAAACGACCGATCACGGAAATGATGCGTATGTTTTCGGATATCCCCGGTACGCCAGGCCGCAGACAACAGAAACCTCTGATGACCAACTGCACCTCTACACCAGCCTGAGAAGCCTGAATAAGCCGAGCCATGATCTCAGGATCTTCCAGCTGATTCATCTTGGCCCAGATTCGAGATGGATTGCCGGCCTTTGCTGCTTCAATTTCCTGATCGATCAGTCCAAGGAACCTGTTTCGCATGGTTACAGGTGCAACGAGAAGACTTTGGTAATCGCTGTGTCGCGAACGACCAGTCAGAAAGTTGAAGATCTCGATCAGATCATCCGTGATCGTCTTGCAGGATGTCAGTATTCCCACATCGCTGTATTGGCGAGCCGTAATGGAATGGTAGTTCCCGGTTCCGATATGCCCATAGGCCTGAAGCCTGCCTTCTTCACGTCTGATGACCAGTGAAGCCTTCGCATGTGTCTTGTAACCCATCATGCCATAAGCCACATGAATACCATGCTTCTCCAGCAGTCGAGTTAGCTGCAGGTTCTGATCCTCATCGAATCTGGCACGAAGCTCCACAATGCATGAAACCTGCTTACCACTGTCAGCCGCTGCGATCAGACTCTTGATGAATGGTGAATCGATATCCGTTCGATACAGACATTGTTTGATCGCCAGCACATCAGGATCAACTGCAGCTGCGTGAATGAACCGTTCAACAGAGGAATCAAACGACTCGTAGGGATGATTGACGAAGATATCGTTCTCACGAATGACGGAGAAGATGTCCTGTTCCTGATCCCGCAGCAGTGGCGGTGGAACGGGCTGCCATCTTGTACTCCTCAGATGAGGCGCATCGACCTTCGCCAGTGATTTCAGACAGGTGTAATCGAGCAGACCTGCGTGGGCATAATGCTCAGCTGGCTCAAGCTCAAGTTCATCCAGAAGCAACGCAACAATTCGAGATGAAGCAACCAGAGGCGTCTCAAGGCGAACCGCCTCTGCAAATCTTCGATGTCTGAGGGACTCCTGGACGAACTCCATCAAATCCTCAATGTCTTCATCATCTTCTTCCAGCCCTGCTCCTCGCGTGACTCGGAAGAAGAGCGTCTCGTGAATCTCCATTCCAGGGAAGATTTCGTGAAGATTACGCTCGATCACCTCTTGAATAGGAATCACGTCAAGAGGCGGACTGCCATCAATCGTTCCGACACCATCCGATGACAAACCAACCCATTCGGGGAGACCATCCGGAACCTTCACCCGTGCAAATCGAAGCCGATCACTGCCCGGATCTGAAAGTAGTACGCCGAGATTCATGGATAGATTTGAGATGAATGGGAAGGGATGGCCGGGGTCCACGGCGAGTGGAGTCAGAATCGGAAAGACCATCTCATGAAACCAACTGTCAAGCCGGCCTCGTTGTTCGTGACTCAAGTCACCCCAACTCGCTATTCGGACCCCTTCTTTGCGTAGACTTGGTTCAAGCTCGCTGGTCCAGAGATCCGCCTGCCATGCTTGAAGCCTGTTGACTTCCTCACGACAGGCCTTCAACTGCATGCGGACGGACATCCCGTCATGGGTCTGCTTCTCCAGGCCTGTTGCAATCCTCTTACGCAACAAGGCAATCCGTTTCATGAAGAACTCATCCAGATTGGAGCAGCTGATCGCCATGAACTGGAGACGATCAAACAGAGGTTTCTCTTGTTCAGCAGCCTCCGCGATGACCCTGTGATTGAATTGAAGCCACGAAAGATCACGACCGACAAAGCAGTCCGGATTCAAAGCATCAGATCCTTGAACCTGCCCCGTCTGTTTCGGAACCGCTTTGTTTTGATCACCTGTTCGAGATTTCATCTCATCTCACCGCGTACATTCATTTTAGAGTCGTCTGATCGCAGGCCTTCTGACCAATCTGCTTGCCAAGCCCGGTTTCTGCTGGAGTCCACTGAACAAATGCTTCGATCGCTTCATATTCCGCCAGACCAAGCTGGTTGTAGAGTTCGGCCGTTGCCCGATTGCGATCTTCCGCCCGCTGCCAGAACTCACGGGCATCAGAACCTGGGAAGAGCGCCTTGTCCTTCTGAGACTCATGTTTGAAGATCGAGTTGATCTTGCGTTCAAGTTCCTGTGGGCTCAGTGGTACCGCCATTTGGATTTGATCCGGTTCCCATTCCTGCCAGGCGCCTCGATACAGCCAGACCTGAAGAGGTTCCATCCATTCTTCGCCCTGAAGCTGGTTGACCGAGTCGAATATGGCCTGAAGACAGGTTCGATGTGTGCCATGCGGATCCGACAGATCGCCTGCCGCATAGATCTGATGTGGCTTCAACCGCCGAAGCAGATCTTTGATGATGTCGAGATCCGCAGACGTCAACGGTGATTTCCTGATGCGGCCCGTTTCATAGAAAGGCATGTCGAGAAAATGGAGGTTCTCGCCTTTCACGCCACATGCCCGTGTCGCCGTCCTCGCCTCATTCCGACGAATGAGCGTCTTGATCCCCTGCACTTCCGCACTGTCGATCTGGCCTGGCTTCTTGTTTCTGAGAAACGTCTCGACATGGTCGTCGATGTCCTGCACACGCTTCTCATCGACCTGAAACATGGCTGAGAAGTCACGGACGAAGTCGACTGCGCTGATGGCATCGTCGTCGAATACCGCGATGTTTCCCGAAGTCTGATAGGCAACATGGACCTCATGCCCCTGCTCCACCAGGCGCAGCAACGTGCCCCCCATCGAAATCACATCGTCATCAGGATGCGGTGAGAAAATAAGAATGGTCTTCGGAAAGATCTCATCGCCGGCGCGGGAAAGATCTCCATCACGCTTGCGTCCCGCGGGCTTTCCCCCGGGCCATCCCGTAATGGTCCGCTGCAGTCTGCGGAAGACATTCAAGTTGATGTCATACGCCGGTCCATGTTGTGCGACGAGATCCTGAAGCGAATGCTCGTTGTAGTCCTCATCGGTCAGCTTGAGGATCGGCTTACCTGTCTGTTGAGCCAACCAGATGGTGGCAGCGTGGATATTGTCGACATTCCAGTCGATCGGGCCAAGCGTCCATGGACAGCGGAATCGCGTCAGTGCTGCTGCTGCTGCATCATCAAGATAGAACGTTGCGTTGGGATGCTCCTGAAGGAATGACGCCGCCACGGATTCCGTAATTGGTTCCTCGACGGCACATCGAATGATCTCCGACTTTCGTTCGCCAAAGGCCAGAAGACAGATGCGTCTTGCATCAAGAATAGTGCCCACGCCCATCGTGATCGCCCGGCGAGGTACATGCTGCTCGCCAAAGAAGTCGCTGGCGGCATCGAGTCGGGTGGTTCGATCCAGCGTAATCAGACGGGTTCGGCTGAGACGACTCGAACCTGGCTCGTTGAACCCGACATGGCCAGTACGTCCAATACCCAGAAGCTGAAGGTCGATACCTCCTGCTTTCCTGATTCTTGCTTCATAGTCCTGGCAATACTGATTGAGATCATCTTCAGCCGTCAGACCATTGGGAATATTGACATTGGATGGATCAATGTCGATGTGATCAAACAGATTCTCATGCATGAAACGGTGGTAACTCTGCAGCTCCTCCGGATGCATCGGGTAATACTCATCAAGATTGAAGGTGATCACATTGGCAAAGGACAACCCTTCATCGCGATGCATCCTGACCAGTTCTTCATACACCGTCAGTGGAGTCGAACCAGTAGCCAATCCAAGAACGCATGAGCGCCCCGCCTCTGCACACTCATTGATCGTGCGGGCGATCTCTCCCGCCACGGCCAGAGATACTTCCCGGGGCTCTGCATGCGCAACGATTGGAACAGCTTCTCTGGCATTGTTTTCTTGCATCGATTTCACCTTTTGCCTTCGCCTGATGACTTCCAAGGTAACGCAGAGATGATTCACATGAATCAACCTCGGAACCAGGACCGTGGACAAAAAAATTCGGTCGCGGCCCTGAAGCCGCGACCGACGCTCGGAAGTAATGCCGACTAGCGGCATGGCATACGGGTTTAATACGGGCCTTTCGGCCCATCCACCTATACCCGTATGGGGCTGATCCAGGATCGTCGACTTCGGCGAGATCTGGTGGAGGGCCAGATCACGAAGTTCCCCCCTCCAGAATGCTGGATTTGGTTCCCTCGCTCCACTCCGATGCCAGTCCTTGATCTGGACCACCATTCCTTAACGATAGTAAGGCCTCTTGGCGATACGTCTAGCTTTGAAACTATCGGAACTCGAAAACAGCTGTTTTTAATGCATCTAAGAAGGTTATCGGTCTCAGAAACAGCGGAAATTCGGTGTCTGGTCAGGCCTGCCGAATGGTCATTCTGGGAATTGTGGAAGGAAGAGCAAGCTGGCCAGCTCAATCCCAGATCGCGATCTCCAGATGTCCGCTGGAATCAGCTGCCGCCCGGTACATTCCTTCACAGTTGTAGGGCATCGCAAGACGGCCTGAACCATCGACGGCAATCAATCCGCCACTGCCAGCAGGCATCTCCTGATGGATGATCACGCTGGCTGCTTCAGCGAGTGGCTCGTTGAGATGACGCATCCGAGCAGATACCGCATGCCCTGTGACGGCAGCCATGAACGCTTCACCATGCCCTGTACCTGAAATGGCACAGGTCTGATCAGCCCATGTACCTGCACCGATCGTAGGCGTATCACCGATTCGACCAGGCGGCTTGCCCGTGCGACCACCAGTTGACGTAGCAGCTGCAAGATTTCCGGCTTGATCTCTTGCGACCGCCCCCACTGTTGCAGGGCCTCTGGCATCCGCTTCCCGCTTTGTTGCAGCCCATGATTCCCATTGTTCTTTTCGCAGGGAAGTCGTAAACCAGTCGTTCTCTACCCGATCCAGATCCATTCCCATGGATTCAGCCGCCTCTCCAGCCAAGAGGACATGTGGTGACTGTTCCATCACACGTCTGGCCAATCGGATCGGGTTGCGAATGTTGCGCAGAAGGCAAGCACCGCCACATGCTGCACGTGAACCATCCATGATGGCTGCTTCAAGTTCATGCTTGCCGTCGGCAGTCAGGACCGCACCTCGACCGGCATTGAATTCCGGAATCTCCTCCAGTTCAATGACAGCCTGCTCCACCAGATCAACTGCAGATTGGCCTTGCTCGGCTCGCTCGCTGGCATGACGGATGACCATCTCAAGATGATTCATTCGGACCGAAGCCATCGAGGGATCCATGGAGCGGCCGATTACACCTGCTCCACCATGAATCGCTACCGCCCAGTTCCGCATGACCGCCTGCTCCTGCCTATTCGGAGGGCATGTTGGCATTGACCAGTGATTCGTGCGCTTCGATTTCATCACCCAGTGCATCGATCAACGGGCCAAGATGCTTTTCATAATTACGCCATCGCTCGACTGATGAGCGATACATCTTCTGATTGACCTGATCGTAGGAAATCGTCATCGCTGACCGGGAAGACTTGTGGAATTCAAGACAGTTTTCCTCCCACTCCAGACCGGTCAGGTCAATCAATCTCCGGGTCCAGGTTTCCTGGTCAGCCGTAAGGCATTCATAGGGGACCTCAAGCATCGGGATATCGAGGACTTCCTGCCAATGATGCCACAGCTTCTGTCTTGCCTTGTAGATCGCTCCAAGATCCTCAAGCTTTGCCGCATAGCGATGGTGATTGACGATGATCTCCGTGAGATGACAGGAGAGACAGTTGTCCAGAGGATGTCGTTTGATATGGATCGCCTGAGTATCTGGCAGGATGACGGACATCAGTCCAAGGTGTTCATAGTTCATCAAGCTCTTGTTTGAAACTCTTGCCGCACCATTGCGATACGGCTCGAGATATTCCACGAACCAATCCTGCATCGCATCTGCATCCTCAGGCCGCATGTCAATGAGGCACTGAGGATAGTTGTGGTAGGAATCACACATGTGGGCGGCGCGAATGGAAAGAATGCTTGTGGCTGCAATCTCACCGGCCTGGGAAATCTGGGAATGCATCCCGAGAATCTGCTCAACCAGACTCGTCCCACTTCGCGGCATGCCGATGATGCAGATTGGCAGTTTGCTCGATTTGTTCGGTCGCCTCCACATCCTGAGATTACGCTCATTGAAGACTTTGGCCGCCTCTTCGAGCCGGTCAGTAAATGCAGTTATTGGAGCTGTCCAATTCAGCTCCCTGTAGGCCTCGGTCGCCATCGCGAATGCATCGTCATACCGTTCAGTCTTGTCATACAACTTGACCAGTTGGAATCTCGCGGCCGCAAGGCTCTCATCCGGCTCATTGGTCATGGTCAGGATGTTCTTGAAGATCTTTTCCGCCTCATCCCACTGCTTTCGCTTGAGCAGGACCTTGCCTTCGACCATATGCAACGCAAGTGCATCGACTCCCCGCTTGCGACATGACTCGACCCATTTCATGGCCTCGTCGTTGTTGTTCTGTCGCTCCTGAGAATTCGCATAATTGATATGGAATGGCACGAAATCCTTGAACTTCGCCATGCCGCGATCCAGGATCCTGAGACCCTCCTCCGGGTAGCCTGCTCGCATCTGTGCATGTGACGCCTGAATCAGATGTGTGGGCTCAGTAGGCTCGAGCTTGAACGCCTTCTCGGCAATTTCAGCTGCCTGGATGAAGTCGCACTGGAGTTCAGCGACCTTTGACAACGCGACCAATGGTTCAACGCTATCGGGATGTTTGGAAGCCAGCTCAGCTGCCTGTGTACGGGCATGTTCCAGCCCACCGATTTTAACCAATGACCGCACGGCCTTGATTGCGGCTTTCAGATCCGATGTTTCATTTGCTGGCTTGGCCATATCCCAACATGATACCACTGAAAAACTGCTGAAGAACCTTCAATGAAGCTCTTAGACGCCTGAAATCAGCCAACCAACCTCAAGCTGAAGGTGCCGGCACCAGAAGATGAAAGCAACTTCAACAGGCCTGAATTTGCTCTGGCGGTGTATGATCAAGTTGCATCATGAATCGAGGAACCGACTGGATTAGATGGATACTCATGGCCGTGCTTGCGGGCGTGGCTGTCTATTTCTTCCTGTTCACAGCTCGTGGATTGGCTCCGGCACCAAGCCCCTCTCCGGAGCAGGCTCTGGATCCAATTCTCAAGCGAACCATTCAGTTGCAGCTGAACAACATCGAGCAGAACCCGAGTTCTTTGGATGAACGGCTCAAACTAGGCATGATCTACGAGGCGAATGAACTCGATGATCTTGCGTTGGCCTCCTATCAACAGCTGACTGATGTAGTTCCGGAACACCCCAGAGCCTGGTATCAGACTGGCCTGATCCTCGACAAACGAGGTCAGTCAACCGAAGCCATGGCGGCCATGCGAGAAAGTGTGCGTCATGCCGGCAAGATACCGTTTCCCAGCTGGCGCCTTGGATTGATGCTACTCGCAGCAGAGCGGCCTGAAGAGGCACTACCCGCACTGGAAGCAGCTCGCAACGAACTCGGTGATGATCCAACCCTGATGGCCATGGTGATGCGAGCACAAGTAGATGCCGGGAATGCAGAGGCTGCGCTCGAAGTGGAAGCAACCCATCGACTGACCGATACACCCATTGCACCGTATATCCATCAGCTTCTCGAACGAGCTCATGACATGCTCGGCAACTCGGAGGAAGCCGAAAAATCACGTGTGCTGGCCAGTACTGGATTGCCTCCGATGGGTAATTCCTGGGAACTGGAAGTTTCCAGAATGCGCATGGGAATCCCAGTACTGAAGATACAGATCTCGAACGCCGTTCGCGCTCAGAAGTGGGAACAGGCCATGGCGATGCTGGACAATCTGCGGCAGTATGAAGAACCGACCAAGGAAGTTCTCCTGCTCGAGGCAACTTGTCTTGCAAGAACCGGATCACCCGAAGAAGCGTTGAACCAACTGGATCGAATGCTTGAAGCCGAACCAGATGATCGTCCAATCATCGTGGCAAGATCTAACGTCCAGCTTGATCTTGCATCAGCCAGAAACGAGCCTGCTCAAGCAGAGGCTGCGCTGGCTGCTGCAGAAAGACTGCTTGAATTGAATCCCGCTGATTCAGCCGCTCATTCGATCTGCATGCGAGCACTGGAGACACTTGGTCGTCCAGAGGAAGCGATCGGCGCATGTCGTGCTCACTGGAAGACATCATCAGGGGCCATCGAGCCTCTGCATCTTGCTTCCATGCTGATTGCTCGTCATGAACTCTGGAAAGACAATGAAGATCTCCTTCGAGCGCTGTGGATGAATGTTCCGAATCATCCAGCAGCAGGTTCGCTGCTGGTGCTCTCGCTGGCTGAACAGGGTCGAACGGATGAGGCACGTCAGATTCTTGCCGGCTTGACCAGCGCTTCACTCAATGGTGAATTCCTCGGCAAAGCCAGAATCGCAGTTGAATCTGCTGATTAACGACTGGCCTCGGCTGCATTCCGCTCAAGCAGATGCATCGTTCCACTCTTCATCGAACCAAATGAAGTGATCTCGCCATCCGCCCAGATGACGGATACATCTTCAACCACCTCAGCCTTGTCAAGGCCAACATGGATTCGTGGATCATTCGCAGCAAGGTAGCTCCACCCCGTCCGGACATCGCGGCGAATGGTTCGATCGCCAAGCGTGACCATGACGGTTGCTCCGATCGCAGGCGCCCCGGCATTGTTCCTGACATCAAGGATGAGCCACTCACCTCGATCCGGATGCTGATTCATCAGCAACTGTGGTACGCCTGCACGATTGTTGATGACTACATCCATCCCCCCGTCGTTGTCGAGATCCGCAAAGGCGGTACCACGGCCCGAGGCAGCGGGTGAATCAACCTGCATGGCCTGAAATCGGCCGGACTCGGTTCCTCGAAGAAGAAGATCCGGTTCGGCATAGGGATCTTCCGAATAAAGTTCGCCGTATCTTGCGACACGCCCATTCGCCTGGAACAGATCAAGCAGACCATCATTGTCCAGATCTACCCATCCGAGTCCGAATCGAGTGAAGCGACGTGGCAACTGAGCCAGATTGGATGTCGAGGTGATATCACGGAAATGATCACCATCATTTCTGAACACCGAATCGGTTTCGCCCTGAAGATTGCACACCATGAGATCGAGATCACCATCGAAGTCGATGTCAGCCGCCGTGACTCCCATGCCCGCCTTGGCCTTGCCGGTATTGTCCACCGCACAACCCTGAAGCAGGCCCACCTCCTCAAAGGAGAGATCTCCGCGGTTGCGCCAGAGACGATCCGGCATCCCATCATTGGCTACGAAGATGTCTTCAAGTCCATCTCCATCGAAATCTCCCGTCAGTACACCCAGCCCGGTCCCCTGCACCTGACCGATTCCGGATTCCATTGACCAATCAACGAATCTACCGTTGCCATCGTTGCGATAGAGCACATCCGAAGTAGGGCGGCCATAGTCAGCTGGTGCACAGTAATCCAGTTCGCCTCGTGCATTGCGACACTGTCGTTCCACCTCGGGAGTCCAATCGACATAGTTCACGACCATCAGGTCGAAATCCCGATCGCCATCAGCATCCAGAAAACTGGCGCCTGCACCAAAGCCTGCATGGCCGACACCGGTTTCGTCCGTCACATCGGTCAAACGGCCGTCACCTTCATTCCGAAACAGTGCATTGCGGCCCAACGCCGTCACATAGACATCAAGATCTCCATCCTGGTCATAGTCTCCCGTTGCAACACCCATCCCGAATGCATCGCCCAACGGCAGAACCTCACCTGCCTTGAACTGGCCATCGCCGAGATTGTGAAAAATCGCCACCTGACCCGGATGTCCCTGAATGAGGACGATGTCAAGCAACCCATCGCCATCCAGATCAAGGACTCCGACACCACTACCCACTGCATCTGGAAGTTGGTGGCCATCTGCGTCAAGCAATTGATGCTCGAATACGAGCCCGCTCTCTCGTTGCTGATCCGCCAGCCAGACCGTTGCAGTGGTTGTCTCATCAACTGATTGCTCAGAGGAGTTGTCGCACCCTGAAGCCAGAAGCAAAGGTGAAGCAGACAACAGGACTGTTCGCAGTCTGGTCATCTGGTGTCCTCCAGTGTCCTCATGGCACGTTTGATGCCCTGATGACGAGGCCACCGGTTGCCGGCCATCTGCAGAAGTGATCGAGCGAGATCCATGTCACCAAGTCCGGCATACGCAGTTGCCGCAGAAATGACGGGATTCGGATCATCAGGTCGGATGACACGCAGTACTTCGATCAGATCCAGTGCTTCCTGATACCGTTCAAGATCCAACAGCAATGAGATCGTATTCACCGTCAATTGAGTGTCGCCAGGTCTTGCCTGAGCAGAAGGCAGCAGGAACTCGATGGCCTCCGAATTCTTGCCCTGAAGGACAAGGGCCTTGCCCAGCAAGGACTGTGTGGAAGAGTTCTCTGGCGAGATGGCGATCGCCTTGCGCAGATGCTGAATACCTGCTTCGATGGCCTGTGGGTTCTTTCGTGCCGCATCGGCATTCTTCCCTCGAAGCTCGATCCCGGCCAGTTGTCGATGGGCCAGCTCCAGTTCCGGATTCATATCCAGTGATTGTTCCAGATAACGCTTGCCTGAATCCATGTCTCCCGACGCGACCGTAGCCATTCCAAGATTGAGTACGAGCGTGGCATCCTCCGGATGATCATCAGCCAATTGCTTCAACTGACTAATCGCCCGGTCTACGGAACCATTGTCCAGATCACGCAACGCCTTGGTTCGGAGTGACTGAGTATCACGAGCCCATTCCTGAATGACGACTTGGACACCTGATCGATCCGGACTCGTACCCACACCCGCTTTCAGATGAGGTGTGGCGGTTTCAGATTTGCCCTGATTGCGCAATGCAACTCCGAGCAGATAGTGCGCATGAAGATCCCCTGGCTTCCTGGTCAACCATGCACGTAATCCATTGATTGCTTCGGATTCGCGTTTCAATTGAATCAGAATCTGAGCACGGATATGCTGGACGGCAACAACGCCTGCATCATGCGTTCCACTGCTCAAGCGCTGGAGAGCCTGCTCGGCCTGCCCAAGTTCAAGTAAGGCCAACGCCAGCCGCCATTTCGCTTCAGCATCGGAGGGATCAACCTCGACGGCTTTCCTGAATGCAGCTAACGCTGCTTCATCCTGTGCAAGTTCGGCATTGGCCAATCCCAGCATCAGATGAACCTGCGAGGTATCCAGTCCAGCTTCAATCGCCTGTTGATAACAAATGATCGCCAGTGGAATCTGCTGGTTGGCGTGATAGGCCATGGCCAGCTTGTGCCAATGTTCTGGATTTCCTCGATCGGCTTCGAGAATGGTCAATTGTTCCTCAAACAGTTCTTTGACCCCTGGTTCACCAGAATCATCGTTCGGCCGAGGTGGCTCCAATGGTGTCCCACAGCCGACAACCAGCCCAGACATGATGCTCATGATCAATAACCAGTGTCTCACGGAGACCTCTCCTGAAATGGCCTGCCTACAAGGGTACCCGATGCCATGCCGAGCAACTCTGGCAGACACGGTTTTCGATGTACTGAAGTTCCGAAGGGATCACTTGCTGGATGGCGTGCGTATGCATGGATATCAGGGGCCACAGCACAATCAGGAATTCAACACACATGTGTACTTCTGCTCGGACCATATTGGCTTTTACATTTCTGCTGGTCGCGATTGTTCTGCACATGACACTCTGCGAATGGGGAATGGAATGGCCGGGGCCGGGACCCACGGAACAGATGATCACCATGGAGTGGAGAAATGAGATGATTGGTCTCTTCACGGACAACCATGTCCGTCCTGAAGCAGGTTTCATTTTCGGGATCGCTGCTCCACTGCTTCTGATCGGCATGTCGATCGCCATGTTCGTTGAAAACAGGGCGAGGAAAGGGATCGGATCCTGTGCTCGCTGTGGCTACAACCTCGCCGGCATTACCCGCAACAACTGCCCTGAATGTGGCTTCAAGATCACGACAGCAACAACAGCCTGAGATACGTAACCACCAGCGTCTGTGACGCGATACCATTCAGGCATGAAACAACACTTCGCTCGCCGTCAGTTTTTTGCATTCATGGCCGCTGTTTCGGCATCAGGCATCGCCAGCCGAATGGCATTCGGTGATGATGAGCTGAAAGGACTTGTCGACATTGCTGCTGGCGAACCACTTGATGGCGCCAACGGTCGTCCCTTGCCGAAGATCACGGCGGCGACCATTGCACAGGCGGAGAAGTTGACGGGAATGACCTTCACGCCCAAGGAGCGGTCCATGATGGCCAAGACCATCAAGGATCAGGTTCGCTGGATCCATCAACGGATGGCCGGACCGGAGCTGCCGAATGATCTCTTTCCCGCACTGACCTTCAACCCGTTGCTTCCTGGCCATGCTCCACATCTCTCAACGGCTCAGGGGGATCCCAATGAACTGCCGAAGGTCGTACGTCGTCTACCCGCGGAAGACTCCGAGATCGCCTATGCCTCGATTGCTGAATTGAGCCACTGGCTTCGTACGCGGGAATTGACGAGCGTCAGGCTCACACGACTCTATCTCGATCGTCTCAAGAAACATGATCCGGAACTGAAGTGTGTCATCACCCTGATGGAGGATGAAGCATTGATTCAGGCCCGATCCGCTGATCAGGAAATGGATGCTGGCCAATGGCGAGGACCATTGCACGGAATTCCCTGGGGCGCCAAGGACCTCTTCGATACCGCTGGCATCAAGACGACCTGGGGAGCTGAAACACACAAGGATCGAATACCCAAGACGACCGCCGTTGTCATCGAACGACTCAATGAAGCAGGTGCCATTCTCGTCGCCAAGCTTTCACTTGGCGCTCTGGCCTACAACGACACCTGGTTTGGAGGACGAACCAACAATCCATGGAATACGGAAGAAGGATCCAGTGGCTCGAGCGCGGGTTCCGCCGCAGCGACCGCTGCAGGACTGGTTGGATTCACATTGGGTACGGAAACCTGTGGTTCGATCGTTTCCCCATCTCTGCGATGTGGCACGGTCGGTCTTCGTCCAACCTTCGGACGTGTGCCTCGTGATGGCGCCATGGCGCTGTGCTGGTCACTGGACAAGGTGGGACCCATCGTGCGACATGTGGATGATGCCGCACCTGTTCTTGCTGCCATCAATGGCGCCAGTCCCGGTGACCCAGCATCCGTATCACAACCACTCCACGTCGACACCGCATCAACCGCTCAGGGTCTTCGAGTCGCCTATGACCCGAAGTGGTTCAGTGATGATGAAACAGGCCGAATTGAACTCCAGGCCGTGGAAGCGCTTCGCAAGTCAGGCGTGAGGCTTCAGGAAATCAAGTTGCCCGCGTGGCCATGGGATTCACTGTTCCTGATTCTTCTGGCTGAAGCAACCGCTGCCTTTGAATCACTGACAAGAAGTAATGAGGATGACAAGCTGGCCTGGCAGGAACCTGAAGCATGGCCAAATACCTTCAGGCAGTCATGGTTCATTCCCGGTCCGGAACTTGTCCAGGCAGATCGATTCCGGCGACAGTGCATGGAACACTTCGCAGAGGTGTTCTCGAATATCGATGCCATCATCGCACCCTCCTTTGCAGAAGGTCTGATCATCTCGATGAACTGCACCGGACATCCCTCTCTGACCGTACCAGTTGGACTCAAGGAAAGTGGAAGTCCGCACGGTGTGACCATGATCGGACGGCTCTTCGATGAAGGCACCCTGTTGAGGTTGGGGCGTGAGATTGAACGAAGCTGCTGGCTGACCAAACCACGAAGACCGCTTGCCTGATCAGGAGAGTTCCCGACAGGCCGTGTATCGATGACAGCTCACCAAATGGTCATTCACCATTCCCACGGCCTGCATGAAGGCATAGCACACCACCGGTCCGGTCCATTTGAATCCCAGCGCTTTCAACTCACGGGCCATGGACTCGGATTCCGGAGTCCGGTCGACGATATCACTCATCCGGTTTCGGGCATTGATGATTGGCTGACCTCCGACATGTGCCCACAGCAGATCTGAGAAGGAAGCACCGGTCTGCTCCAACTCGAGATAGCAACGGGCATTGCTTACCGCCGCTTTGATCTTTGCCCGGTTTCGGATGACCCGATCATCACCAAGCAACTGCTCGATTCGACTGCTGTCCCAACCCGCCAACCGATATGGATCGAGATCGTCCATCAATTCGAGGATGGCCTGACGCTTTCGCAGTACCACCAGCCATGACAGCCCTGACTGGAACGTATCGAGAATCAGCTTCGCAAACAGGGCCGTACCCTCACGTACCGGCACACCCCACTCCTCATCGTGATAGGCGACGTATTGCGGATCGGTGCCGCACCAGGGACAACGTTCGAGTTCGTTCATGTATAAATCACATCCTATTCGGAGTCTAGTCGCCTATCCTGCTCCAGTCATGATTCGTACCAGAGCACTCAGCAAGTCCTACCGATCAACCCCCGTTCTACGAGGGGTCGACCTCGATGTGGCCCAGGGAACCATTCATGGATTCGTCGGGCCAAATGGCGCCGGCAAATCGACACTTCTTAAATGTCTTGTCGGCGTCGTACATCCTGATGACGGGGAAATCACCATAGATGGGATTGATGTCGGATCCAATGCACTGGCTGTTCGACGGCGTGTCGGCTACGCCCCCGCGGAGACAACCCTCTACCACCGGATGAAATCATCTGAACTTCTTGACTTCGCGATTCGCTATCACCCTTCGCCGGATCATGAACGAGCCAGGCACCTGATGGAAGGATTCGGTGTCCCCGGCAATCGCAGGGTCGGCGCCTTGAGCCACGGGATGAAACGCAAACTGTTGCTGGTCCAGGCAATTGCGTGCAATGCGCCGTTGATGATCCTCGATGAGCCAATGGAAGCCTTGGATCCAGAAGCTCGACGCATTGCTGAAGATCTGCTCAAGGCCGAAGTTGAGCGAGGCCGAACCATCTTTCTTTCTTCGCATGATCTGTTCAGCACACAGCGACTCTGCTCTCGAGTGACCTTTCTTCATCATGGCAAGGTTCTCCGTGATGGTCCTGTGGATGAACTGCTTGCAGATCTTTCAGGACAATTGAATATCCAGTTCCGCGAGGCACTCGTAGCTGATCAGCTTCCCTCGAATCCAGCATTCAAATGGACCGGTTCAGGATCACATTGGAAGGTTCAATTCTCCTGTCCGCTTGAAGAACTGATGGTTGAACTTGGCTCGCTTCCAATCGCTGGACTGCGTGATGATCGAGCAAATCTCGAAGAGCTCTTCGACCACCTCTATAAAAAGGAGGCTGTACAATGAGCCTCCTTCGGCAATACCTTCGTGATGCCTGGTGGATTGCGCTGGGTTACTTCGTCATTCTGGAAGCAGCACTTGTTGCTGCCATCATCTATTGGCCGAAATTCCGGGACAATGTTCCAGCGATCGCAAAGCTCGTTCCATTTGAATCTCTGCAGAGACTTCTGGACTCAGTTGAAATCGAAGGGTACTGGCCATATTTCGCCGTACAGCAGTGGTTCAAGGGATGCAGTCTCTTTGGACTTGCTGCCGCGGCCTTTCTGACCAGTGGGATCGTCGCTCGTGACCCTGATCAGAAGACAGCCGAGTTTCTCCTGTCGAGACCTGTGTCCAGAAGCAGAGTGCTCCTGACGCGATGGCTCGTGGTGGTGACGCTGGTGATCATTCCGGTGTATCTGACCTCATTCACAGCGATCTGGATCTCTCCCGCTGTCGATGAAACACTTGCCTGGAGTGATGTGCTTCTTGCCAGCAGTTACATGTCGCTGTTTCTGATCACGCTCATCACATTCACGACTCTTGTGTCATCCCTGAGCAGCCATCAACTCCGTGCGGGGATCATCCTGATCGGAATCATGCTGCTCAACTTCGCCTTCTATCTGATTCAGGAAATCGACGAAATCAGCCTGTTCAAGTCAATTGATGTGTATGTGTTCATGGAAATCAAGGCTGGACAATGGCCCTGGATGGCGACTGGTTGCTTTGTGGGCGCGACGATCATCATGCTGCTTGCTTCATTGAAGATCTACAATCGACGCGACTTCTGACGAAAGGAATTCAACATGCGTGCCCTGCTTGGAAGTGGCGGATTCAGAACCGAGGAACGTCGGCAGCTCTACAACGATGAAATGCGCCGACATTTTGGTGACATCAAGCGCATCCTGTTCATTCCCTATGCGCTTCATGATCATGAGGCCTACACCAACTTGATGACGGAACGTGGCCTCAACGCCGGCTATGAAATCGACGGGATTCATCGGCATGCAGATCCTGCCAAAGCCATCCGTGAAGCGGAGGCGATCTCAGTCGGTGGTGGCAATACCTTTCGTCTGATTGCAGATCTTCATCGGTTGGATCTGGTCGATCTGATCCGCGATCGTGTCATCAATGATGATCTGCCATACATGGGTGTCAGTGCTGGAACCAACGTCGCCTGCCCCACGATGCAGACTACGAATGACATGCCCATCACGCAGCCAAGCAGCTTCAAGGCAATCGGACTCGTACCTTTCCAGGTCAATGCCCACTACTACGCCGGTTCAATCTGGGTCAAGCATGAAGAGGAATTCGTGGAGCATTTCGGAGAGACACGTGATGACCGGATTCGTGAGTTCCACGAAATGAATGAAACGCCCGTCGTCGGATTGTGGGAAGCCGGTTTCATCCGGGTCGAGAATGATCAGTTTGAATTGATCGGTGCCCAGGCTCGTATCTTCCGAAAGGGTTGTGATCCCTACGATGTTGAACCTGGTTGCAGACTTGTGGAACTCGGCTGAGGTACGACCTCTGGTTCAGCTGCAAGCGGCAGATCTTCGCCGGCCAGACCAAACGCAAGAACAGCTACGCCAACGACTGAAACCACCGCACCCAGAACAGCGCGTCTGGTGATGCGTTCCTTTTCAACCCATGATGCGAATGGAAGAATGAAGATCGGCGACAGGGACATCAATGTCGCCGCGATCGCGGTATTCATCCGTTCAATCCCGATCAGACTGAACCAGACACCCAGAACAGGCCCGAATACTGCGCCGATCACAATCAGACCGAGCACACCCCCACTCATCTTTCGATTTGCCCCTGTCTGTTGTTTCCCTTTCAACTTCTTGGCCCTGAGGATCAGAAGAAGCACGAAAGCCATCATGACTCCGAAGACGATTCGAACCAGCGTGGCCGACCATGGGTCCATCGTGTGTCCAGCTGCATCAGGAATCGCCATGCCGAGTTTGGCCAGAATCAAGCCCACTGCCTGAGCAAGCCCGGCACCGACGCCAAGCAGCACACCACGTCTTGGATGAGGATGATGGCCACCGGCGGACTCCTGTTCGGCTACAACCCAGGCAATGCCTCCCAGCGTTATGGTCATCCCCAGAATGGCCATGATGCTCAGGGTCTCATCGAGAACCGGCCAGGCGATGATCGCCGTCAGTGGAGGTGCCAACGTGAGCAGCAAGGTGGTCATCCGGGAACCTGCATCGACCAACGCCTGAAAGAGCAGCTGGTCCCCGATGCCCAGCCCGATGATCCCTGAGGCCGCGAGCCAGGCAATTGATTCATTCGAGACTTCGGGCCACCAGTTCCCGAAGATCAGACGATGAACAACCGCCAGAAGAATGACTGCCACAATCAATCGGGATACATTCACAAGGGATGATCCCACCCGCCGACCAGCAGCAGCAATGGCAAGAGCCGTCACCACCCAGCACAGCGCTGCACCGATCGAAGCCGAGGAGCCAACTAGTACGTCATGAGTCACTTTGGAAGTATCGCAGGCTGACCGCAGTCATGCATATCTTCATTGGAATATCTGATTTGCCTGCAAGGCCATGAACGTGGTCTAATCTCCGGGTGACTTCACGCCAGATCTCCATTCCGAGCTTGATCCTGATGACCATTCTGGTCACAGGCCTGCTGGTGAGCTGCAAGGTCGGGCCTGATTACAAACGACCTGATCTCCAGATGCCGGAAACCTGGGCTCAAGCAGAGGCCCCGAACGAAACCGAGGGGACACCGAACTGGGATCAATGGTGGCATTGCTTTGAGGATCCCATCCTCAATGAGTTGATTGCCGAAGCTGATGCCAATAATCGAAGTCTCATGATTGCCGTGGCTCGCATCGATCAATACCGAGCTCAATACGGAATCGCCTCCTCCGATCTCTATCCTGATGTGAAGGCCTTGGCTGGCTACAGTCGTTCAAGAGTCAGTGATACGGACTTTGACCAGTCGGGATACAGCGTCGGTGGGCCATTCAACAACTGGGGCCTCGGACTTGATGCCAGCTGGGAACTGGATCTCTTCGGCAGAATTGCCCGGGCAATCGAGGCTGCCACTGCGGAATGGGAAGGCATCATCGAAGACTGGCGTGGAGTCATGGTTTCGCTGCGTGCCGATGTGGCTTCCAGCTACATCAATATTCGAACACTCCAGGGACGTTGGGAAGTCGTTCAGGCCACCCTCAACTCCAGCCGCATCCTGCTCAAGCTGACTCGGGACATGGAGGATGTCGGCACCAATTCATTGCTTGAGGTCTATCAGGCGGAAACCCAGTACTACCAGTTCGAAGCCCAGCTTCCACGGATTGAATCCCAACTGGCGCAGGAGATCGGCAATCTGGCCGTACTCCTCGGGCGAACCCAGCAAGGGCTCGCGGAACAACTTGATGGGGGCCGAGGTATTCCCATCCCTCCAGGTGAAATAGCCATTGGCATTCCTGCAGATCTGATTCGCAGACGCCCTGATCTGAGGGCTGCGGAGCGAACGCTGGCGGCGGCGACGGCACGAATTGGTCAAGCCGAGGCGGCGCTCTACCCGTCGATTCGCCTGACCGGCAGCTTTGCGTTCACAGCTTCCAATTTCAATGACATCTGGAACTGGTCAAGCCGTACCTACTCGGCTGGTCCAGGTGTGTCCTGGGACTTCTTCAATGGAGGAAGGCTCAAGGCTGCCGTCGAAGAAGCTGAAGCCATCACACAACAGGCCTTGCTTGATTATGAACAGAAAGCGCTGGTTGCATTGGCTGAAGTCGAAACCGCGCTGGCAGGCTTCGTGCTTTCAGCACGTGAACGAGACATTCTCAAGATGGGAACCGTGGCTGGCCGCAAAGCAGTTGAACTGGCCACGATGCAGTACAGCGCCGGAACACTCGACTTTCTGACTGTACTGACTGCTCAGCAGGCACTCCTGACTCTGGAGGACGAGCGTGTTCAGGCATCCGGACTGGCGGCAGAAACGCTGGTCGAAGTCTATCGAGCCCTTGGAGGTGGATGGACTCCTGGAGAGGTCCCGTTGAATGAGGAAGATGCTGAAGCAGCCGAGGCTGATGCGCTGGCCGCGCATGGAAAGGAATCGGAATGAGGACCATTGCCAAGACACTTGGACTGCTCCTTTGCAGCACCGTGGTGATTTCCTGTAAACAGGAGGTCCAGCAGCAAATCCCTCCGATTCCCGTCGTAACAGGTACGTCGAGTACGGCGGATGTGCCGGTCTATCGAACCTATCCAGGCAAGACCGAAGCGGTGCGAACGATGGGCATCAACGCCCGCGTCGAAGGCATCATGGAAAGGATCCATTTCACTCAGGGTGGGCTTGTTGAGCCGAATCAGACGCTCTACAGCATTCAGGATCAACCCTTCAGGGCGAATCTTGAAGCAGCTGTTGCCGATCTTGGTGCGGCCATAGCCGATGTTGAATATTGCCGAAGTCAGCTGCAGCGAAACAAGAAACTTGTTGATGAAGGTGCCGTTTCCCGCGAGTACTACGACGAACTTGAAACGAAGCTCGCCAAGGCTCAGGCCAATGTTGAAGTCGCAAAATCAAAGGTTGTGCAGGCCGAGTTGAGTGTGGAATGGTGCAACGTCGTCATGCCTGAGGTTCCCGAGCAGAACATGTATCGGGTCGGTCGCACCTTCTTTGACGAAGGTTCACTGGTAGGCCCGGGCCTCAATGCCCAACTGGCGAACGTGATTCAGATCTCGCCGATTCGCGCGATTTTCGATCCTGCTGGATCCGAATGGCCTGAATACCTCAAACAGAGCCGGGGTGGCCAGAATCCACTCATGGTCGAGGTGACGATTCCAACCGATCCGAACTACAGCAGGACCGGTCAGGTCAATTTCGTGGACAACATCGTGGACTCCGACACCTCCACCGTTGAAATGTGGGCCTTGATCGAAAATGAAGACCTGTCACTCATGCCGGGACAGTTTGTCTCGATCAAGGTGCGGCTGAAGGTGCTTGAAGACGCCGTCATCATTCCAGCGACCTGTGTTCAGAGCAGTGCCTCAGAGAAGTTCGTCTGGACGATGAAGGATGGCCAGACACCTGTCCATACAACGATCACCTTGGGACCTGATTTTGGAGACCACGTGGTCGTGACCACCGGTCTCGAAGCCGGCGCCACCATCATCACCGAAGGTGGAAGCAAATATCGACCCGGACTTCAAGTGCAGGTGGTCTCTGCTGATGAAATGAAACAGATGAACCAGAAACCTGCAGGTGCTGCAGGGAAAGCCACGGGAAGCTGATCAAGCATGGTTGAGTTCTTCATCCGCCGACCTGTCTTCTCGACAGTAGTCTCCCTGGTGATCATCTTCGCGGGTCTGGTTTCTGTTGGTATTCTGCCAATCGCGCAGTTCCCTGATGTGACCCCACCGACCATCACCGTGTCCTGCAACTTCCCGGGTGCGGACGCCCAGACGGTTTCGGATGTGGTCACCCGCCCGATGGAACAGGAGATCAATGGCGTCAAGGGCATGATCTACATGTCCTCCAGCAGTACCAACAATGGCGACTCGAGCATCACGGTCACCTTCGATGTGGGTTATGACCAGGACATCGCAGCGGTCGATGTTCAGAACCGCGTCGAACGGGCTCGTCCAAGACTTCCTGAAGAAGTTCAGCGTTCAGGCATCATCGTGGACAAGCAGTCCACCAGCCTGACCATGGTGGTGTCGCTTCTCTCCCCGAATGGCACCTTCGATGGGACCTTCCTCACCAACTATGCGGACATCCATGTCACGGATGCCTTGACTCGTGTTCCAGGTGTCGGCAAGATCAACAACTTCGGACTGCAGAAGTATGCGATCCGGATCTGGCTTGATCCCGAACGAATGGCCGCCATGGATATCGGGATTCCGGATGTCCGCAACGCCATCAGCAGCCAGAACAAACAGGCGATCGCCGGACAGATCGGCGCTCCGCCAACCATCGGTGATCCTGCCTTCACGCTTCAGGTCACGGCCATGGGCCGGCTCGTCGAGGTCGAACAATTCGAGAACATCGTTGTCCGAGCGACTGGCGCGGGTCGAGTCGTTCGACTCAAGGATATTGCCCGTGTCGAGCTTGGATCACAGAGCTATACCGGCGATTCACAACAGAACGGTATACCTGCGGCTCAGATCGGCATCTATCAGCTTCCATCCGCCAACGCACTGGATGTTGCTGGAAACATCCGAACGGCCATGGATGAACTGGCGCTCCAGTTCCCCGATGACGTCGAATACAAGGTGTCCTACGACGCTACATCCTTCGTTCAGGCTTCGATTGAAGATCTGATCAAGACCATCTTTGAAGCTGCACTGCTGGTCATTCTCGTCATCTACATCTTCCTGCAGTCCTTCCGAACCACGATCATTCCACTGCTGGCGATTCCCGTATCCGTGATCGGCGCATTTGCAGCAATGCTGGCCTTCGGATTCTCGATCAATACGCTGACGCTGCTTGGACTGGTCCTCGCCATCGGACTGGTCGTTGATGATGCCATCGTGGTCGTGGAGAATGTCGAGCGGGAAATCCGTACCGGTCCGAAGGACCGATCCACGATGGAATCCACGATTGTCGCCATGCGTCAGGTAACAGGACCTGTCGTGGCGACGACACTTGTTCTCCTCGCGGTATTCGTGCCCGCTGCCATGATGCCGGGGATCACCGGCCAGCTCTACAACCAGTTCGCCTTGACGATTGCCTTCTCCGTCGCAATCAGCAGCATCGTCTCGCTGACGCTCAGCCCCGCACTCTGCGCCATCATGATGAAGCGCGAGGAGCATGAAGAAGGAAAGAAGAGTCTTCGTGAGCGGATCTTCCAGCCCTTCAACAGCGTGCTTGACTGGATGACCGGCTGGTATGGAAAAATCGTCAAGGTCGGAGCCAAAATCTGGTTCCTGGTTCTCCTGTTGTTCGGTGGCGTGATCGCAGGCCTCGTTGGACTATTGCTGGTCACACCGACCGACTTCGTGCCGGACGAGGATCAAGGCTATTTCTTCGTCACCATTCAGCTGCCATCCGCCGCGACCATGGAGCGGACACAGAAGATCGAAGATGATGTCCTGAAGCTGATCGAAGCCGAGACCGATGTGGTCGACGTCATCATGATCAGCGGCTTCAACTTCCTCTCAGGTGTTTCCCAGTCGAATTCGGCGTTCTTCGTCGTCACGCTTACCAACTGGGCAGAACGAACCCGTCCAGAGCAGCATGTCGAAGCGGTGATTGAACGACTTCTTCCTCAGTTCTTCGCCATACCGGAGGCACGAGTTCTGGCCTTCAACCCTCCTGCAATCTCAGGTCTGGGTGCAGTCGGCGGCTTCCAGATGCAGATTCAGGACGTCAACTCACTCGGTGTTGACGCCATGGCACAGGCTGTTCGACAACTCATCGGCGGTGCCATGCAGGTTCCCATGCTTGGTCGACTGTCGACCACCTTCAGCAATGATGTGCCACAGCTCTATCTCGATATCGATCGGACCAAGGCTGAACTCTATGGCGTTGATGTGGGGACATTGCTCGACACGCTGCAGTTCTATCTGGGGTCGTTCTATGTGAATGACTTCAACAAGTTCGGCAAGGTGTACCGTGTCATGGTCCAGGCCGACGCGCAGTACCGCATGCAGTCCGATGAGATTCTTGCACTGCATGTCCAGAACCGTGAAGGAAGAATGATCCCGCTTTCCGCCTTCGTTCAGATCGAGTCCATTACTGGCGTCGACAATCTTGCCCATTACAACATCTACAATTCGGTCGCCATCAATGGTGGTCCTGCACCTGGATACAGCAGCGGTATCGCCATCATGGCCATGGAAAAGCTTGCGGATCGAGTCCTGCCCGCCGGCATGAATACCGAATGGACGGGCATGACCTACCAGCAGCTCAAGGCCGGCAATCTTGCACCGATCATCTTCACGCTGGCGTTGATCGCGGTCTTTCTCTTCCTGGCTGCCCAATATGAAAGCTGGACACTGCCTGTCCTGATTCTGTTGGCGGTTCCGCCTGCAGTGCTGGGAGCACTTCTGTTCCTGCTGTTCCGATCCATGCCGCTGGATGTCTATGGTCAGATCGGACTCGTCATGCTGATCGGCCTTGCAGCGAAGAACTCGATTCTGATCGTTGAATTCGCCAAGCAGGAACGTGATGCCGGTGGTGAGATCGTTGAATCCGCAGTCAAGGCCGCCATCCTCCGACTTCGTCCGATTCTCATGACGGCAGTCAGTTTCGCAGTTGGTGTTCTTCCACTGGTCATCGCAACCGGTGCCGGGGCGGTCAGTCGACAGTCACTGGGCACCGTCGTGTTCGGAGGCATGGTGATCGCCACCGTGCTCACACTCGGACTTGTTCCCGTGTTCTACGTTGTACTGGAACGCATGCGAACACGATTCGGCTTCCACAAGGTCGATCCGAACGCCAAACCGATCGATTGATTCAACGATCCGCCAGACCCAGCTGATCAAGCATGAACGCATACTCGAAGGCGAGTTCCTCCAGTCGTCCATAACGACCGCTTGAGCCTCCATGGCCCGCACCCATGTTGGTCTTCATGATCAGGAGATTGTCATCGGTCTTGTGATCCCGCAGTCTGGCGGTCCACTTGGCAGGCTCCCAGTAATGAACACGAGAGTCATTCAGTCCTGCCGTCACAAGAATGGTTGGATAGTCCATCTCACGAATATTGTCATACGGCGAATAGGCCAGCATCCGATGAAAGGCTGCTGGTTCCGCCGGATTCCCCCACTCTTCGTATTCGCCGACGGTCAGCGGGATGCTTGGATCCGACATCGTATTGATGACATCCACGAACGGTACGTCAGCTTGTGCAACCGTAAACAGGTCAGGTCGCATGTTGAGCACGGCACCCATCAACAGACCGCCGGCTGATCCACCCTGAATGGCGATCCGGTCAGGATCACCCCAGCCCTCATCACGAAGCGCCTCGACTACAGCAATGAAATCAGTGAAGGTGTTGACCTTCTGCTCCATCTTGCCATGGTCGTACCAGCTACGACCCTTCTCCGCGCCGCCTCGGATATGCGCAATCGCGAAGACTACGCCGCGATCAAGCAGTGACAATCGGTTGGAGGAGAACCAGGGATCCATTGACGAGCCATAGGATCCATAACCATACACCCAAAGAGGATTCGAGCCGTCTGGCTTGATCCCCTTGCGATGTACCACGGTCACTGGAATCAAGGCGCCATCAGCAGCCTCTGCTTCCGAGCGAACCGCGACGTAATCAGATGACTCGAAGCCCCCGAGCACCTCACGCTGCTTGCGCAGCGTCGCTTGACGGGTATTCATGTCGTAGTCATAGACCGATGGAGGCGTGACGGGCGACTGGTAGCCGTAGCGAAGATTGGTCGTGTCGAATCGCGCGTTCATCCCGGTCCCGATAGCAGAGACCTGTTCAGGAACCTCGATCTGATGCGAACTGCCGTCAGCGAGGTCGATGACACGAAGGGCGCGGAAACCGTCTCGACGCTCGGAGACCACGAGATGGTCCTTGAAGGCATCCAGCCCGGTGAGATACACCTCCGGATCATGTGGAATGAATGCCGTCCAGTTTCTCTCCTGCGGCGTTGCGACAGAAGTGGTCATGATCTTGAAGTTCGTGGCGTTGTCATTGGTGAGGATGAAATATCGATCGCCGTGTCGATCCACCTCGTATTCGACGCCATGACGCCTTGGCGCAATCACACGAGGATCCATCTCCGGATCATCGGTATCGATCTCATGCCACTCCGAGGTCAGCTGCGAACCACTGCCGATGAAGATGGATTCCCCGCTTCGATTCCGGGATGCGCTCACGTAGAACATGCCATCAGGATCGTGATAGACCTGAACATCATCTTCAGCAGGCGTACCCAGACGATGGCGGAAGATCCGATCAGGTCGCTTGGCTTCATCCTGACGTGCATAGAAGATGGTCTTGTTGTCATTGGCCCAGGCAAGCGAGAATGGGTTGGCGTGCTGGACGACGGCATCGATGACTTCGCCCGTTTCAAGATCCTTCACCAGAAGGTCGTTCTCCTCATAGCCCGACGTGTCCGCAAGCCAGGCAAGATATCTGCCGTCCGGACTGGTTTCCCAGGTGGTGACATCGTAGAACTCATGGCCTTCAGCCAGGTCATTGATGTTCAGAATGATCTGTTCCTCACCATCCTCACCTGACTTGCGGCAGATGATGTCGTAGGCCTTGCCCTCTTCCGTACGCGAGTAGTAGATCCAGCCATCATTGGCTTCCCAGGGCACGGTGGTGTCGTCTTCCTTGATCCGTCCCAGCATCTCGTCATAGATCTTCTTGCGGAGATCCTCCAGATGAGCAGTCGATTTCTCCGCATAGGCATTCTCAGCCTTGAGATAGTCGATGACTTCCGGGTTCTCCTTCTGACGCAGCCACGAATAGGGGTCGACCATGCGAACACCGTGGGGATTGGTGATCACTGGACGAGCTTCGACGTCTGGGGGTGTCATGAGCATGATGGTCAGCAGAACCTCCGGGATACACATGTCCGATCTCCTCTTGAACAACTCGACATGCTAGCCTCCCGGTCCAACATGATGGAGATCTCATGTCCAGCCTGCGAATCATCACCTGGAACGTCAATGGTCTGAGGGCCGCCATCCGCAAGGGTCTGTCGGACTGGATGGCCGAACTTGAGCCGGACATCATCCTGCTTCAGGAAATACGAGCCAGACCCGATCAGTTGCCTGAGCCCTGGGCCGCCATGGAAGGCTGGCATGTCCATTGGCATCCTGCAGAACGCCCCGGATACTCCGGCACATGCATCTGGTCTCGACACCCCATCGACCGGATCGAAACCGGCATCGATGGCGCTGCGGATCCCGAGGGACGAGTCGTGATCGCGAGGATCGGCGATATTGATGTCGGAAGCATCTACCTTCCTTCAGGTTCATCAAGTGATGAAGCGCAACAGCGTAAACAGAAGTGGATGAAGGCATTCACTCCCTTCGCCAGAAAGCTCATGCGTCGAAGAAGACACGTCATCCTTGGTGGAGATTTCAACATCGCCCGCACGGAACAGGATCTCTATCACTGGCGGAGCAACCAGAATACTTCCGGCTTTCTCCCCCACGAACGCCTGTGGATGGATGATCTGGTCGAGGCTGGATGCCACGATCTCCTGCGTGATCATGTCGGCGAAGTGGACGGGCCCTATACCTGGTGGTCCAACCGCGGCAAGGCTCGACAACTGGATCGTGGATGGAGGATCGACTACCTCCTGGGCAATTCCCGATCTGTCCGGGATGCTCGTTCCCTCTTTGTCCATCGTGAGGCCGGACTTGCGATCTCGGATCATGCTCCCGTCGTGCTGGACCTTGACTCCGCCAGTGCCTGATACGATGCCGGTGTTGTCATCGGAGGTCCGACATGCCACAACTGGTGCTGATTCGTCACGGACAAAGCCAATGGAATCTGGAAAACCGATTTACCGGCTGGGTAGATCAGGATCTCTCCGCCAATGGAGAGATTGAAGCCAATGCTGCTGGAACCCTTCTTCGTGAAGAAGGGTTCACCTTCGACATGGCCTTCACCAGCCGATTGAAACGAGCAATACGAACACTCTGGTTCATCCAGCACCAGATGGATCTGTGCTGGATTCCGGTCACCAAGGCATGGGAATTGAATGAGCGGCACTACGGTGCGCTTCAGGGACTCGACAAAGCCGAAACGGCTGCTGAACATGGCGATGAACAGGTATTGATCTGGCGTCGATCCTATGACACCCGGCCACCTTTGATGAATTCCGATGATCCTGGCCTGCCTTTGCATGACCCTCGTTATGCCGATGTAGAACGCGATCGACTTCCACATGGTGAATGTCTCAAGGACACGGTGGAACGCGTCGTTCCCTACTGGAACAACGTGATCAAACCACTTGTTGCGTCTGGACAACGGCTCATCATTGCCGCTCATGGCAACTCACTTCGAGCGATGGTCAAGCATCTGGATGGGATCAGTGATGAGGAGATCGTGTCTCTCAACATCCCGACAGGTGTGCCCATGGTCTACGAGTTCGATGATGACCTGAAACCCTTGAGCCGGCGATACCTTGGTGATGCCGATGCCATTGCAGCAGCAGCTGAAGCTGTTGCCAGACAGGGCAAGGCTCACTGAGACAGATGGTCGCTGCCGTGATCTGCTCAGAAGAGCATGTCAAGGTAAGTCGGCATTGGCCAGAGATCATCCGGAACGATTCGTTCAATCGCATCGGAGGCTGTACGAGCACGGTCCATGGCGGGAATCACGCTGCGCTGCACCGACTGCACACAGGCTTCTTCCTCCTCAGGAAGACTGCCCAGATTGCTTTCGATGTCCAGACAGGCTTCCTCCAGTTCCGTAATCAGACCCGTGAGGTCAGCCAGGCGTCCTCGAACCGATCCAGCATCGATACCGACCGCTTCCGTCGCGGCGACGGCTTCAGCCAGTTCAGCCTGATGCCGGATGGCTGCTGGAGCAACCATCGTGCGCACCATGCGCAACATGGTTCGAGCTTCGATTCCCACGAGCGTCGCATAGGTTTCCAGCAGGACCATGTGTCGAGCTTCCAGTTCAGGACCACTCATCACGCCGTATTTGCTGAACAGCTCAGTCGCCTTCTCTGAACCCAAAACCGGAAGTGCGTCAGCACAGCCGCGAAGATTCGGCAGACCACGCCGCTCGGCTTCATCATGCCAATCCTGAGAGTAGTTGTCACCATTGAAGACGACTCGCTTGTGACTGGTATACACATCTCGAAGAACATCGACAATGATCTTGCCACGGTCTTCGGTGGACATGTCATCGGTGAGCTGTTCTTCCATCTGATCTGCAATATGATCCAGTGACTCGGCCACAATCGTGTTCAGAATCGCGTTTGGCCAGGCAGGCACTGCGGTTGAACCCACCGCTCGGAATTCAAAGCGATTTCCGATGAACGCGAAGGGACTGGTTCTGTTTCGATCGCCAGGATGTCGCTCAAGTGTCGGCATCGCGGTCGTACCCAGATCAAGTGTTCCACTGTGTTCGAACTCGGTCAGTTCGCCTGACTCGAGTTTCTCCAGAACACGCTCCAGTTCCGCACCGGTGTAGATACTGAGAATGGCTGGTGGTGCTTCATTGGCGCCAAGACGATGGTCATTGCCGGCACTTGCGACCGCGGCACGCAGCAGATCGGCATGCAGATCCAGTCCACGTACGACTGCACAGACGAAGGTCAGGAACTGCAGCTGCCCCATCTGGCTGGTTGTCTTGGGGCTCAACAGGTTGTGTCCGGTGTCCGTCACCAGTGACCAGTTGTTGTGCTTGCCACTTCCATTCACACCTGCAAAGGGCTTCTCATGCAGCAGGCATACCATGTTGTGCTTGCGGGCAACCCGGCGAAGCACACTCATCGTCTGCATCTGGTGGTCGCAGGCCAGATTGGTTCCCTCGAACAATGGAGCCAGCTCGAACTGATGAGGAGCGACCTCGTTATGTCGAGTCTTGGCTGGAATGCCAAGCCGGTAGAGATCCCGCTCGACTTCAGCCATGTAGGACAGGACCTTGCCCGGAATCGAGCCGAAGTAATGATCGTCCAGCTGGTGGCCCTTTGGTGCGGCGGTCCCCAGAAGCGTACGGCCACACATCTTGAGGTCTGGCCTGGCTTCATAATCCTCATCGTGGACCAGGAAGTATTCCTGCTCACAGCCCAAGGTCGTCTGCACACGATTCACACCCTTGTCCGTGCCGAATACACGAAGAATACGCATGGCCTGTGTGCTCAAGGCGTCGATGGAGCGAAGCAATGGTGTCTTCTGGTCGAGGGACTCGCCTGTCCATGAGACAAAGGCGGTCGGAATGCAGAGCGTACGTTCACCTCCATTGATGGAGATGAATGCGGGAGACGTAGGATCCCAGGCGGTATAGCCACGGGCTTCCCAGGTGTCTCGAATACTTCCGGTTGGAAATGAGCTTGCATCAGGCTCACTGCGAATGAGCATCTCGCCCGAAAACTCCGCGATCACGCCTCCTTCGCCATCCATGTTGATGAATGAATCATGCTTTTCAGCGGTGGCGCCGGTCAGCGGCTGGAACCAGTGGCAGTAATGCGTACAACCATTCTCTGTTGCCCAGTCCTTCATTGCGGCGGCAATTTCATCAGCAATGGCTTCATCGAGCGGCTCGTTGTACTTCACGGTCTGATCGAAGCGCCGCAACGCCGTAGGCGACAGGCGTCGTCGAATGTTCTCGCCCGTGAAAGTCAGAATCCCGTACTCGTCACCAAACAGACGCTCAACATCTCGCACACGGTCCATGGAAGGCTCCGGGTAGTAATGGGCAGATCCCCCAAGGACACCTTGGGGCTCGAGGATTGCATTTGAAACTGAAGACGACCGGGAATTGGTAAGGCTCATGCCCCGCAGTTTACCCCGGCCAATCGCTGCTGGGAATCAGCGTATCAGCGTGGTGGATGAACCAGAACGATCATGAATGCCCCTGTGGGAAGGCCGGATCAATGGGACTGCTGAGGAGCTCGCCGAGCCACCTCTCCCGGATCTCCAAGGGTCTCTCCTGGGGCCATCTTGTAAGGATGTTCCCCCAGATTTCCCGTCTTGACACGATCGATCCATTTCTGTCCCAAGGCAACAAACTCGGCACCCATGTCCACCAGAGGACTCGCAAAGGCCGGTTGCCAGGGGGTCAAGCCCATCAAATCCTGCGTCACGACCACCTGCCCATGACAAGCAGTGCCAGCGCCACATCCGATGACCGGTATTGAGGTGCAGTCCACAATGGCCTGTGTCACTTCACTTGGTACTGCTTCGATCAGGAGCATGGTTGCTCCCGCTTCTTCCAGTCTTCGAGCATCCTCGATGAGTCGACTTGCCTCAGCTGCCGTTCGGCCAAAGGAACGATAGCCCCCATCATGCTTGACCTGCTGAGGGCGAGAACCGATGTGGGCAATCACGGGGATGCCAGCTCGATTCATCTGGGAAACCAGTCCTGAGAACGTGCCATCAACCTCGAGCTTCACACAATCCGCCTGACCTTCGACCATGAAGCGACCGGCATTACGAATCGCCTCGGCTTCATCGACCTGATAAGACAGGAAAGGCATGTCACCCATGAGCAGGCAATTGGGAGCGCCACGGCGAACTGCGGCCGTAATGGTCAGCATGAAATCCAGAGGCGCATGGATGGTCCCGGGCAACCCCAGAATCATCTCCGCGGCGGTATCGCCCACCAGAAGAACCGGTACACCTGCTTGCTGGAACCATCGAGCCGAGGTCGCGTCGTAGCAGGTCAAGGCGGCGAATGGATCACCCGACTCGACCATCCGGCGGATGGTGCGGAGGGTGACTGGCTTCTCCAGACCCTGAGGAGTATTCGAATGACCTGATGAACTTCCCATGATTTACGCCAGTATAGAACCCTGTAGGGCTGATGGCATAGTCGAGGCCCCGGATCCGGCCTCCCAATGTCCCGAATCACTTGCTTTCCAGCCGTTTCGGATGAATCATTGAGCATTGGCCATGCACTCAAGTGGCCCCCTGACTACTGGAGAACCGAATGTCGCTGCCATCCGATGCGCCTTCTGAGAAGACCATGACCCATCCTGCACCGCCTCCAGGACGCCGAACAGCCTGGCTCACGGCCATGGCCCCGGCGGTGCTGGTACTGGCCACGGCAGTCGTCGTCCTCTGGGGTACTCCGGCAACGCTTCGCCAGATAGCCCATGATCGGATTACGTATCAGGTCAAGGAAGCCAGCCTCAGGTTGAATCAAGCCACTGATGCAACCCCATCTTCGGGCTCGTTCCTTGAACAGCTCAACCGGGCCTCGCGCGATGTGGCTTCATTTGTTCGGCCCTCCGTCGTGCATATCAGTGCACAACAGAATCCTGCCCCTCAGGAGTTCTTCGCAGGTATCTCCACCGGCAGCGGATGGATCTGGAGCGAGGAAGGACACATCCTCACCAACTGGCATGTTGTCTCCGGTGCAGATCGCATCGATGTGCAACTCCATGATGGAACCGTTCGACCAGCGACACTTGTAGGCGCTGATCCAACGACGGACATTGCCGTGATTCAGATTCCTTCTGGCCGGCTCGTGCCTGCAACACGTGCTGACGTACGTGAAGAGATCGATCAAGGGTCTCTGGTCTTCGCCTTTGGTTCACCGATGGACTTCCGCTTCTCGATGTCTCAGGGCATCGTTTCAGGTCTTGGTCGGTCGGTTGGCCTGTTCCGCAGCAGAAGCTCACTTGGCTATGAGAATTTCATCCAGGTCGATGCAGCCATCAACCCGGGCAACTCAGGCGGCCCACTGACCAATCACCGAGGTGAAGTCATTGGCATGAACACCGCCATCGCAACTAATGATCGTGAATCAGAAGGACGCTTCTCGGGTATTGGTCTGGCCATTCCACTGGACATGATCGAATCGGTCGCCAAGCAGGTGATCGACAATGGCAGCGTGCGCAAGGGGTATCTGGGTGTCACGGTGGTTGATCAGCGAGAACCGATCTTCCGTTGGCTTCTGCCTCTGGGGTTCGATATCAATGGATCAGGCATTCTGGTGTCAGGCGTCGGTGAGACAATGGCTGATGCAGGCATTCTGCCCGGGGATATCGTCATCTCCTATGACAACAAACAGATTGGCAATCCAGATCAATTCTGGGCGGCGCTGGCATCTGATGAAGATCAGACTTCCTCACTGACCATCTGGCGACCGGAAGCGGACGCCGGGAAATCCAAGATTCTCAAGATCGCCATGCCAAGACCGGCCAGCCGGATGGAAGCCGATCTGAAACTGCTGGATGCGATGGATCGAATGTCGAGCTACTACCGGGACATTGGGTTCCTGCGTACCGGCGTACTCGTGGTCAAGACCATGCCTGATCGACCTGCACGCCGAGGCGGTCTCAAGGCCTGCGACATCATCTATCAGATCAACGGTCGTGAGATGAATACCGTTGATCAGCTTCGTTCGACGATCTCCTCGATTCTGCCCGACTCCGTGGTCGAGATCATGGTGTGGCGACCTGATCATGGAACTGGATCCGGAAAGCAGATCCGGCTGGAGATCCCACTGGCTGAACTGGACAATCTCCCCTAGGGCCTCGGCAATCAGGCTGACTCGAGCGGTCTCGGCGCGGTAGCGTAGCGGACTGATCAATGTCTGATTCCAGAACAACACCCGTTACCTGCTCGCTGCTTCAGGTTGAAGCGGCGCGAGTGGTCTTCCAGACAGCCTCCAATCGCGACGGTATCGTCGCGGTCAATGACGTGTCTCTCAATCTTGATCGAGGACGTACGCTTGGACTGGTCGGAAGTTCCGGTTGTGGCAAGACCAGTCTTGCACGTGCGATCATGCATCTGGTCCCACTCACTTCAGGACGCATTCGCCTGATGGGAACGGATCTGTCCAGCCTTTCACGCTCCGAATTGAGAACCAGACGACGGCAATTCCAGATGGTGTTTCAGGATCCCGGCGGATCGCTCAACGCAAGAATGCGAGTCGTCGACCTCGTCTCGGAACCGCTGCTCGTTCATGGTCTGGCTCGAGGAGCCGAACTGAATGCTCGCGCGACAGCCTGCCTGGGCAGAGTCGGGATTCCAGAGGAAGCAGTCAATCGCTATCCCCACCAGTTTTCAGGTGGCCAGCGACAACGAATCGCCATTGCACGAGCCATCATCACCGAACCTGCGCTGCTGGTCTGCGACGAGCCGACCTCCGCACTCGATGTCTCGGTTCAGACTCAGGTGCTGGAACTGCTCCGCAAACTGCAGCGTGAAGGCAATCTCGGCATGTTGTTCATCACCCATGACATGGGAGTGGTGCGACAGATGTGCGATGACGTCATGGTGATGGATGGTGGAAAGGTCATTGAATCCGGCCCCGTAGCTCAGGTACTGGATGCACCAGCCCATGCCGTGACACGAGCCTTGATCGAGGCTGCGTTGGCCGGCACGGGCCGCTAGGATAGCTCCGCGATGGAAACCTACCTCGATCTGCTCCGACACGTTCGCACCAACGGCAGCCCCCGTGAAGACCGCACCGGTACCGGAACAATCAGCTGCTTCGGCCAGTCCATGCGCTATGACCTCTCCGAAGGATTCCCGCTGGTCACGACCAAGAAGGTGCACCTCAAGTCGGTCATCGGTGAACTGCTCTGGTTCCTCCGTGGCGACACCAACATCAAATGGCTGAACGACCATGGCATCTCGATCTGGGATGAATGGGCGGATGAACATGGCGATCTTGGACCTGTCTATGGTCACCAATGGCGTTCATGGCCCACCGCAAACGGAGAGACCATCGATCAGGTGAGTCGAGTCGTTGATCTGATCCAGACCAATCCTCTGTCACGCCGCTTGATCGTGAACGCCTGGAATGTCGGCGAACTTGAGAAGATGGCGCTGCCGCCCTGCCACATCCTGTTCCAGTTCTATGTGGCGGATGACAAACTGTCCTGCCAGTTGTATCAACGAAGCGCAGATCTGTTTCTCGGCGTCCCGTTCAACATCGCTTCCTATGCCCTGCTGACGATGATGATCGCTCAATGCACCGGACTCGGCGTGGGTGACTTCATCCATGTCATCGGCGATGCTCACATCTACAGTAATCACCTGGAACAGGTCGACACACAGTTGACGCGTGCCCCTCGACCTCGACCGACGATGACACTCAACCCCGAAGTACAAAGCGTGTTTGACTTCACACTCGATGACTTCACGCTGACCGACTACGACCCACATCCACGACTTTCCGCACCCGTCGCGGTCTAGCGGATCCAGACTCATGCGAATCACGCTCATCGTTGCAGCAGCCGAGAACCATGCGATCGGTCGTGATGGTGATCTGCCCTGGCGGCTGCGGGCCGACATGCTTCGTTTTCGGGATACCACGATCGGTCACCCGGTCATCATGGGACGAAAAACCTGGGAGTCACTTCCCAAACCACTCGTTGAGCGAACCAACATCGTGTTGACACGGCAGCACGACTTCAAGGCTGACGGTGGTACCGTCGTCACCACGATCGAAGAAGCCATCGCAGCCTGTGAAGATGCCGGAGAATGCTTCGTCATCGGTGGCGGTGAGATCTACCGTCTGTTTCTGGACCGGGCTGATCGAATCCTGCTTACACGGGTACATGCTGAAATCGATGGCGATGCCAGTTTTCCTCCGCTTGATGAAAGTGCATGGATGTTGATCTCCAGCGAATCACATGAAGTCGATGATCGCAACGATCACGCAATGACGTTCCAGGACTGGCAACGACGCTGAGCCTTTTTGAAATCCAATTCTCTTTGGCATGACTTGCCTGATGGGCTCTGATCATCAGGTACATCGTGTACAGGCGACATGGAGGTCGCCACAACACGAAAGGAAATCGTCATGCCCGTACTGCAATCAATACTCGGACTCACCAGTCTGGCACTCAGCCTGGTCGCCTCCTCCTGTGATGCCAGCTTTCGCGCCACGCCAATGAGCCTGGAAGCCGAGTTTCATTCGCGAACATCCAAAGAACCTGAATCACATCATCCTCCTCATTGTCCAGAAACACTCATTGAAACACTGAAGCTTGGAAATGGGGACTATCTGCTGTTGTTCGATCTGGATTGTGATGGAGTCGCGGATCTTGCACGGCACGGCACACGGCAATGGCTGCTTCGACCTGAAGCACCTGAACGCATGCTCGATCCTTCTGAATGGAAACCCGCCTTGCCGAATGATCTTCCCTATCTCGATCCTGGATTCGGCGATCAAAGCGCCGAGGAGTGGATCAACAAACTGGGACTGGACGGCACGTCGCCCAGCCAGGTGATCTGGCTTCATCAGATCAGTACCACTGCATGGACCCTTGATCTCACGATCCCTTCCACTTCACAGTTCACTCGGCCTGACTTTCGAAACTACGACCTCGGGTATCAGTGGGACGTGCTTCCAGGATCCGATGGGCCAGACTTTGAAACATGGCGTGTCGCCGGAAACCTTCCCGAAGTTCTGCGTTTCATTGTGGATTGCGGAATCCACTCGATGGAGTCCTCTACTCCTGCAGGTCACCTTGTGATTCAATCCATGAAGGACGCTGAAGCGGTACGAGTGACACTCGATGACGACGAGATCCACTGGATACCACTGGATGATTGAACGAATCGCGTTTCTGGTCCTTCTGAGCATGCCGAGATGCTCAGGAGGATCGGAGCGATCTACTGACCCTTGCCCGGCATGACGGAGATCAAGCCGACTAGCGGCTGTTCAAGACCTGACTGGAGTTCGACGAGTTCAACCTTCGCTGCAGGGCGAGTCCGGAGCAGACCCCCCGCTCGAAACTGCTCGCCCAGATCATCTCGAAAGTCGAAGAGGTTCATCGAGACTCGCTGACCTGCTGGAAGCTGGCTCAACTTCGCCGCGAACCGCTGATTGATCCAGACCGTCAGATCGCTCCAGGAATTGTCCGTGGAGTTGACGATCTCGATATGCGTGCCATCCCGGAACACCTGAATCGGTATCACATTGGTCGTATGAAGTTCATACGGGTATGGAGGCATCGCCAGTTTGGGGTCGAAGTTGGGCCTGTTGCACGCCGACATCGAAAGTGATGACAGCAGAACCAGCAGCAGGACGGCCATTCGAATGGTGAAATTCAGAATCATGATGCTTGGGATTGTACGAGGGAGGGCCAAGCCGCAACAATGGGCGCATGTCAGTCGAAATGAATCCTTCTGGACTGGTCCGCCCGACACCCCCCCGTCCGATCAATGAGATCGCCCGGGAAACCCGTGTCGACCCTCGTATCCCCGCTCTGGTGCCGGGGTTCGATGCGCCATTCTTCCAGGCGGGACTGGCTGGTTACTCCGACGGTGCCATGAGGCTGGTAGCGCGGGCACATGGATGCCCCTTCTGCATCACCGAAGCCCTGCTTGATATCACGCTGATCAATGGGGGCAAAGGACGATCTCGCGAAGATCCCGATCTGCTTCAGGAAGAATGTGGAATGGGTGAGTTGGAGGAGAATCGTGCCGCCGGAGGTCACGATCACCCTCTGGCGGGTCAGATCATGGGCACCTCACCGGAAACCATGGCCGCAGGCGCCGAGCTTCTGGTGGGTATGAACTACGACGTCATCGATGTCAATCTTGCGTGTCCTGTCAAGAAGATACGCAAACGTCATCGAGGTGGTCATCTGCTGACGGTGCCGGATCAGGCGATCGCCATACTCGAGGCCGTACGTGAAGTCGTGCCGGCATCGATGCCTATGACCGTCAAGTTGCGGCGAGCATTCGATGACACGGATGAAATGGCTGACAACTTCGAGCGTATTTTCATTGCGGCCTATGAAATGGGATGTGACTGGACAACGGTTCACTGCCGGACGGTTCAACAGAAGTACAAAGGGCCGGGGCGCTGGCCGTTCCTGCGGGAACTGGTGAAGCGACACCCTGAAAAGCTGATCTTCGGAAGTGGAGACATCTGGACCGTCGAAGACATCTTCCTCATGCTCGCTGATACCGGCGTACAAGGTGTCTCGGTCGCTCGAGGCTGTATCGGAAACCCCTGGATCTTCAGACAGGCCAGAAGTCTGATGGCTGGAGAACCTCCGGCGCCGCCGACGCTGATCGAACAACGGCAGGCCTTGATGGACCACTTCGCCCTCTCTGTGAAACTGCATGGGGAAGGATCCGCGTCAAGACAGATGCGGAAATTCGGAATCAAGTTCTCAACGCATCATCCTGATCCGGAAACCGTGAGGAAACGTTTCATCGCCGTTCGATCACTCTCTGAATGGCGTGCCGTGCTGGATGAATTTTATGCCGAGGTCAGCGACCCAACAGCAGCCGACGAACAGCCGCACGCTGACCATCACTGAGTGGCTGCTCCAATTCCGCCTTGGCCTGCCTCAGCAGAACAGAACGCTTTCCGGAGTTCTGCATCAGTTTCGTCAACGGTTCTCTTGCGGCCTCATAGGCGCCCGCAACATCATCACACAGGTTCGCACCTGATCCCCGGCCCTCTGCAAGAATTGCTTCCACTTCCAGTCGCAACTCCTCGCGACGAGTGATGTAGTCCGGCAGAACGTCATTGACGATCCCCAGTTGTTCTGGGGAACCGTTCGACAGAATCCACTCAGCCATCTTTTCAACATCATCATTCGACTTCCACAGCCATGGATAGTTTGCTCGTCGATAGCGAGCCGTCCAGGCGTTCGCGTCATCCGTTGTCGGACATGAGCTGTAGATGGCCACGAAGGTCGTGTAATCAACACCCTGCCGAGCAGCCCATCGCTTGGAACGCTCGATCATGATGTTCACTCGAGCAGCCGTATCACCGGTTATGCGAGCAACATGATCTCCAAGTCGATCCTGCCGTTCGTCATCAGCCGACTTCCGGATGATGGGCAGCATGGCAACCCGCCACGTCGCCAGATGATTCTCGAGTACGTCCGGAGAGACATTCTGCAGTTCTTCACGAACACCTTCCACAACCAACTCGAAGAAATCCAGCCCTTCACCTGCATAGGTGGAATCACTTGCTTCAATACGAAGCGGTCGAAGATAGACACGGCGATACAGATTGAATCGCTCTGCCTCGAATGCACTGGTCTGGACATTCACGCCAATGGTCTTGAGATCATCGATGAGATCGTCGAATTCACGATCAACAGCAGGCCAGTTCTGAGATTTGGATTCCTCGAGATCGATTCGCAGCTGCTTCACTTCACCAGGCTGTGGGCGAAATCGACCTTTGAGAATGCCATCAAGACGATCGCGAATCGCCTGCTCCCGGCTGACTGATTCATCAGCAATGGATTCCAGCGCATCGATGTAGGCCTGATAACGGATCTCTGCGATCTGACGTTCCTGATCATCGAAGCCCATGCCGGTGATGAATCCACGGAGATCTTCCGGAATGACCAGCGGCTGAATCTGATGAACCTGAAACTTCTGCAACGCCTGATTCGAGGCCTGCATCGCCAGCGCGGGAAGGCTGGTCAGAAATACGATCAATGGAATGAGGGCACGCATGTTGCCATTGTAAACACCCCTACACCAGATGCGAACAGCCTTCAGAAGGCAAATATCGCATCCAGCGCCTGAGCCAGGATGCCCTTGCTGGCTGCACTGGGCACTTCTCCCTTGTGGCGCTTTTCAATCTGAAGGTCAAAGATCTGATTGGAAAGGATCGTATTGGCTGCGGTCACATCAACAGGTCTCGCAACGCCGGTCAGCTGGGTATACCACTCTTCATCATCTGTTCGAATACGTGTTCTGGCTTCCAGCACCAGGTTGCCATTGGGCCTGATTTCAATGACTTCAGCGGTAAGGCGAGTTACGAGTTCATCTTCTCTTACGTATTCACCTTCACCGTCGAATTCCTTCTCCCCTTCGATTTCAAACTCGGTGTAGTTGATTGGATCGAATTTGTTGACACCCGGGAATGCTTCAACACCTCCGGCCAGACCAATCTCCTTTTCCGTCTCCAATCCCTGAAACGAAGCAGCGACACTTGCCTCACGGACAATGATCTGGACCAGATCATGAACGTGAAACAGTCTTGGCTCAACTGGTTGTACCGCAAACATGCTGATGGACTGAAGATCCGTCGCCCCTGGAGTTCGTTCCGACCAGACCCCCATCGCCTGCGCCATGATGGAGGTTGATTGCATCGGAAGAGGCATCGTGGATATCGGCGTCGTCGCCAGCATGGGCAATCCGGTCAATGGTGGTAGATCCGTCGCAATGACTGGATCGACCATTCCGATGTCTCCCATCATCATGCCCATGGGCATGATTCCATCCATCATCGTGTTCATGGGCAGAACCGGCGATACCAGAGGAACACCTGCCAGACCCGGCATGCCTCCCATCCACATGTTTCCATAGCCTGCAAGGGGTTGGTTCATGGTCGCGAAGTTGATGGCAGAACTGCTTGGCACATGGGTTATACGAGCCGCCGTCATGTGCTGCCGGTTGACGATTGGATCAGGATGCATGGTCTTCATCGAGGAAGCTGCATGTGCATGAGTCGGCACGATGATCTCATCTGCGGTCAGACTGCCTGCGCAGGCCATGAACGCAACGGTGATTGCAACACTACATTTCATACCGATTCTCCAACATTCAACTCGCTTGATTCGCAGGCTTCAGATCGATGATCGCCTGCCCTGGTCCGGTGATCACGGCCGTAAAGGTTTCTCGTTCACGGCCACGTCTCAACTCGATTGATTCACCCAGTCCACCGGATGATTCAGCTTTCGCCTTGAGTGAAATCGCTGCACCTCCGACCAGACAACGAACAATGACCTGATCTCCACGATCAATCAGCTGTACCGCACGTATGTCTCTTGCTCGGAACATGGTTCCTGCCTTGAGCGGCGCGACGGGGACTCGACCGATGACATCGATTGGTTCAAGGCGAATACTGCGTTGAGAAGGCGTAAGCCATGCTTCCACGGAATTGACCTGCTCCGCCTTGATCTGCTCATGCCGTGACAAACCGACTGCAGCCTCTGCGATCGTACACCGGATCAATGGCTTGACCTTGAGAAGACGGCGTTCACCGGGGCGGCCTTCCGTCCATCTTCGAATTTCCAGATCAAGACGATCGGTGAAGAGAAGATCGCTCATGGCTGAAATCTGATATCTCGATTCATCAATCGATTCATTGAGCCAAGCCTGATCAGCGGTGTCGAATGTGATCTTCAATGAGTCGGGAGTGGTTCCCAGTGTCTTGATCAGAAATCTCGTCACGGCGCCACGCAGAGTTCGTGAACTCGATTCTGCCGAGGCCACGCTTGCGACACTTCTGGCTTCGGTCTTCTCCGACGTTCCGCCGACTCGTATCGACTTCATGGCTGTAGGCGCGTTGTTCGCTGTGGTGATGTCATTTCGAACGACTACTTCTCGACCGTTCAGATTCACTCGTCCCCAATGTACGCCCATGGCATCCAGCCGCTGTCGTACTTCACGGATGGTGATTCGAGTTTCAGTGCGGTCGCCACATTCACTGATGACCAGATCGCCCAAGGCCTCTGCTTCGGGGCCATCGAGTTCAGCGATTTCCGCAAGCTTGATGGTGCTGGAATCACCTGTATTGATCGCTGAAGAACGCAAGGTAATCGTGTCAGCCATCAAGCATGGAACTGTCATCAGCACGATCCCGGCGGTCCATAATCCATCACGCTTCATATCCGATCACCTCTCATTCAACGATCAACCGTACCGACGCAGATTGGCGACGATCTGCAGTACTTCATCAGCCGCCTTCAGTGACTGGGAATTGAATTCAAAGGCACGTTGTGTATTGATCAAATCAACCAGTTCCGTCACCGGATCGATGTTGGAAGCTTCCAGAAAGTTCTGGATCATGGTCCCTCGACCATTCTCCGTTGGAAGGCCGATCGCCACTTCGCCGGAAGCAACGGATTCGGTATAGAGATTGCCGCCGATGGGTGTCAGGCCTGCTGGGTTCGCAAAGATTGCCAGTTCCAGTTGTCCTATTTCCTCGAACACCTCGCCATAGGAAACCTGAACACTTCCATCATTGGTGATGTTGATCGCATATTCAGGAATACCCCAGGGAACCTCGATGGATGGGACGAGCCGTCGACCCTGATCGTTGGCCAGTACGATTTCGCGTTCAGCATTCAAGGCGAAGTTGCCTGCACGCGTATAGGCCAGTCCATTGGTGTAGGTGTCTTCTACTTCGACCACGAAGAAACCGGACCCACTGATCGCTACATCCAAAGGCTGATCCGTCGAGACCAATGGACCTTCACGAAGATCGAGCTGAGTACCCGACACGCGGGTACCGACACCCGTGTAAAGACCCGTCGGGTTGAGATCACCAACGGTGTTCTCGAGACCGGGCTGCCGTTGCTCGAGATACATGAGATCCTGAAAATTGACTCTGCTTGCCTTGAAGCCATCTGTATTCGCGTTTGCCAGATTGTTGGCAATCACGTTGAGATTGGTCGTCAGGGCGCTGAGGCCGGTTGCTGAAGCATCAAGACATGTAAAGGCCATGTTTCACTCCCGTATCGATCCTGTACGGATCCATCAGGTCACTTTTCCAAAGGTATTGATTGCCTGCCCGACCAGAAGATCCTGAGCCTGCATCAGAGTTGCGTTTGCTTCGATGGCACGACTGATCTGAACCAGACCTGCCATTTCAAGAACAGGTTTCACGGTGCTGGATTCCAGATAGCCTTGCCAGAGTGTTGAATCCGCAGAGATATCCATCTTGCCTGCAGCAGCTGTGTGTTCAATCAGACTGTCGCCGAGTTTGCGGAGGGCGTCCGGGCGATCGACTTCCATCATGGCGATCTGGCCAAGTTCCTGGCCTTCATGCGAAACCACGCCATCAGGCCCGACTGAAATCGTGCCCAAGGGAACAGGGATGGTTCGATGGCTCGCATCGAGCACTTTCATTCCCGTAGCAGCCATGGCCAGATCCCCTTCAGGGTCACGGGTGAATCGACCATCGCGGGTCAGTTTCACGTCATGTCGCCCGCCTGTTTCATCGCCGACGAGAAAGAATGCTTCCCCATCAATCGCCATGTTGAGCTGATCACCAGTCGAGTTCAGCGAGCCTTGTGACAGATCGAATCGAGTGGGATCGGAAAGCTGTCCACCACCAAGCGCTTCAAGCATCAGGTGAGCATCAATTGGTGCCCCCGTCTCGATTCGAGCCGGAAGTCGTTGCGCTGTCGTAATCGAGTCGGCCTTGAAGCCAACTGTTTCGCTGTTGGCGAGATTGTTGCTCGTGACCTGAAGTCGATTGACCTGTGAAATCAGGCCTGCTGCGGACTGATAGAAACCGTAATTCACTGTTTTCGGCCCTCCTGGCCTGATGTAGTGGCTGGATTGCCACCCAGAAGTGCGACATGCATGGCCGTCGCCGTTCTGGCGGCATGAAGAATGGATTCCCCGATTCGGGTCCCCATGGAGACTGAGCCACCCTGAACTTGATCATTCTGGGCCTGGTCAATCAGCCTTCTTGCTTGCATGTGGTAGTCATTCACCCGGTATGGCCTCCTGCCTGGGTTTGCCAGCAAAGACCAAGGGCAATTGCCATGCCTGAAGAAATCGACCTTTGCAGCTCCTTAATCGAGGTTGGGGCAGCTCCTCACTACGCATGGCATGGTGTACAGCGCAAGAAATGCGCCTGATCTGATTGATCTGACGCCAACCAGCAGATCATCGACCTTCCAGTATCCAGTCAAAGTGTGATCGAAGGCCTTCAGAACCGCCGATAGTTTCACTACCGGAAATGGCTGCAAGGATGCTTGCCAACTCGTTGATTGATGTCGCCTCGATGGCTCCGGAATCCGAAACAGGATCCTGCCCTCTGGTCGAACATGGTCTGGCTGATTGCCGGAAGAGCTTTCGCCTGAGGTCGATTCAGCATGCCATGTCCACCTGCTTCGGCGAATACTCCAACTGTCCGGTTTATCAGGCCTGCACACGAGAAGGAACACCATCTCAGGCTGAACAACCTGCCGTCGTGGTGTTGACGGTCCGAAGGCAAGAGCATGTCAAGCTTCGACCAACCGGTTCGTGAAGTACTTGGCTGGCTTCGAATAGAAGCTGGACTGTCTTCCGCGACCCTCACGGCCTACCAACGTGATCTTGATGATCTGGTGGAAGACATGCGAAAGCGTGGTATCACCAATCCAGCTGACGTGACGCCTCGGCATCTGGCGGATCATCTGCAGCATCTGCATCGAGATCGCGGCCTGCAACCCAGCAGCATCAGTCGACATCTCTCCACGATTCGCACCTTCTTCCGGTACCTCGAAGCCGACAAACGTCTGGAACACAACCCGGCATCGCCACTCACGCCGCCAACGCGGTGGAAAAGACTGCCTGGGGTGATGACGCCTCGGCAGATGAAAAAACTGCTCGAGGCTGCAAATCCCAGCGCAGGCAGATTGTGGTTGCGTGATCGAGCCATGATTGAACTCATGTATGCCGCCGGTCTTCGTGCATCGGAAGTCGGCACAATACGAATTCATGATTACAAGGAAACGCTTGGTGTCATTCTTGTACACGGCAAAGGCAATAGAGAGCGACTTGTGCCTGTTGGCAAACCTGCTCGAAGAGCCGTGCAGCAATACCGAGAACAGCTTTATCCTGAATTGACTCGGTTCGGTGATGAACGCGATGAGGATCGTCTTCTGCTGAGCAATACCGGTCGACCCCTTGAACGCGTTGCAGTCTGGCAGATTGTCAGAAGGCTGGCCAAGCTTGCTGAACTGGAAAACATCCATCCACACATGCTTCGACATTCATTCGCGACACATCTGCTTGCTGGTGGTGCGGATCTTCGAGTTGTCCAGGAACTGCTGGGCCACTCCGACATCGCCACGACACAGATCTATACCCATGTGGATCGAAGTCGACTCAAGTCTGTCGTAGCCAATCATCATCCAAGACCATAGGCACAGGCAAGAGCTGGTCAGATGCTGATCTGGCGATCGTAGAAGTGCAGGCTGGCTGCTTCCTTGGCCATGTCCAGAGTCTCTTCCGTTGCGGCAATCGCTTTCTTGCAGCCCTCATGGAGAATCTCAAGTACGACATCATCCGACTCGTACTGTTTTCGACGCTCCTGCATTGGCTCAAGCAAGGCACTGATTGATTCGGCGACCCGTACTTTCACGACCCCATCCCCGATATTGTCACCTCGGGCATATCGATCACGAAGGTCAGCGATCTCATCTTCGGACTCGATGAAGGTATCGACATACTGGAACAGAGGATTCTTGGCAGGATCAACTTCGCCTGGATCAGTCGGCTGGCGGGTGTCCGTGCCGATGTACATCTTGCCCAGCTTCTTCTTGACCTGCTTGGGTGTATCGGTGATCTGAATCGCATTGCCAAGCGACTTGCTCATCTTCTGGACACCATCGGTTCCGATCAGCCGGCCAACCTTGCCCACATCCGCTTCTGGAATTGGAAACACTCCACCAAGCTCGACATGATCCTTGTCTTCAGCCTTGTCAGGTACGCCGCAGTACATCTTGTTGAATCGCCTGGCCACCTCACGAGTAAGCTCGAGATGAGGAACCTGATCTTCACCCACCGGAACATCATGTGCACGGAACGCGAGGATGTCTGCCGTCTGGCCGACGGTATACAGCGGGAAACCGAACGAGTAGTTGTCCTCCAGGCCCTTCACCTTCAACTCATCCTTCAGCGTTGGATTCCGCATCACGCGGTTGTAGGGAAGAAGCATGGCGAAGAGATAGGTCAGCTCCATGATCGCTGGGACTTCGGTCTGCAGGAAGATTGAAGCCTTGTTGGGATCAACGCCCATCGCGAGGGCGTCGCGTACCACGTTCAGACAATCCTGACGGATTTCCTCGGGCTTGTCTGCCCGTGTCGTGAAAGCATGCATGTTCGCCACCAGGAAGAAACAATCATGCGTCTCCTGGATCTCGACGCGACGTTTGACTGAACCAACCCAGTGACCAATATGGAGACAACCCGTCGGGGTGTCACCGGTCAGGACGCGACGTTTATCAGTAGCTGCCATGGTCAGGATTGTACCCAGCCAGACCATCCTCAGTTGAAGCGCGGGCCTCAGGCCAGAACCTGAACCAGATTCAGCAGATTGAACAACCCATGCATCACGATGCAGGAAAGCAGTCGACCCGTTCGCAGTGCGATCCATCCGAATCCCATTGACAGCACGATCAAGGCAACCAACCCCCGCTGATCAACCACCGCTGCATGCATCACGGCAAAGATGATGCTGGTCAATGCGATGGCGATCCAGGGTGTCTCGGTCACCAGACCCGGCATTCTGCGGATCGATTCCTGAAGCAACCCTCGATACATCAGCTCTTCCAGTATCGGCGTAAGCAGGACAATCATGATCAAGGCGAGAATCAACCAGATATCCGGATTCTCTGCCGCCTGCTGCAGCTGGAGCAGCGTCGTATGCGCGATCTCGGGGAGTTCCTGTCCCGTCATGAGGGTGATGAAAACCCCGGCCAGCAGTCCAGATGCAAGAACAAGAGGCCAGAACAGCACCATTGCGCCTGTACCCGCCGCCATGGCTTTCCACCAGGAAAGTCCTGATCGCATCGGGTTTGCTGATCGAACCTTGCCGAGAATCAGACCTGGAACCAGCAACAGCACGACGCCTTGGCCAATGTAGTTGCCAAGCATCATGAAGACGATCGAACGCAGGTCAGGGGGTATCGCCTGATCCGCCTGCTCGATGGCCAATCCTCCTCCAGCCAGTGACAAGGCGATGCGGGAGGCGAACAAACCACCCAGCAAAGCCGTCATGAAGAAGATGAATCCCGCCAATGGAGAAAATGACCACTGTCGAAGCCGCGGGCGTCGAAGACGGAGATCTGGAATCCATAACAGGATCAGCAACGCTGCAATGGCGGCTGGAACAGGCCACCATGACAGCCAATCGGCCCCATCGGTGAATGTTCCTGATTCCTGTTCTTGATCCGGAACTGGTGTCACGGCTATAACGGGTGAACTGATCATCGTTACTGCCACGAGAAATCCCATGGCCATCAGTCTTGAAGACATCATCATCCACAAACGACGAGAGATCGCCGAAGCTCGTGATGTCACTTCACTTGAAGCTCTGAAGGAGCAGGCTTCTGGTGTTCCTCCTGCTCGTAACTTTTTCGGAGCCGTTGCCAATGGTCGTGGTCCTGGTGGGATAAACGTGATTGCAGAGGTCAAGGCCAAGAGTCCCTCCGCAGGTCCACTTCGAGAACCCTATGACCCTGCGGGGATCGCTCTACAGTACGAAAATGCTGGCGCTGTGGCGATTTCATGCCTGACGGATGTGCATTTCTTCGGTGGCTGCCCCGAGCATCTGAAACTGGTGCGGGAAGCGGTTTCACTTCCAGTGCTCCGAAAGGACTTCATCGTCGATCCCTGGCAGGTCTGGGAGGCCCGCGTCATGGGCGCCGATGCGATTCTGCTGATCGCAGAAGTGCTTTCCGAAGGGGAAATACTGGATCTGATGATTCTGGCCCATGAACTGGACATGACTGCGCTGGTCGAAGTCCATGACATCGAGTCACTGTTGCGAATCAAGAGGCACATTGGATTTCCACATCCAGGCTATGCCCTGCTGGGGATCAACAACCGGAATCTGAAGACCATGACAACGGATCTGAACCACACGATCCGTCTGCTTGATCTGGTTGAAGAACAGCGAGAGATCATCGTCAGCGAGTCAGGCATCAAGACACGCGAGGATGTGATGCGACTTGCCAGCCATGGTGTCAACAAGGTGCTGGTAGGAGAATCCCTTCTTCGTGAAGAAGATCCCGGTCAGGCACTTCGAGCACTGCTTGAAACACCATGGTCATAGGACCGAGGAAACTGTTTCGTCGAACACGTCGCTGGCATCAACGGCTGAACTATCACTCCGCCAGACGACCACGAACAACCTGGACTGCTCGTGTCGATATCGCACTTGTTCTCACAGGACTTCTGGCAGTCCTGACCACCTATGTCCTGCAAGCCACCATTGAGCGAACACGGGAAACTCGTGTACTTGACTTTCATGCGGTCAGTGGTGGCGACCTGATCCTGCTGCAGAGACTTGGCTCGGATTCACAGGTTCGGAACACCGTCCATGTACAACTTGAAACAGTGAATGCAGGCTGGCCTCTGGGGACCGCGATCGTCTACAAAGCACCGTCGATCGCCTGGTCTCTGCCTGACTTCGAGTATGAGATCGAACCGCTCTCTCAGAAGCTCACCGTGATGAATTCGGACATGGCGCTGGCTTCATCCGTCAATACCGCACTTGCGAACTGGAATGATCCTTTCATCAACAGGTTTGCAGATGGTCGCAGTATTGATGTGTCCTATCTCATCTTCCTGATCATGACAGGCATTACCTGGATACTGCTGTGGATCATCAGCCTTCCGATACTGGCCGCCATCGGTGTTGGAGAGGATGTCGCCAAAGGGGTGACACAAATCAAGAAATCCCGACGGCGACAGAAAAATCAGTGTCCTCGTTGTGGATATGACCTTCAGGGACTGGAGTTTGCCGCAGCGTGCCCCGAGTGCGGTGACCTCCTCCAATAACAGTGCCAACCACTGGGTTGCTGAGATGAAGGAGTAGATGCCTGATGCCGCCGTCGCATTCTGTACACTCTCAATCATGTCACTTGCACGACTTGATATCGACTCTGGTCTGGCCACCCTCACGCTTGATCGGCCAGACAAGCGAAACGCACTCTCGGCCGAATTGATCGCCGATCTGGAAGGTCTTCTTGAAACGATCTCAGGAGATGATTCGGTTCGAGTGATGATTCTTCAAGGTGAAGGCAAATCCTTCTGTGCTGGAATGGATCTTCAAGGCGTACTTGACGACCCCGCGAAGATGGCAGGAATGCTGCATGGGCTCTCCCGTGCCATGAGAGCCATCAGGAGATTGCCGGTTCCGACCATTGCATCAGTTCAAGGTGCCGCTGTAGGCGGTGGATGCGGTCTCGCCGTGGTGTGCGACTACGCCTTCTCGCACCCTGGAGCCAAGCTTGGCTACCCCGAGGTTGAACTGGGTGTCTGTCCTGCGGTCGTGGCCCCTTGGCTGATCAGAAGACTCGGCTCAGGCCGGGCAAGAAGCCTTCTGCTGGCGGGTGGAACCATGGCGGCGGAAGAAGCGTTGGAGATTGGCCTGATCGACCAGATCATTCCAGCGGAGGAACTGAGTGAAGCCGTTCAGGCCTTTGCTTCAAAGCTTGCCAAAGGTGGTCAGCATGCCATGGCCATCACCAAACACTGGCTCAATGAGCTTGAAGGCAGCCTCGAGGATGAAATCTTCGAACGAGCAGCACAGATTTCCGCGGATGTCATCGCTGGAGAAGAGGCTCAAGAACGGCTCTCCCGCATCTTTGCTCGGCCATGAACCTGAAAATCGGCCTGATCGGCCTTTAAAGGGTCAAAACTAGCCTTTCTGGATCACCTCAAGCCACCGCTTCTCGGCTAGAATGCCGTTCTGATGATCCAGAACGGTGGATCCGCCGAACCCTGCGAGGGACCGGCGAAGTAAATCCACCATCCTGCCCGTTCAAGGGCCCTCTTGAGGCCCGATTCTCTGGATCCACGACCACAAGCCGCTTTGATGCGGCCAGTTCATATGGCGGCTTTACCGCCTCAGGAGATATCCCCCTTGCTGCTCCAGTCGGCAAGGAGGCACGAGATGACCAGCACAAGCCAGATCCAATCAGCACCTTCACAGTTGCCCATGACGCTTCTTGATGATGGGACAACCTTGATCACGCTGGAGCATCCGGATCAACCTCTGGTCATTCTTGATCAACAGCTCCTTGGTCGTCTCGACGTGACGCTGGATGCGATTGCTGATGATTGCCCCGCTGTTCTTCTTGCAAGTGGAGATCAGAAGGTCTTCGTTGCTGGTGCAGATCTGAAGGAAATCGATGGACTGGATGATGAAGAGCTTCTGGAGTATCTGGCCAAAGGTGTCCGGGTATTTGGAAGACTGGCCGAACTGCCATGCCCCACTGTTGCATTGATCAACGGTGCGGCCCTCGGTGGTGGATTGGAACTCGCCTTGCATTGCACGGCGATCATTGCCTCCAGAACAAACGCCAAGGGTCGCTCCTATCCAATCGGACTCCCGGAAGCCGGGCTTGGCCTTTGCCCTGGCTGGGGAGGCACACAGCTGCTTCCTGGTCGAGTTGATCCAAGATCCGGAATTGAAGCGACAGCTGAAGGTCGGCCATTCAAAATCGAAGACTCGCCGAATGGACTGGTCGACCGATTTGCGGAAACACCGGATGAACTGGTGGTGACCGCAATCGAATGGATCAAGGAAAATCCAAAGCCATCCGTACTGCGATCCATCCAGAATACGGACCGCGATGCGGTTCAGACAGCACTTGCCGATGTTCAATCCGGCACTGGACACGCGGCCGCACATCTTGCGGTCTGTGATGCCATCCAGACTGGACTGGAACGAGGTCTGGAAAGTGGATTGGAAGCGGAACGCCGACTTCTGGTTGCACTTCGAAAGACCGAAGAAACACGAAACAAACTGAATGCCTTCTTTGAAGGTGCCCGTTGAAGATGACAGGAGAAGTGCAGTGTCCAAGCCCGCACTCACAGATCAACTGAAGAACCTATCCGCCAAGGATCGCAAACAGATCGAACAAGCTCAGGAGATGCTGGGTCCCGATCCCGAGACCATGGGTTTCGTGAAGAATATTTTCTGGGGCAACTTCCGCACCGAACTGGTTCTTCCGTTCCCACAGTGTGATCCAGAAGAGACCGCGCGTTGTGACCAGCTGCTCGCTGCACTTGACGCCTATCTCCGGGAAGAACATCCCGCAACGGAAATCGATCAGACCCAGGAGATTCCCAACTGGTGCATCAAACGTCTGTTTGAACTCGGCATCATGGGCATGATTGTTCCTCAGGAATTTGGTGGCGGCGGCTTTGGTGTCACCAGCTACAACCGCGTCCTCGAGCGTATCGGGATGTCCTGTGGATCCACCGCCGTCATGGTTTCCGCACACCAGTCGATTGGCTGTGGCGCCATCGTCCTCTTCGGCTCGAAGGAACAGCAGGAATACTGGCTCCCTCGCGTTGCTGGCGACACGCTCAGTGCCTTCTGTCTGTCCGAGCCGAATGTCGGCTGCGATGCAGCTGGCCAGGAGACCAGATGCGAAATATCCGAGGATGGTGAGTACTACATCCTGAATGGCGAAAAGAAATGGGCCACTTCGGGCGCGCTCGCCGGCATGTTCACGGTCATGTGCAAGCAGCCGATGGAAGATCCCAAGAGCGGGAAGATCAAGGATCGAGTGACCGCCCTGATCTGCACGCCGGACATGGAAGGCATTGAAATCACCAGCTGCAACCGGTCCAAGTGTGGCATCCGGGGAACTTGGCAGGCACGCATCAAGTTCAAGGATGTCAAGGTTCCACGGGCCAACCTCCTTCACCACGAAGGGCGTGGACTCAATGTCGCCCTGACCTGTCTCAACTGGGGTCGGTGCACGCTTTCAGCCGGCATGGTGGGTGCAGGCAAGGCTGCCTATGAGCAGGCTATGAAATGGGCCAAGTACCGCTATCAGTTCGATCGGCCTCTGGCTGAATTCGATCTTGTCCGTGAGAAGATCGCCTTCATGGGCGCGATGTGCTACGCCATGGACGCCATGCTCTACATGACGACCGGTATCGTCGATCGGGATGACGAAGACATCATGCTTGAGACGGCCATCTGCAAGGTCTTCTGCTCCGAAATGGGATTCGCCTGCTGTGATGATGCCATGCAGGTCATGGGTGGTGAAGGTTACATGACGGAGAACGTACTCGAACGTCTCTGGCGTGACTCCCGTATCAACACGATCGTGGAAGGCGCCAACCAGGTCATGCACTCCTTCGTCTTCGCCTATGGCTCCAAGCAGCTTGGCGAACACATGCTGGGCATACGGGCCGCGCCATTCAAGAATATCAAGCAATCGTTGAAGATCGCCTTGGAATTGTTCCTTCACATCCGTCCAGCTGCGCCGAAGATCAATGGATTCCATCCCAAGCTGCGTAAGCATGCCGACATGCTGGAAGACATCATTCGCGAGTTCAGTCATCAGGTGAAGATGATGATCAAGGTTCACGAAGAGAAGATGATCAACAATCAGACGATTCAGAAACGGCTCAGCAGCGCCGCCATCTGGATCCATGCGATGACCTGCTCGCTCTCGAAGCTTGATTCCTCCATCCGTTCAGGAGCTGAAGGCGACGCCCTTCGTCAGGAGATGGCAACGGTGGATCACATCTGCGCCATCGGCAAGAAGCGGATCGACGACAATATCCGCGAACTCCGGACCAATACCGATGACACCATGCAGGCACTGGCGACCGAACTCGATGCCTACGTGGATCTGATCCCTGATTCCGACTACTACATTCCGGAGCGAACCCCGGTCAAGGAAGTACTCGGCAAGGGTCGCAAGCACGATAACGACGTGATCAAGCAGTTTGGCTCGGGATCACATTACGAAACGGTGCGAAAGGTCTTTGACGCATCCTAGAATGATCGAAGATGGACGCCGTGGCGTCCGGGAGTAGAACTTCGGTGAATGACCGCATGACCAACCTGAACCCGCTGGAAGAAATGGCCGCCGCCGGCCATGAACGCGTGTGCTATCACTACGACGAAGCAACTGGCCTTCGTGCCATCATTGCCGTCCACTCGACAGCACTGGGCAATGCCCTTGGTGGCTGTCGACGCTGGTGCTATGCACATGAAAATGACGCACTGTTCGATGTCCTGCGACTCTCAGAAGGCATGACCTGGAAGGCTGCATGTGCAGGACTGGCCATGGGAGGCGCCAAGAGCGTCATCATGCTTCCCAAGCGAGATACGCCGATCACGCCTGATGAGGCACATGCCATGGGCCGTTTCATCGACACGCTCAGTGGCACCTACATCGGTGCCGAAGATGTTGGTGTCAGCCCAGAGTTCACCGACTGGATGCTTGAAACCACCAATCATGTCATGGGTGGTACCGGCGAAGGCCAGGGTGGAGACCCTTCACCTCATACAGCCATGGGTGTCATCTACGGCATGCAGGCCAGCCTGCGTCGAATAGGACAGGATCAGTTCGCAGGACTGACGGTCGCAATTCAGGGTCTTGGAAGCGTTGGAACACATCTTGCCCGATTGCTTCATGAGCGAGGTGCCGAACTTGTCGTAGCCGATACTTCCCAGGCCAAGGTCGATCATGTGGTCAATGCCTATCACGCCAAGGCGGTGTCCTGTGATGAGATCCTCAAGACGGAATGCGACATCCTCGCCCCCTGTGCACTTGGTGCGGTCTTTGATGAAGCATCAATCCCCGGTATTCAGGCAAAGATCATCTGTGGCGCCTCCAACAATGTGCTGCGAGACCCGGACGCCGATGCCCAGCGTATTCATGAACACGGCGTCCTCTACGCTCCCGATTTCGTAGTGAATGCAGGTGGACTCATCCATCTTGCTGGTCTGTATCTGGGCTATACCACCCAGCAACTGCAGGACACCATCGCCCGGATCGAGGACACGACCATGACCATCTTCGAGATGGCAGACGACCACCCAACGACTGGCCATGCTGCACTGGCGCTCGCTCGTCAGCGCGTTGAAGCTGGCCGAACCGCCCAGGAGGGCATCAATGCCTGTTAGCAAGGTCTATGAAACGAGCATCGATCGACTCTCGATCCTTGAACCCGATGGAACATTCGATGAATCTCTCGGCAAGGGTGTGATTCCTGATGGTGATGCCGTCAAGCTCTATGAGCACATCATGCTCTGTCGCAAGTTCGATGAAATCGCATTCAAGCTGCAGCGATCCGGTCGAATGGGAACCTATCCCGAGAACCGTGGGCAGGAAGCCACCTCGCTTGGTGCCGCCTATGCACTTGAAAGCAAGGACTGGCTGGTGACCTGTTACCGGGAGAACGCCGGCCTCTTCTGGCGGGGTCTTCCCATGGAGAAGATTCTCCTGCACTGGATGGGCGATGAACGAGGCAATCAGATTGATTCGGAACTCCGTGTCACGCCGCTTGCGATCCCGATCGGAACCCAGATGCTGCATGCCGTCGGTCTCGCATGGGCGTACAAGTATCAGGACAGCAGTTCCGTTTCCTGCACCTTCTTCGGCGATGGTGCCACCAGTGAAGGCGACTTCCATGAAGCCATGAACTTCGCGGCAAACCTCGATATTCCAACACTCTTCTTCTGCCAGAACAACGGTTGGGCCATTTCCGTGCCAACCAGCATCCAATGTTCCGCTGATGTTCTTGCACAGCGTGCCGTGGCCTATGGCATGAAAACCATCCAGGTCGACGGAAATGACATCTTCGCAGTCGTGAAGGCTGTTCGTGATGCCGCTGCATACATGCGGGAAACCTCGAAGCCCGCCTTCATCGAAGCGACGACCTACCGGCTGGGCGATCACACCACGGCTGATGATGCCCGTCGATATCGCGATGCGGAGGAAGTCGAAGAATGGCAGGGCCGTGATCCCGTGATCCGCTTGAGGAAGTATCTCGAACAGCGTGATCTCTGGAACCAGTCCAAGCAGGATGAAATGGAAGCCCGGGCGGAAAAGACCGTGGCCGAAGTCGTCAAGAATGCAGAAGGAATCGAACCTCCTGTCACTGAGGACATGTTCGACTCGATGTACGCCTCCATCCCTGAAAATCTGAAGACCCAGCGCCGTACGCTGCGTACCAGCAGTCTCGGCCAGGATCCTTCACAGCTCCCCGTACGCGATACTGCTCGCACCTGATCCTGAGGACACCAAGCACCATGGCAAATCTGACACTTGTCCAAGCCATCAATCTCGCCCTGATCCAGGAAATGGAACGCGATGATCGCGTCATCATTCTCGGAGAAGACGTGGGCCCCAATGGCGGCGTCTTCCGCGTAACCGAGGGGCTTCACAAACGCTTCGGCGACAAGCGTGTGGTCGACTCGCCGCTGGCCGAGTCCGGCATCATCGGAACTTCAATTGGATTGGCCATGGGTGGCCTGCGTCCCATTCCTGAAATCCAGTTCGAAGGATTCCTCGGCCCTGCGTATGACCAGATCTGCACGCATGCCGCACGCATGCGAACCCGCACACGCGGAGGTCTGACCGTCCCCATGACTCTCCGCGTTCCTGTAGGTGGCGGCATTCACGCCCCTGAACTCCACAGCGATTCGCCTGAAGCGATCTACTCGCACAATCCAGGCCTCAAAGTCGTGATGCCGAGTTCCCCCTATGACGCCAAGGGACTGCTCATCAGCGCCATCCGTGATCCAGACCCGGTAATCTTCTTCGAGCCCAAGCGAATCTACCGTGCCTTCCGCGAGGAAGTCCCGGAAGACGAGTACACCGTTCCGATCGGCAAGGCGAGAGTCGTACGCGAAGGCAGTGAAGTCACCATGATTTCCTGGGGTGCTTCCGTCATTCACTGCATGAACGCGATTGAAGCCAGCGGTCGTGATATCGAATTGATCGACCTCAGAACGATCAATCCGCTGGATTATGAAACCGTCATGACCTCCGTCTGCAAGACCGGACGTGCCATCATCGTCCATGAAGCTCCGCTGACCTGTGGTATCGGAGCGGAACTCAGTGCGAGAATCATGGAGTCCTGCTTCCTTCAGTTGGAGGCACCTGTCCAGCGAGTAGCAGGGTTTGATGTCATCATGCCCTACTACAAGCTCGAACTCGATTACCTTCCTGATACCGAACGCATCGGCAAGGCAATCAACGAAATCGTCGCCTACTAGTCCTCCTGAACCAGAACAAGCTGCTCATGGCCATCAAGCAACCACAAGATAAATCACACTTCCTTCTCCCTGATCTGGGGGAAGGTGTCGCGGAAGCCGAATTGATCTCCTGGAAAGTGAAAGTCGGTGATCCCGTTGCGGAACATCAGACTCTGGCTGAAATGGAAACCGACAAGGCACTGGTGGAAGTTCCAAGCCCCTGGGCTGGAACCATCCAGCAGCTTCATGGCGATGCAGGAGACATCATCGATGTCGGAAGCAAGCTGGTCAGCTACTCCATCGGCGAATCTGCTGAAGCCACGCCCGCTGCTGAGGCCGCTGAAGATGGAGATGCTGGAACGGTAGTCGGAAATGTATCGGGTGAGCTTTCCATGCCTGCGTCCTTCGCTCGCGAAAGCGAAACCGCTGTTGTGGACGGCAGTGGTCGCAAGGCGCTGGCCACCCCTGCCGTACGCCGCATGGCCCGTGAACTGGAAATCGACATCAACAGGGTGAGCGGAACCGGTCGAGGTGGGCGGGTGACGGCATCCGATGTGCAGTCACATGCAGGTGGTGGCGTTACCGCAACACCTCCCTCTGCTGCTCCAGCGCCACAGACCGCCCCACAGCCTGCCCCACAGCCTGCCGTGCCGGTTCAGGCCGCTCCAGTCACCGAACAGCAGACACCGAACATGCCACTGGCCGCTACACGGGTTGCGGTCACCCCGGAAGGTACTCGCGAGAAGATTCCATTCCGTGGCGTGCGTCGCAAGATCGCTCAGTCTCTGCATCATTCCGTTCAGACCACCGTGCATTTCACCGTTGTCGATGAAGCTGATGTCACACGACTCGAACAGAAGCGAGCTGGATTCGAATCCCTTCTGGGAACTCGCCTGAGCCTGCTTCCCTTTGTCATGTCAGCCGTGTGTGCCGCCTTGCGTGAACACCCGACGATGAATGCCGTCGTTGACGACTTCATGGAAGAAATCCATCTCAAGGATCCCATCAATCTCGGCTGTGCCGTCGATACGGATCACGGACTGATGGTTCCGGTCGTACATGGCGCTCAGGATCTGACCTTTGTCCAGATCGCCCAACGGGTCCGCGAACTGGCCATTGGCTGTCGAGATCGTTCGATCCCACGAGAGTCACTGTCCGGCGGTACGTTCACCATCTCGAATGTCGGCAGTTATGGCGGAATGTTCGCGACACCGATCATCAACTATCCGGAAGTAGGTATTCTCGCACTTGGCCGTGCCAAGGAACGAGTTCTCACTCGAGACGGGGCGTTCTATGCCGGGCTGGTACTTCCACTGAGTCTCAGCTGTGACCATCGTGTCGTCGATGGCGCCGAAGGCGCTCGATTCCTGAATACCATCGTCCGGTTGCTTGAATCTCCCGACACGCTGCTTCCTGAACTGTGATTCAATACTCGTCCAGATGGGCGATAAGATGACGCCATGAGCACCTGGACCTGCACGCTGCTTCGATCGGGACGCTTCCGCCTTGATGGTGGAAGCATGTTCGGGGTCGTGCCCAAGGCCGTCTGGTCCAGACTCATCACGCCCGATGCGGATAACTGCATCCCTCTCCAGACCAATTGCCTGCTGCTGGAACTCGATGGAAGTCGTGTGCTGGTTGAAACCGGCAATGGAACCAAGTGGACCGACAAGGAGCGGGCCATCTATGGCATGGAAGAACGAGGTATCGAGACCGCACTGGGTGAAGTCGGTGTTGCCCCGGAGCAGATCGATCTGGTGATCGTGACCCATCTTCACTTCGATCATGCTGGCGGGCTCACCAGGATCGCACCCAATGGCGAACTCGCTCCCACCTTTCCTCAAGCCGAAATCGTTGTCCAGAAGCAGGAGTGGGAGGATGCCATGGCCAACCGATCGACCATGAGTGGAACCTATCTCCGAAGTCACCTGGATCCCATCTCCGACAAGGTCCGGCTGATTGATGGAGAAGCCATGATCACCGACGGCCTTCGTGTCTGCCCGACTCCCGGGCATACCTGGGGACATCAGGCCGTCCTGTTTGAAGATCAGGATGGAACCATCTGCTTCCCTGGTGATCTGATCCCCACCCGAAACCATGTTGGAAGGGCCTGGAGCATGGGATATGACATGCTCCCGCATGACACGCTTCTGACCAAGCAGTCACTCCTGAACCGTGCTGCTGATGAAGGCTGGCGGCTGATTCTTGATCATGAGCCAGGCGAACCGATGGTTTCCGTGGAACATGATGAGTCCAAGGCCTGGTTCAGATTCGCTTCAACCAGAACTCCGCTTCACTGAATACTGGGTATCAATCTGCTATCACATCCATGGCAGGCGGTTCACCCATGAGCCCCGGTTGCCATGTCAGTGAATCAGTGTCCTTCAGTCTGAAGGTTCTCGCATATGCATTCTTGGAGACAAGCTCCCAGATATTGCGATCATAATTCTGCATCGCGACCATCTGGACGATGTTCGAGTTGTAGAAGTCATCATCCATGAACATGAACATCCCCACGGAATCAAGAATTACGAAATGCAGCCAACGCTCATTTGGGCCGGGTTCATAATCAGGGTCGGCAAGTTTGAAATTCCGATTCCCCTTCTCCGAAATGAGTTTCATGCCCATGATCGGTTGAGGCAACTTCGTTACCTGACTGGAACCGTCGGCCAGTTCTCTGACGATCGTCGTGGAGTTCAATCTGAGAGGTATCTGATTGCCCGGGCCATCCATGACAAACACCTGGCCATTCTGCATATTCAGATTAATACCGTTGGGAAATGTGATGACTCCTGGCGCAACCTCTTGAATATCATTGGAGGTGAAACCATGAAAGAAACCCGCCTCAGGATGACCCGGAAGATTGTAAAGAGGATTCGCATAGGCTTCGATCACCGCAGCCAGTCGCAACATGTCGACAGGGAGATAGAGAAAGACTTCCCGGGTAGGCTCAGGAAGATCCAATTCTCCATTACGCAACTGATTCAACAACTCCTCAGGAGTGATTGGCGAGTCCGTATCAAGACCGAGGAAGCGATGGGAGGCTGGCAGCTTGCCGGATTCGGAAGCCTCCGCCGCCAGACGAGCCAGGCCCGCTGCGACCCGCTGTGAATCGGAACTGATGATGTTTGAGACGGTCCAGCAGTCGTCGGTCACCTTGATCGGTGTCATCAGAACATTTCGATCAGCGTAGTACCAGAGGCCAGATCCATAATCCCACCAGGCAATCACGTAATCGCCAGGTGAAGAATACTTCTTAATGGCCTGCATGGCCTCGATTGCCTGCGCATTGAAGACCGTCCCCACCTTGAAGGTCATCGCATGGACTGCATTGACACCCACAAATGGGATACAGATGAGAAGACCACCGATCAATGCGCCTGAACGAAGTGCGTTAAGAGAGAGATCAGGTAAAAGCCTAAGCAGTGCCTGCACCGCTATGAAAATGAAGTAGGGAAGCGTGATAGCTCCGAGCAACCCTCCCCACGTGGTAAATCGAAGTCCTCCATCCAGCGAAAAGAGTCCTATGCCGGCCAGAGGGGCAGCAATCAGAAATGCTGGATAACGAATGCAGATCAAGAGATAGCCGATGGCCGCGAGAATTGTCCCAGTGATTGATCCAGTCATGCGCCGCAGCAGATTGCCGGTTTCTTCAGGCTGTGATTCAAGAATCGTGTGCTTGTGGGTCTTACGGAAATTGATGTCGTCCCGAATGTCAGCAATCTTTGCAGCAACTGGATCCAGTTCCACCTGTGACTGTGTCTGCTGAGTCCCCATGAGCAGATGAGAATATCCCTGAACTTGCTTGGCAAAGAAGCTCCAAGGCATGCTCAGCACGAACCACAGGAGGCATATCCCGGCACCAGCCAGCAGAATTCTGAATCGATCCTTGCGTTCACGGCCTCGGGCTGTCTGTGGCGAGGATTCTCTGGTTGCAGGTTCAGCGGTTGAATCAAATCTTAAAAAGAAGACCCAGGCTGCAATGACGCCGATCAAGCCGATGAAGAACCACCATGGTTCGCTGTGCATCACCCGACCACTTGCCCATGGACTCGCCGCAATACCAGCAGCGGACAAGGCGATGAGACGAAGTCTCCGGTCCCAGTCGCTCCGAGCAAGAGCATAAAGAATCTGAAGACCGATGAAACAGGCCGCGAGACTTGTGCCGATCACCATCCCCTTGAAGTAGAAGTAGGGATAGAGAAAGGTAGCCATAGCCGCAACTCCGGCATAGTTGACACTGCGGTGAACATGTGCAGCCATGAAGAGGAACAGGAGTAGGACGATGTAGCCGAAGGAAATCATGTCGGTGTCGAAGTAGCCCGCCATGCTTCGTTCATAGAAGTTCCAGGCGATTCCCCCGATCATGGCCGCTGCGAATCCCCACAATGCACTGCCATACAGCCTTCCGATCAGGATGTAGGGAATAACAATCAGACTGCCAACGAATACCGGAGTCCACACCAGTAGTTTTGGAATGGAAACAGGAATGACCTGAAGAAACAACCAGACCAGTGAATGAATGGCACCCTGTCCATTAAACAGAGGTGGCATATGGGGATTGTCACTATGACGGCCTTCAAGGTGCTGTTGAAGAACAGCGCCATGAGTAAAGGCATCGTGGGTTGTCGGCTGAACACCTCCCACCCAATTGAATCGCTCAATCCCCTCAGCCCAGGCAATCCACTGATACCTGATCAGCACACAGAAACCCCATGCGATGAGAATCAGCAGGAAGACCATCCAGGGTTTGTTGAAGCGGTCCTGAGGTATTGACAACCATGCGCGCCAACCCGATTCTCGCTGATCAGCAGCCAGGACTGGTGGTTCGATGGTGCTCATGAACTAGCTTCCTTTGATGATCACAAATCAGCTAGCACCAACAGCGACGTTGGCTTGGACGAATTCAACGATCGTCTCAACAACATGATGCTGCTGTTCACTGCTCAATTCGGGATATACCGGCAGTGCAATCGTCTCTTTGGCAGCCTGTTCCGTTTCAGGCAGCGAACCCGTCGCCTCGGCCAGTTCCTTGAAGCACACCTGACAATGAAGTGGGACTGGATAGTACACATCGTGCCCAATCTTGCGATCCACGAGATGGGCTCGCAGATCATCGCGCACAGCAGCCGGAACTCGAATGACGTACTGGTTGTAGATGTGATAGGCCGGCGATTCCGGAGTCCAAGGGCGCAGCAGGCCCAGTTGCGACTGGCTCAGATCTGAACCGGAAAGACCGGCACCTGCTTCATCAAACAAGGTGTTGTACCTCTTCGCATTGGACCGACGACCTTCAGACCAGTTGTCAAGATGCTTCAGCTTGATGTTCAGTACCGCCGCCTGCAGCGCGTCAAGCCGAGAATTCAATCCGACTTCATCGTGGTAATACTTGGGTTCCATGCCGTGGTTGCGAAGTCGCTTCATTCGATCGGCCAGATCCGCATCATTGGTGGTAACCATTCCCCCATCACCGAATCCGCCAAGATTCTTCGACGGGAAGAAGCTGAAGCAGCCAACCTGCCCACGTGTGCCGACACGGACCCCCGTGGTATCACGACTACCGATTGCCTGTGCTCCATCTTCGATCAAGGGAACACCGTGTGACTCCGCAATCGGGAGCATCCCATCAAGATCAACGGCCTGACCGAAGAGGTGTACCGGCATGATGGCTTTCAAGTTCGTGCATCGACTCGCAGCCTCGGCGACGGTCTCCGGCGTGCAGTTGTAGGTCTTTGGATCAATATCACAGAACACCGGTTTGGCACCCAGCCGCCAGATCGAACCAGCTGTTGCAAAGAAGGTATAGCTGGGGCAGATGACCTCGTCACCCGGGCCAATATCGTTGGCCATCAAAGCCAGAAGCAACGCGTCTGACCCGCTGGCACAACCGACGGCGTACTTGGTGCCGCAGTAGTCTGCGACTGCCGCTTCAAAGTCAGCCACATTGGGTCCCATGATGAACCACTGGCTTTCAACTACCTCGCGAATAACCGGCTCTACCTCATCACGGATAGTCTCGTACTGGGCCTTGAGATCGAGCAGTGGGACATTGATTTCCTTGGACATCAGGCTTTCCTTGCATTCCGGGTGTGGGCCGCAGGCGTCGCGGCATGGCCCATATTGTAGACACTGGATTTCACCTGTCCCTGTATATGCAAGATGAAATCCAAATCACTGCTACTCGTCAGAGACCATTGAAAAACCGCCCCCCGACTGGCGGAGGGCGGTTATGAGTGTTTAGATTTGATCCTGATTGGTCAGGGGCAGTCGCTGCAGGTGGTATCAGCACCAAGCCATGTTCCAATCGCAGGACATCCAGACTGAGTCGTCTCAAGACATCCAGCAGACGTGCAGCAGGCACCAAGAGGATCTGGACATGGATCACATCCATATTCATCCAGGAAGACCCCGATCATCAAGTTGATGATGCCTGCAGCGGTGGGATCACCGACAAGATTGTCGAATTCAGGAGGCCAGGTTGAATCATCAGCTGGATCCCAGGAGCAGATGTAGTCACATGGATCGACACCAGCAGGAACATCAAGGCCGCCTGAGCTGCCACCTCCGCCGCCACTGTTTCCATCGGATCCCCCATCATCGATGGGCAGATCATCAAGAATGTCTCCCAGATCGAGTCCGCCACCGCCACCGATCAGATCACCGATGTCTCCGTTGAAACCGGGAATCTCGGGCAGTCCCTGGAAGTAACTGAAATCACCCGGAGTGATAACACCGGATTCGGTCATGTTCCAGGAACTGGCAACACGATAGCTCTGGCCGATGAGGAAGTCGTTGTTCGAAGAATCATCGCCCGCTGTACCGTTGTCATTGTCAGAGGAGCTGTTACCACGATCCATCTGCCAGTTGACGACATTGTTTCCCTGATTCCAGATCAGGTTGACATGATCAGCACTGCTGTAGGTTCCGATCCCGCCAAGACCTGCATCGATGGCTACCGGCTCACCGTTGTAGCTGAGGTAATCACCCTCCAGGAAGTTGCCGCCTCCCATGAGCCAGATCGCCACACGGTTGACATTGGAACCTTCCGTCCAGAGCAGATCGCCATCGAAGCCATCGCCATTGAGATCGGAACTTCCGGCGATCCGCCACTGTCCACCAGGCACCAGAATTTCACCATTGGGATAGGTGAGGTAGTTCGTGATCGTAAGAATCGAAGGATTGCCCTGAGCCATCGTCCAGGTGCCCACGACGCCATCGACCATGTTCTGCCAGATCAATGCTTCTCTTCCATAACGCGAGGTGCGTCCGGCAAGTTTCCAGGTGGTATCGGCTACCGGACTTGAAGCTGCTGCTGATGAGATCCAATTACCACCTGCTGTGGGGTCAATGGACCAGACGGCGGTGCTACCCGTCAAATCATGTGCCCAGAAAATCTCCGATCGACCATTGCTGCTCAGATCAGCCACGACGGGAGTCCAGAACTGATCGGTGGCCGGTAGATTCACGGTCTCTTCCACATGTCCGTTGTTGAGCAACCAGATCATGCTCGTACCCAATGTGGGATTCCACCAGAACAGGTCGTTGTCTCCATCACCGGAGAAGTTGCCGGACTGGACTTCCCATCCAGCACCGGGGAGCAGAATGACCCCGCCGTCATCGACATACTGCATCTGACGAGGGCCGCCGGTGAATTCCTCCGTGAACAGGAGTTCCAGATCAGCATCGGTTCCTTCGCCACCTGGATCGATGATCGAAATGGTTGGAACTGTGGTGTAACCACTGCCTGAATCGAATTCTGCAATCTCATGAATCGGACCGGTGCGAACAAAGTCAAGCTGCAGGCCTGTTCCGTTCGTATTGGGCGTATGTACGTCGCCGCCATCAAGTCCATCTGGTGGGACCACGCCTTCCTCGGTGAAGACCGGATCGGAAACAAACCCATCTCCAGGATCATCAAGAACAGCATGGATGACCTGCCCGCCGAAATAGAGCTCGATGACAGGATCAACCGTGAACTGGACCGTATCACCGTTCTGATATTCGAACTTGATCTGCGGAGTCAACATGCCTGTTGCTTCATCACAGGAGTTCTTGAAAAGATTGGAACCCCAGCCGGGTGTTCCGCTGTCCTGATTGAAGTAATACAGCGTTTCGTCATCGATCACTGGAGACGCCTGAGTGGATGCCTGCAGAAGAAGGTCCTCATCCGTGTCATGAACAATGGCCTCGATTCTTCCATCAGCATCCAACTGAACCAGAACACGCCCTGCCGGAGCAACGCCTGCAGGATCAGTCGCGAATTGAAGGTACATCTCGAAATTGTCATTTGGCGTACCGACACCTGGAGACAACACTCGGAATGCGGTGACCACACGCTTGACATCGACCCCATTGGTGATGCCGGACTTTGGTACCGGTGAGACATAGGCCGTCGCACTGGCATCGAGATCAGTTGTCCCGTTCGTATTGGGTGAAATGGCTTCCAGCGCAAAGCTGGTCAAGCCCGCTGCTTCATCACTTGTACCGACGAAGTTGCAACCCGCGGCAGAGACTTCAAGTTCTGAAAGCGTTCCATAGACTTCATATCGTGCCGAGGCGCCTGATCCGGCGTCCGAATCTCCGGAACCATCGGGCAGACTGAAGAGAATCGTGCCGGGCTGATAACCCTGACCACCGGCACCTTCGGGAATCTCAATTCCATCAAGCGTGAAATCCGAGCTGATCAGACTCACGCCGTTATCAGTCAAGTAGTGAAGCGTGACCCGACCGGTCGCAGGATCATGCCAGACGATGTCGCCTCGAAGATCCTGACCACAATTTTCCGGGCCACAACCCAGATCAGTCACATTGACGGCCTGTGGATTGCTCCAGGCAGCGGATGTCATGATCACACTGGTGATCGCACAACCTGCCATGTTCCACTTTGAGATCATCATGAATACCTCACCAACTCGTTCCAACTTATCTGGCTGGCTTTGAATCCAGCCAAAAATGCCTAAATCAACCTATAAGGCTGATGTAACAGGATACCTCACCATCGGTTGTGTACCGTCATAGGCGTCGATTTCCGTACGGAACTGCCCCTCAAGGTCCGATCACGCCGATTCTGGCTCCTGGAGGGCCATTTCCTGCTTCAAGATACGGCTGAGACCCCGTCAGGGTTCTGCCTCCGAGAAAACGTATCGACCGCCAACTGATTGCCTGAATCAGCTGAAATCAGGCTTCAACACCCTTTCAGCAATGAATTACCTGAGCTTGTCGACCTGAAATGGTTTGGCAGATCTGCCTGAGCCTTTCAGACGGCCCTGAACCGCTCGCATGACGTCCACGGAGCGGTTGAACCGCCACGTGAACCAGGGCCCCTCTCCGGGCAGCTGCCAGCCAATGGTGGGGAACCAATGGCTTCGATACTCGACACCAGCCCCTACCTCGGACCAACGAACCCCGTCCATGGCATATTGGCCAATTCCCACTGGACGGCAGTATCTGATCTCACCATCGATGACACTCCCCCCCCGGGTCACGAATCCCGCACCACCATTCGGCGCTGACCCATCGATCTGGGTGCCTGATCCATCCAGCAGCCAGATGGCGACCCGACCGCTTTCACGATCAAAGAAGAGAAGATCACGAAAGGCACTGCTTCCATCAGAATGTGGCTGTCCGCCGAGGCTGCCGGCACCGATCAGTTCCCATGAGGAATGCATCCCCAGAATCCGTTCGCCTGAAGGATCACGCAGATAGTCGGGTTCATCAATCCACTCGGTTGCCGGCCGATCAAGATCAACCTTGATCCTCCACTGTGCCACACTTCCTGTCACAGGATCAATCCAGAACAGGCGGTCACCGATGTTTCTCGCTGCATTGTTGGTGCATGCCATGCCCCAGCCCAGATTGCTCACCGTGGGCAGGAAATCTGATTCAGGTCGAACCCAATCATCTGGATCGGACCGCGAGGAGTCAACGATCCACAGAACATTCTGACCCGTCACCCTGTTGCGCCACAGAATGCAACAACCGGTTTCATCTAGACCGAATCGACCAATGCCTCCGACCCTCCAGCTGGTTGGCAGTGAAGGCAAGGCATGCGCTTCAGCTTGATCGCCACGCATGCGGATCTTCGCCTGATGGTCGAGATTCCAGATGGCTGATTCACCAGTAGCGGGATGATGCATGAACAGATCGGAGATTCCGTCGCCATTGAAATCTCCGTTGGTATGAATCTCCCAACCCTTCAACCCGACATCAGCTGGAGCTTCACCAAGCAGAATGGGGCGCCGGCCATCATCACCCAGAACCGCAACGAGTCCGGCCGTTGCGCCGATGGTCGATTCCGGCAGCGTGATGGTCGGCGTGCGGTAGTAGCCAGCACCCGAATTCTTGAGAACCGTACCGATGACCCGTCCCTCGGCGGGAACACGACATTCAATGGCCGGTGGAATCGCGGCCAGTTGTGCCGCATGGATACCTGGCGAGCGTTCAATCACGATCTCCGGCATCGACTGGACATCAAACCCTTCCGGGGTGTCCGTGTGATTGCTGATCGGCGGTAAAGCCACCAACTGGCCAAATGCCAGTATTCCATTGCAATTGAAACCTGTTCCATCTCCTTGTGGATGCAAGGTCCACCCTGAGGTGTCACGGATCGCTGATGGATTTCGTTCAATCGTCCATCCATGCTGGTACGTCTCGCAATCGGGCTGGCCGACACGTTGTCGCGATATGTTTCCCCGGGTTCGCTTTGCCGAACCCTTGGCATGCACATAGATGCGGCCATCAGTATCGGTTTCGTAACGAATCTTCCAGCCAACGACCTCCTGACCTTCTTGATCCCGGATCTCGAAGAGGCCCGGTTCGTAACCGATTCCGCTGGTCGGCTCGGTTTCAATCAGAACAGGCTCATCTGCCTCTTCAGATTCTTCGACTTGATTCAGCGATGCATCGGAATCAATCGAAACATGATCTTCAGGCTGGTCTTGAAGTTGTTCCAACTCGATGTCGTTCAGCAGCTCTTCCGGTTGCTGGATCTCGTGACCCCTGCTGTCGGCAGTGATTCGAAGGTCTGCAATCTGGCCAACTTTGCTTGCCGCCCATGGCAATTGCCATCCCTTTGAAGCATCGCCGGATGCCGGTGTATGGGCAAGAACATTGCGCCAGTTGCCAGGCTGTTGAACAAACGGATTGATGATGTCGCCGGTAATTTCAAACTCGACAACCGTATCCGTGATCGGCTTTGGATCACCTGGAAGATAGCGTGACTCGGTGAGGTGATGACCTGGAGTGAAACCAAGGGAACCGAGATTCTCACCCTGCAGTTTGATCAGCAGACGTGACTGGGTCAGCAACAATGGTGAAGCGGGCATGGCATAACCAGAACCGCCATGGCTCAATTGCAGATCATTATCTTCAAGTGTGATCGGAAAATCCCCTGCATCAAGTAGCGGGTTCTCCCACGCGTGGTTGATCGGGTAATACGACCAGGCCCCTGCTCGCCCATCCAGAATCGCCATGCCAGCCAGGCCTTCGCCTTCGGTTCCCTCATCATCAATCACAAGCGGCAACGTCCAGAACTCGAATTGTTCCGGCTTCCCCTCCTGCGTTGATGACTGATTCTCATCCAGCACAAGGCCTGTTGGAAGTTCATCCCTGCGGAAGGATTCAATACGCAGGCCATCAACACCGGGTTTGACACGGCCATAGCCAGTACCGGAATCAGCAATATTGATACTCACGACCTGCCCGGTCCGATCCATCCGATCAAGACCACCACCGCCGAGATAATGGATCACCAGTTGGTGACTGGTGTCATCCCAGAGCAGTCGGTCGGCGTAGCCATCAGGACGCGCATCTCGTTCATTACCGAAGTCGCCCAACGCCATCAGATGTTCTGCGGCATCGACCGAATCAGCCATCCACAGAAATGATCCCAGCGTCACTCCACTGACCAGCATGCTCCGTACAAACATGGAGCGGTATCCGCGTCTTGGCGGCGTGTGATGGCTGGTGGATTGTGGCCTCTGGTTCACTGCTCAGCGTCTCACTGCTGGTTGAACAACATGGCGATCCATCGAACGACAACTTGATGGTATCACAGCAGACGCTGCGATGAATGAGTCAACCTCTTGTCTGAAACTCATTGATCCGTATCAGAGTTGACTAAAAAGAACAGGGGCGTGCCCGAAGGCACGCCCCTGCGTTTCAAGTGCGTTGCTGATCTCTTAGGAAGATCAGTCGTTGAAGGTCACAGCACCTGTGCCGACAACTGCAGCATTGTTGGTGAGCAGGCCGGAACCGGTGACTGCACCCTCTGCATCAATATCCTGGAGCTGGATATTGCGATCCATCATCCAAGTGAATGATGTGCCAGCACCTGGGGAGCTCCACATCATGTTGTACATCCACTGGAGACGTGTGCCTCCATCAATAACGCCTACAGCAGCGTTACGGGTGTAGGTGACATTGTTGGCATACTGGCCAACGCCTGCGAACTCATAACCCTGCTCGGTGATCACACCTGCGAAGGTTGTGAACGCGCCGCTGAGGCATGTGGTCCAGTCGCTGTCCATGGTCCAGACGGCAGTTGTGCCATCAGCACCAGTGAGGGCGACGTCACGAAGGACGGAAGCACCATCACCGACCGGACGGCCGTTCATGTTGCCAACGCCTGCGACGTTGTAGCCAGTGGCTGCGATGGTTGCACCCTCGAAGGTGAGTTCACCAGCACCGCTGTTGGAAGCGGAGCTTGCGTTCGCACTCATGCTGACTGGCCAGTAGGCAACATTGCCAGCGGCGCCATCCTGCCAGTAAACGGCGGATCCACCATTCTGAACAACGTTGTTGCCGCAGCGTGGGGTGTAGTTGAGGTTGTCAACGGTATCCAGGAAGGCACCGCCGAGGATCCAGTTGGCTGGATCAGCATCGGTTGAGTTGACAGCCCAGACAGCAGTCTGGCCAGTGCTGGTGTTGTACCAGAACATGCAGCAACCAACGCCGTCATAACCCATCTTGCCGAGGGTGATGAGCTGCCAGTCTGCACCTGGATCAGTGATGAAGCCAGCGGACTCGATACGAGCGTCAGCGCCCATATTCCAGATCGCCAGACCGTAGTCAGCACTTCGCCAGACCAGATCACTGTTGCCATCGCCGTTGAAGTCACCATTTGCGTAGCAGGTGTAACCCGCAGCAAGACCAGTGACGACGGTGCCGTCGCTGGTGCTGACCTGACGGTTGCCTACGCCACCGAGGATGCCGGTGAGGACAGCGCCGTCGCCGGAATCACCAGCGTCTACCGTGATATCAGGTGCGCTGGAGTAGTTCTGGCCACCATCTTCAACATGACCACCGATGACAGCACCGGTTGGGATGGCACCTGTAGCAAAGACGACTGCAGAGCCGTTGGTTCCAACAGTTGCTGCTTCAGCATTGCTGTTTGCGCCAAGAGTGATGGTCACTTCTGGGAAGCTTGAGGTGCCGTTGGTAGCACTAGGACCGACAGCATCGTTATACCAGGTGGACATCGCCTGAAGCGCGACGACCTGACCATAGAGGTGGACGCCACGGCAGTCGAAGCCGAAGCCATTGCCCTGAGGAACAACGGTCCAACCAGCGGAGCTGGTCAGGCCAGAGGCATTGTTCTGGGTGATGGTCCAGCCTGCACTGGAATTCCAGTTGTCTGCACTCGTATCGTTGGCGAGACCATTGGTGTTGTTCGTTCCACTGACAGTGGAGCCAGCAGCACCAGTGTAGATACGTCCAGCATCATCAGTGTTGTAACTGATGACAACGCCGTCAACCAAGTTGCCGTCAGCGTCATAGATCATGAAGTTGCCAGCGGTGTAACCGATGCCGGAGGTTGTGACAGCCGTTACGTTGGAGTTGGCACGAATATCAAGATTCGCAACCTGACCAGCAGCTGAAGCTGCACCTACGACAGCAGTGTTGTTTGATGCCACAGGAGTATGGCCAAGGAACAGACGCCAGTTACCAGCAGTTCCATTACTTGCATCGCCAGTGATCCACATACGCGTGGAGGTTCCCGTGACATTTTGACGTACACCGGCCTGATTGACAACCGCGTTGATGTTGTCGGTGGTGGCATTGCCACCTGCGCCAACTGCGAATCCGAAGCTGCCGATATCGCCGGCCAATGGTGCGCTGATTTCGACCAGAAGGCTGTTGGCGCCCCATGTGGCGTTCTGAGCACCAGGCATGTAACCAGTACCACCAGAACTGATGGTCAGGTTGTCTGCACTGTGAGCATCGCCTGCATTTCGGCCATTGTAAATATAGGAGCCAGCAGGACCGTCGATGTAGTATCGAGCGGTTGCGCCGAAGCCGCCGTATGCCGTGGCATTGTCATCAATGGTAGCAGGGGCCCACCAGCCGACAGGGTTGCCATCTGGAGCGGCGAATGGATTTGTTTCGCCAAAGTTGTATGTGGTTGTGGCGTTACGGCCATAACCACTGTTGGTACCGTTCGTGCCTGAGGCAACGACAGCGACCAGTTCGCCGGATGAGTCCAGAACATTGAGGCCAGTGCCGTCGGTGTAGACAAAGGTGACTGTACCTTCGACGCTGTCCCAGACAATTCGATCTGAATTGCCGTCAGGACTGGACTGTGAGTAGTTGCCATAGTCGCCGACGGTCAAGAGTTCGCTCGTACCAAGCGCAGCTGTGGCAAACGTGCCAACAACTCCACCGGCAAGAAGCGTAGTGCCGACCTTCTTCAATACATGCATGTGATTGCTCCTGTTTGGCCTCGACGTCTCATGACCGAGGCACACCCATCTCTAGAGATTCGAAATGCTGCCGGCTTTCTTACCAACAACCAAATAGACAAACTGGTTCCGTACGTACCGGAAGTCACCGGTATCGGTCAATGGTTCGCGAACCATTCAAAAACCCCCGCCGGGATCCTCCGGCGAATGACGCGAATTGTACGGATCCCACAGCCCCTGTCAAACCGGGCAACCGCGTCAAATCCCTGATTTCAGGCCTTTCAGGTCCGAGAACGACTGAATCATGCCCCCGGCCGGCCTGGCAAGATACGTCTCATGACGGCTGAACCTGTCCCAAGAGTCGCCATTGACTCAAAAACAGCCATCCAAGGTGCTTCAGGCGACCCTCAGCGGAGGGTGAATCCGCCGGAGATTGCGCAAGACCTTTATTTACAAATGTTTACATGTATATCAGCAGGCCCTTGGGGCTGCTGTGTCCAAGAATCGCCCTATGCAGGGCTCAGAGGTGGATTCCAGCCCTGATCCTTATTTAAGGACCTCAGAAAATAAATTTCGTTTCCAGGGGGCAAACGTCAGGTTGTCCTATAACCCGCCATGACCACACGCTTGGACCGCAACATTTGCTCGTTCCCTGTGGCCGGTGGCTGGATCGTCTCAACCCGAGGGAAGCCCAAGGCCTTGAGAATGGTCTTCAGTGCTCCTGGAGAGGGGCACAGGGCCAAGGGTGTGGCACCCGTTTCGGGATTGTCATCAAAGCAGGTCTCATCGATCAGCGCGAATCCGCCCTGATACGGCATTTTGCATTCTTGACGACCCCACTCGGTCTCCCCCTCGATCTCATCACAGACCTGAGTTTCAACCACCAGCATTTCTCCGCAGCGGTCCGCGATCTGCCGCAGACACCGGATGGGGTTCTCCAGGTGATAGATCAAGCCCACGCACAGACAGAGCTCAAAGGTCCCCGTGACATGCTGATCAAGCGCTTCACAATTGCACTGAGTCCACTCCATCCCGGAGCGATCGGCGATTTCAGCCAGTTGTCGCGCCTTCGCCAGACTCTCCCCTCTCAGATCCGCCCCATGGATACGGGGAACACCAAGCCCGGAAAGCATGAAACTGAAGTAGCCCTCGTGACAACCGACGTCCAATGCAGAAATAGCGGACAGGCGATTACCGAAGTGCGACTGGACGACGCCTGCCACCATGGCTCGCCGAGTCGTGTGGATATCGCCATGAGAACCGGCGACCTTGGAGTACGTCCGAAGACCATTGCCAAGGTCCATGTCATAGAACCAGGGGCCCATCTCATCGATTCGGGCCTGCAGTTCAGTCGTGTCGGATGGCTGAGTGGTGGTCAAGTGAGGAACTCCTTCGGACCAGTGTCCCCGGATCCGCGCAGGATATCCACCCTTGATTCAACGATAAAGCGTCAACGCGATCGCAGCAGGCCATTGGAGGGTGGTCAGCCGGACTGAATCAAAGCCCGCTTCCATCGGCTGGCACCAGGCATCCGCCCCGTATTCGGTCTGAACCTTCCAATCCTCATCCGTGGTTCGACTCTGACCGTGCCAGGATGGGGGCAACCCGTCTCGACTGCGGGTCATCCGTCCAACCACGATGGGAATCGTGTAGCAGCAGGCACCCCCCGGTCTCAGGACTCGCCGACACTCACGCAGCGCCTGAATCGGATCGGGCACATGTTCCAACGTGTCACTGTGGAGTACGAGATCGAAGGACTCGTCTTCATAGGGAAGGTTCTGCATGTCGACCTCCGGATACTGGCCCAGCACATGCGACTTCCATTGCTGCAGCACCGGGGAGAGTGTGCCCGCTTCATTCAATTCAAGAACCCGGAGCTTCCGCCGGGGTCTGCGACCTGCTTCATCACGCAACCATCCATCCATGCCCAGATGTTGTCGAATGGCTGCAGCCAGTGAACTTGATCGAAGATTGGCCCGGCAGACGACACAGCATTCACCCTGCTGGCGATCGATGTACGCACGCTCCTGATCACTCAATCCCCATGCCTCGACCAGTTCATCCCACAACACCGGTTCGAACTCGAAAGCTTGTCCACCGCAGACATGACAGACCTGTTTGTTGTCGGATCCTGAATCACTCATGTGCCTGCACCGGTTTCCTGGAAGTTGGAAACTGCATCCAGCGTGACCGACAACATCGGCAGACCCACGAGGCCAACCGCAACATGGGATCCATGAATTCTGAACACCATCGCCGACTCGACCCAATGAAGCGGAATGTTGTCTTCCATGGTGCCGTCGGCGATCGCAACGCCGATGGCATACTCGCCTGCAGGCATCCACGGCATCTGGAATCGGAAGGTGGCGCGGAAACCTGAACCGGAAGCCAGCGGCTGCGCCGAAGCGTCATCGTGACCCATCGCGGTGTTGTCCGCAAACAACGTCTGCCCGAGTCGGTCCTGAAGATAGAAGCCGACGATCGGTGACTTCACTTCATCCTGCACGTCGCCTGTGATCTCCAGTTCGACGACTTCCCCGCCAAGCAGAGCATCCAGTGGTTTTCCCGACTCATCCAGGAACTGGACGTTCCTGATCATGGCACCGCCCTCACCGAAGCTTGAGGAAGCTGGATCAAAGACCGCCTTGGCAGGGATCCCTGATTCAGCCATCGCCTTCAAGCTGTCAGCACGAACGTCATTGACGGGTTCTTCCGCACGTCGAGTCGAGGTTTCAAATCCTGCCCCACCATTGCGCCGCTGTTTGAGACTCGCTTCGTATTGCAGAACGACATCACGGGTTGGACCCTGAGCCATCAATCTGCCTTGATCCAACCAGATGGCTCGATCACACAGGGCCAGAACCGCTGGGGTGTCATGGGAAACGAAGAACAAGGTCCCATGCTTCTTGAATTCCCTGATGGCTCGCATGCATTTCTGCACGAAGGCGCCATCACCAACAGAAAGAATCTCATCAACGACAAGAATGTCGGCATCGACATGAATCGCCACTGAGAAGGCGAGTCTCGCGTACATGCCGCTCGAGTAGCGTTTCACAGCCTGATCGATGAAACCATCGGGCAGATCGGCGAAGTCGATGATGGCCTGCGTCCGTTCATCGATCTCACGACGGGACAAGCCAAGAATGGAAGCGGCAAGCCTGAGGTTCTCACGACCAGTGAACTCAGGCGCAAACCCCGCACCAAGTTCCAGCAGCGGCGCAATGCGTCCGCGGGTCTCGATCATGCCCGTGGTTGGCGCGGAAGTGCCACAGAGCAGCTGAAGAAAGGTCGACTTGCCTGATCCATTACGACCGATGACGGCGATGGACTCACCCGCGGAAACCTCGAGGTCGAGTTCCTGCAGTGCCTGATGTTCCCGATAGAACCGTGAACCGATCCCGAATGGGAGATGCTGCAGCAGGCGATGATGACCACGGCGAAACAGTCGATAGGACTTCGATAATGCCTCAGCCGAAATGATGGGCGTATCAGACGGCATCAGCAAATCCCCGTCGGGTGGTGGCGAACCAGATCCAGCCTATCCAGCACACCAGCAGTGAAGCGGCAAGATAGATCAACCAGGTCCATGCATCCGGAATCATTCCCGCAAACAACACCTCTCGCAGTTGTTCCACGGCAACAGTCAGTGGATTGACATACAGCCATCCCTGATAGGACTCCGGAACAATCGACATGGGATAGAAGATCGGACAGGTGAACAACGCCACCATCAGAACCAGAGACACGACCTGCTGGGTGTCCTGCAGATACAGACCCACCGACATGAGTATCCAGCTCAAACCCAGAATCATGATGACAACCGGCAAGACGACAACCGGTATCAACACGATGGTCCATGGCGGAACGCCCTGGATGATTCCATAGAAGACCGCGAAGACCGCCAGTGCAATGCAGGCGTTGAAGATCGCCATGACCAGGGTCGACCATGGCAGTACTTCCAACGGGAAGACGATCTTCTTCACGAAGGTCACGTTCTGCCTGAGGATGATCGGGGCCTTGCCGACGCAATCGCTGAACAGGTTGTAGAGGATCAGTGCAGCAAACAGGGACAGGGCGAAGTCCGCGGTATTGATGGAAGCGGCCTCATCTCCGAGACCTACATTCTCAACCTTCATCTTCAGCACGATCCCAAAGACGAACGTGTAGACCGCCAACTGCACCAAGGGCTGCATGACGGCCCAGATCGGACCAAGAATGGAACCTCTGTAACGGGATTCGATATCTCGACGGCCCAGACGAAAGACCAGATCACGATGCCGAATGAGCGCACAAAGCGGCTGTAGCGGGGAGAGATCTCTCACCGGAGCATCAGCCGAGTTGCGTGTCGTCATGGAAGAAATTGGATTGCCCATGGTGGCCTGTCCGGGGCCCATGGCCCCTTATTCGCTCGAATGCTAGCCGGAGGCCCTGAAACTGACCACAAACCCGCATGATGTCAGCGGGTCGGATACGATGAAACGCTTCTCAATGCCTGATAACGGGAGTGCGTACCGTGGCGGATGCATCCAAATTTAGCAAGGTGATGGTCACTGGTGGTGCCGGGTTCATCGGCTCCAACTTCGTCCGCATGGCTCATCAGACTCATCCGGATTGGCAAATTGTCGTTCTGGATGCCCTGACCTATGCAGGCAATCTCGAGAACCTCGCTGGAATGGAAGATCGAGTCGAGTTCGTTCGAGGTGACATCGCTGATACGAAGGCTGTCGAAAAAGCCATGGCTGGCTGTGATGCCGTCGTCAACTTCGCGGCCGAGAGTCATGTCGATCGAAGTCTGGTCGATGGGCGTCCATTCGTGAAGACCAATGTCGAAGGGACACTGGTTCTGCTTGAAACCGCGAAGAAGCTCGGAGTCTCCCGCTTCCTCCATGTCTCCACCGACGAGGTCTACGGAGATCTGGTCGGGACGGATCATCACTCTCATGAGGAAGATGTCTTCCGTCCCCGCAGTCCGTATGCCGCCTCCAAGGGTGCCGCGGAACACATGGTGTTCTCCTACGGCATCTCCTTTGGTCTCGATGTGGTCGTGACCCGTGGTTCGAATACCTACGGACCATTCCAGTTCCCGGAGAAGATCATTCCGCTCTTCATCACCAATGCTCTGGAAGACAAGCCACTTCCGATCTATGGCAACGGGGATGCCGTACGCGACTACATGCATGCCGAAGATCACGCCTCGGGCATCGACATCGTCCTGCACAACGGCGAGACTGGCCGGGCCTACAACCTGGGTGCCCGTCTGGAAGTGAATGGACGAGATGTTGCTTCAGGCATCCTCAGGAATCTCGACAAGCCCGAGACACTCATCGAGTTCGTCAAGGATCGGCCCGGACACGATTACCGCTACGCAGTCAATCCAACTGCTGCCGAAGAACTTGGCTGGACCCGCAAGTGGACTTTTGAAGAAGGCCTGGCTGCAACCTGCCGTTGGTATGTAGAAAACAAGGAATGGTGGCAGCGGATCAAACGCGGCGACCACTTCAAGTCGCATGAGGATTCCTGGTATTCCAACCGTGAAGCCCAGGGCGCCTGAAACCCACTACCTGTCACCGCGAGAGGTCGTACCTCATGGAACGCCCCGGTTCTCGCATCAGTCTGATTGTTCCCGTCTTTCGCGATGCCGATGTCGTGCTGGAATGTCTGCGCAGCATTCTGGCCGACCCTGATGCGGAAGGTCTCGATCTGATCGTTGTTGATGATGCCAGTGGCGACGATACGCCTGACCGAATTGTCGAAGCGCATCTGCCAGGCGTCCGGGTCATACGACGTGAACGCAATGGTGGATTTGCACGGGCCTGTGGAGAAGGATGGCGGCAGCGTGATCCTTCACGTGAAGCCGTAGGTGTGCTCAATGCAGACACGCTCGTGGAACCAGGATGGCTTTCTGCCTGCCTTGCAACACTGCTTTCCGATCCCGAATGCGGGTGTGTCGTACCTTCCGTCGTCCAACAGGATGATCCTGAACGACTCGACTCCGCGGGTCAGATCTATACCGTTCCGGGATGGGCCGGTCGTCGAGGCCATGGACGACCAGCAACGGATCACGCCTCTACTGAAGCGGTCTTCGGTCCAACCGGTTGCGCGATGCTTGCACGCGCAGAAGTGATCGAGAACTGTGGCGGCCTCTTCCGTGAAGACTTCGAGTGCTACTACGAAGACACGGAACTGGGATTCCGTCTTCAGCAATCGGGGTTCAAATGCCTGCACGTTCCCGGTGCAAGAGTGCAACACAGAATTTCACAGGCCTATGACAGGATCCCCCGAAGACGAGCCTACTTCGTCAGCCGAAACTCGACTGTACTTTTCTGGACTGCTGTGCCTGTTCGCAGATGGTGGTCGGCGATTCCACAGCGATGTCTTTTGACGACCCTGCTCGCGATCCAGGCCTTGCGAAAAAGATGCTTGATTCCCTTCATCAGAGGCAGGCTCGAAGCCTGGCCTCTGATCTTCAAGGGGCCATCACTTCGAGGATCCGGTGCGGTGCTGAGCAGAGGTTGGCTGTCCGAAGCGCGTCGAGCCAGTCGCTGAATCCGGACTTCACTTCACAGATGCCGTCGATAGCCACTGCCAATTGTCTCGAACAGAAATCGAATGCGTCTGAGAATCCCCTGCGGGCGAATGCCAGCACGTGCTGCTGCTCGATACAGCTTCCAACCTCCATGAGGTATTGCTTCAATGAAGCGCTGGATGTCCGGAGGAAGTTCATCACCAAGCAGATTTCCAAGTTCGAGATCCTGACGATAGACCGCAGCCAGCGCCTGTCTGGCTGAAGTAACCGAAAGAACACGTGACAATCCTGTGGCACTGACCAGTGGCGGTGCGCCAACCACATTGTGGTCATGCTGGCGATATCGAACCAGAGGCTCGTCCATCAACGTGATCTTTCCAATGGCTGCCGCAACCAACGCGAGCCACCAGTCATGCATCACCAGATTTTCAGGAAATGGTCTGGCGCGTTCAATCAAAGCCCGGTTGATCGTCACCGAACAACCCGTTACAAGATTGTGACGAAGCAGGACGCGAAGAGGATCCCGCGGCTGTGCATCCAATCCACGTGTCGCCAGAAACCGGCGACCAAGATCTCTTCCTTCAGCATCCATCAGAATCAGATCCGCATGCGAGAGAACGGGCACATCGCCATTTCCTTCAAGAGCCTGAATGGCCGCAACACCTCGCTCGAGTCTTTCCGGCAACCAGATGTCATCCTGATCGGCGAAGGCGACATACTTTCCTCTGGCACGGGACAGGGTGAACTCGAAGTTCTCGACGACACCCAGTGGCGGATCATGTCTGGTCAGATGGACCGGGAATGGCATTCGTCGACTGAAGTCCTGAAGCAAGCCATAGGTTCCATCGCGTGAAGCATCATCACCGATCACGACTTCATCCGGCGGCAGCGTCTGCTGTTCAATCGAGGCGAGCTGCTCCTCAAGCCAACGCTCACCGTTGCAGGTACACATGACAACCGAAACTCCCGAGTGCGGTTCCTGAGTTCGACTGACAACGGGAGAATTCATCATGCTTCGGATTGCTCAGGCACGTGTTCTTTGATCCATGACATCGTGTCTTTCAGTCCAGACTTCCAGGTGACTTCAGGAGACCAATCAAGTTCACGACGAGCACGATTGATATCGAGAATGCTTCGTGGGACATCACTGTCCCGACCCGGATGTCGTCGCACTTCAATGCGGTGACCCTGCATCTGCTCGATATCGTCGATCAACTGGTTGATTGAGACACCTTCACCAGAGCCGATGTTGAAGATACGTTCAGGACCTTCATACATCGCTGCTCGACCCATCGCCACGAGCACATCATCAACGTGAAGAAAGTCTCGCACGATCCCGCCATCTCCCCAGAGATCGATCGGTTCATGACACATGCCACGGTGGATGAAGGCATTGACCACTCCCTGACCTCTTCTTGGATCCTGCCAAGGACCATAGGGATTCGAGACTCGAAGATTGATGCCGCACATGCCATGCATGCGCTCGGCCAGCTGGACATGGCCTTCTGCCGCCAGCTTGGAGATGCCGTAGGCACAGACCGGCTCCGTCATCGAATCCTCAGGCGTCGGAACATCCGCATCCGGTCCGTACACGGTTCCGCCACTGGAGACATGCACGATGCGGGAAACCTCCGCCTGCTCAGCAGCAGTAATGACATCAAGCGTCAGACCAACGGTCCCCTCAAGATCTTCCTGAAGGTGCGTATTGGATGAAGCTGGCTCGGATGAGCCTGCGGCATGAAAGACGACACTGGAACCTGCAAACGCCTCCTCGGAGATACCCGGCAGATGCTCCACCGGACGATCAGCAATCGCTACGGGATTCAACGGTCGTGGATCTACCGCCACAACCTCCAGCCCTGCATCACAGAGAAATCGACAGAGATTCAGACCAAGAAATCCACTGCCTCCGACCACGCTGACGCGGCCAAGTGAGCTGAGATTTCCCGGAGATGACCCTGATACCGCATTCATGACCTCATGGTAGCTCCTGATGGCTGATGGGAACGAACCGCCTGAGCATCCGTCAGATCAAGCCCTTGCCGCTGGTGGAAGCCCGATGGCATCTATACTTCGACCGCTGCGATTCTCCGCCAGATCATTCATGCGTATTTCCGTCGTCATCCCGTCCTACAACCACTCGAAATACATCGAGAGTGCTGTTCAATCGGTATTCATGCAGGCATCCGACGAACTGGAGGTCGAACTGATCATCATCGATGATGGATCATCAGATGACAGCCTGGAGATCATTCGCGAGTGTCTCAAATCCAGCCCACTGGAACGGACCATCCTGATTGAGCAGGAGAACCGTGGCGCGCATGCCGCGATCATGCGAGGGATCGAGCATGCCCGCGGTGATTTCATCGCGATTCTCAATTCAGACGACGCGTTTCTGCCCGGGCGGTTTGCGGCCATGGCTGAAAAGTTAGATCCCTCGCAGGATGGGATCGCATTCACGCTGGTCGAAATGATCGATGAGAACGATCAACCACTTCCTCCCGACTCACCTCAATACGGCTGGTATCAGGATGTGCTCGCCAGTGCCGCAGCCTGTCCCACGCATGGGTTTGCCCTGCTGCGTAACAATCCCGCAGTCACCAGCGGCAATTTTCTCTTCAGCAGAAGTCTGTATGACAAGCTGGGTGGTTTCAGTGAACACCAGCTTTCGCATGACTGGGATTTCCTGCTGCGATCCACCTTCTATGTCGAACCCGTCTTCATTCCTGAAACACTGATGAGATATCGCGTTCATCCCGAGAATACGACTGGGCATGTCCAGCACCTGATGGCAGAGGAAGGACGAGACGGACTGAACCGCTTCATGTCACTGGCCCGAAGCGCAGCTTCGCCGAATCCAATCGCTCCACTGCCGGCGAACTGGCCGCGTTACTGGCCCTGGTTCTGTGATTCAATTCGACCGCATTTCAGCGACCAGCCGATCATCCACAGCATTGAACCCGATCTGCTGGGCACTCGAAACTCCGACCCGAACATGACTGGTCGAACCTTTGATCCGGTCGCGTCAGTCTCTCGACCAGCAGCACGCGAGCGTCATGAAGATCCCCGGATACGGGAGGAACGATTGATGTCGAGACCGTCCCCGACGACCGACGGCATGGACCTCAATCACCCTGCTCGAGCAGACAAGGCAACCTCGCCTGATGCTTCACTTCGTGGAATGGTCAGACGACTTGCCCCCAGACCCCTCAGGCAATTGGCAAAGCGACTCCTGGCGACACCTGCTCCACCTCTGCAGAACCCTGGCCCCACCTGCAGTCCGGAAGAGATCAATGTTGATCCTGCTCGTCCACTGGTTCTTATGGTCACCCACGAAACATCACGGACCGGCGCACCCTTGCTGGCACTTGATCTGGTGCGTCGCATGTCGAAACATGCGCAATGTGCCGTGATCCATGATGGCGAAGGCCCACTGCTGGATGACTTTGCAAAGCATGCCTGGATCATCGATGGCAAGCAGTTGAATCCCTGGGGCGCACCAACCTCCTACGGCCAGAAGATCATGGACAAGCTAACCGTCGCAAGTCAACGCATGGCGTTGTGCAATACCGCGACCACCTGGCATTATGCAAGATGGATCCGCCGGTTCGGCTGGCGAACGATTTCACTCGTACACGACTTTGCGACGAACTCTCCTGCGGAGGATTACCGACTCATCGCCCAGAGCCCTGATGTCGTCGTTTATCCCTGTGAAACAATGAGACAGATCGCCTGCGAGTGGGCTGGACTTCCTTCTGATCATGGACTCGTACATCCTCAGGGACTGCTGCGTGAAACCTTCCTCGATGGGCAGCATGATGCGGCCCGCCACGCCCTGAGAAGAAGTCTCGACCTTCCAGATGAATCGATCATCGTGCTTGGTTGTGGCAGCCTTGAACTTCGCAAGGGACCAGAGCTCTTTCTGCTGACCGCCCTCTCCGCGTTGCGGCGGACGCATGATCCAAGACTGCATTTCGTATGGATCGGGAGTGGCGCCGACACCTATCTGGATCCAACGTTCTGGTGCGTGCGGGACGTCAGGCGTGCAGGCGTGGAAGACCGAGTGCATTTCCTCGGCGAAGTGAATGACACGGAAGAGGCCTTCCGTGCAAGCGACATGTATCTCCTGACCTCGCGTGAAGATCCCTTCCCCTGTGTCGTCCATGAAGCAATGGCCTGCGGCATGCCGGTTGCATGCTTCGATGGTTCAGGTGGCAGCCCCTCCATGCTTGGGGATGGTGGCGGTGCGATCATTCCATTCGGCGATGTTCAGGGAATGGCCGACGTCGTCATCAAATGGCTTGATGATCCTGAAGAACGAGTCAGCATCGGACATGAAGGCAAGCGGATCGTGCGGGATAAGTACAGTCAGGATGGCTATGTGAAATGGCTGATGGAACTGGGACTCAAGTAGTTTCAGTTCACCAGAACATTCATTCTGGATTCTTGAGATCTACTCCACACGTTGAAGCGACCACATCCATCACACCTTCAAAGTGATGATCTGAACTGCAACTTGATTGCGCACGAGCCCGAGCAGCTTCACCCATGGCAAGTCTTGCTGTTTCATCCTGAACAAGGCCTACGAGTTTCTCTGACATGGCTTTGGTATCGAGAAACGGAACGACGATTCCACATCCATCAACCAGTGCTTCAGGTGCCCCGCCGGCACCATCGAATGCCAGAACAGGAAGGCCGCTTGCCATCGCCTGCACGCACACGATTGGATACGGATCCTCGCGCGAAGAGAGCACATAGAGATCAGCAGCTTCGAAATATGGATGAATGTCAGACTTGGATGGGATCAAATGGATCTGATCACGACATGGGAGCAGGTCGACATCATGATTCACCCAGCGAGTGTGATCAGCAGTCCCGTCACCAATCCAGACAAAGTGAACCTTGTCCGTCCCAGGCTGTTCCAATGTCCTGGCGGCAACCTGTACAAACAGATCAACGCCCTTGCGCGGATGAATCTGACCACAGCCCAGTACGATCAAGGCATCTTCAGGAAGTTTGAGCGTGCGGCGGATTCTGGAGCGGACCTTGAGCTTGTCTGCAGGATCTCCCTCATGAGAAAGCCAGCCGGGGTGCACGATTGCGCAGCGTGATTCAGCCAGACCAAATCGATCAACAAAGGCCTTTCGACTGAAATGCGAAACGAAAATGATGCGACGAGCCGTAGCGCCGATGTCCAATACCAGATCTTCCCAGTCATTGGCTTCAACAGTTGTCGGCAGTTCGTTGACCAGATGTACGACTGGAATGTCGCTTGAGCGACAGGCCTGCGCTGCATCGGCACAAGCAATCGTGCTGCAGATGCCCACGAGAGGTCTGCGAGGTGCCGCCGCAATGGCACTGGATACCGCATCCGCAAGCGTCATGCCTGCCTTGAGCATGGGAACAACTGAACAGGTTGGCGCAAGCCTGCGATAGTCGGATTCCAATACCCCGTCGCCAAGCAGAATGACCATGGGATCCATGGTCCCTGATGCTCTGGCCTTACGGATCATTTCCAGCAGAAGCATCTGTGAACCAGCCAGATGAGCATCATGACCAATGAACAGAACGGGATGACCTGTTCCCGCATTCCCATGCCAAACAGGCTCCAGTGATGCTTGAGTTGACGATTTCTTCAATCGGAACTTCTGCAGCCCTCGGGAAATGGCGGCACCACCACGTGTTCGGATTTTCTTGATCTTGTCCGGTCGCTTCATGAAGTTCCCGGCCCGAACTCGAAGTGTTCGAAGTCGATGTCGAGTTCGAGATCTTCGACGTTGACGTGCCAGACGTCGGACATCCGCAGGGCCTGGATCGGAATCCATCGCAACCGTTCTGCGAATCGCAAGAGGTTTGTCAGCCTCTGTCTCAATTGTTCCGCCAACGGCCTGCAGTGCCTCTCTGGTGGCTTCAAGCCAGGCATGCCCATGGCGTTCATCGGGTTCGAGATAGGTTCCTTCAGCCCACTCATTCCACGCATTGATGAAGACCACTTCATCCGATCCACCCTGATCGGTTGCATCCTGCATCATGGCTTCAAGCCATCTACGGTAATCCGCCGGGGTCGCACCGTGATAGACGGTTGAATTGGTACCACGACGAGCCGTGTTGTCCCAGGCCAGCATCACTCCACGATGAAGCGGGAAGGATGGTCTGGGTCGTTCAATGGCGAAATCGACCAGTGCGCCATAGTCGTAGATCCCACCTCGGAATTCCGGATCAACGGCTTCAAGACGATTTCGGATATCCGGGGCCTGAAACCCATGCGGAGGGAATTCGACGGCTGCATCGAACCCCATCGCCACCGGGTCATGATCTCCATGCTGAACCATGGCCAGATGCAATTCGCCAAGCCCGGCCTTGAGAACCTCATCCCGCCACGTATCGGTTGCACGGCGAGTGTTGTGAAGCAACGTAGGTCGGTAGACAAGCAGCAACTTCTTGCCGTTGACGGTGATGTAGCGATCATCGGCAAGCGTCGTAAGAAGATCAGTAATGAATGCGCGATCACTCTCCGGAGAATGCTGTTGGCCGATCAGAATCTCGGATTCCATCCCATCCCAGCGTCGGGTCCAATTTTCATTGGCCCAACACACGCAGAATGGAAGCGTGGGTGTTCCTGAAGCGAGCACTGCATCCAGAGGACGTTCCAGAAGTCTCGTCCCCGCAAACCAGTAGTGGTAGTAGCAGAATCCATGAATCCCGTACTGCATCGCAAGGTCGGCCTGATGCTGCTGGACTTCTTCAATTCGCAGATCGTAGTAACCGAGATCAGCTGGTCTTCGAGGTTGATCATGACCCTCGAACATCGGGCGACCTCTTGTGACATTCCGCCACTCGGTGAAACCCTTGCCCCACCAGGCATCGTTCTCAGGAATCGGATGAAACTGAGGAAGGTAGAAGCTGATCAGCCTGGGGCAGACTTCGGTCATGATGATGAATCCGAACGGCGTGGTGCCAACCCGAGTCTGGAAGCAATTCGAACAACCAGAGATCGACGTAGTTGATGAAGTTCCGCCAGTGTCTCCTTCATGGCAGCCTCGTATTCAGTGACCGAACCCTCAAGAGACTTGTTTCGATGCTCAAGGTCGGCCTGCTGTGCCATGGAGAAAGTGGGATCATCAAGTAGCCCCCAGTCAACTGATGGCAATGGATCATCGGATGCAATCCCAATCAGGAACATGCCGGCATCCGCGAATCTTCCACAGTCTTCAACCGTACTACTTGAAGCATCCAGACGGTACAACGCCGGCGTCGTCATGGAAGATTCGGAATCCAGTGGAACAAGCAGAGAACCTGCCAGACATCGCTGGACCCCAAAGCGAGCATGATTGAAACCATCTGTCAATAAATCAATGAACTCCTGCTTGTCCATCTCCTTCACATGAAATGGATTCTGTTCGGGTGAACTTTCAACATATGTCCGTGTATCGGGTGTTGAAATCAGGAGCAGTCCTCCTGGACGCAGAACCCGGCGTATCTCAGCCATGAACTGATCATGTTGATCGATGTGCTCGATGGTCTCGAAACTCACGACGACATCGATCGAAGCATCAGCCATGGGAATGGAGGTGCAGGAACCTGATTTGAAATCGATGTTGTCACCCGCATGAGAAGATCTGGCTCGATCGATCACATCAGTGTCGATATCCACACCGATCACTGATCGAGCGATGCCTGACATCAGAACGCAGCCGTAGCCTTCTCCACAGGCGATATCCAGAACATCACGTCCCTCGACAAACTGTCTCGCGAACAGATAGCGATGAACATGCTCCAACTCTATTTCACCACGTACACCTGGAACGAACCGCTCACCTGTGAATTCCGTTTGCGTCTCTGCACTCATCATCGATGCATACTGGATACGGGGCTGATCACTCATTTTGCGGGCCCCTGCACTTCGGTCGCTGCAAGAGAACGGATGACATCGACAAGTTCCTGACGCCATGAACGCGGAGATCTACCAAGAATCTCTTCTGAACGCGAGATGTCAAGCACGCTGTAATGCGGCCGATGAGCGGCCGTCGGCCACTGATCACTCGTAATGGCCTGGATCTCCACATCATGATCCAGCAGATCATGCGAGCAGGCTTCCTCATGAATCGCCACGGCGAACTCATGCCAGGTCGCCTCCCCTGCATCAGTCCAGTGATACAGACCCGTTGCACCACAATCGAGCAATTGCCACATGGCATCGGCAAGACTGGTGGAACTGGTTGGAGTGCCCCGCTGGTCGGCAACCACCTTGATGTGATCACGCTCGCTCATGACTTTCAACATCGTCCTGACGAAGTTCTGACCATGAGCCGCATAGAGCCAGGCGGTACGAACAATGACGGCCTCGGCCCCCAATCTCTCCTGAATCGCCTGCTCACCTGCGAGCTTTGACTTTCCATACACAGTCAATGGTGAAGTTGGATCATCAATTCTGCATGGAGTCGTACCCGAACCATCAAAAACGAAATCCGTTGACACATGGATCAGACGCGACCCATGCCGCGCACAGGCCTCGGCCAGATAGGCTGGCCCGTCTCGATTGACCGCCATGGCAAGCGATTCATCCGACTCAGCCCCATCGACATCCGTCCATGCCGCTGCATTCAGAATCACATCAGGACGAATGTGGTCTACTGCGGCATCAACCTCCACCGCATTCGTGATATCCAATTGGTCAATGCCCATGGCATCAATCTGGATGGACGGCGAAGCCCGATCAACCAGCGATGAAGCCAGTTGCCCCCCAGCTCCCGTCACAAGACACTTCACGGAAAGATTTCCGCATTCAGAAGTATCTCACCATGCTGATCCTTCTCCGTGATCAAGGGTGCTTCGCCCTCTCTCAAGGGCCATTCGATACCAAGAGCAGGATCATTCCACATCAATGTTCTTTCATGTTCCTTGGCATAGAAATCAGTGCACTTGTACTCGAAGGCGGCAGCCTCGCTGGTGACATAGAAACCATGGGCGATACCTGGTGGCACCCAGAGTGAGCGGTGATTTTCCGCAGAGAGAATGACACCGATCCACTTGCCGAAGGTTGCCGAAGAACGCCGGATATCCACGCAGACGTCATAGATTTCACCATGGACGACACGCATCAATTTGCCCTGAGTCTGCTTCACCTGATAGTGCAGGCCACGAAGCGTTCCCTGTTTGGAATAACTGAAATTGTCCTGAACGAATTTCGCGTCGATTCCGTGCTCGGAAAATCGCTTCGCGTTCCAGGTCTCGATGAAATAGCCTCGATGGTCTCCAAAGACATGAGGCTCGATGATCTTGATGTCCGGAATGGCGGTTGGGACGACATTCATGTCGTACGTGCCGTCGCTCCCAGCAGCTCGATCAGATACTGACCGTACTCGTTCTTCGACAACGGCAGTGCCAGCGTCTCCAGTTGTTCGTCGCTGATCCATCCGCTTCTCCATGCAATTTCTTCAGGGCAGGCAATTTTGAGTCCCTGCCGGGTTTCAAGAGTCTCAACAAACTGTGACGCCTGCAACAGGCTCTGATGGGTTCCCGTATCCAACCAGGCGTCCCCCCTGCCAAGCATTTCCACATGCAATCGATTCTGCTCAAGGTAGATCTGATTGACTGACGTGATTTCCAGTTCACCACGAGCTGATGGCTTCACGCCTTTCGCGATCTCAACGACATCACGGTCATAGAAATAAAGCCCGGTCACGGCAAAATTCGACTTGGGTTCCGCTGGCTTCTCAGCAAGGCTCAGCGCCTTGTTGCCTTCTCCAAGTTCAACAATCCCGAATGCCTCCGGGTTGCTGACGCGATAGGCGAAGACCGTGGCACCTTCGTCCCGACCATCCGCCCGCTCCAGACGACTGACCAGATCATGACCGAAGTAGATGTTGTCACCGAGGACCAGAGAACTGGTTGAATCACCGATGAAATCTTCACCAATCAGGAAGGCCTGAGCGAGACCTTCCGGCTGAGGCTGTTCAGCAAAGGTGAATTCCAAACCCCATTCGGTGCCGGTGCCAAGCAGCTTCCTGAAGGCTGGCAGGTCCTGAGGCGTACTGATGATGAGAATCTCCCGAATACCGGCCAACATCAGGACGGACAAGGGGTAATAGATCATCGGCTTGTCGTAGACCGGCATCAACTGCTTGCTGACGGCGCGGGTAACGGGATAGAGACGCGTCCCGGAACCGCCCGCGAGAATGATGCCTTTTCGTGATCCCATATGGTGAATTCCCACTTCAATATCGACCGAGCATTGTAAGCAGTTGCACTCCCCGACGCGATGCCGAATCAGGTCATTGAAACTGGCAAAGGGGCTTCAGATGGCTGTAAATCGATATTCTTGGACCTAGACCCCTGCACCTGATGGATCCTGCTTGCCCTGATTCGGCTGCAAACTGTTGTGTGAAGGGTATCGGACCACCGATGAGTACAACGTTTCAGACGATGCGGTCATCGCAATGCTGCAAGAAAGCCTGTCAGTCGATCACGGCCGACTGAATCTGATGCGCCAGTGAAGCAAGATGGGCCCCTGGCAGATTGATGTAGCGATGAGACAGATGATGCAGTTGGTTGTCCCTGATTGCCTGAAGATCCAGCCCATCCAGAAATGACTGATCCCCCGCCTCGGATTCCGAAACAACCAGAATGACATCCGGATTCATCCGGACGATGTCTTCAAGACTGATGGTCTTCCAGGCGGAAGCTCCCATGACATTCACAGCACCGGTACTGGCCAGCATCTCCCCCAGATAGGTGGACTCGCCCCAGGCCAATGAAGGCTGACCATCACTGACCATCAGGACTTGAACATCCAGCTCTCGAGTCGGCGGCTTGATGGACGCCTTGATCTCATCACTTCTCTGATTGCATCGAATACGGATCTCATCGGCATGCTCGGCTTGAGTGAACAAGCCCGACATGTCATCGAGCATGTTGCACACTTCTCCCATCGTACGAAGTGGCCAGGCATGCAATAACCAGCCATGTCTGGCGGCGAGATCCTGAAGCATGGCATCAGTCTCGACATCACTTGCCTGAAAGAGAACATGGGTGGGTCCGAGTCTGACAAGCCGTTCCCAATCCCTGTCATGGAGATCGCCGACGGCGGGTATGGAATCGATGTCAAGCGAATCGAGCTGACACCATGTTGAACGGCCGACAAGTGAGTCCGCCAATCCCAGATCCTCAATCGCTCGAGTGATGGCCGGGCTCAGACTTGCGATGCGAATCTCTCCCGCGGACTCGGGTGGCGGGGATATTTCCCGGCAACCTGTCACACCGATCAATACAAGTAAGCAGAGCAGAAGTCGAAACATCGATCAACCGTCAGAAAGATCGCGTCGAAGCTTGTCTGGAAGACCAAGATCCATCAATTGCTCGACTACACGATTGGAGCCTGCAGGTTCAGGGCCTGAGAAAAGGAGAAAGGACATGGCTTCGAGCATTTCCTGATCCGACTTGTCGAGTTCCTTGAAACCATCCGTGTCGATATCGAGTGTCCAGTTGCGACCGCCGTCGGAACTGCTGACCGTAATTGGAAGGTCATCCTGAATCGATTCAACCCATGCTGCAAATGTTGCAACCGTTTCCTTGTCTCCCTGGTTCATTACGCCCATCAATCGCTTGGACTCGGGGTCGAACTCCGCATCACCTTCAACCCAGGTTGCCGCTTGCTCGCGAGCAGCAAGCATCTCGTGAAGAACCTGAGCCAATACACGATTACGTGGAGGAACATCACTCATGGAAAATCTCACTTCCTTGAATCTCTAGGCCGCTGCCTTGCCAGGAAGGCGCACAGCGGAATCAAAATCCTCATACAGATCACTGCAGTGGTACACGCCCCCCGGAGGAGGATTCAACATCACCAGATCCATGGTCACCGTGCGAAAGGCACGCTTATAGAGCGGCATGAACCACCATGGAATCTGCGTGATCTGCGTGAATACACCATTGGTACTCATGCGTTTCCAGGTCTCGAAGACGACCTTGTTGATGGGCTGTGGAAGACTTGGTGTCGGCAGACAGCTCAAGAACAGATCAACTTGATCAAGGTTCCGATCTGCGAGCAGATCTGGGAGAAACTCGACACTGGCATGAGCAATATCAGTATTGGGGCACCTTGCAGCTGCAATTTCATACAGCTCCTTGTCGACTTCCACGGAAAGAAACGTGCTCTCAGGATGCATGCGTCTGGAGATCATTTCCGTCAACGGACCCGTGCCACTGCCAAGCTCCAGGATGACCTGAGGACGAGTTGGATCCAGATCACGGAGCATGGCGGAACAAAGCCATTTGCTTGATGGGGTCAAACTGGCAATCTTGGTCCCATGCCTCAGAAACTTGCGGACCCAGACTGACCGTTCATTTAAACGAGTCAAGAAACAACTCCCACTAGAGGTCAAGCCCCTTACAAACCCATCCAGCAATAATCAAAGCCGGTTAAACAGGCTATTTCACAGTTTCATTTCATCCTTGCAGAGCGGATGATACCCTGCGGCGTGTGGGCACGAAGGGCTCTAAACGAGATCTCAGATGTTTACAGAACTAATCAATTCAAAGCTCGTATCGGGTGGGCATCATCGATGGGTGACAGCTGTTTAAGACGTCTTAAACACACCCTCGATCAACCAGGAGTGCACATCATGATTTCCCTCTCACGCTGGCCCGTAGTCCTGGCTCCAGCATTCACCGCCAGCAGCATTTTTGCAGCTGATATCTCTTCCTTGAACATTGCCGTAACGAGCGACTGGAATACCGGTCATAACGGCGAAATCACATTCACCAACACAGGTGACCAGCCTATTGAGGGTTGGACCCTGTCCTATGCCGATGGTTCCACCCTCAATCAGGCCTGGAACTGCCAATGGACCCTTGAATCCGGCAGGCACATCATCTCCAATCTGAGCTGGAATGAGACCGTTCAGCCTGGCGCAACCATTTCTGTTGGGTTTGGCGCTGATGGCCCCTTCCAGACCGATTTCACTGACGCCATGTTCAATGGTGAGCCTGTTGGCGTTCTCTACAACGGCGAAGATGATGGTGATGACGGCAACGACGACGGCAACAACGACGACGGCAACAACGACGACGACGGAAATAACGACGACGGCAACAACGACGACGGCAACAACGACGACGGCAACAACGACGACGACGGCAACAACGACGATGATGGAAACAATGACGACGGCAACAATGACGACCAGAGCTCTGGTTGCATCGGGGATGCCGATGGAAATGGAACCGTTGACGTAGATGATCTACTTCTCGTCATCAATGACTGGGGCTTCTGCACCGGATGCCCGGGCGATCTTGATGACAATGGCAGTGTCGATGTCAATGACATGCTGGTTGTTCTGGCAGCATGGGGCGCCTGTCCGGATGTAGGCCCAGGAGACAAGCGAATCGTCGCCTATTACATTGAATGGGGCATCTACGGTCGTGACTATCAGCCCGCTGACATGCCTCTCGACAAGATCACTCACGTGAATTACGCATTTGCCAACATCAGCGACGATGGAAGAATCGCCATCGGCGATCCCTACGCGGCAATTGAAAAGTCATACCCTGGAGACACCTGGGATCAGCCTTATCGAGGCACCTACAACCAGCTCAATAATGTCCTTCGTGCCGAGTATCCGCATATCAAGACGCTCATCTCGGTAGGTGGATGGACCTGGTCTGGAAAGTTCTCCGATGTCGCCTTGACCGATACGAGCCGACAGATCTTTGCCTCTTCCTGCGTCGACTTCATCCGTATGTACAACTTTGATGGTGTTGACATCGACTGGGAATACCCCGTCTGCTGTGGTATGGGCAGCAATACCTATCGCCCAGAGGACCGCGAGAACTACACACTACTCATGGCTGAACTCCGCGAGCAGCTGGATATGGCCGCAGAAGAAGATGGACGAGACTATCTGCTGACCATCGCTTCGGCTGGTGGTGTGGACAAACTTGAGAACTACGAGCTTGCTGAGATCGCTGCTGAACTGGATTGGGTCAACACCATGTCCTATGACTTCATGGGAGCCTGGGATCTTTCACTCACGGGCCATCACAGCCCGTTGTATCCAAATCCCGACAATCCTTCACCAAATCCCAATGTCAGGAATTTCTACAACAGTGATGGATCCGTTCAGCCCTGGCTGGACGCCGGGGTGCCTCCTGAGAAGATCGTGATGGGAGTCCCCTTCTACGGTCGCGCCTGGGGTGGAGTGAATGCAACCGATGCTGGTCTCTTCCAGCAGGCCAACATGGTCCCTCCGGGCACCTGGGATGACTGGAGCAGTGGTGCAACCGGCATCAACGACTACAGCGAGATCGCTGAAATGATCGAATCCGGTGGCTATGTGAGGATGTGGGACGATGTCTCCAAGGTCCCGTGGGCCTGGAATCCGAATGCTCATGGCGGCCACTTCATCTCGTATGACGATCCAGAATCCATGCAGTACAAGATGGACTACATCAATGATCTTGGTCTGGGCGGAGCAATGTTCTGGGAAGTCACATGTGACCGGGAGGAAGATCTCCTGAATGTGATCCACCAGAGCCTCAGCGACTGATCAGAAATTCAGCTCAAACGCCATGAACCGGATCTGCTCCCTGCGGATCCGGTTCGTGGCTGTTTTTGGATGGGTTTGGGCTGCTGGGGGGCTGATAGCCGATATCATCCGACGACCATGGCATCTGCTCCTGCATCCATTTATGGCCCTCTCCAGACCGATCTCCAGATCGGAGGTCGTGCATGAGCAAGCTGCCCGTGACGGTCATCCTGCCGGTCAAGAATGATGCTCCGACCCTGAGAATGAGTCTGAAGAATCTTCAGCGATTCCACAAGATCATCGTCATCGACTCCGAAAGTCAGGATGGAACCGATGAGGTCGCAGCCGAATATGGAGCCGAGTACGTCCCCTTTCGGTGGAATGGCAAGCCCCCGAAGAAGAGAACCTGGTATCTGAACAACCACGAGCTGGAAACCGACTGGGTGCTCTTCCTCGATGCAGATGAAATCGCCAATGATGCGTTCTGTGATGAAGTGCAGGCCGCGATCGAATCAGAATCCCATGTCGGTTACTGGCTGACCTACCAGAACTGGTTTCTTGGTCGCTATCTCAAGCATGGGGATCCTTTCTCCAAGCTCGCACTGTTCCGGCATGATGCAGGTCGTTATGAGCAGGTTGCGGATGAACGCTGGACAACCATGGACGTCGAGGTTCACGAACATCCAATCCTGAACGGAACAGTGGGTCGCATCAAGTCACCGTTGGCTCATGATGAACGAAGAGGCCTCGACTCCTACATCGGCAAGCACAATCTCTACTCGACCTGGGAAGCTCATCGATTCCTTACCTTGGAAAAGGAAGATGCCCAGGCATGGGATGCGTTGACCAAACGGCAGAAGTTCAAATATCGCCATGTGGACAAGTGGTGGTTCTGCTGGTCCTACTTCCTGCTTACGTTCGTGGTGAAATTTGGATTCATGGATGGCCGGGCCGGTTTCGTCTTTGCTGCACTGAAACGTCAGTATTACAGCCACATCCGTCTGAAGATCCGCGAGCTGCGCGATGAAAGAGCCGCAGAGAACCAGAACTCCAGCTGAATCGCTTCCATGAAGCACTTTGAAACGATCGTGATGGGTGTTGGATGCATGGGTGCGGCAGCCTGTGCGCACCTCGCTCAACGCGGCTGTTCGGTGCTTGGCCTCGACCAGTTCGACATTCCCAATGATCAAGGTTCCAGTGGACATCAATCCAGAGCATTTCGGCTGGCCTACTATGAGCATGCCGACTATGTGCCACTTCTGAAAAGATCCCGTGAACTGTTTCTGGAATTGAATGGCGAATCAAAGGAACCGGTCTTCCATGCTTCAGGTGGTCTCTACATCGGGCCTGAAGGTGGAGAATTCGTCGAAGCCTCACAGACTGCCGCTGAACGACATGGCATTGAATATGAACGGCTTGATGCGGCATCAATCAGAAATCGATTCCCAAGCTTCGAGATACCCGATCACTTCGTTGGACTTGTCGAACCAGGGGCAGGATGGATTGTTCCGGAAAGAGCCATCGAGACACATGTCAAGATGGGCCGGCGAGCCGGTGCTGACATCCGTTCCAACGTAACTGTTCAATCCTGGACGACTGATGGTCAGGGTGTTCGGATCAACACGAGCACTGATGAATTCACGGCTGATCGATTGATCATCACCTGTGGCCCATGGGCACTTCGCCATCTCCCTGACCTGCAACTTCGGGTATCTCGTCAGGTCCTCGGATGGGTTGAACCACAGGACCCTGAACCACTGACCTGTGGCTCACTCCCCATCTGGGCGATTGAACTCGAGGACCAGTCACTTCTGTATGGATTCCCCATGGCTTCCGATGGACATGGCCCTGCTGGATTCAAGCTGGCTCGGCATTGGGCCGCGCAAAGCTGCGATCCGGAATCAGTCAATCGTTCCCCTGAACCAGATGATGAATCGGACTTTATTCCTTATCTCAAGCAGTTGCTGCCTGGAGCTGCTGGTCCCGTGCGGGATATTCGCATCTGCCTGTATACGAACACCACGGATGGGCACTTCATCGTGGACAAGCATCCTGATCATGAACAGGTCATCCTCGCAACAGGATTCAGTGGACATGGCTTCAAGTTCCAGCCTGTCATTGGTGAAATACTTGCTGATCTTTCCATGACCGATCAGACCAGCCACTCGATCGAGTTTCTTGGTTTGAGTCGGTTCAGGTGAGCATGACGCCCGGCTGAGGTGCGACAACGGCAACCCAACCTTCACGCCCTTCTATCTCACGTTGATCAATCGAGCTTGTTGGAAGCGACTCGTGATCACCAATAAGCGAACCAAGAGGGACGACTTCCCTGCCACTGGCTTGCACACGATCCAGAAACTCGGCAAACATCGCTGCTTTGGACATCCCTTCGGCTTCTGCATGGATGGTCAGGACCTCATCCTGATCGGCTCGCATCAGATCCAGCAAGTAGTCGTTGTAGTGATCATCCGAAACCTGTCCTGCAACTTCATCCCAGGTCGGCAAAGTGACCGGAACCTGTGGTTGCTCGAGAATACGATCCCCTGCACGTGGCATGAAGGGTCCGTCTGATCCCCGGCAATCACTGTTGTATCGAAATGGAAACTCAGCTTTGATCTTCAGAACCTCATCAGTGCACCGCCAGCCGGCAACCGCCGAGCAGTCCGGTTCGAAACCGATGATTTCCTTCAGCTGCTCATGAGCCATCCGTATTTCTTCAGCCAATTCGTCCGAGCTCATGTGTTCGACACGCATCTGCCAACGATGGTGATCCCACGCATGAACTCCGATCTCATGCCCATCGTCGGATGCTGCCCGTATGGTCGACGCGAGTCGAGATCCAATTTTCGGCCCGGGCCAGATCGTGCCTCGAAACAGGATGTTCCAGCCATAGAGGTTGCCCGCCCGGGTCCTCAGCATCTTTCTGAGAAATGTTGGTCGCAGGAGTCGAAAGATGTGTCGGCCCATGTTGTCAGGACCAACCGTGAAGAAGAAGGAAGCTTTGATCCCACGTTCATTCAACATGCGACGAAGCGCAGGAACCCCATCGCGAGTTCCGCGAAAGGTATCCACATCGATACGCAGTCCAAGTCGCATCAGAGATTCAATTCGATTCAGCTGCTGCCGGCAGCCAGCGTCTCAGGAACTTCGACACCATGCTTCTCAGCCCAGTCACACAGGAACCAGTCAAGTGTCCGGGCAACTGAATTCCGTGTCTCCACCTGAGGTCTCCAGCCCACGTATCGAAGTGCATTACGAATACTTGGGCGACGATGCTGCACATCTTCATAACCCTTGCCGTAATACGTCCGGCTTTCAATGACCTTGAAACCTGCGAATGGCGGGAAGTGCTTTCTGAGCGGATGTGCCTCGAACTCTTCCACCAGCATTTCAGCCAGTTCCTTGATGCTGTGCTCATTGTCCGGATTGCCGATGTTGATGATTCGTCCATCACATCGTTCATCTTCATTCTCAATGATGCGGAAGAGACAATCGACTCCCTCTGCCACTTCGGTGAAGCATCGCTTCTGTTCGCCACCGTCGACCAGCTGAATCGGAGTTCCTTCGACAAGATTCAGAATCAGCTGAGTGATGGCACGTGATGATCCGATGCGAGCGGAATCGAGGGTGTCGAGTCTGGGACCAATCCAATTGAATGGGCGGAACAGGGTGAATCGAAGTCCTTCAGATTGCCCATAGGCCCAGATCACACGGTCAAGCAGCTGCTTGGAACATGAATAGATCCAGCGCTGGCGATTGATCGGCCCCGTTACGAGATTCGACTTGTCCTCATCAAAGTGCTCATCCTGGCACATGCCATAGACCTCTGAAGTCGAGGGGAAGATGATGCGTTTTCCGTAGCGAACACAGTCCCGGACAATCCGCAGATTTTCCTCGAAATCAAGCTGGAAGACGCGAAGCGGGTTGCGTGTGTATTCAATCGGGGTGGCAATGGCTACCAGCGGAAGAATGACGTCGCACTTGCGTACGTGGTATTCGATCCATTCACGGTTGATGGCGATATCGCCTTCAACAAAGTGGAAATTCGGATGATCGACGATCCTGCCAAGATTGTCGGAACGAAGGTCCATGCCATAGACCTCGTATCGGCCTGTATCAAGCATCTGCTCACAGAGATGGCTGCCGATGAATCCATTCACGCCCAATACCAGCACAGAGGTGCGTCGCCCTGGTCGACGACGTTCCATCGGAGCGAATCGCATGCCTGATACCAGATTGAGATCCTTCGCAAGCTGTGCACCGGTGGTGTAAACACCATCATCGGCCTGACCGAACTCGATCTCAACCGACTCTGCGCCACAGGAAACAATCAATGGATCAACATCGATTACGGTTCCGGGGACCTGATGAGACCGAGTAGAGATACTCGTCTGCCAGATGCGGACGGGGCGATCTCCAACCTGCGCAATCGCACCTGGATAGGGTCGGCTCACCGCACGCACGAGATTGCGGACTGCATCAGCCGACATGGTCCAGTCAATTCGGCCATCTTCGGATGATCGCCGAGGGTAGTACGTGGCTTCGGATTCATCCTGCGGCGTTCGTTCTGCAGCCCCATCACGAATCTGGGGGAGAACTTCAGCAAGAAGTGAAGCACTGACGTCATTCATCTTGCTCATCAGGCTCTTCGCGGTGTCATCAGCTTCGATGGCCACCGATTGCTGGGCCACGATGTCACCGGCATCCGCCTTGGCGATCATGTGATGAAGCGTGACACCTGTCTTGGTTTCACCATTGAGAATGGCCCAGTTGGCAGGCGCACAACCTCGATAGTGAGGCAGCAGGCTGCCATGAAGATTGAAGCAGCGATCCGGATAGAGATCCAGAACATCCTGACTCACAAGTTTGCGGTAGTAGAAGGAGAAAAGGGAATCCGCACCCATGGCTCGCATCTGTTCAATCCAGATCGGATGATTGATGTCATCAGGTGCATGGACAGGAATGCCGGCATCCGCAGCCCATTCCGCTACTGAACGGAACCAGATGTTCTCACCTGGATCATCACGATGCGTGAACACCGCTGCAATTTCAATCCCGGCGCGGCGAAGCGCTTCCAGGCCAGTTACCCCGATGTCGTTATATGCGAGTACGACGGCCTTCATGAGTGAACAAGCCTCCGCTTGGTTTCGGTCGCCTCTGGCTCGGGAAGTTTCTCCCCAACCATTGGTTGACCGTGGACTGAGTCGACGAAATATCTGGGTCGTCCACGAACGTCATTGTGGACACGGGAGAGATACTCCCCGAGAAGACCCATGGCTACGAACTGTACCCCGACGAAGAAGAACAGGACAGCAAAGAGTGTGAAAACCCCTGCTGCTGCCCATTCGGGGCCGAGAATGAAACGAAGGGTGAGCAAAACGCCGCCGAACGCGACACTCAAGGCCGAGATCGCCACACCTACCCAGGTGAGCAGTCGCAGCGGAAAGGTAGTCATGCAGGTGAGGAGATCGAACTGAAGATTGATCAACCTCATGAAACTGTACTTCGAGGTGCCTGCCGAACGTTCCGCATGAGCGACATCGATCTCCGATGTCCGCTTGGCGAAGGAGTTGGCCAGCACGGGAATGAAGGTGCTTCGTTCGCGACACTCCAGCATCGCCTCGACGATGGGACGGCGATAGGCCCGAAGCATGCACCCATAATCATGCATCATGACACCGGTGGTCTTCTTGACCAGCTGGTTGATGGTCCAAGAAGCGAACCGACGGAAGATGCTGTCCTGCCGATCAACACGAACCGTGCCGACCACATCATTGCCCTTCTCGATTTCAGCCAGCAGATTGGGGATCTCCTCGGGAGGATTCTGCAGATCGGCATCCAGTGTGACGATCACATCTCCACTGGCATGGGAAAAGCCGCAGATGATCGCATTGTGCTGCCCATAGTTACGGTTCAGAATCACCGCCTTGATGTGATCAGGCTGATCTGCCGCCGCTTCAACGAGGCGCTCACTGGATCCATCTCGACTTCCGTCATCAACCAGTACCAGCTCCCATGGGTTGTCCAACGACTCACCCATCTGGACACAACGATGGATCAGTTCCTCCAGATTCTCGATCTCGTTGTAGACCGGTATCACGATGGAAAGACTGGCGGTCATGCCTTGAGTGGCTCCTGATTCACAGTCGGGTGGATCGCGTCGCAGACTTCGCGTATTCCCTCAATCACTCGATCCACATCCTCATCCGTCATATCTGGAAACAGTGGGATGGAACAGATTCGATCGGAGTTCCATTCCGTGTTCACAAGGCCTCCAGGAGCCTTGTATTCCTGATTACGATACCAATGATGTGTGTGCGCTGCCCGGAAATGAATCCCTGTTCCGATTCCCAATTCCTTGAGCGCTGCCATGAAAGCATCTCGGTCAAGACCTGCCTGCGCTTCATCGACACGAACCACGAACAAATGCCATGCGTGACGATGTGACCACTCGGGAATGCCCAACGGTCTGATTCCCTTGGGAAGTGAATTTAGGTAATGCTCGGCAATTTGCCTGCGGCGATCAATGAACTGATCCAGCCGCTTCAGTTGAGTCACACCAAGCGTCGCATTCATGTCGGGCAGGTTGTACTTGAAGCCAGGCGACTGAACTTCAACCTGAGGCGATCTGCCCTGCTGGTTTCGATCCCATGCTTCTGCGCCAAGACCATGAAACCGAAGCCGTCGAACCGTTGCGCCCAACTCTTCGTCATCGGTCACCAGTACACCACCTTCGCCGGTGGTGATGTTCTTGATTGGATGCAAGGAGAAGATTGCATGGCCGGAATGGCCGATCTCCGTATCACCGAATCGAGTACCGATCGCATGCGCAGCGTCTTCGATCAGCGGAATACCCGCTTCCTTGGCTACTGCACGGATGCCGTTCAGATCACATGGCGCACCGGCATAGTGAACCGGGATGATGGCCTTGGTGCGCGGCGTGATCGCTGCACGGATTGTCTCGGGTGAGACCAGAAGTGTCTCCAGGTCCACGTCCACGAAAACCGGTGTCGCACCAAGAAGACTGATGATGTTTGGTGTCGATACCCATGTCATGGAGGGTGTGATGACTTCATCACCAGGACCAATACCCATGGCTGCCAGCAGCAGATGCATTGCTGCGGTTCCAGAGGTTACGGCTACAGCGCAACCGGCCCCTGTTCGAGCACGGATGCCATCTTCAAGTTCTGCACACCGAGCTCCAGTGGTAATCCAACCACTTGTCAGCGTTGCCGTGACCGCAGCCACATCCTCGGCATCGATGGATGGGCGGCAGAAGGGAAGGAATTCCCGTGACTCATCGGGTTTTGATGAACGTGTCATGAGGCCCCCATGGTACTTGAATCCCCCTCAATCCCACCCTGAGATTCAGGATAACGCTCGGGGTGCAGGTGAATATCGCCTTTCAGCAACAACAAGGATCCACAAAGGCTCCAGGCCAGTTCGTAGCCGCGGTAGATCAGCAGCATTCCAATGACCTCATTGGGCGTAGCCAGCCCCGGAGCGGCGAGCAGCAGAATCCCCAGCCCTTCCATGACACCGACCCCCTGCCATGTCATGGGAATAGTAGCGGCCAGAAACAGAACTGGCATGATGGCCATGATCACCCATGGATCATGTCCGATTCCAAGTGATACACCAGCGGTTGTTGCGGCGAATGCAAGCAGAGTCTGGACACCGATGGAAAGGCCGATCGCGATGAGTACCGCACCCTTGTGCTGGCCATAGGCATGAATCGCTTCTTCCACCTTGGACAACAATCCACCACCAAACAGATTCTGAAGTCGGTCCAGTCGAAGCCATGAACGCAATCCGACTGAGAAATACAACCAAGCCAGAATCATGATCATCACGATTGCGGCAAGTGACCACCATCCAATCAGATTGGCCGTTGAATCTCTCGTAGCCAGCAAGCCTGCCACGGCAGCAAGCACAATCAGTCCGAGCAGACCGGTCAGTCTGTCGAACACAACGCTCATCACCGCCACAACCCTTCGGTCACTTCTTCTGGCTACGTACCAGGCCTTGACCACATCTCCACCCTCTGTTCCGGGAAGACAGAAATTGAAGAATGCGCCGACGAAGACCAGCCTGAGCGTCTTGATCCAGCTCACCTTCAAGCCTCGACATCTCATCAGAAGCCACCAACGGGTCGCTTGAAGCGGATAGACACCGGCAAGTGGAATCAAGCCAAGCAACAGGAGTCCGAGCAAGGCACCTGAAAACGTGGTCAGAATTCCTGGGCGATACCACTCACGAGGGAAGGTCACTTCGGAATCGAGAGACGTATCCGCTCCAGGGAAGATCACCACACCGTGCACGACCGATGGTTCGAGCTTTGAATCGCTGCGCAGATTCTCCACCGGATAGTCACGGCTCACCTGAGCAACTGAACCGTCCGGGGCCTGGGATCCAGCTGGAATTCGAATTGAATCCTGCCACGTGATGGACCACAGCACCACAACTACGCCTGCGGCGATCAGAGCGAATTTCAGAATCTGGAGAAGGAGACGATTCATGTACGACGACATGTTAGGTCCGTGTCGATGATCCGGCTCAGGACAAGCCTGAGAGTGTCCCTGTGCTGTCTCCGAATCGATCCAGTGATACTCCTGTCTGCTCCAACATGGTCAGGTAGAGATTGCAGAGTGGAGTCCCGGCAGGGAATTGAACATGACCTTGTCCTGCAAAGGCGCCTCCACCACCACCAGCCAGAACAATCGGAAGATCGTCATGATTATGCCGGTTTCCATCACTGATGGCGCCTCCATAGACAAGCATGGTGTTGTCCAGGAGTCGACCCTCTCCATCTCTGGTCTCGGCCATCAGATCAAGCAGCTCCGCCAACATTGATGACTGGAATTGATTGATTCGACGAATCTTCTCGATCATCCCTTCATCACCTTTGTGGTGTGAAAGATGATGATGACCTTCTGGAATATCCAGGAATGGAAATGTCTTGTTCGTGCCTTCGTTGGCCCACATCATCGTGCAGACACGTGTGAGATCAAGACGAAACGCAAGAACCATGAGTTCATGCATCAAGCGGAGATGTTCCCGGTAATCCGCAGGAATACCGGTTGGTGTCTTCATGCCGGCAACCGCTTCAGGATTCTGATCGACTGATTCGACGACTTCCAGCCGTCGCTCGATGGAACGAACTCCATCCAGATACTCATCCATCTTCTCACGATCACGGAGGCCGAGCTGCTTGTTCAACCTGCCCGCATCATGGGACACGTAATCCAGAATGCTGCGACGCTGCGCCATGCGTTCAGCGCGTTGTGTCGCGGATTCACCTCGAGGACCGACCTGAAACATCCTCTCAAACAGAAGTCTTGGGTTGATCTCCTTGGCCATCGGACTTGATGGTGTTCTCCAGGAGACATTTGCCGAATAAGCACAGGAATAACCCGAGTCGCATGAACCGCTCTGAAGCCCTGGCTCACAGCCCAGCTCAAGTGAAGCGAAACGTGTACGACCAGCGAAGTGATTGGCAGCAATCTGATCCACCGAGATGCCTGCTCGAATATCAGCGCCATCAGTCTTGACAGGATGTGCGCCGGTGAGGAAGCAGGCTGATGAGCGAGCATGATCACCAGGCCCATCCCCAAGTGCCCGAGCATTGAGATGACCAAGGCCCGAAAGCACCGAGAAGTCTCCACGATGGCGTTCCAGCGCAGAAAGCATCGGAGACAATGTGCAGTCCTTCCCAATTCCAGTCGGCTTCCAGTCAGGAGCATGAACGCCATTGGGAATGAACAGAAATGCCATCCGTACAGGAGGCGTTGCTGGATCGACCGAGGAAATCACACTGCCCAGCGCCTTCGTCGGAGCCATGGCTTCAAGCCAGGGCAACGCCATCGCGGTACCCATGCCACGGAGAACAGTTCGTCGATCAATTGGTCGAAAGCCAGTCATGTCGCGTCATGAACCTCTGATGTCATCATAAGGGGGATAGGCCTGATCGCATCCGGAAGATTTCCAATTCCACGATCTCATGCACGAGACGGCGGATGGTCGGCTCTTTGGCGAGTTCATCCACCAACTGCTGGAGCGAAGCCTCATCCGCCGGTGTCAGTCCACGACCAAGTGCATAGATCAGAAGATGGCTGGCCAGAGAACGATGGACGGCCGGATCCTCCAGAAGCACCGCTCCAAGTTCCTTTGGACCATTGATGATGCGCCCATCAGGCAATTCCCCTCTTGCATCAACAGGCTTGCCTTGATCCATGCTTCGCCTTCGTCCAACGGCATCCAGTTCTTCCAGTGCGAATCCCAATGCATCCATTCTGATGTGACAGGCTGCACAGGATGGATCCGCACGATGGCGTTCCATCTGCTCACGGAGCGACGCCGTTGAATCACCTCCATCCTCAGGCAAGCCATCGATGCCTGGTGGCGGTGGCGGTGGTGGCTGATCGAGCAAAGCTTCTAGAACCCACTTGCCTCGCTTCACGATCGAAGTGCGAGTTGGATTTGAAGTCGCGGTCATGACTCCCGCGTGATAGAGCAATCCACCCGGATGTGAACGCTCTTCGAGATTGATCTTGACGAAGCCGTCATCATCAGGAACAGGCAGGTCATAGTGGGCTGCCAGCCGCTTGTCGATGAACGTGTGGTTCGAGGCCAGAAGGTCGTTGATCTCATGATTGTTTCGAAGAAGATCATCAAAATAAAGAACCGTTTCCTGCTGCATCGACGAAAGCAGGCGCTCATCGATACCGGGATATCGGTCTGGATCAGGACGACGGTCGGTCAGGTCTCTGATTTGAAGCCACTGGGTCGCGAAATTTTCAGCGACCGCCTTTGATCGAGGATCACTCAGCAGTCTCTCGACAGCGGCACGACGACCATCCTCTTTCTCAAGATCACCCGCTGTCGCCATCTTGAGCAACCAGTCGGGAGGGGTACTGCTCCAGAGAAAGTAGGACAGCCTTGTTGCAAGCTCATGTGCTTCAAGAGGAACGGCTTCCTCACCAGGCATGCATTCCAACCTGTAAAGAAACCGTGGACTCATCAGTGCAGCAGTCAGGGCCGTCCGAAGAACACGTTCGCGAGATGCGGAGGCATCATTGGCCTCTCGTGCCATCGTCATCAGTCTACGCCGTTCAATCTCGGGTACCGGTCCCCGCCAGAGTCTGGGGAGAAACTGCCCCAGAACTGCATCAAGCCAGGCTTCGGTCTCGAATGGTTCTGATGGGAGTTGTTCCTGAAATGCCCCCACCATGGGCGCATCCAGAGGACCGATGATTTCAATCCACTCGACAACGGCATTGCGATCACGATCTGCAGGATTTCTGGCTTCAGGACGGTAATAGTCGTTGGTGAAATAGACTCCGATGTCGAGTTCGCCAGCCGGCAATGTTGTTTCGATCTCACGCAAGCCGGGTGCATTCTGTTTTTCGGGTACGTCGTGCCTTGCAATTCGTTTGTTGCCGACACGTACCGCCATGCGTACCGGATCAGGACCTGCCTGCTGTCCCCAGGCGCTGTAACGAATCCTGTATCGGCCCGGTCTTGAAAGATCTGCATGACCGATCGCGCCGCCTCTGGAGTGCAACCTCACGCCTCCCTGAAGCTTTCTCCCGGCACCCTGAACGAAGATGGTGTCTCCTTCAAATCGTCTGGTTGGAAACTCGGGTTCATTCGGATCACGAATCGCCTCCGCTGCAATTCGTTCGGCGGCATCCAGATATCGCTCCGTGAGCAAAGGCGACATGGTCAGCACATCGCCGATCGTGTCGAACCCATAGCCCACATCATCATCAGGAAAGAATTCATCTGCATCGAATTCCACATCAAGAAGATCCTGAATGGTGTTCTCGTATTCCGTGGCGTTCAAACGACGCAAGGTCACGGCCCTTGATGCCTGGGATGATCCCTGTGAATCCACCCAGATCTGCATGGCCTGATACTCGGTATCCGTCGGCCGCTTTCGATACTTTGCCGGAGGCATCGTGCGACCTCGAAGATGGACCGAGATCTGATCCCAGGTCGAATCAGCAACTTCAGATGGAGCATTCAGGATTGCGGCAAGATCAAGATCAGCCTTGGGTCGTGGTGCCTCATGACAGTCCAGGCAATAACGTGTGAAGGCTGCCTTCGCGGACTCCTGATCCGGCGTCAGACCTATCTGCATCATGATCAGAATGATGGCCAACATGATTCAAGACCATAGCACGATCAGATCCAGAAACGAACAGGAGCCTCCCGGAAGAGGCTCCTGCAAGGATGAATCAACTGAAACAAGTCATTCAGGGTTGGTTGCACCATCCCCCTTCCGCAGGTTCTGCTCCATCATCTGCTTGACCTGCTGAACCATGTATTCAAAGGCAAGCCGATCCTCCTGAGGAACCATCCCGCGATTCTGTTCAATGCTTGCAAGAACCATAGGAAGTTGTTCAGGTGGCATGGACTTCAATTGATCAAGGACCTTCTGGATCTCGATCATCTGTGCTTCGGTGAGTTGTTCAACCTCAACCGGACCGATCTCCTGCGGTTCCTCGCTGCTGCCGTCATCGACCCAGGTCATGATTCCGTCCAGTTCAAGGTTGCCCTTGTTTCGGATTTGTACGCTTGATTCCGCGACATCCGATCCGATTGGCTGAACCTTCCCACCGAGATGCTTGGCGAGGAATTCCTCGGTAATGGCATTGAAGGCCATCATGTTCTCCGGTCGAGCCATTCCATGCCCCTCATCGGGATACACCAGATAGGTGACCGGGAGATTGCGGCTGTCCATGGCAGCGACGATCTGATCGCTCTCACTGATCTTGACACGAGGATCGTTTGCGCCCTGAACGATCATCAACGGTCGACTGATTCGATCGACATGAGTCAGTGGTGAGATCTGATCAAGAAATTCCGGCTCATCCAGACTTCCAACGCGTGACTCGAACATCTTCTTCATCGGCTCCCAATACGGAGGAATCGTGTTCAGAAGTGTTGCGACATGGGAAGGACCGACGATGTCTACACCTGCGGCATACAACTCGGGATCACGGGTCAGTCCGGCCAGTGTGGCGTAGCCACCATATGAACCTCCCATGATGGCGATCTTGTCGGGCTGCGCAATCTTGTTCTCGATCGCCCAGTTCGTGGCGTCAACCAGATCATCCTGCATGGCTGCATACCATTCTCGATTACCCGCATTCAGATACGCCTTGCCGAATCCTGTTGAACCACGGAAGTTCGGACTCAGGACGGCATACCCTCGATCTGCGAGCCATTGATGCATCGGGTTGTAACCCCAGCCATCCCGTGCCCATGGGCCACCGTGCACCAGAAGTACCATCGGAACAGGTCCTTTGGCATCACGTGGAAGCGTGAGATAACACGGCATGGTCAAGCCATCACGTGTCTTGATTTCAATAGGCTTCATTTCAGCGAGGTCATATTGCTCGAGATCAGAGCGATGGGTGAACAGGAACCTGCCCTTCTGAGTATCGCGATCCCAGATCCAGTACCGGACAGGGCCCGCATCCTGGACATAGGAAACCGTCCAGATCCGATCATCAGCGGTACGGCTCGTGATGTTGAAGTCGCCCTTGTCGAGCTTGCGAAGCGCATCGATGTCCTGCTGGATTGAAGGATCCAGAATCACCCAATCCTGCCTCAGATATTCCACGTTGGCAGCCTGAGGCTCACGGGTATCCGGATGAATCATCGCACCTGAGACATCCGCCTTCGAAGAAGTATGGAGAATCGTCGGCGTATCAGCACCGTTCCTTCTGGCTGGCAGCGAAACCAATGCGGCTTTGTCCCGATTGCGGGAATCCAATGCATAGATGGTATCTCCGGAAGGACTCATGCCCATTGGACTCGTGGTCATGGAATCCTCCATGCCGATGGTCAGGTAGTCGAACCACCCTTCTTCATCGGACATCTCGAAGGTCATGCCACCATCGGGATTCATCTTCATTCGACCGCGGGGATTCCATTTCGCATCAAAGAGATAACTGAGATACCCCTCGTCATTATTCACCAGCAACTCACGTTCGCCGGTACGCGTGTTCAGGATGTAGTAGTCATGGAATCGTGGATCACGATCATTCAAGGCAACGATCACTTCGTCAGGTCGATCCTTCTCAGAACCAGCTGCCATGGCTTTGACACCTGGATACGGAGTCAGGTCCTTGACTGAACCATCACTGATGTCGACTGCATGAATGTGGGTATTCTCATCGCCATCCTTGTCGCGCCCGAACAGCATCTGCTCACTGTTCCAGGCCCAGGAGTAACCCCTGATTGGACGATCAGTGAACGACGTCAGCGGTCGAGCATCACCGCCATCGACAGACTGTACCCAGATGTTGAGAACACCTTCATGCGGTGCGATGTAACCAATGTGCTGTCCATCAGGGCTGATCTGCACACTCGTACGTTCAGGATTCCCAAACAGCACTTCACGTGGAATCAATCCACTGGCATCCGATTCCTGAGCATGCGCGCTGGGCGAAGCCATCATGCTGAATGAGATCATGGTGAGTCCCATCACGGTAGTCTGTGAAATCATCGTGTTCTTCTCCTGAGTAGAACACGACAGTATGACCAGTCAGCAGCAAAAAGACGAATCAGTCGAAGATCAGAACGATCCAGGCGGCGAAGACGAGCAGATGAATGAATCCCTGCAGCACATTCGTCCGGCCCCCTGAGAAATTGACGATGCACAGCCCCAGAGTCAACAGAAGAAGAATCGTGTCGACTGGATCCAGACCCAATTGGACTGGCTCGGATGTGATGACTCCGATGGCGATCACGGCCGGAATGGTGAGGCCGATCGTCGCCAGCGCTGAACCAAGGCTGATGTTCATGACTCGTTGCAGATTGTTGTGCCTGGCCGCACCAAGTGCCGCAAGCCCTTCAGGCGACAGCACGAGGATCGCGACAACCACACCGCCCAGTTCCATCGGCAGACCACTTGAATCAAGACCATATTGCAGGACAACCGCAATCTTCTTGGCCAGCAGCACGATGGGAATCATGGTCAGTACCAGCATGATTCCGTGATAGATCGCACTGCCTTCGAGTTTCCCTTCTGCATGATCATCCTCATCCCCATGGACGAAGTAATCCTTGTGGGTCGAAGCCTGAAGGCCAAGGAAGACACCGTAGATTCCGAACGCTGCTACCCCGAGAAAGATCGCGAACATTGGAGAATGTGAGGCATCAGGTGTAGAAGTCGTCCAGGTCGGAAGAATCAAGCCCAATGTCGCCAGCACCACAAGCAGTGCCAGATAGGAACCGGCACTTCTCAGGTTGAAGTACTGCTCACGATGGAAATAGCCGCCGATCAACAGGCAGATCCCGATCAAGCCGTTCATCACCAGCATCAACACGGCAAACATCGTGTCGCGGGCCAGGGTCGGATTATCCGGCCCGACGACCATCACTGATGCGATCATCGCGACTTCGATGCAGATGACTGATAGAGTCAGAATCAGCGTGCCGTACGGTTCGCCGAATCGGTGTGCCAGCCATTCCGCGTGCCGGACCACCGAGAATGATGAAGCCAGAATGACCACGAACAACCAGCCGAATACCAGTCCGGCACGGGCCGGAGTAAACGGCTGTGCAAGAAGATCCACGCCCCAGATGGAGAAGGCAATCAGCGTGAGTACACTGGCAATAAAGGCGTATTCGCGACGGAACCAGGTAATCACAAGCGTCGCTCCTCGCTTCTGAGTCAGCGGAATTTGACCTGGACCTGAGCCGCATCCTCAACATGATCAAGTGTTGATTTGATCAGAGTACGTACGGCAGCGGATGTCATGCTTGCCGGCACGGTCAGATAGATCTCCAACCGTCCGCTTACTGGAAGCGTTTCAATGCTGCGAATGCGAATCTTTGCTTTACGTGCTGCCTGAAGAAGTGCATTTCTTACGGCATCCTCATCAACGAGCGTTGCTTGCTCGGACTCGACCCGTACTCGACAGACGGCCCGCGAGCCAAGCATGGTGAGAATGATCCAGGCGACGAACGTGACGAAGCAGGCCATGGCAATCTGACCCAGCCCGCAGGCCAGGCCGATGATGACGATGATGATCCCCTTCCCGGTCAATGACGTATCACCGAACGTCGTTCGGAATCTGATCAACCCGCCAATGCCGAAGATGACAAGGGCCATGGCTGGAAGAATCGTCACCAGTTCTGCCACCGTCACACCAATGACCCCCAGCAGCAGGAGCATGGCATCAGACTCAACGACCCGTTGCACACGATCGCCGGAGAGTCGGTTGGTACTCCAGGTCAGAATGGCTGCCAGGAGAATCGCGAAGAAATAACCAAGGAACAGATCGAGCAGAAACCAGCCATCCGCGAATTGAAGCAGAGGTTGAAGCAGACGATCACTGCCTGCTGCCGACTGGGCCGAACCAGCGGAGTCGAACAGATTGAATGTTCCATCCATTGTCGGACTTGTTGTCGCGAGAAGCCACATGCCCCCACTGTAGAAGACCAAGGCGATTCATGACAAGGTGTCAGGTGAGGTTTGTGAGACTCTTCATCGCTTCAATGCTCTTCTTCGTCATGATCTTCTTCATCATGATCCTCTTCTTCCATGAAGAAATCTTCCGGATCGTCCGGAAATCTGGAGATGACAAGCTGGCTGGTTCCGTCATCCCGCTGGCTGGTCCAGATCATGTGGTTGGATTCGGCATCAAAGGCTGGTAGACCATCGAAACGCATCGCATGGGTCACTCGTGCTCGTCGAGTGCCATAACTTGCCGGATGGCCTTTGGCCGGATCGCCTGGATCAGCATCAATGATGAAGACCTCGTAGTTGTAGTGGCCTTCTTCACTGGTTGCATAGACAAGGTATTTCCCGTCTGCATGCCAGAAGGGCGCCCAGTTGACATGTTCATTGTCTGTCAACTGAAACTCATCTTCGATACCAGTGATGGTGCCTTCATCATCGAATTTCAATTCCGCAACGAAGATCTGAAGCAGATCATTGCCTTTGCGGTCGGATCGATAGCAGATGCGCCGTCCATCGGGTGAGAAGAACGGACCTCCGTCGTAACCTTCGGCGGAGACAATGCGATGCCTCTTCTTGGTCTTAAGATCGCGGACATAGATATCCACGTCACCTTCTTCATTGGAAGCATAGAGCAGATGGCGTCCATCCGGACTGATGGAACATTCCGCCTGGTATCCACTTTCGTCACCTTCAAGGAGACGAAGAGAAGGAGGCATTGATCCATCGATGCGACATTCAACGATTCGCATTTCCGGAGGCATCGACCAGCTGTAACGACTTGATTGCCGCTGATATCCCGACTTGCCCTTGCTGCCAGACCCCTCGATGGTCGAAGCGAAAATCACACGTCGATCATCAGATGGATGGAACCAGCCGCAGGTATTGGATGAACCTTCCGGGCTGATCCGCTGGATATTGCTCAAGGCCATGCCGTGATGCTTGGTGTCATCCTCGATCACATCGGCCAGATACATGCCGTAATAGTCTTCGGCTTCCTCTCCTTCCGGCGGAACAGGAATCGCCTGGAAAATCACCTTGGTTCCATCTGGAGAGATGTAGGACTCACCAGCCTTGACGAACTCCCGACTGCTGGTCAAGGAATCCACCGGGCCGAGAATGGAATGGGTCGTCAACTCCGGAGGTGGCTCCGCACCAGGAGGCGGCTTCGGTGGGTCATGCAGGAAAGCGAGTACGGATATGGCAACGATTTCAATCATGGGAACAAAACTCTTCCTGAGGAAATGTGATGGTCAAGCCCTGCATCTTAGCGGTAGCGCAGAACCGGGAGATCCTCAGAATCCTCCAAACCTGACAGCCCTGTGCCGAGGATGACCCAATCGCGGCCATCCTGGGATGCTTCCACATCCCACGGGCCAGCCTCGCCCAATTCAAGTACCCCACCTCCCGGTTCAAGACGACGAACCGACTCAATGCTTGAATCAGACGACGAACGTACGCGAACCAGAGGAGATACCGCCTGATCGCACTCGATACGGGCCACGCCGTATTCCGGTTCGCCATATCCACTGTTTATTGGAAAGCGTACCGGCCAGCCCGAGTACTGCTCATCATCCGCAGCGTCAGGATCCGTCCAGCGAGGCCAGCATTCAAAGACGACTTCTCTGCTGGGTCTGAGGAAACGGATGATGCCGTAGCCGGGCATTCGATCGTAGAGATTGGAGGGTGACTGACCGGTCTTCACCGGATTGGCTACAGCGGCAACCGTCATCCGATTGCCCCAGCCATCCAGATACTGCCCCGTATAAAGCGGATCTCCTGCACGATGGTTTGCTCCGGGTTCCGGCGGGAACCATCTTCTGGGCCAGGTATTGGAGACTGCGGGAACACAGAACGCCCATCCCGCATCATCGAAGTCATCTACTCCGTAACGAACCGTTGAACCCAGATGCTGATCACCACAGATGTGAACCGCACCCCCCAGTCGCATCAGATCAATGGCACGATCTCGAGGAGTCTGTGGCCACCCATTGGAATCACCATCCGTGACGATCGAATGATTCTCTGGATACTCTCCCGGCTCTGGAACCGGCAGACTCGGAATGACGCCCCCTGACTTGGCGCCTTCAGGAAGCGTCGCCACGTTGCAGAACAACGTCTGGGAGAGAACCGCCTTGGCCCAGTCATCCTCGTCCCAATCCACGGCCCATTCCTCGAGGAACTGCTCCTGTCTTGGACCCAGCAGCACTGCTCCCTCGACATCCGCTGATATGGATGCGTCAAAGCCTTCCGCCTGAGGCCAGCCGTTGCGGAATTCGCCTTCTGGCACGGCAACCGTCGGAGAGGACTTGAACATGCGATCAGCAAGCACGGCAAATGACACGCCGCCCCAGTCCAGATCGGTGTAGTACACCGAAATATCCTGTTCGATCGGGGTGGGATCATGAGGATCTGGCAGATTGCTGGTCTGAGTTCTGTGCACGGCATTCACGAATCGAGCCGGCATCTTGTAGCCACCACTGTCCTGGGCCGACATGACTTCGGTCTTCTCAGCCTTTCTGCCCCCGGCACCCCAGATGTTGCCGTGATAGACATCATGATCATCCGGAACCGCGATGGCGGGACGATTGCGGGTCAGATCCCCGAATGACCAGCAGAAGCGATACCACTTGTAGAGATAGTCGTGAAGAGAATGTTGCATGGATCTTCGATCCACCGGCGTGAGATCTCCTTCATAGATCTGATCTCCAGAGAAGAAGAGCAGATCAGGATCTCTCGCCTCGACACCTGCAGCCGTCTCCTTGTGCGGCATCCAGAGTCCGTCATGATTCCATTTGAGCGCCCCGGTATAGACCTTGTGTCCGGTGAAGGCGGCAACGACCACTTCATCTTCCGGAGCGGCACGGAAGATACCCTGATATCGGCCGAGCCATGGTTCGGACTCACCAAGGCGTTTCTCCTGATACGCCACCCGGTAGGGAACCGCTGAGTTGTCGTCCCAGCCTTCAACACGAAAAGTGAAGGTTGCACTGTCCTGATCCCAGTCTCCACGAGCGATCGACTTCCAGACGCCGTCGCGCTTGATCTCGAGATCTGCTTGCCGACTGTCATCAACGCCAAGCGGTGGCATCTGAGCGGTCAGCTTGAGAACGCCATCGTCAATCGTGTAAAGGCTCGACAGCACGGGTCCGAACTCGCGGTCCGAAGATGATCTGATTCCATCTCCGAATGACTTCAGATTCTCGAAAGCGAATCCCCGACCATTCCGTTTCGGACCTCGATGAGAGACCAATGCGATTCCCCCATCACGATATCGAGTCGGAAGATCCTTCAACTCGGCTCGTGACAGTTCCATTCCGCTTTCCGTATCAATCGCCTTCACTGTGAAGGAATCATTCTTTCGTTCAGCCACCAGACGGAATCGAGAAGGCTTTCCTTCTGCCAATCCAGTTCCTGTCCGCGTCTGCCCAGGTACCAGAGGCATGTCCTCAAGATCGATTTTCGAACTGATCGACCAGCTGCCGGGAATCCTGCCTGGAACATCGAATTGCCGGATCGAGACGACTCCATTGCCATCCACGACGGCCAGCATGCCGCCGTCCTCTGCAGGCTGATGATGCACCTGAGCGGTCAGTCGATGATCAACGTGCGATCCACCGGAACCGATCAGAAAGCCTGCAAGCGCATCCGCTCCGGCGCGTGCCCCCTCTTCACCAGTTCGTATGTCGACAGAGAGTTGAAGTCCTGTTCGTCCTTCAGCCAGGGAATTCGTGATCCAGTGTGCGGTACGAACCGCTCGCGTCGGTCGTGACTCCAGACACACCAGACGGCCATCTTCGATGCACCAGTCCTGCAGTCGGTTGGCCCACCACTCACGTCCGATCCAGGTGCGATTCGGGGTGGTACTCCAGGTATCCGTCATCACCACCTCGGCTGAAAGTGGAAGTGACATGAACATGAACAGAAAGATGATGAATCCATGACGCACGGCGGATCTCCTGATTCAGGACCAAGTCCGAAGATGTGATGACCCGGCCGGTAGGACCGGCCGGTATCACTTGAAGTGTACTGCCATTCAATTCAACTCTTGGATTGATAGATCGCTACAGCCTTGTCGAGGATGGCCTGAAGTGTCCCGCGCAGGGACATGGCGACTGGATCACGATCCTGATCCGTGATGTCAATCGCCCATTTCGCGGCTTCCATTCGTCGATTTCCGATCTTCTTCTTGCCGATCATGGAGGCGCTGAAGTTGTCGATCTGATCCGCAAGCTTGATGGCACGTCCTTGCCAGGGGCCGTCGATCAACTGCTGCTTGTAGGCAGGTTCCCGGAGATCCTCACGCATTCGATGATCCTTGCTCATCGCAGCGACCCAGTCCGCAACCGACGAACCGAATTTCTCAAGGATGTCGTCATAGTCCGCGGGTGTATCCTCGATCACATCATGAAGAAAGCCCGCTGCCACAAGCTCATCATCCGCTCCTGCTCTGGCAAGCAAGGTCGCGACACGAGCAGGATGCTGGAAATAGGGAGTTCCGTCCTTTCGGGCCTGGACTCCATGCAGATCCGCAGCCATGGAGGCCGCTTCGATGACGATATTCCATGTGGTCAGGTGACTGGCAGGCATGTTCTAATTCTACTCTGACTCATACTTCGTAGTCCCCGTGATGAAACACAAGTCAATTCCTCTGACGGGGGTCGGTACGACGAGGGTCTGGCTTGAATCAGTGAGTCAGCCACCGCCACGCTCTGCCTCAATGACAACAGTGCCATTCTCCTCGTGGATTTCACCACGCACAACGGTACGTCCAGGATGTGAATCTATCTTGAAATGAATCGTGTCTTCAAATCGCTCAGTATTGGTCTGGAGAATTTCCATGTCTTCCGGAAACCAGATGCCTTCATAGATCATCAACTCGTCAATCGAATCAACTGACCAACTGCCTGTAACAGTTAGATCCTCAGACATTTCGAGTGTCATCTCGAATCCTCTGGCGTTGTGCCTTGCATCACTCGGGTAAATGATGCCATGCCACTTGCCTGTCACGGGGTCGACAATCGGATTTGATCTCATTTCTGAAAATTGACCCAGGCCATACAGGCTGAGATAAATGATTCCGCAGCCAATTAAAATCGTAAGAAATCCAGAGACGAAGTTGGGAACCTTGTTGCCCTTGTATCCAGTTGAAAATCGCCCATCCTTCTGGCCGAGCATCTGCTTGCCGATCAGTCCGATCAGGAAACCGATTACTGCTCCTGCCAGACACACCCACCACATGATTTCTACGAACATATCCATGGCTGCACTCTACTCCTCAATAGAAATCAAAAATTGATCTACTCATGCAAAGACCGGCTTGTGGTCATGATTGCCATTCAATCAAATCTGATTGAATCACCGGATTGAAGCACCTTCACCTCTGCATTCGATGGTGCGAATTCCTTCACATCGACTTCAATCGGCGGCCACGTGTTGTAGTGGATTGGTACCACAACAGGTGCACCAATCAGATCCGCCGCCTTGGATGCCAACTTCGGCCCCATGGTGTAGCGATCGCCAATCGGAATCAGCGCAACATCCGGTTTGTAGAGCTCGCCTATGAGCTCAAGGTCACTGAACAAATCCGTGTCCCCACAGTGATAGACCGTCTTCCCGCCCAGATGAATTACAAGCCCACAGGGCATTCCCATGTAGCGACCCTGATAACTGGAGGAGTGAAAGGCATGGGTGAATGCAATCCAAGCATCATCCGAAAGCTGAATCCGTCCACCTGGATTTCCCGGCTCGCCGATATGGTGATCGTGCTCTGCCAGGTAATTGATGATTTCATAGGCGGCCACGACTGTGGCATCATTCTTCTTGGCGATTTCAAGCGTATCGCCGAAGTGGTCTTCATGACCATGAGTCAAGGCAATATGTGTGCAGGACACCTCTTCAGCAGAAATAGTTGCTGCCGGATTTCCACTGAAGAATGGATCAATTGCAATCGTGATCTCGCCATCACTAAGAATGAATGCCGAATGACCGTGGAAGGTGAGAGTTGGGCTCATGGTTGTTCTCCTGATTGAAGCAGTATGCATCCCCGGATGCCTGTTGACAATCCAGAAGATCAGCTGGTACCGGCGTTGCCGCTCCAACGATGCTGAATGGTTCGAATGGCTTCGATTCCATCAATGAAGATCTCGACAAGTTCTGGATCGAAGTGAGAGCCGGACTCCTTCTTCAAAAGCTCCAGAATCCGATCTTCAGGCCAGGCTTCCTTGTAGGAACGTGCCGAGCCCAATGCATCGAACACATCGGCAATCGCGACGATCCGGGCGAACAGTGGTATGTCGGAACCCGCCCGACCCTCATGAATCGGCGTATCTGGATAGATCAGATACCCCTGTTCATCTCGATCAAGTTCCTGAAGCCCTGGATAGCCTGTGCCATCCCAGCGTTCATGATGACCTCGAACCACCGTGGCCGCCGCTTCGTCATAACCTGAGAGAAGCTCATCGAACAAGGCTGCATCAACCATGGTGTGGCCCTGCATGATCGCGAATTCCTCATCAGACAGCTTTCCGGGTTTCTTCAGAATGCTGTCCGGGATCGCAACCTTGCCGACATCATGAAGCATCGCTGCAATTCGAAGACGATCACGTTCAGCCGCGATCTCCTCCTTGCTGAGATCCTGACGGTTGGCCCATCCCTCGTAGATCACCAGTGCGTATTCAGCGACTCGGTTTGCATGTGCACCTGTTTCCGATGGATCTCGAAGTTCCGCCATCCGGATCATCCGCAGGATCATGGATCGTGTCAGTTGCGCATTCTGCATTGAAACCGAGGCCATCGATGCGAAATGTCGAACGGCGTTCATGTCATCATCAGTGAAACTCGGCCTTCGTTCGCCATTGGCCTGCATCGGATTGATCAACTGAAGAACACCGATGACCTGACCTGCAGTTCCGACCAATGGCGCTCCGAGTACTGATTTCGTGTGATAACCCGTACTGTCATCAAAGGCGGTGTTGAACGTGAAGGGCTGATCCGGATCAATGTCATAGACATCATCGACGTTCACCAGTTCCCCTGACTTGGCCACCCATCCAACCAGACTGGTTGTATCAATGGGGATATGCACTGCTGACTTTCGAAACTGTTCAAGACGCTCCTGATCATCCATGGATTCATTCTGAGCATGCATCAATCGAAGGTGATCACCATCGACCAGATAGGCCGCACCGGCATCCGCACCGAGAATGTGACAGGCCTCGTGAAGCAGACGCTCAATGAGGATGTTGATATCCCGGATCAAGGCCAGTTCATTGCCCAGCATCGCGATCGATCTGAGTCGCTCCCGCTGTTCGCTCACATCCGATTCAAGAGAGATGTTGATCGCCTGAAGTGAACGATTGGCTTCATCCAGTGCGACGGCCTGTTGCTGCAGCTGATCCGCCATGAGGCGGAGCTCCCGCTCCGCAATCGACTTCGCTGCGAGCGCCTGGATTCGAGCCACCAGTTCAAGGCGATCCGGCATTTTCACGAGAAAGTCATTCGCTCCTGCCTGGAAAGCCTCCACCTTGCGATGCACATCTGATTCGCTGCTCAGCATGATTGCTGGAATATCGCGAGTTGATTCATCCATCCGTATTTTCCGGATGAGATGCATTCCATCCAACTCGGGCATCACCAGATCAACAATGACAACCGTCGGCTGCGCTTCCCTGATGATCGCATGCGCCGTGGTGGAATCCTGCACATGAGTCAGCCTTAGTTCCTTGTCATCGGACAACATACGACGCATGGCTTCGCCGACCATGGCTTGATCATCAACCAGAATGACATGGATGGAACCTGATTCAGTAGCCACGTGAAACTCGCTCAGGTTCCCGGGCGACGAGGCAGGCAGAGTTTGGCTGCCAAGGCCGTCCAACCGGTCTGGTGAGACGCACCACAACCTCGACCTGTGTCGCCATCAAAGTACTCATGGAACAGAATCTCATTCTGAAAGAGCGGGTTGTTCTGCAACTGTTCATCGTCGCCATAAAATGGCCGTTTGCCATCCTCGTTGATCTTGAACAAGGAAAGAAGCCGTTGGCGGATCTCATCCGCCACCTGTCCGAGTGTCAGCATGGTACCTGAACCAACAGGGCATTCCACTTTCAGATCATCGCCATAGAAATACTGGAACTTCTGCAGTGACTCGATGATCAGGAAGTTCACAGGGAACCAGATGGGACCACGCCAGTTTGAATTGCCGCCGAAGAGTCCCTGATTTGATTCCCCTGAAGCGTACTTGACCTGCAACGTCTCCTTGCCGTTCTTGAATAGGTATGGGTGATCAAGGTGGTAACGAGACAGCGCCCGGATGCCGTGTGGCGAAAGGAACTCCTCAGGATCGAGCATTCTCGCCAGAATTCTCTGCATCCGATGAGCTCGCAGCAGACTCAGGAGTCGTCGCTCCTCCTTGCCTGGATCATGCCAACGGGAAACAAGTGCGGCGAGTTCCGGTCTCGCATCGCGCAACCATTTCGCACGTTCGATGAATTCAGGCAGCTTATCCAGCATCGAACCATTGATGACCTCCACCGCGAACAGTGGAATCAAACCGACCATCGAACGAACGCGAAGCGGTTGTGATCTGCCATCAGGCGTTCGCAGAACGTCGTAGAAGAACTCGTCTTCTTCATCCCAAAGACCAAGATCATCACCACCGACATTGTTCATCGCATAGGCAATGCGCAGGAAGTGTTCGAAGAACTTGGAAGCAATGTCCTGATAGGCCGGTCTGGTCTGGGCAAGTTCGATCGCGATGCGCAGAAGATTCAAGCTGTACATCGCCATCCAGCTCGTGCCGTCCGCTTGATCCAGACAACCACCCGTAGGCAATTCCGCGCTTCGATCAAAGACGCCGATGTTGTCGAGCCCGAGGAACCCACCTTCAAAGACATTGCGGTCGTCGTCATCCTCTCGATTGACCCACCAGGTGAAATTCAACATCAACTTGTGGAAGACGGACTCGAGAAACTCCAGATCACCCTCGTCACCGCGCCTGCGCCGGTCAATCTGGAAGACTCGCCAGGCCGCCCAGGCATGCACCGGTGGATTCACATCGCCCAACGACCACTCATAGGCGGGCAGTTCCCCGTTTGGGTGCATGTACCACTCGCGCGTAAACAGTCTCAGTTGTTTCTTTGCCAGGGCAGGATCGGTCTCTACGAGCGTTACGCAATGAAACGCAAGATCCCACGCGGCGTACCAGGGATACTCCCATGAATCCGGCATCAACAGAACATCATGATTGTCCAGATGTGTCCATTGATGGTTGCGACCAGTGAGTCGTTCTGGCGGAGGCGGAGGCATCGTTGAATCGCCCGCAAGCCACCGATCAACATCGTAGTGATAACACTGTTTCGTCCAGAGCAATCCGGCATGTGCACGACGGTGAAGGTCGATGCTTTCCGGATCATCCATCCCTGCGGCAAGCGATTGATAGAAGTCATCGGCTTCTGCACGGCGCTTTGAAACGATCTCATCGAATTCCTTGAACTGATCAGAAGAAGAAAGCTGGCCGAACCGGACGCGAATGACCATGGACTCGCCTGCGGGAATCAGATGTCGTACACGACCGGCAGCCTTGGTGCCCTGGCCGTCCGGGTTCACCGCTGACTGATCACCACCTGTGACATACTCGTGGAAGGCATCCTTGAACCAGCCCTCAGCACGCAGATTCCACATGATTGTTGGATTCGTATCGTTCTCCGTGAACAACAACTCGTCAGGCCCCTCCATGGTCCAGGACCAGTCTTTGAAATCAGGATGTTGGATCCGAATCGTCGATGCTCCATCTTGATGAAGCAGAGGACGAGAAGCTCCCTCGTCCCAGGACCATGTGTTTCGAAACCAGACGTGAGGCAGGACATCGATTGGACTTGCTTCTGGCCCATGATTGTGAACCTCGATCCGCATGAGAATGTCCTGCGTGTCAGCCTTGGCATACTCGACTGAAACATCGAAGAACCGGTTCTCATCAAGAACACCGGTATCGATGAGTTCGTACTCCCGGTCATTGAATCCGCGTCGGGCATTTTCCTTGACCAGATCGTCATATGGATAAGCCGCTTGTGGATAGCGATACATCATCCGCTGATACGCATGACTTGGAACAGCATCCTGATGCCAGTAGTACTCCTTGACATCCTCGCCATGGTTGCCTTGCGAATTGGCCAGACCGAAAAGCCGTTCCTTCAGAATCGGATCCTTGCCATTCCACAAGGCGATCGCGAAGCAGAGACGGCCGGCACTGTCACAGAACCCTGCCAGACCATCCTCCCCCCATCGGTAGGCTCGATGTCGAGCATCATCGTGAGTGAAGTAATCCCAGGCGGACCCGTCGGCGCTGTAGTCCTCACGCACGGTGCCCCACTGTCGATCTGAAAGATATGGACCGAAGGCTCTCCATGGGCAATGATCGACCTCATCATGCAGACGCTCCGCCTCTACAGACGTGGCAACCGGGCTTGTTGCTTTCGAGTTATGCGGGGTCTCGGACATGAATCCGGTATCTCTCGGGAAACAGTGGCTTCTTGAATGGCGCACGGTACCCCAACAGGCAGGATTCGCCCATCACTCCTTGATGAATGAACCGAGGTTCCGAGAATCGCCCTGATGAACTGCGGTCAGCAGGTGCTGATCAATCAAATACAACCGCACGATTTCCATGCACGACGATTCGGTCTTCCAGATGCCATCGAACCGCTCTGGCCAGAACCGTCCGTTCAATGTCTCTTCCCTTGCGAACCATGTCCTGCACCGAATCACGATGAGAGACGCGAATCACTCCTTGCTCGATGATTGGACCTTCATCAAGTTCAGGCGTTGCATAATGAGCCGTGGCACCAATCAGCTTCACGCCCTTCCGATGCGCCTGGTGATAGGGTCGACCGCCGGCGAATGCAGGAAGAAAGGAATGATGAATGTTGATGATCCGGTCCTGATATCGATTGATGAAGTCGGGGCTCAGCACGCGCATGTAACGCGCGAGTACGACCAGATCGATGTCGTGTGCCTCCAGAAGCGCGAGCTGACGTGATTCGGCTTCAGGATCACCTGATGAGTCGACCGGTACATGATGGAACGGGATGTTGAACTGATTCGCGGTCTCTTCGAGATCAGGGTGATTGGAGATGACCAGTGGAATACGACAATTCAATTCGCCATCACGACGAAGAAGCAGGAGATCGTGCAGACAATGATCCATCTTCGAAACGAAGATTGCGACATGTCGAGGAGCATGCCCCCACCGGATTCGCCAGGAGAGATCGAGTTCTTCGCCCAGTTCAGTCAGCACATCATGAACTGATTCTGGTTCAGGTGATTCATCTGGCCATGAAACATGCAGCCTTTGAAGGAACATGCTTCCTTCAACATCAGTGTGCTGTGAAGCATCAAGAATGTTGGCGCCCACCTGATCGAGAGATGACGTGACTCGAGCCACGATTCCCGGACGATCCGGACAAGTGACCAGTACGACAGCCTCTGTGCGATCAGGTTTGACAGACATGTTGGAATGATACGGGCGAGCAACTGCTTCGGTCAGAACGAATTGATCCATGAAAGAAATGAACCAAGTTCATCGAAGACATGATCAGGAGTGGGAACCATCTCCGCGATGTCCCTTCCATGGTTGTAGCCCAGTCGAACACCGATGAATTCGGCCCCCATGGCTCTGGCAGCCTGCCCATCCACCTCGGAATCTCCGACCATCCAGGTTGTGGCTGCTCCACACCGCCTGCTTGCTTCAAGCAGCATGGCCGGATCCGGCTTTCGTGGTCTTCCTTCAACTTCACCAAGCACCACATCCATTGGAAGGCGGTCGGACCAGGCTTTCATGAGTCTGACAGCGTGTCGCTCAGGCTTGTTGGTCACGATCGCCGTCTTCGTGCCTCGTTCGCGAAGCGTCTTGATGAGTTCCTCGGCATGATCGAAGATCCGGGTATCAACAAGACAGCAGTCCGCATAATGATCCTGAAAGATCACGTAGGCCTTGCTGGCCGTTTTCTCATCAACACGTCCATCAATTCGACCTGTCATGGCACGATGAACGAGCACTCGGCTTCCGTCGCCTACCCAATTGTGGACATCGCTTTGCCGGACCGGGTTCATGTCCAGCTGCTCGAGCATTCGATTCAACGCCGTTGTCAGATCAGGAACAGAGTCAATGAGCGTGCCATCGAGATCGAACAACACCACGTCGGGCAACTTCATCAACCGATCCTGTCCGTCACACGACCAAAGTTGTCACTGGCAGCCACGGCCCGCAACACTGGCATGAGCAGAATGAGCCAGACCACGACCAGCAACATCACGCTCGCTGTAATCAGGAACCATTGGGGCGGTGCCGAACCGATCGAGGTTTCAGCCAGGAGACCATAGGCAACAGCTGTGACGGTCATGGCCAGGAAGGTCAGGAAATTGGCGGTGCCGACACACCGGGCGCGAAAGCCCGGTTCCGGAGCGTGTTGCAGCATCGCGAGGATCGGCACCACGAAGAACCCTCCAAAGAAACCGGTCAGACCAAGAAGGAGCATCACGGTTCCATAACTCGTCCCGATGAGCCCCATCAGCAAGGCACAGACTCCGATGCCTCCTGCTCCAAGAGGCGCCAACCCTGCACGAATACGATGGCCAGAGCCGAATCCTGCAACAAAGCCTCCGATCGCGATGCCGACTCCGACGATCCCCATGAGGTAACTGGTTTCACCTGCTGAAAGATCAAACATCTCTCGGTAATTGGGAATGATCAGGAGCAGCAATGACGCCACAGCATAGAACAGGCACCAGGCCACAGCTGTGGCAAGCAGCCCCGTTCCCTTCATGGCCCTGAGTGTTCGCCAGTAGGTCCTGACAAAGTTCAAGGACATGGGCAGCTCAGCGTTTCCAGCTGGCAACTTGGGCAGATTCAGGCTCATCAACAAGCTGATCACGGCAATGATGGCCATGACGATTCCAATCAACACGCCACCAAAGATGCCGATGTTCTCGCCAAGATCCAACAGCAGGCCTGCGACCGCCATGCCCGCGACGATGCTGGTATTGCTCATCAGACTCAGCAGCCCATTGGCACGACTGAGCATCGAGTCACCGACGATCTCCGGAACGATTCCATACTTCGCTGGTGAGAAGAAGGCGCTCTGTGCTGCCAGTCCAATGAGCATCAGACAGGCAAGCGAGAGATTGCCAAGAAGCATCGCGATGATGACTCCTGCCACAAGTCCGATTTCAAAGAAACGAGTGATGATGATGATCTGTCGCTTCGGTGAGCGATCAGCGACGACACCTGCGACACCCAGCAGGATGACGAATGGTGCATACAACATGGTCGTAATCCAACCTGTACCACCATCACCAAGTTCACCAGCCCAGGCTCCGCCTGCAACGACGGCCACCAGAAGCATCCCACGGTAGATGTTGTCATTGAATGCGCCGCAGGCCATGGTCACGAGCAAGGCGATGAATCCACGGCTCTTGAGGCTGGCAGTCTGATGATCTGTCATCTGGGGCTGATTCACGATGAGTGCAGCGTACACTCCGGAAACGCTTGACGCGCGGCAATGGAATGCCGATGCTGCTTCCTACAAGCTGGCGATTCGCTGGCTGGCACCATCTAGCGAGAATTCTCATGCGGAACCAGCAAGCGTTTGATCTGATTCGCAATCCCACGATCAACAAGGGCACTTCGTTCACGGAAGCTGAACGGGATGCCCGGGGGCTTCACGGGCTGGTTCCTCCGGTCTGCGAATCGTTGGAAACACAGATTGGAAGAGCCGCGCTCCAATGTGATGCCTGCGAAAACGATCTGGCGAAGTACATCTTTCTGGCACATCTGCAGGACTCCAGTGAGGCCGTCTTCTACGGGCTCATGATGTCCGATCCATCAAAGTACATGCCGCTGGTCTATACACCGACGGTTGGTGATGCCTGTGAACAGTTTGGACACATCTACAGACAATCAAAGGGGCTCTTTCTTCCATTGACCCTGAAAGGTCGGCTGGAAGAAGCGCTACGCAACTGGTTTTCGCCCGATGTGAGATTCATCGTGGTCACCGATGGCTCCCGCATTCTTGGACTCGGAGATCTGGGCATCAACGGCATGGGAATTCCCATCGGGAAACTGGGGCTCTACTCGGCCGCTGGCGGTGTGCCGCCACAGCACACGCTGCCCGTGGTGCTGGATGTCGGAACCGAAAATGAGGAACTGCGTGAAGATCCGTACTACCTGGGACTGAAGCAGAAACGTACGGACAACGATACCTACTATGAATTCGTTGATGAATTCATTCAGGCGACGCAGGCGGTCTACCCCGGATGCTGCATCCAGTTCGAAGACTTCAACATTCATCATGCTGAACCGCTGCTTGAGAAGTATCAGGATCAGATCTGCACCTTCAATGACGATATCCAAGGCACTGCGGCTGTCGCAACGGCAGGCATCTATACCGCATCACGAGCCAAATCGGAGTCGATCACCGATCAGCGAATTCTCTTTCTTGGAGCTGGTTCGGCAGGTTGTGGAATCGGACATCTGATCGCAAGCGCCATGCAATCAGAAGGGCTGGATGAAGCAGCGGCCTACAGTCGAATCAGAATGTTCGATGTCGATGGCCTTCTCACCAGCTCACGCATGGATCAACTCGAATCATTCCAGCAACCATTTGCAGTGGATCATGAACCCTGCAGCGATTTCGTTGCTGCCATTCATGAATTCAAGCCGACCGGAATCATCGGGGTCTCTACGGCAGCCGGAGCCTTCGACAAGGATGTGCTTGCCGCCATGATGGAATACAACGAAAGACCGCTGATCTTTCCCTATTCCAATCCGACCAAACGAAGCGAATGCACCGCCGAGGAAGCCTATGCCGCAACAGGTGGTGCTGCGCTCTTTGCAAGTGGAAGTCCATTTCCTGAACTTGAAGTCAACGGCCGCATGATCGCCCCCTCACAGGGGAACAACGTGTACATCTTCCCAGCCATCGGACTGGCCGTCTTTGCGACTCAAGCCAGGCGTGTGACGGAAAGCATGTTTCTTGCTTCAGCAAAGGCACTTGCCGAAACCTTGACGGAAGAGGAACTCGGCATCGGCCTGTTGTATCCTTCTCGTGATCGAATTCGAGCGGTTGCCGAACATATCGCCTCGAAGGTGGCAGAGGTCGTCTTCGATGAAAATCTCGCTGGTATTGATCGGCCTTCGGATCTTGATGCCCATATCCACAATCTGGCCTACGTGCCCTCCTTCTGATGAATCCTGAAATGCCTCACTGCCAAGACACTGGTGAACCTGAATCATGAATGCACCGATGCAACTGGTATCAATTGGAGGTGCTCAGTCTGTCCAGATCATGCTGGAAGGCCCTCGTCAGATCCTGATCGGAAGAAGTCGGGACTGTGATGTCATCACGGATTCTCCACAGACTTCGAGACAACATGCCCAGATCAACTGGCAGCCGACCAATGAGTCATGGATGTTGACGGATCTTGGATCTCGTTCGGGCACGCAACTCAATGGCGAAAAAATTCCAAGTGGACTGCCGTGCGCACTGCGGCCAGGCGATCGAATCGGACTACCCGACTTGATGCTGCAGTTCCGACCCAAGGATGCTGATCAGTCATTCGGACATCCGAGTCGTCGTATTCAGCTTGATACGATCGAAAGCCCCGGGGAACTGGTCGAATCCACCCCGGAAAAACTCGCAGCGGAACTCGACCGGAATCGATTGGCAAGCCTCCTGGACTTCAGTCGAAGTATTCATGATGCCGCTGATGAACAATCCGTATTCAAGAAGGTGCTTCATGCCGTAACAACCGGTTCGGCTTTCAAGGATGCGGCCGTCATCAGCAGTCCTGACGAAACGGGTCAGATCGAAATCCTGCTTGCTGCGGGAGAACTCATGGCTGCAGCACCTGATCGATTCAGTTTCACACTTCTGAACATGGCCGCCCGAGGCAAGCCCGCTCGATTCATCGAATCAGGAGGCAGTATCGCTGAGAGCCTTTCCAGATTCCAGGTTCAGGCAGCAGTCGCCACCCCATTCATCCTCGGCAATGCGACTGCTTCGGTTCTGTATGTCGACAGTGTCGATCCAGCCATACCTCAGGACACCGTCGAAGGTGATATCGATTTCATCATCGGCCTCTCCCAGTTGGCTTCGATTGCACTTGCGAATCTTTCTCGTGCCGATCTGGAACGTCGGTTCGCCGAAGCACGCAGCAGCATGTTCGAAGGTACGGTTCGTGCACTGGCATCTGCGATTGACGCCAAGGATCCATATACCCGCGGCCATTCCGATCGAGTTGCGCTGCTTTCCTCCCAACTGGCACGAGCGCTTGGACATCCCGAATCCACAATCGAAGCCGCTCGTGTATGTGGTCAGGTACATGATGTAGGCAAGATCGGGGTTCCTGAATCAGTACTCACGAAGCCCGGGGGACTTTCTGATGAAGAATTCGATCTGATCAAGCAGCATCCCGACATCGGTTACCGCATCCTCAGTGACATACCTGCCATGCAGAAACTGCTTGGAGGCGTGCGACATCACCATGAACGATGGGATGGTCGTGGCTACCCGGATGGCCTTGTCGGAGAGGACATTCCCGAGCTGGGCAGACTTGTTGCCGTTGTCGATGCATTTGATGCCATGCGATCAGCCCGGGCCTATCGTTCCGGCATGAAGCCTGAACACGCACTGGAAGAGATTCGCAAGTCTTCAGGTTCACAGTTTGATCCTGAGATGGCGGAAGCTTTCCTGAAGATCAATCTTGATGCCTACAACCGAATGCTTGAAGATGTTTCAGGGGAAGAGAATCAGCTCCCCGACTGAGGTACCGCCCGGTACAGATAGAGTTGATACTCGACATCTGGATCTGGTGAGGAAATCCGAACATCCAACTTCTTCTTCTGGCGTGTTTCAATCGCAATGAACGGATACCAGTCCCGCTGATTATCCTCGGCGATCAAGGTGCCATCGGCATCAGTCACACGAAGATTGATGTCATTCATGTCCGTTGAGACGGCGACCAGGAACCATCGGCCTGCGGCATCAAGATCAATCGCCTGAACTGCTTCACCTCGGCCAGCAGAATCCGGCTGAAGGCGTTTCTTCCACTGGCGGATTCGACGTGATTCGAGTTGCTCCCCGTCCCGCCGTGACAGATCCTGCAACCATCTTCTGGTTGCCGCTTCCGCAACCGCTTCAGGAGTTGCCTTGGTCACATTCGCTGAGCGAAGTTGATAACCGAGCGTACCGGACGCATCGGTGGTACCGATATGTGCCTTGATTCTTCCACTGCGCTGTGCACGAAATGCAATCGCCTTCAGGCGTGGCTTGATGTTCATCGTGTTCGTTACTCGAACATCGCTTCCATCAACTCGACCCATGACCTCGCCTTCACCCTCGATGGTAAGCAGATACTCCTTGCCTGCCTCGACCTCCATCTCGACTGCTCGACTGAAGATCTGGGCGCCCAGTGCATCACCAGCGCCCATCGCAAAGGCATCGATCTGAAGTGAGTCAACCGGGAACAGCTCTGAAGACACGACTTCGGATCCAAGGACAACCTGACCGGTATTCGAGCTGACCATCTGCTCCCAACCGGCAATCACATCATCAAGTTCCGGAGAACGGTTGAGAAGACGGCCCGAGGCATAGAGCTGTTCGATCCGTTGCTCCCAGCCTGCCGTACGCTCAGCCTGTGTTTCATTCAGATCTCTGGACTGCAGCTCTTCAAGCAACGTTGAACGTTGAGCGAAGTTGACATCGATGCCGCTTGGGATTCTTTCATTGCCTACAACGATGAAGTTGACAGCACTCAGAAGGCCGACCACTTCACCATTCGCATTGAGCAATGGCGCACCACTTGCTCCGCCAGTGCCTGGAAGTGAATGCTGGATGAGCAGTCCCGGCTTGTCCGCTGCCGGCGTATTGAAGTAATCAGTCACGGCCGTGATGTAGCCAATCTGAGTCTGGGGAACAGGCTCCTGCAAATTGATGCCTCCAAGCGCCATGTCCTCGACTGGATATCCGACATAGCCGACGACATCCCCTGCTCGCAATTCCTGTTGTGAATCCTCAGGTGCAACAATCAATGGTTCGCCGAGATCGGAATCTCTTGAGACATACAGGACACCTACATCAGCAGCCATGCCTGCAGATCGGATCGGATCCGATTCCTTGCTTCCATGAATCTGTACCGGAACATAGTCGGTCCACAGGCTGGTGAACGCGTCGTAGCCGGGATGGATCAGGGTGCCCGTCACTTCGTAGGTGGACTTGCCCCCGATTGATCTCACGATGAGCGACTGTCCCTCGGACAGTTCATTGAAATGCGCCGCAACATGGCCATTCGTGGCCAGTTCGCCAGGTGCAAGCACCCAGGCCGTACCGAAAGGCTCTTCCAATCCATCCCGATTGGCGCGAATGACGACATAGGTCGAGTCCTTGGCGACATTCAACGCATCGGACAGCTTGCCGCCGAGCTTTGTGACTTCGTCTGAAAGTGAATCGACCGTGCCCTGCATTTCCGAAACTGAACTGCCCTGCCTGGCCTGCTGCTCTTCGAGTGAACCGATGTTTCCTTTGATCACAAAGAACCAGATGCCTGCAATCACAAGAACAACAAGTGCCATGACCACAGCCACGGCGGCACGTTGGCTCCCCTTGGCAGCTGCGGATTGAACCTCTGCAACATCTGCGGCACTCGCCGGTGAAGCGCTGCGTCGACTGACTTCTTCAGGATCAATCCCCTGCTGAAGCGTCGGCGCAAGCCCATCGGATTTCTGAATGGTGATCTTGATCCGAGGGCCATCTGGTCCGATCTGAAGAATGCTGTCTGATTCAAGTACCTGAGATGTTTCCATCAGATCCTGATTCATCGTGACTCGCCGGTCAGCACCCATCTCCATGTAGTAATGACCACGAACACGATTGATGGTGCAGTGCTCACGACCAACCATGCGGAGATCTGGTGGCAGAACCACCTGACAGCGTTCAGGATCACGGCCAATGGCGATGGTGACGACGCTGTCCTCGAATGACAGAACTTCGCCACTGCGTTCCCCGTCCAGAAATTCAATCGTGAGTGACATGCTGGTTCCTTTTCCCGACTTCAGCCTTGAAGGCCATCAGCTCTGCATGGTACCGATAGCAACGCCCCCAGAGGGAAGAGAAGACCGCCAGGCGTGCCTTGAGAACAGCCTTAGGCCCTGTTTCATTCAGAACTTCCGAGAAATTCAAGATACGTTGATTCTCTGCTGCGGTCAGCCACCGGATCAGATGAACTTTCCGTCAGAGAGCTACCATTGAGGTGTGGATTCCCCAGAAAACATCATCTGCTGGTCCTGCCAGAACACACGCCCAGCGGGTCCGGATAACTGCCCTGACTGTCAGGAACCGGCGTTGGAACTGCTTCAACCCGCTTTCACCGTGGATTTTGGGCGAGCTCGAAATCTGCTCGATGGCGCTGGTCTGCTTGTTGGACAAGCCGAGCAGAGTGGTGTGCTCGGTGGACTTCAAGCCATGGGTTATGTGTTTGAATCAGCTGCGAACTCCCGAGTACTGCCGGTCGCTGCTGCTGATCGAATGCAAGCCATCGAACTTCTGGACAAGGCCGGTATCACACTGGCCGGCGGCGGGATGATCGTTGACATCACGGAACTGAACTGTCTGGAGTGCGGTGCACCTCTGCCGGCTGAAAGAGCCGCTGGTCAGTCAGGGCAATGTGCCGGTTGTGGGATGCAGTTCGAGTGGATTGATGTATCCATCTGAAGCATTGATCAGGATATCTCACCGTGGTATCTGTTCTGCAGCGCGTTGTTGAACATGTTCAACATGTTGATGTAGCCGACCAGCATCGTCAGTTCGATGATGCCATCATCACCAAAGCACTCGTGCACCTGATTGAAAAGCTCATCGGAAATCCGATTGCTGTCCTGCATGACCGCCAGCGTCCAGTTCATTGCGAGCTGTTGACGTGTCGTGAGTTGATCTGGAAGATCAAGCAGTTCCAGTGGATGCTCCATCCCGACAGCTGCTGCAAGATCAACATGTGATTCCATGCAGAACTGACATTGATTTTCACGCGAGGCAGCAAGGATCACGATCTCCTTGACTTCCGACTCCAGAGAACCTCCGGGATACAGAGTTGAACTCAATGCACCGAATCCCTGAAGTACCTCTGGATTGGCACACATGGCATGAATCATCTCCAGAGGCATCCCGCCATCCTTGACGATCTTCCTGCTGTTACTGAAAACAGGATCCTGCTCCACAAGTTCAAACGCCTTGAGTACCTGCTCTCTTGAAACCGATACTCGCATGGCGGAACTCCGGATTGATAGGGTTGATCCTGAACTTTCAGGAGCTCATTGCAATAGGCCCGGTGGGACTCGAACCCACACGCCCCTATCGGGGCTGCGGCTTTTAAGGCCGCTGCGTCTGCCAATTCCGCCACGGACCCGTCCCCAGTGTAGATGATCCAGAAGATGGAGCCCTTTCAGCTCCCTTCGGCTCATTCACGGCGTACCATGATTCATCCAAGACATAAAGACCAAGCCCCAAGGAGGCCTCTCAATGCTCCGTTTCATCATCACTCCCATTCTCATGATCGCTGGCACCGCTGCTGCCAGCAGTTTTCCAATGATGACCTCGAGCATGGTTCTTGGTCAGGATCAGGCTGCAGCACCCGCCTCAACGGTTACGGTCGGCGAAGAAGCCAAGAAAGTCATCGATCGAATCAATGCCTTCTACAGAAGTCTTCCGGGAGCTTCCACCAGCATGAGCATGGAAATCCCTGGAATGCCCGGCATGCCAGGTATGGAAGACATGAATACATCGATGGATGTGGTGAAGCCCAACATGTTCCGGGTTGAATCAAAAGCCAACATGTCCTTCGTTTCGGATGGAAAGGAACTCTGGACGTATTCAGACATGGGGAAGATCTGGAGCGAATCTCCAGCACCAGCTGACCTGAAGGCGGTGGCCAAGGACATCGGTGAAATGATGGGGCCTGGATCATTGCTGATCCATCTCCTTGAAGGGAATCTCCTGAAGTCTCAACCGTTCATGGAGGCTGCATCCGTTACAGCTCAGAAAGGCAAGAATCCGGGCGAAACCGAGCTCGTACTCAAAGCAGATCCAGCCAACATGGTGTTCCCCACCGTGGCATTCGGAATTGCTGATGGAGCTGAGCCGTGGATCAAGCGAATACGGATTGAAATGCCTGATACTCCTGAAGCTCGTGCTCCTGGGCCACAGGCCATGCAGTTCGTGTTCAAGAGTTGGAAGCCTGCAACAGCAGAATCCTCAAACTTCACATGGAAGGAGCCGGAAGGTTGGGAAAAGGTCGACAATGTGCTTGAACACATGATGAAGGCCATGGCTCCACCGATGCCGGAAGGTCAGGCGGAACCGGAATCTGAAATGGTCGGCAAGCCTGCTCCCGAGTTCACGCTCGACAGTCTTGAAGGCAAGTCCATTTCACTTGAATCACTGAAGGGCAAGGTCGTCATTCTCGACTTCTGGGCCACCTGGTGTGGACCTTGCAGGAAAGGCCTTCCTGTTCTGATGGACATCGCGAAGAAGCGAGCCGACGATGGTGTCGTACTCTGGTCAGTCGATATGAGGGAAGCGCCTGAGAAGGTCAAGGCTTTCCTTGAAAAGTCCAACTGGGATCTACCTGTTCTCATGGATCGGGATGGTGCCATCGGCAACAAGTACGGTGTTTCCGGCATACCTCATACGGTCGTCATCGGACCTGATGGAACCATCGTGAAGGTCGAGATCGGCTTCAGAGGCGAAGAACACACCAACAAGATCATGAATGGTGCGATCGACAAGGCGCTTGGCAAGGAAGGCGCCTGATTCATCTTCCATCCAGTGAGGTACTGACATGAACCTTCGAAGTCCATGGCTCGTTGTTCTTGCTGTTGCATCAATCGCCATGGCTTCCATGGCTGACACCACCAATTCTGCATCAAAGCCTGATGTGGTCGTCATCATCATTGATGACATGGGTTGGGCTGACCCAGGCTTCATGCCTGGCGGCGCACACGAGACCCCTCACATGGATGCACTTGCTGCACGAGGCAAAGTATTCACTCAGGCATGCAGTGATGGTCCCAATTGTGCCCCCAGTCGCGCCACGCTCATGACTGGACAATGGTCACCCAGACATGGCATCACCACGGTCGGGACACCGACTCGTGGCAAAGCGGAAAATCGGAAGCTGAAACCACCGCCGAACGGCAAGTATCTGACCGATGATGCCGTGACTCTTGCTGAGAGAATGAAGGAAGCCGGCTATCGAACCGTACACGTCGGGAAATGGCATCTGGGCGATGATCCTCTTGATCAGGGATTTGATCACAACATCGGAGGCAATCGAGCTGGCCATCCCAAGTCCTACTTCAGTCCTTACCGCAATGCTGATCTGCCCGATGGACCCGAAGGTGAATCGCTGACCGACAGGCTGACGGATGAAACGCTTGCACTTGTCGAGTCCGATCAGGACCAGCCCTTGTTCCTGTACTTCTCGCCCTATGCCGTGCACTCACCTTTCCAGGCGACGCCGGAAGAAGTGGCGGCACTTCAGGCGGCCACGCCAGGTCTGAACAAACGTGCAGCTTCCTATGCCGCCATGATGCAACGCACTGACCGCAATATTGGTCGACTCATGGAACGTATGGATGATGACACGATCATCATCTTCTGCTCGGACAACGGTGGTTCGGGTGGTGTGAGTTCAAACGGTGATCTGCGCGGCGCCAAGGGCATGCTCTATGAAGGCGGAATCAGAGTACCTCTGGTCATCACGATGCCTGGCATCGAGTCAGGGACATGCGAGGTCCCTGTGACACTCATGGACGTCGTGCCGACGATTCTTGAACTTGCTGACATCGACCATCCATCCAATGAGCTGGATGGGCACAGTCTCGTACCTCTTCTGGAGAACAACGGAACTTTCAAGAAACGTTCGCTGTTCTGGCACTTCCCGGCCTATCTGGAAGCCGGTGGAAAGGCTGGTCCCTGGCGAACCACGCCGGTCGGTGTGGTGCGGGAAGGCGATTGGAAGCTGCTCGAATTTTTCGAAGACGGTCGAGTTGAACTCTACGATCTTCGAACCGATCCTGGTGAAACGAAGAATGTTGCAGCTGATCATCCAGAAACGCGCAACAGACTTCTCAAGCAGATGCAGCAGTGGCGCAAGGACGTGCAAGCACCAATGCCTGTTTCCATTGCGGGTTCGCCAACGAACTCACCATGAACCACATCAGTCGTTTCGTCTGGGTATTCGGTCTGCTGCTTGTTTTGATGAGCTGCAAACAACAGGATCCCTGGCATGATTCAGAAGAATGGGATCCTGAAACAACCGCACGACATCTGAACGTTCTTCTGAAGGCTCAGGTAGATGTCCTGCAACAGGCAGTTGGTCTCGATGGTCTTCCCCAGAATCTACGTCAGGAACTCTGGGCGTTGCTGGTCGATGAATGTGACACTGGATATGAAGTGTTCGTAAGAGTCAATCGAAACGGACGACTCAAGCAGCAGGTGTGTGATGCCCTCAACTCGATTGTCGGAGATCTTCAATCTCGAAAGGTATTGCTGCTTGAGCAACTGCAAGCCGAGGGGCAGTCGTCGATTCTGGAATCCACAGCGCCGAGTCATGAAGCCTGGGAAGTTCTCAAGCCTCGCATCAATGGCTACAGCGTGCAGGCACTTCAGATCCGTTGCCGTCATCCGGAAGGCTACTGGGACTGGTCCATCCCATCCGACTGAATCGATATCGTGGCATTCCTGTTGAAGGGCCGGCGGATGACCGAGGGTGCCGTAGCTCGCAAGGCGATGGTCGCCATGTTTGTTGCTGCATTGGAGAGATAATGGCGAGAGTCAACGCGTTGTGAACGGCTGAACCATCGTCCGCTTTCACGCTGATTGGCCTTCAACCAAGCAACCGCTTGCTGGATGCTGTCGGATTCCGTTGGCATGCCGCCTCGACGTAGAACCCAGATGCAGAAAGCTGTTGGATACGCTTCACTGGTTGTCAGCTGTGCTGTTCCATCGCGGCGAGGCCAGTTACCAAGCGAAGACATGGACCAGCCGCCATCTTCCTGTTGTAGAGAACTCAATTCCGACATCCAGGTTTCCTTGGATTCAGGAGCAAGCTTCAGGTCTCCCTCGGCAGCAGCCCAGATCAACATCGCCTTCTGATGTAAGTTCTCGGGTGGGTTCTGTTCAAGCCAGGATTGAAGCCGTGCATGAGCTTTCCTTACATGCTCCTCTTCTTGATAGTCACGCGGAGAACGGCCGATGGCAATGGCCATCAAGGTGACTCCAAAATGAGTATCACTTTCATAAGGAGGCCAGTTGCACGCCAGCCAGTCAGGCCAATGGCCCGCGTCATCCTGCAGTGAAATGGCGTAATCAAGTGCCAGGCGGGTTTCAGGTGAAAGGGTTCCATGACGAATACTGTCACCCATCGCGAGAAAACAGGCTGTTGCCACGACTCCCTCGACTGCACCATATTGGCCACGTCTGGTGGAAGTACCGTTCATGAATCCATCGAGGTATTCCAAGGCAAAGGCGCGGGTGTCATCCCAGGGTTTGCCCGCGGGTTCCATCGCCCCGGAGATGAGATACAGACCATTGGTATGGCAGGTGACACACTTGTAGGTTGTGTTCCAGTTGCCCGCCGCTTCTGCCAGATAGGTATCCGCAGCCTGCAATGAGAATTCAGCACGCACTGGCTCATCACGATCAGGAGTGAGGACATCAGCAGCCCCCGCCTGCATGGCCAGTACCAGCACCAGAGGATGCTGCATCATGAAGCCTTCTTATCCGCCGTTGGTGGAGGGGTGTCGATTGATGGAAGCGGGAATTGCTTCGATGGAGTCCGCAACTCGGTCATCAAGGTTGCCATGCGTTCAAGGACTTCAGGATGCTCAGCGGCGACATCACGTGATTCGGAAGGATCCGCATCCAGATCGAACAACTGGATCGTCATATCTCCCTTCCTCAGTCCATTCCGAACCGCCTTCCAACGACCATCTCGCACAGCCTGCTTGGATCCGATCTCCCAGTACATCGGACCATGGGGTGGTTGGTGCAGACCCTTCAAGGTGGGAAGGATGGAATGCCCATCACTTTCAACAGCTTCCGCACCCGTGATGTCAGCAATCGTGGGAAGGATGTCCTGAAAGCCGCTGATGTAATCAGTGGTGCTTCCAGGTTCAACCTGTCCTGGCCATCGAACCACCATGGGTACGCGTACACCGCCCTCATAGAGTGATCCTTTCAGGCCACGAAGATGAGCCGTGCTGTCGAAGAAATCGTAATCAACCCCGCCTGCATAGGTTGTTCCATTGTCACTGGAGACGATCACGATGGTGTTGTCTGCAACACCCTGCCTGTCCAGTTCGTCCAGCAAGGCCCCGATCTCTTCATCCAACCGGGTGATCATGGCGGCGTAGGCCGCACGTGGTCGAGGATGAGGAAGATAGGACTTCTGTCCCAGATAGTGTTCCTGATCCCAGTCCGCCGGATACGCATGAATGTCATCCCATGGCGCTTGAATGGCCACATGAGGAATGGGGCTTGCGTAGTACAGGAAGAATGGTTGATCAGAGTGGTCTCTGATGAATTTGACCGCTTCATCACGCATCAGATCCGGCGCATAGTCCTTCCGGTCGTATCGACTGCGATATTCAGCTTCACTCTCAAGAGGTTCGGTGATCTTCTGGTGGGCACGGTAGTACTCGCCATCATTGATGACATGCTTGTCGTGATTACGCCAGAGATGTGAGGGGTAGTAGTTGTGAGCCTTTCGCTGGCACAGGTAGCCATAGAAATGATCGAATCCCTGATTGTTGGGATGCCCCACCGTCTCCGGTCCCCCGAGACCCCACTTCCCGACACAACTGGTTGCATAGCCCTGATCCTTCAGGATCTCGGCAATGGTGACCTCTTCTTCAGGAAGTGGATACTGCCCTTCAGGTTCATCCGCTCCCCAGCCACCATTTTCCCAGTTGTTGCGCACGATGGCATTGCCTGTGTGCTTTCCTGTCAGAAGAACACAGCGTGAAGGTGCACAGACCGTGCTGCCTGAATAGTGCTGCGTAAACAACATCCCCTGCTCGGCAAGGCGATCGATATGGGGTGTACGAATCTTGTCCTGGCCATAGCAACCGACTTCTCCCCAGCCAAGATCATCCGCAAGGACATAGACGATATTGGGTTTCGTCGAGAGGGAACCATCAGCAGGCTTCGCGCCTTCCTGGGCAAACATGGATACAGCTATCAGAAGGTAGATCATTTCTGAAGTCTACTCTCGAGAACTCCTCGCGAGGGCTCGTTCTAGTACGCTTTTGAGATGACGACACGAATTGTCATCATCGGAGCAGTAATCATCGGGCTGGCGACCGCTCGTTCAGTGGCCAGAAGATTGCCTGATGCCCGAATCACCATTCTGGAAAAGGCAGACAGGATTGCTGCTCATCAGAGCGGACACAATTCCGGCGTTCTGCATTCCGGCATCTACTACACACCAGGTTCCATGCGAGCTCGAACCTGCCGAACAGGTCTTCAGCTGATGGAGTCCTACTGTGATGAGCATGGCATTCCATGGAAACGATGTGGCAAGGTCATCGTTGCGACACGTGAAGAAGAAATTCCGCGTCTTGAAAAACTGCATCAACGCGGACTTGATAACGGTGTCGATTGTCACAGAATCACACCAGAAGAGTTGAAGGAATATGAGCCTCATGTTCATGGAGTTGCCGCACTGCATGTTCCCAGTACCGGCGTCGTGGATTATGTAGGCGTCTGCAAATCTCTGGCTGAATCTCACCGCCAGCATGGTGAACTGCTGCTGAATCAACGTGTCACCGCAATTCAGACCAATCAAAGTCACGCAACAGTCAAGACCCACGACGAGAGCATTGATGCGGATCTTGTGATTGTCTGTGGCGGCCTGCACGCTGATCGGATAGCACGCCGCGCAGGCGCCTCTCCGCCTGTACGGATTCTTCCCTTCAGAGGCGAGTACTGGAAACTCAAGCCCGAAGCCGCTGCACTGGTTCGTGGTCTCATTTATCCCGTACCGGATCCTGCCATGCCGTTTCTCGGTGTTCATTTCACCAGAACAATCCATGATGAAGTCGAAGCAGGCCCCAGCGCCGTACCGGCACTTTCCCGAGAAGGATATCGATGGCGTGACGTCAATCTGGTTGATACGGCGCAAGCCTTGCTGTCACTGCGTAGCTGGAAGCTGGCGGCAAGATGGTGGAAGAACGGTGCAAGTGAAATACACCGTTCTCTTTCGAGAAATCAGGCACTTCGATCCATGAGACATCTTCTTCCTGGACTGAAGGCAGGAGATATCGAACGAGCGCCTGCTGGCGTCAGAGCTCAAGCAGTCGATGTTGGTGGCAATCTCGTTGATGATTTCCTGATCGAGGCCGAGGGGCCTGTGGTCCATGTGCTCAATGCGCCCTCCCCTGCAGCGACCGCATCACTTGCCATTGCGGATCTGATCACCGATCGAGCACTTGAGCAGCTTGAATCCTGCTAATCCGGAAGACAACACTTCCGAGAGGACTTCATTTGGGATACCTTGAAGGGTCACCAATCCCGATCGTGATTTACGGAGAGAAGCCCATGATCCGCCTTCAACGTGCTGTCCAGCTGTCATCCATTTCATTGATGTCATGCCTTGCCCTCTGGTCTCCAGGTCACGCTGGCGATACGAAGATCGGACCGGACGTGGTGGGATTCATCATTGCAGAGTCGATCAACTATCTGGGGACGGTTGATGGGATCGGTGGGTATGCCTTTGGCACGACCTCGTGCAACTACGGCGATGAGGTAGCCGCCTGGTATGGCGGTACCAACAACACGCCGATGATTGCGCAGAATGCGTATCGCCTCAAGAATGGTCGGTTCGAACAGATCGGAACCAGCTGGCTCAAGCATTCCTTCTGCGCACTCAGTGAAGGTGGTTGCGGCGATTGTCAGGCAACAGATTGTGACACGCTCGGAATCGGATGTGCCGATACCTACGGTGCCGGACTCAACACGAATCCAAGCGGACCGAGATCCGATATCAATGCCTTCAGTGGCTACTACGACTATCCATTCTCGATCAGTCCTTCAGGTCCTGCGGCCGTGCGTGGAAATCTCTGCATCGACAATGATGATGTCGATCCAGCACTGAATGAGGGTGCTCGCTACTTCTTCGAAGGCTATTACGTCTGCACCGACGAAGCGCCCTGGGGAACCCAGTTCAACAACGCCTCATGGCGAGAGATCGAGTTCAACAGCATCTCGAATCTGAATGCCATCGGTACGACCAACGTTGCCCAGCGAGCTATTGATGTCTGGAAAGAGATTGATCCGACCGTCACCTTGACCGAGATCATGGTGCCCGGTGATGGAATGATCGTCGTTGGTTCCAAGGTGACGGAGCTTTCCAATGGAACCTGGCGGTATGAATACGCCGTCTACAACATGAACTGTGATCAATCGATCGGCGGGGTCTCGTTCGTCATGCCTGCGGGTGTCGAACCGACCAACATCGGATTCCATGACGTCGATTACCACAGTGGTGAATCATGGGACAGCACCGACTGGACGCCGGAATCAAGTACCGGTCAGCTTCGCTGGTCCACGACTCCGTATGGCCAGGATCCAATGGCCAATGCGATTCGATGGCATTCCCTGTACAACTTCCGCTTCGATCTTCCGGTTGCACCTGTGGATGGTGAACTGACACTTGAGATGTTCAAGCCCGGGTCGGTTCCAACCATTGCCGTCGCCGGACCGGTTCCAGGCGGCGAACCGGTGGATCCTTGCGATCTTCCGCTCCCATTCTGTCCCGTTGACATCGACAATTCCTCATTGGTCGACGTCGGTGACGTGTTGCTTGTGATTGATGGTTATCTCAACTGTGGCGATGGAACCTATCGCCCGGCTGCTGATGTCAATGGGGACTGCTGCGTCAATGTCAATGATGTTCTGGATGTCATCGAAGCATGGGGTCAGGAATGCGTGAAACCGGGAGCCTGCTGCCTTTTCGATGGCGCCTGTATCCAATCCACACCTCAACCCTGTGAAGATGCTGGTGGAACCTTCGCTGGATCGGGCATTCCATGCTTTGACGTCTCATGTCCCGTCCCAGGGGCGTGTTGTCTCAACGAGACCGACTGCGTGGTCACCTATCTGGATGAGTGTGAACTTCAGGCGGGTGAATTCCGGGGCTATGGAACCAGCTGTGAAAACATCGACTGCTCTCAGGCTGAATACAACGATGATTGTGCAGATGCCTGGCTGATCGGCCCGGGTACCTTTGAATTCTCCACCATGAATGCGACGACTGATGGCCAGATTCATGAAGAATGCCAGTTTGATGGTCAGACGTACAACGATGTCTGGTTCAGGGTGAACAGCCCGGGCACCGGAACGATGACGGTATCGACCTGCAATCTGGTCAACTACGACTCCGATCTAGTCGTCTATGACGGTTGGAACTGTGATGAACTCGACCTGCTGGGTTGCAATGACGACGGAGAGGGCTGTGAGGGATATTCCTCATTCCTCCAGATACCTGTCACGGATGGTCAGGCCCTGATGCTGCGGGTCGGTGGATGGCAGGAAGGCGACGCCGGCAATGGAAGTCTGCTTGTGGATTTCAAGATCAGCGACTGATTGCCATTTGAACGCTTGAACCAATCGAGACACGAAGCATCGCTCCCCTTCCTCCCGATAGCATGGGGCAGGAAGGAAGTGACTCCATGCCATTGATCAATCTGCTTGCCATCGGCCTCCTGTCGGTCCTGAACGACCCTTCGCCGACCACCATCGTGCCGGAACCGGCGCTGGGAATCGAATCCACGGGAAGCCGATGGCGTCGACCGGTTCACACCGATGCACTTGAGTCTGCCATCGTCAATGGAACATGGCGTGCGCCGACCGAGGGAACAACACTTCAACATCCTGATGGAACAACCTTGACCTGGAAGATCCTCGAACCGGATGACAAGGGAAGAGTCACGGGACCTCGCGGTGGGTATGTCTATTACAGATTCGAATCCGACCAGGCCGGGCCAGCCCTGCTGGAAAGCCGGGGACACTCGTTGTGCTACATCAATGGACAGCCTCGTGGTGGAGATGTGTACAACCGCGGAACACTTCGTCTTCCGTTCATGATGAAGCAAGGAACAAATGAATTCCTCTTTCGCAGTGGACGCGGACCGATCCGTCCGGTCGTTCATCTGCCGGAGGCTGTCGCCGAAGCCGAGATGTCCCATCCCGCTGAACAGGTCGCGTTCATCGGAACCAATGATCCGACACTGCCTGATCTGGTTCAGGGCGAAGCACTCGAGGGACATGCAGCCGTTCTGATCTACAACATCAATGAAGAACCATTGCGTGGAGTCGAGATACAGGCCCGGACACCCAACGGACTCATCGCCAACAGCATCGGGACGATCCAGCCCCTCTCATTTCTCAAGGTGCCCCTGGACTTCAGCTGCACGGCTCCTGAAACATTGGACAAGGTGCCCTTGCGACTGACGTTGCTGAGCAATGGAACCGTGCTTGACGAACAGGAATTCCAGCTGGTGGTCAAGGCACCCGATGATCTCCATCGAAGAACGTTCGTCAGCAAGATCGATGGAAGTGTGCAGTACTACGCCGTTCGTCCCGCAGTACCAGATGAAGAAGCGGATGAGTTGAAACCTGGCATTGCTCTGTCGCTTCATGGTGCCTCGGTCGAGGCCCGTGGTCAGGCTGCGTGCTACCGACCTCGCTCATGGGTCCATGTCGTCGCGCCGACCAATCGGAGACCATTTGGATTCGACTGGGAGCATTGGGGCCGACGAGATGCCATGGAAGTACTGGCTGACGCGTCTTCAAGATATGCAAATGATCCGTCACGGCGATGGTTGACCGGACACTCCATGGGCGGCCACGGGACCTGGCAACTGGGTGCCACGCTTCCGGATCAATGGGCAGCCATCGCACCTAGCGCCGGATGGGTCTCTTTCTGGACGTATGGCGGACCTGAACGATACGCCAGAGACGGTGGCGTGGAGGAGATCCTCCATCGAGCTGCCAACCCCAGTGAAACACTTCTGATGAAAGACAACCTGGACGACTATGGCATCTACATCCTCCATGGTGATGCCGACAACAACGTACCGGTTGAACAGGCTCGCATCATGCGCGGGGAACTGGCCGACTTCCACGGAGACTGGACCTACTACGAGCGGCCCGGCGCTGGTCACTGGTGGGGTAATCAGTGCATGGACTGGCCTCCCCTCTTCGAGTTCATCAAACAGCGAACGCTTCCTGATCCGGAGACGATCGATGAGATCGATTTCACCACGGTGGATCCTCGCGCTTCCGCGACGAGCAGTTGGGCGACGATTGAAGCGCAGGATTCATGCCTTGAACCCAGTCAGGTGTCCATCAACCGAGACCGTGCCGAGGGAATGATCACAGGGACGACTCGGAATGTCCGCCGTCTGTCACTTGATGTGTCCCATCTCCCTGTTGAGCTGCAAGAGATCACCCTTGAGCTTGATGGGCAGACCTTGTCTGCAGACCGTCCTTCCAGCAGCAACATGATCCACCTCTCGAACGCAGATGGCCAATGGTCACTCACTGAGAAACCTTCGCTGGATCTGAAAGGACCCCATCGTGGCAGTGGTTTCCGTGATGCCTTCAACAACAATGTCATTCTGGTCTATGGAACCGCGGGAAGTGATGAGGAGACGGCTCGCAATGCCGCTCAGGCTCGCCTGGACTCGGAGCGATTCTGGTACCGGGGTAATGGCCATCTTCCCTTTGTTCCTGATTCGGAGTTTGATCCCAAGGCGGATCCGGATCGAAACGTCATCGTCTACGGCAATGCCGACACACACACCCATTGGAATACGCTGGTGGGAAGCAGCCCACTGCAGATCGAACGCGGTTCCCTGAAGATCGGCAGTCGTTCCATTGAAGGTGATGACATGGCCGCTGTCTTCATTCGTCCCAGACCGCACAGCGATGTGGCGAGCGTAGGGGTCGTGGCGGGCACGGGCCCCTCAGGTGACCGCCTGAGTGATCAAATGCCGTTCTTCTTCGCCGGTGTCGGCTGGCCCGACTGGTTCATCCTTCAGCCTGATGCACTCATGAATGGGACTGATGGCGTTGTTGCAACAGGTTTCTTCGATGATGACTGGTCAATTGATTTGGAACAAATGTCATTCGGAAGACGTTTGATCGAGTCTGAGTGATACCATCACCATCAGAACGCTGCACTCATGACACCTGTGATCTGTAAGGAAACTGAAAGATGAATCGCACCCTATTGACCATCGCTCTCTTCTCATTCCTCACCGGCGCCTGGTGGACCATGGCGCAGCCATCAGCCTCTGCCCATTGCCAGATCCCCTGTGGGATCTATGACGATCCTGCCAGGATCGCAGGTCTCAAGGAAGATGCCGCAACCATCCGAAAGGCTGTTGTCTCCCTGAAGGAAATGATGGGTCCACAGGATCATTCCCATGGTGAGGCCGGCGATCTGCTGATGTTCAATCAGGGCTCACGCTGGGTGCTCGCCAAGGACCAGCACGCCCAGATGATTCAGGATGTGGCGTCCTACTACTTCCTCACACAGCGCGTGAAGGCCGTCCCGGCCGGTGAAGAAGGTCACGATACGTACATGGCTCAACTGGCTGGCTTCCACCGAATCCTCGTAGCCGCCATGAAATGCAAGCAGACGGTCGACCTCAAGAACGTCGATGAGCTGGATGCTGCCATTGCTGCGGTCGCTGGCTGGTACACCAAGTAGGAATCAAGATCTTTCGGAAGCAAGCCACCGGTCGATCTTCTGCGCGATCTGGTCCCGAGCGGTCCTGAAAGCCTGCCGCCGAGCTTCTTCATCGCCTTGGCATGATGCCGGATCGTCAAAGGGCCAGGCTTGTACCTGCTCACCTGCAACAACCGGGCATTTCTCGGAAGCGGCTGCACAGACGGCGATCGTCAAGGTGACGGGACCTTCAGCCAGTACTTCTTCGACTGTTGTGGATCGCAAACCGTCAGCGTTGATTCCGACTTCTTCAAGAACCTTGATGGCAAGCGGGTGGACGGTCGCAGGATGTGTGCCTGCGCTGCAGGCAGTCATCTCATCTCCCGCCCGATCTCTGAGGATGGCCTCTGCAAGCTGGCTGCGTGCACTGTTGGCCGTACACAAAAACATGATCCGAGGTCGATCAGTCATTCCTGAACAGGTTCCGCCGCGTCGCCATCCGCTGACTTCTTCTTTGGCTTGCGGAAATCAAGGTCTTCGATTCGGCCAAAGACAGCGGTAGCGATATTTGCCAGATGAGAAGCAACCCTCTTGTAATGTCTGGCCAGCAAGGAATAGGCAACAGCTGCATGAGTCTCAACCGTACGGCGATCCCGCAACAGTGTCTCCTCAACTGCATCGCACTCACTGCGAATCTTGTCGGCTGCCTTGATGGCTTTCTTGGCCTGCTTGGTGCTGGATTCACTGAAGGCCTTGATGACTTCTTCAAATAGCGCCGTCGCCTGACCCCGAATATCCTCAAGCGGCTGATGATAGCGATCGATCTCGTAATCGCCCTCGTAGTAGCGGCCAACTTCAAACACATTCTTGCAATAGTCCCCGATCCGCTCCGCATCCTTGGCGATGCTCATGAGTGCAAGACATCCTGGAATGTCGGCGACTGGATTCACGGATAGATGTGTCAGGATATTGCCGCGGATGGAACGCAGCAATGTGTTGATTTCCTGATCCTTGTTGTAAAGAGGTTCACGTACATCATCACCTTCTTTTTTCCCAGTAAGCACATCATTGGCTTCGCCGAACATCCACTGCGCTGCACCCAGCATCTCTCGAAACTGCGAGAATGCCTCATCGAGCTTGTTGTCAGTCTTCAAAGCCGCGATCAATTGGCCGAGCATGGTTGAATCTCCTTGAACCCTGCATTCGCGTCAGGGATCTCGAGTTAGTCGCTGTAGAAGAACACCTCTGTGATGACCAAGCCTGCAATGGGGATGATCACGAAAATCGTCAACAGGAAGAACAGAGCATATCGAGGCGAACGGGATGCCAGGCCGCTGTACCACTTGGCAAGTCTAATCGGGAACATCTTGAAGGGATACCAGATCCCGTTGTCAAACAGATTGAACAGGACATGGGAAACGGCAACCGTCACCGCACCAGCGGTGGGATTGGCCGTCGCCGCGATGACACCGGTCACCGTCGTGCCGAGATTGCAACCGAGCATGAATGGAAAGACTCGACGAAGCTTGACTACCCCTGCACCGGCAATAGGCACGATGAGACTTGTCGTCACCGAACTGGACTGCACCGCTACGGTTGAGCCGATGCCTGAAATCCAGGCGAGGAAGTCGTTTCGGAAGATCACCTTGCTGAAGAGGCCTTCAAGTCGCTGGAGAAGCGCGCCCTTCAGATTGCTTACCAGACCCAGAAGCGATATGAAAAGAATCAAGAGGCCGATCACGGCGACCGTTACGCCGATCGCCGTCACATTGGTCGTGACATAGCTGACGGTGCTATCTATGAAGGAGACAACCGGCTTGGTAATCGCCTTGATCGGACTCGAGGGCTTTGTCCCGGGATCAAGTCCCATGAGTTCCGTGATCCACATCGAAACCCGCATCAGCAACCCATGGCCATTGCTGCCAGGCAAGGAACGCGATGCCCATTCCAATGGGAACAGCATGAGCACGGTCAGCAGATTCGGGATGGCATGCATCAGGGCCGTTGCATACGCACGGCGGAATTGACGCCTGATCCGAACCGTACCAAGTGAAACAATCAGGCCGGTGATGCTGGTGCCGATGTTTGCACCCATGACCGCGAAGATGGCTGTGCCAACGCTGAGCTCACCCGCAGCCACCAATGTGATGATGAGGGAAGTCGTGAAGGAAGAGCTCTGAACAATCGAGGTAACCAGAACCGAAGCAAACAAGGCGACCAGTGGGTTGTCCCCCTGAGCCATTGCTGTATTGATCCAATCTGTTGATTTTCCAATCTGCTTCAATCCTGAGCCCATCACATTGATGGCGCAGAGAAAGAAGTACAGAGAGACCAGTGCCATGAAGGCATGTAGCCAGAGAGAACGGATTTTTTTAGGTTTAAGCAAGGTCATCTGAACTTCTCGTCTACTTTAGCTGCATTGGCAACCGAGCAACTTCAGCAAGCTAACGAGACGTTATTCAGGATTCGATGGGTGAGTTGTTAAGATTGTGTTCAGGAGAGTTTGGCAGGCTGACGGTGAAAATGGAGCCTTCTCCCGGGGTGCTTTGGACCTCGACTGAACCACCATGTGCCTGTGCAATATGCTTCACGATGGCGAGTCCGAGTCCAGTGCCTCCCACCTCTCGGCTGCGTCCTCGATCAACCCTGAAAAATCTCTCAAAGAGGCGGCGGCAGGAGCCTTCATCAATTCCCGGCCCCTCATCGGCCACTGTGATCTGGAGCTTCGATTCCATGGCACTCGCAGCGAGTTGGACCGTGGAGTTGGCTGGTCCATATCGAATGGCATTGACGACCAGGTTGCTGACAGCCTGCTCCAGAAGATGTTTGCTCCCAAAACAGGTCAGCGGTTCATCACACTTGACCTCGAGAATGATGCTCCGCGCTTCCGCCTCATCACTGCACCCGGTCACGACCTCATCAAGCAATTCATGGACAGCAAGCGTCTGACGCTCGGGAAGCTGGGAGTCATCTGAATCTTCAAGACGCGAAAGAGACAGGAGATCCTCGATGATGGCAGAAAGTCGTGCAGCGTTACTCACGACGACATCGATGTAACGTCGGCGTTTGGAGTTGTCTTCTTCATCAATAAGCAATTCGGCATAACCCTGAATCGCTGTGATCGGAGTTCGAAGCTCATGGGAGACATTCGAAGCAAAATCGGTCCGCATCTCCTCAAGCTGACGCATTCTGGTGACATCATCCAGCACAAGCAGGGTCCCTACCTGCTGGCCATCGTCGGCATGGATGGGTTCGCTTTGCACAACGACCTTGCGTCCACTCAGAGAATCAAGCGTTATCTCCGAAACGACATGACCTCCAGCATCCGCAGCCGAGCATGCAAACTCAATCAACTTGGCATCGATTCCAAGCTGATCCAGTTCCTGGCCACGAATATCCGTCTGATCCACATCAAGAATGCTCGAGGCAGCTGGATTCATGCTGATCACATGTCCATCGAGCCCCATGGCGATGACCCCGGTTCTCAATGCAAACAGGATGCCCTGCATCTCACTCTGCTGAACGGAGAATTGTCGAATACGCTCGCCTTGATCCTCGGCAATTTGATTCAGAGAAAGACCAAGTGAATTCAGGACTCCTGGCAATCCTGAATCCGAACGATAGTCGAAGTTTCCTGCCGCCAACTGTCTTGCACCCTCGCTCAGGCGCCCAACAAGAAGGCCGACATCTCTTGAAACAAATGCCACGGCTCCAAGTGTCACAATCAGCAATGCAGACAGCACCAGCAGAATCGACCAGATGATCGGCATGATCTGAGCTCGTGTCAGATCACTCCTCATGGACGCCCTGATGACAAGGGGTTCTCCTTCAGCCATGAACTGCCTAGCTGAATAGGTCATCCCTTCGCCCAGTGTCTGGCTGAATCTTGTCTGCACACCTTGCCCGGTTCTTATGGCGGCGAGAACCTCCGGTCGATTGGAGTGGTTTTCCATTTCGACGGCATTGCGATCGCTGTCCCATTTGACTTGACCCGATGCCGCGATGAGCGTCAATCGGATATCAGGGGAGCTGCCATGCCAGCGGCTGAGAATAGTTTTTTCCTGCTGCGGATCAGCCTCGATCAATGACTCGAGATGCTTCGTGTATCGAGCAAGCAGACTTTCCACCCTGGATTGATTGAAGCCCTCAACGATACTGATCGTGATCCAGGCTACCGGGATCGATGCGAGGATTTGAATGAAGGCAATAGGCAGTCCCAGACGCAAAAGCAAAGATCGGCGCGAACCAGAATTGCTCATCTCCCGGCCATCCGTGAACTTTCTTCCATTCGATAGCCAACGCCACGAATGGTTTCAATCAGATCCCCTGCCTCGCCAAGCTTTCGTCTGAGAGAAGTGATATGAACATCGACGGTGCGGCTGGACATGACCACTCGTGAACCATGCGTTGCCTCGATGATCTGTTCGCGTGTCCGAACAAAGCCTGGACGGCTGGCCAGAAACATGAGGATCTTGAACTCGCTTCCAGTCATGTTCACCGGAATACCATTGACACAGACCTCATGTCGATCCTTGTCGATCTGAATCGATCCGATTCTTGTATGGGACAGTGAATCCATCCTCGTCGTCATGGTCTCATCACAACGAAGTGCCTTTCGAATTCTGGCGATCAGCACCTTCGCACTGAACGGCTTGACCATGTAATCATCAGCGCCCAATTCAAGGCCAGAAACGATGTCCGATTCCTCACCCTTGGCCGTGAGCATGATGATTGGTATGTGCCGGGTCTGCTGATTCCATTTCAACTGACGGCAGACTTCCTTGCCGTCAATTCCTGGAAGCATGAGATCAAGTACGACGAGCAGCACATCATGCGCAGCAAGATACCTGAGGGCCTCTTCGCCTGATTCAACCAGATGAGTCTGATAGCCCTCGCGGTGCAGGTTGAGTCTGACAAGTTCGCCAATCTGGCGTTCGTCCTCAACAATCAAAATTGGTGTCTTGGCCACCATTGCTCAGGTCCACGAACCTATGCCTGGATACAGGAGGAGCCTGTGCTCCTCTCAGCGGTCTCCAATGCGTCAAAGAAGAGGCCGAGGTGGGATTCGAACCCACGAATGACGGATTTGCAATCCGTTCCCTTAGTCCACTTGGGTACTCGGCCAGATGCTGCCAATCCAGCAGCGAACGAGAAGCATACACCCACCATGATCCCTCAGCAAAGGATCATCCGTAGGGATCGGAATTTCCCTGATGGGACTCCGGCATCAAAAGGGACTACCCTGTGGTCATGGCTGCACTTCTTGCACTGATACTGATGATTCCCGCCCTCCTGCCGGTCGCTGAGCCTACTCAGCCCAACCCCGTCAGACGATCGCCATTGCTCTCAGAAGGCACCCTGATCACCAACGCCGAAGGCATCATGGTTCAGGATGGGAAGCTCCCGCTTCGCCTCTTCCGGCTCACAGGTGAAGATGCGGGTGGACAAGATCAACGACAGTTCGTCCTGCTTCCCTGTGCACTCCTGCAGGAGATGGAAGCCAAGGCGGATTCGATTGCTCCGGCCAAAGCCATGTTCAGTGTCTCAGGTGAAGTGCTCACCTATGGAAACAAGAACTGGCTACTGCCACAGCATGTGGAGTGGATGACTGATCACGCTGATCGGGATGAAACCGATACGCTTCCATCCAGTCCATCGGATGAGCTGACCGAAGAGGATGCTTCCTCCGATGCGGTACCGGTCGACGATTTTGATCGAGATCAGGGAGACAGCATTGCCGACATCGTCGCCGACCTGCAGTCCAGTGTCGGCCCGCTTCGTCGCAGCGTCGATGCCGGTGATCAGGAGACGGCAGAACCTGTTGCCGGTCCTGCCGAAGGCAAGCGACTTGTCTCACGCCGCGGACGACTGGCCAGGGGTCGAACCGGCGCCTGGACCTTCGTATTGGATGCAGACATCACCGGACTGAATGATCCATCGATGATCCTGCTGCCTTCAAAGCGACTCACCCAACTCGAAACGTATGGTGGCTACGGTTGGCTCGGCCAGCCCATGCTCATCAGCGGCGAGGTCTTCACCTACCGCGGACGCCATTTCCTCCGGCCAACTGCCTGGAAGATGGTTCGGGAACGCCCTAATCTGATTCGCTGAACAGACTGCTCAGGCCATTGAGATCGAATTGATCGTGACCGTCTCAAGCGGACGATCGCCTGGATCCGTTGCCGTGCTGCCGATGGAACGAACCGCCTCGATACCGTCGACGACCTTGCCAAAGGCACTGTACTGACCATCCAGATGCGGGCAACGGTCAAGGCAGATGAAGAACTGACTGCCTGCGGAGTTGGGATCCTGGCTTCGAGCCATGGACAGAACACCTTCTGCGTGCTCACGATCATTGAACTCAGCTGGAATATTCCAGCCTGGACCACCCATTCCAGTGCCGTCGGGGCAACCACCCTGGATCATGAATCCGGAAATCACTCGATGGAAGCAGAGTCCGTTGTAGAAACCCTGGTCAGCCAGTTTGGCGAAGTTCTCGACATGGCCGGGGGCCACATCATCCCAGAGTTCCACAACAACAAGGCCCTCACTGGTGTCGATATTCGCTTTGCGATAGTCGGTCATTTCCCGCTCCTTGGATAACAGTTGGTTGGTTGCTCAGCTGCGAAGACGCTCGATCAGACTCTGACGAATCATGTTCGCGTCCGCCTTGCCGCCGCTTGCTTTCATGATGTGTCCCATGATCCTGCCCATGGCAGCATCCTTCCCCGCCCCGAAATCCTCTGCTGCCTGGGGATGTGCAGCAATCGCTTCATCAATCCAGGAATCAAGCTGGCCACTGTCACTGACCTGCATGAGACCTCTGGATTCGGCCAGTTCTTCAGCGGAACCATCATGATCACACAGCAGTACGAAGAGTTCATCCGCCGCCGTGGAGCCCACTGCATTCGTTGCTCTCAAGGCGATGATGCCTGCAAGCTGGTCCGGGGTCACGCCCAGTTCCTCGATGGCCACCTCGCGTTCGCGCGCAACGCGGGCCCCGGCATTCAGCAGCCACTTCGCAGCCTGCGCCGATGCTTCGCCCGGCTTCATCTCCGTGGCGACTTCCGCAGCTCGAGCCGCACACGCCTCGAAGAAGAAACAGAGGTCACGATCATCCGTGATTGCACTGGCATCCTTCTCCGACAACCCGAACGTCTCGCGATAACGAGCACGCCGCTGCATTGGAAGTTCGGGCAGCTGTTCGCGGATGCGATCTCGCCAAACATCGTCGATCACGACAGGCAGCAGATCCGGATCCGGGAAATAGCGATAGTCATGCGCGTCTTCCTTCTCCCGTTGAAGAAGGGTGATGTTCTGCTGATCATCCCAGCCACGTGTGGCCTTCATGCCAGGTCCCATTTCACGCCCATCTTCCTTCCAGGCTTCAACCTGTCGCTTTTCCTCGTGCTGAATGGCTCCAAGCACGGCGCGGAAGGAATTCAGATTCTTCACTTCAACCACGGGGGTCGCGATCTGGCGTCCATCATCAAGTTCAATCAGGACATTGACATTCGGCTCAAATCGCATGTGGCCTCGCTGCATGATCCCTTCGGTCACACCAAGGAACCTGCAGATGTTGCGAAGTTCACGGCCGAAGGTCACGCAATCCTCTGCACAACTGAAATCCGGTTCCGTCACGATTTCAAGCAGAGGCGTGCCCGCACGGTTGTAGTCGACCAGTGAACCAGCGTAGGGCTTGCCACCGGGAAGTTCATGACCGGTCTTTCCCGTGTCTTCTTCCAGATGTGCCCGGGTGATGCCGACGGTCAGGACACCTCCATCTGCTGAAGGAATATCAATCGAACCTTCAAGACACAGTGGTTGGTCATACTGACTGATCTGATATCCCTTGGGCAGATCAGGATAGAAGTAGTTCTTGCGATCCCATTTGGTGAAGGAAGCGATTCGGCAACCCAAGGCCATGCCCACCATCATCGACATGTCGATGGCCGCATGGTTCAACACGGGCAGGGAGCCGGGAAGCGCCAGCACCAGAGGATCACAAAGCGTGTTGGGATCAGCGTCATAATGGTCCGGGAACGCGGCACCCGCAGATCGAGTGAACATCTTGCTGCGAGTGGCAAGCTCGACATGGATTTCCATGCCAATCTTCAATTGTGTTGAAACGATCTCAGCCATGGTCCCTCAGCATCAATCCTCGCCGACACGTGATCGGATGTTGTCGAGCACGTTCATGAAGTTGATGTAGGCATCATAGGGGCTGTCGTAGGGTGAGAAGTACTTGTGGACGTCTCCATCCGCCCAGAACTTCGTGCACATGTAGTACAGGTGGTCCGAGGTCGTCAGCTTTCGCCAATCCTCGAGGATGTATTCATCCCCCTCCTGATGGCGATGCTTGACGGCTCCCTCAAGCCGGAACAACTCGACGGCTGCATTTTCCTGCATCGCGTTTCCTAGCCAGGCACTCAGATCGCGTTCCTGATCCGCCCAGGAAATGGGGTCTGCTGCGTCATAGACACCGACGGGTGCATGCTTCTCAATCGCCTCGCTGACCGTCAGAAAATCATTCTGGCCAGGTTGGACATCGAAGATCTTCTCCGGCAGGGCTTCCAGGAACGAGAAGATTCCGGTGTCCTCCCACTGATGCTCCCCGAAGGTCTCGTAGTCCATGAAGAGGTTGCAGAGATAGCCATCACCATTGATCTGATTGACCCATTCGGCGAAGGTCTCCGCCTTCAACGGCCATTCCGACCAGTCCCGGTTTCCGAACCTGAAGGCAATGTCATCGCTCAGCTTGTAGTTCTTGAGAAGAAGCTTGATTGGCGCATCGGGAAGAAAGTCACCTGCGCCGGCGGGTGCATAGACGTAGTTTGGAGAGCGAGTTCCGAGCAGACGATCGACTCCCTCGCACAACATCCCGTTGAAGCGACCGATTTCAGTCACCATGCCGGCAATCCGGTTGGAATAGATCAACTCGGTATTCCGGAAGACCTTGGGATCCTGGCCAAACAGTCGCTGAATCCGTTCTCGGTGGTCGTCCACCTGAGCTCTGAACTCTGAAGGTGAGAACAGCGCTGAAAGCGAGTGATGGGAGGTCTCGGCCAGAAACTCACAGGCTCCTGTTTCACTGCAGGCCTGCAGGGTTTCGATGACATCAGGTGCCCACTCTTCCATCTGGTCAAGCGCCGTCTTGGTAACGGAAAAAGAGACACGAAACCGGCCTTCGTGCTTTCTGATCAGATCAAGCAGCAGGCTGGTCGTGGGCCGATAGCACTTGTTGGCCACCTTCTCCATGATTTCACGATTGGCGTCATTGTCAAAGTAGAAGGGATCGGTGCTGAACACCGAGTAACGACGCAATCGATAGGGCTGATGGACCTGGAAGTAGAAGCAGACAGAAGCCATCCCGGAATGGTACCAGTACCGCACAGCCGGCATGGAGATCGTTACGATGTGGGCATGACACGTGATGAGATCGCACAACGCATCAGGGAACTATCGGTCCTTCATGGAAACTTCACGCTCCGTAGTGGCAGAACCAGTACGTGGTACATCGACAAGTATCGATTCAGTACCGATCCGGACATTCTGAAGTCGCTGGGAACCATGTTTGCAGAGAAGCTTCCGGCTGGAACAAATCGACTAGCAGGAGCCGAACTTGGAGGCATTCCGCTCGTGACCACCACCTCGATGGCCAGTGGACTTCCCTGCCTCTTCGTGAGAAACCAGAAGAAGGATTATGGAACCGCGAAGCGATTCGAGGGCGAACTCCAGGAAGGTGATCAACTCGCTCTGCTGGAGGATGTAGCCACGACCGGTGGTCAGGTTCTAGAAGCTGCGCGTGATCTGGAGGCGGCTGGCGCCAAGATCAACATCATCATCGCGACGGTTGATCGACTTGAAGGTGCACGTGAAAATATCGAAGCCGCTGGATATGCCTTTGAATCGTTGTTCACGGTCAGGGATCTGGGGATCGAGGCTGACTGACTGAAGCCAGTTCCGCCTGTTGTCTCGCCTGAGCCTCTTTCAATGAACGAACGAATCTGGGTCGAAGCCAGAGTATCGATACGCCGCCCACTGGAATCAGGACAGCCAGTTCGATTCCACGGTTGATGAGATCCGCGAGCAGACCAAGCTCCAGTGCGCCGGGCATGACAACCAGAATCGTCGTGAACCAGCCCACAAGCCACTCCCGCAGGCCGAGTCCGCCCGTCAGGAACGGTATGGCTCCAGCCAGCATGCCGATGCAGGCAAGACCCATGCAGACATCGAATCCAATCGTCTCCCCCATCAGCATGAACGCGCAGTAATAGCGAATTGCCATGAGTAGAAGGTCGCCGTATTTGAGGATGACGACCAATGCAGTGATTCGAGTGAATCGAGCCATCAAGAACCAGCCTGGTACGACGGCTGGTAGAAGCGCATAGGCCCAGAGTGGACCATCCGCGAGATCACGCAGGAACAAGGCGAGTGCCGTGAAACCAATGACGACCAGACCAGAACCGCGAGCCAACAGCATGGCCTGCACCGTCTCCAGAGGCCTGATGCCGTTGACGACCTGATGGTAGGTAATACGACCAAGCAGTCCTGCCTTGAGTGGCAGGAAGTTCAACAACGCTGAACCTGCAATGAGACCCTGCATTTCGAGCATGGGAAGACGATGCCGGGACAGCAGGAGATTGAATTGAACTCCAGTTACGAAAATGGTCGCAAGCATCGAAGCAATCAGGAGAAGAATCGGTCCTGGTTGAGGTTGTGCCATCGCCTGGAATGCAGAAGCAATCGTGTCACGCTGAAGGGCCACCATGACAATGGCACCGACAAGAAGAAGAATCCCAATGACCATGGCCAGAAGGCGCCAGTAATACCAGCGACGGCCTCTTGCCTGAGCAACGGAAGTGGAGTCCGTGCTGTCATGTTTTTTCAGGGGTTCACCCTCGGATGGAGCACCGTTACCGGAGACGTTCATTCGTCGTCCTTGCCATCTTCACCCGTGAGTCGCTCGAGTCGCCTGTCACGCACAAGTTGGGCAGTCTGTTCCATCCAGACAGCCAGACCGTTGACGATGTGATCCGGGGAATTCAAGGCGGAGATCACATCTGCATTATCAAGAATCGATTCGAGATTATCCGCTTCTCGGGCTGAATCCATGATCCGCATCAACTGAATGATCTTCGTCATCGTCTCAACACTGTTGAAACCCATTTCCCAAAGAGGTTCAAGGCGTGGCGAGCGCTTCATCATGGATAACAACCAGGCTTGCGAAACAGTGTCCAGCCTTGGATAGGTCGCGATGATCGTGTCAATGGCACTTACGATCACTTCCTCAGGAAGTGGCTCGGCGATGAGACTTCCTTCATTACTTGCGATGACAAAGGTAAGAAGGACTGCGTCAGTCAACTCCGATGGAGAAATATCCTCTCCCTTGAGATTCTCGATTACCCGTCTGGCCCAGACTTCATTGACTCGCTGACCATCAACCCGGATATCCTTCAATTCGGTCTCAATGCCCATCAATCCAGGTAGATGTGCGGGTTTTCTTGTCGTCGGACCTGTCTCGATGCGCCAATTCAACATGGCTGTGAGATTGATGGTTGCGCCATAGAGTGGATATCGATCGATGTAGCTGCCAATCCAGTAACGGCGAAGATCCACCACATTGGTCAATGACTGGAATGGCATCAACCGGAGCTTCTCCTCCAGTTCGATGATGGTTCCCGGTCCTGTCGTATCGCCCCCATAGGGAACGTCGACCATGCCTTCAAGCAGAATCAGGTTCTGGATCGGACCATCCTGATCAATGGCCAATGGCAACGGTGTGTTGTTGGTAATCGTGATCTCGATGAGGATCGGCTCATAGGCTTGATAGGACTCCGACACGGGGCGGAGTCTCATGGTCAAGGCAAGACGAGGATCCTTTGGAACACGGTCAAACAGATCTGGCAGACGATCGACTGCCTGCTCCATCAAAACGGCTTCTTCTGACATCGGCAGTTCAACGCCGAGGAGACGCTCGAGTTCATCACGCGCCCAGAGTCCGCTGATCTGGTTCTTGCTGTTGTTCCAGATGCCCAGCAATATCTCGGCAGCATCTCGATCATGACCCATTTGCAGATAGCACTTGGCCAGACCGATCTGCGTCATGACATGATCCGATTGATCTTCCTTGAACATTTCGGCTGCAGCAGCAGGGTCCCCTGCTCTGAGCAGATTCCATGCCTCAATACGCTGCAAAGCACTGTCCGAAAGGCTCGCTTTCAGCGACTCCATGTCCTTGAAAGTCGTATTGATCAAGGCGTCGTCAACATCAAGCCACAACATGAACCAGTAGTTGTGCAACACTCGGTCCACACGAGCTGAATTGCTCTCAGAGGCCATGTCTGACAACCCGATTTCAAAGTTGACTGACAGAATGAGATCTTCAATGGCATCCTGACGAATGAAATCTTCCGCATCTCGCAGCAGAATCGCCTGAATAGCCGCCAGTGTTGGTGGCAATGGTGCTTCAGCTGTCGCTGGTTCCATGGGAGCTCTGGATGGGTTTTCAAGCTTCCAGAGTGACTCATAGACGTTGTTCAACATCTGTTTGCGACGTGTGATGGTCTGGATCGCATCATCCGGTTTTCGATTGCCCCATTGAGCCAGCGCCATCTTGGCATAGATGCCACTGCCTGCAGCAGCTCCAGCTGCATCAAGCTGATCCAGTCGCATGCGAACCATTCGGTCCGCTGCTTTGTATGAACCTGAATCCAGCAGATACATGTTGAGTGTTTCCATGATCTGATCGTCCGTCAGATCAGCCGTCAGAAGCTCAAGCAGCAACTCGGTGTAAGCCACCCGGTTGGGCATTCGGTCCTTGAGGAATCCAGTGGCAAGACCAACTGCGTCGGAATAGGTGGGATCAAGTGCTATCGATTCACCAAGCCAACGACTGAATTCCTGGATATCGCCTCTGCGGCGATGAAGGTCGGCCAGACGGAAAGACATGCGTGCAGCGAGTTCAGGTCCAATTGAACCAATCGCCTGAGGTGAAAGCAATTGCTCCAATGCTGCAATCATTTCATCCGCGGTATTGAATTGATCAATGGCTGCATCAAGTCGACTCAGTTGTGCCTTCAGATCATTCGGAGCATGAACAAGAAGGTTATGAGTCGCTTCCTCAAGCAATTCTTCCTGATCGGTTGACAGTGCGAGAAGAATGATCTTCCGCCATGTTGCGGGTTCAGCGGGATTCAATCGTGCCGATTCGATCAGGAGATCCATCGAAACCTGCATCCCAGCAACATTGAGCAGCTGGCTGGAAAGCAGATCGTTCGCATACCGAGCGAAGACCGTCGCCAGGCGGTCACGTATGATCTGGGATCCTCCCTCAACAGGACGAAAGACATCCTCAGACCTCAGCTGGCTCGAGGTAGCCCCGAGCATAAGGACAAGGCTGCTCAGGACGAGAAAGAGGGGTCTGGACAAGCTTCCGATCATGGGAATTGGATTTCTCAGAGGGCCTGGAGGGGTGTTGAAGACCAATGCTATCAGGCAATTCGGGCGGAAAGGCGGCCACAAGGGCCCTTCCAACCCATTCGATGGTAGGAAGGGGCCGTGAGGACTGCCACTGGGCAGATCTGGAAGAAATCGCAGGCCCTTGGCGGCTTGCCTCAAATCGTTGACAATGGCCAGCCAGCGTTGATACCGTCACGCTCCTGACCCCCCATCTGGGGACCGCCCAGCATCGTCAATCAAGCCGATTGGCTATTTCGATTTCTTGAAAGTGCTTCCTTCATTATGGCTTACGAAATGCCCATTCGACTTCGACACCTTCTTGTTCTGATTGCCACCATCACCGTCTGGCATGGCCCGGCCATGGCTGCTCCGGAGAGCATTGAACGGCTCAGCACTGCCACTTCATTGAATGATTCACAGATTGCCCAGATCAATGAATACGCGACCTACTGGGTTGAGCAACTTGGAAACAAGGATTCTGAAACTGTCCGTGAAGCGAGAAACAAACTGACTCGACCACTACGGGTCATCTCAGGCAGACCGGCAAGCCTGATGTTCCGGACAACCTACGGCAAAGCGCTCATTCCGAAGCTACGTGAAATCATCAATGGTGACAGTCGATATCACGCGGTCAATGCCATTCAAGTCGCTACGGCACTCTCGACGCCAAGTGCCCTGTCGCTCCTGGAGGAGCATATCCACATTGATGATGAGTCACGTCCTGAAATACGGCTCTGGTCCGTCATTGGTGTGAGTCGCTTCATCAATGACGAAACAATCCGATTTGACAAGCTCAGGGGAATTCTACGGACACTCGCAGGAAGCGCTCAGGTTGAAACCAATCCACTTGTGCTGCAACGAGCCATGGAAACACTGAATCAGGCTGTTCTCAATGGTCGTCCAAAGAATCTCGGTGGTGAGGAACTTCGTGCCACGGCAATCCAGTTCGAGATGGAAGTACTTGATGAACAGATCAAATCTCTGGAGGAAGGAAAGGCTGCATCAATGATGGTGAAGGCCCTTCAACCTTCACTGATCCTGATTCGGAATCAATACATCGATCCGAACCTTCAGCAACAACAACGAGCCATTGGACTTCAATCCGCCCCGCTCATGGGCCGTGTCTACAAAGTGATCATCGTCAACAATGACAAGCTCCGTGCCGATCCAGAGTTGTCCAGAAGCGTTCCGATGTTGATCAATTCAATGGAAAATACGTTGAAGTTGATCGATTCCAATATTCGATCAAGCCAGACTTCTCCGGATACGACTGATGGTGGAGTCTCATGGAGCAAAGGCGATCTCTCTGCTCTTGAGCGAAGTCAGGATCGATGGAAGTCGATTCTGACCGCAGCTCCCTACAAGTAGGAACAGCTGTCAGGCAGCTGTCTTTCATTGAAATCAAGGGATCCGACACCCACGATCATCGCAGAGCTACACTTTGCCTGTCGTGAGTCGTCTGCTGCTTCCATTGCTGCTTCTTGTTCTTCTGATCGGTTTCGTGATGTCCTTCGGAGATTCACGACCCCGTGCGGATCTGGTGGTAGCCAACGAGAATGAAGTCTTCACGCTTGATCCACAACGAATGGCTTATCTAGTCGATCTCCGCATGGCCTATGCCCTGTACGAAGGGCTGCTGCGATGGAACATCGAGGATTTCACACTTGAACCAGCTGCTGCTTCCAGCTGGACAGCAGAAGATGGTGGACGTGTTCTGAAATTCAAACTCAGACCGGATGCTCGTTGGAGCAATGGCGCACCAGTGACAGCTCATGATTTCGCGTGGTCCTGGATGCGGCTTCTGCTGCCCGATACCGCCGCGGATTACACCAAGCTCTTCTGGAAGATCAGAGGTTCAACGGACTTCTGGACATGGCGGACTGCACAACTCGATGGGTTCACGGCCAACCCCTGGGAAGACAAGAAGAATGTTGGCAAGAGCACGGCGAACATGCTTGAGCGATTCAAGGTACTCGGATCAGCTGATGATCTCCCTGAAGCCGTGGCCTGGAATCCAGCGATCGAACTTCAGAATGAGCGTCTGTTACTCCTGGACGCTCTCAAGACGGATGACCCGGATCACATCAGGAAGCAACTCCTTCTTTCGCCAGCGCATGAAGCTCTGTTTCTGTCTCTGCAGGATTCCGCGTCAAGGCAGGCGGAAGCCGAATGGATGTGGAAACAGGCGGAACAGGTCTACACTCGAGATGTAGGTGTGGTCGTCAACAATGATCATGAACTGACCATCGAACTTGAAACACCAGTCCCCTACTTTCCAGATCTGCTGGCATTCGGTCCCTCAAGTCCGGTCTATCGCCCGGTCGTGGAAGGTTGGGTGGTTGATGAAGAAACCAATCAAGCGATACTGCAATCCGGGTGGCATACGGTTGAGCAGCCTCCTCTGATCGATCAGGAACGAATCGAGATTTCACCGGTCACCGGTCGCGCCATTCAATCACATGGTTGGGCTCGGGCAGGAAAGCTGGTCGGCAATGGGCCGTACCAGCTTGATGAGTGGCGATACAAGCGTGATCTGCGGCTCTCGCGATCACCCAAGTTTCACAACCCGGATCTTGCTGGCTTCGACTCGATCGAGATTCGTTCAATTGCAGATCCAAATACAGCAGTTCTGGCATTTCTCAAGGGTGAAGTGGACTGGCTGCCTGGCGTAAGCGCGGAATGCAGAATTGATCTGTTGAAACAGAAGTCGGATGGAGAACGGGCGGACATACACGCCATCCCTGGATTCGGAACCGACTACTTCTCCTTCAACTGTCGTCCCCTGCTCTCAGATGGACGACCAAATCCATTTGCGGATGCTCGTGTGCGTCGTGCCTTCGCACTGGCGTCCAACAAGCAGAATATCGTCGAAGGCGTGACACGCATGAAGGAGCCAATTGCCTCTACGTTCGTACCTCCGAACTCTATACCCGGATATGTCTCTCCTGTCGGTCTGGGGTATGACCCGGAACAGGCTCGTGCTGAACTTGCATCCGCGGGCTGGGTCGATCGCGATGGAGATGGACGTCTGGAAAATGAAGCCGGTGAACCATTCCCCGATGTTGAACTGCTGTATTCAACAAGCTCTCCCAGATTCGGACGGATCTCCGTCGAGCTCCGGGATCAATGGGAACGGGAACTTGGCATTCCAGTCATCCTCATCGGACAGGAAATCAAGTTCTACAAGGATGATCTTCGGCAGGGCAACTACATGATTGGCGGCGCACGCTGGTATGGCGATTATGGAGACCCGACGACCTTTCTCGATCTCTTCCATTCAAAGGATGGGAACAATGTGAGAGGGTTCAAGAATCAGGAAGTTGATGACGTACTGCTGGCTGCAACCTTGGAAGCAGATCCTGACAAGCGTCTGCGTGATCTGGCTGCACTCGAGGCGAGACTCTTCCAGCAGGATCTTCCAATGCTTCCGATCTGTCAGGCCATCGACGTCACCATGTACGACCCTGGAAGCCTGACCGGTGTCACTCACCACCCTCGCCTCACCCACTACTTCTGGAATCTGCGTGATCCCGGAGCTCAGCCATGAAACGCCTGCTCCTGCGACGACTTCTACAGCTTCCACTGATCCTGCTCGCGGTCTATACCGTTACTTTCTCGCTCGTCTGGCTGATACCTGGAAGTCCTCTTGAGAAGTCTGATGGACGAAGGCCTCCTGATGAAGTCATCGAGGCGATGAACAAGCAATACAACCTTGACGACCCCTGGTATTTCTATTGGGACTATCTCGGAAAGGCCAGCGGCGTCTCCTGGGTCATCGGTGATCAACAGGGGCCCGTGTTTGATCTGGGCCCGAGCCTTCGGCATGAGAACTGGACGGTCAATGAGATTCTTCTTGAACAACTGCCCATTTCGATGACACTCGGGCTGTCAGCCATCATGCTCGCCTGCTTCATCGGAATCTTCACCGGCGTACTTGCTGCAGCAAAGCCTGGATCATTCTTCGACTTCTGCAGCCTCCTTGTTGCGCTGGCCGGTATCAGTCTCCCGGCATTCGTTACGGGCACCGCCATGCTTGTCGCAGGCGGGCTCTGGCTCGACTGGTTCCCGGTAAGCGGGTGGGGACAATTGAAACACCTCATTCTTCCATCACTGGCCCTGTCTCTTCCATTCGCGGCCTATATCAGTCGACTGATACGGGTTGGAGTCATGGAACAGCTTGCTTCTGATCATGTTCGAACCTTGAGATCTCTCGGGATACCCGAGCACACGATTCTGCTTCGTCATGCACTTCGCAATGCATTTTTGCCCGTCCTGTCCTATCTGGGGCCTGCAACAGCCGCCGCCATGACTGGTTCATTCGTCGTCGAACGTGTCTTTGCCGTGCCTGGTGTCGGCAATCACTTTGTTGAAGCTGTCCTTGGGAAGGACATCACCTTGATCATGGGTGTCGTACTCGTATACAGCGGCCTGCTGGTTCTCTTCAATCTTGCAGTTGATCTGCTCTACAGCTGGTTTGATCCCAGAATCAGGATGGCCTGATTGATGACGACTCAAACCAAGAAGCACAACTGGATTGCTAGACTTCTTCGAATGCTGCTGCTCATCATCATTGTCTGGCTGCTGTGGATAGCCGCCGTGTGGTCACTTCAGCATCGCATCATGTTTCCCCGCGGAATGATCGAAGACTATCGAATCATGAAATCCACGCCACCCGGGATCGAGTCCATCTGGCTTGATACAGCCGATGGAAATCGTGTCGAAGCATGGCTCATGCCTGCAGAAGGCCTTGAACCAGATCAGCCTGCTCCAATCGTGTTCTTTGCACACGGTAATGGTGAGGTGATTGACGACAACCTCGACCTGCAATGGTTGGCTGAATCAGGAACAGCTGTCGCGCTGATTGAATATCGTGGATATGGGCGATCCAGTGGATCACCTTCACAAAGGGCAATCGTTGCCGACACAGTCCAACTTGTTGAACAGATACTCAAGCGAACGGATATCGATGAAACTCGCGTTGGATATCTGGGGCGATCGATCGGAACGGGCGTTCTCTCGCAAGTAGCCAGAACTCATCCTCCAAACGCCATGGCCATGATCGTTCCACCGGCGAGACTGGACACGATGGCATGGAAATTCGGAGTGCCGCCATTCATGGTCCGCAGCCCCTTCCGAACCGATCTTGCCGTACAGGAGGTGGACATGCCGATTCTGATCCTGACACGTGATCGAGATCAGATCATTCCGCCTCAGCACGCATCAATGCTGGATCAACTGGCACCGGACAGCAGACTTGTCACCCTCCGGGGAACGCACAACTGGCTGGATGATGATGATGAGATGCGCAGAGAACGAGCCGAAATACGGCAGTTCCTCGAAGCACATGACATCGTGACCAGGTGAATCAGCCGTAACAGGCTTCGTCACCAAGCAACTCGGAGATCCGAAGCAACTGGTTGTATTTCGCGTTGCGATCACTGCGACAAGGTGCACCCGTCTTGATCTGACCTGCATTGGTGGCAACGGACAGATCGGCAATCGTCGCATCTTCTGTTTCACCTGAACGGTGAGAAATAACAGCATTCCATCCTGCACGCTGCGCAGTACGAACCGTCTCCAATGTCTCGGTCAATGTGCCGATCTGATTGACCTTCACCAGAATCGCATTGGCTGCGTCGAGCTCGATCCCCTTGTTGAGGAAATCGACATTGGTGACCAGAAGATCATCGCCAACGAGTTGAATCTGATCTCCCAGTCGCTGGTTGAGTTGAACCCATCCATCCCAGTCATTCTCGGCAAGGCCATCCTCGATTGATTGAATCGGATAACGCGAACACCAGTCTTCCCAGAGATCAATCATCTCTTCACTTGTGGCGCATCGGTCAGGATCACTGGAAAAGAAACAATATCCTTCCTTCCCCTGGCGATTGGCTTCGGCAACCATCTCACTGGTCGCAGGATCAAGGCAGATGACGATTTCATCACCCAGGTCATAGGGAGAAGCGTCCACGGCTTCTGCAATGACCTCCAACGCCTCTTCATTGGATCGGAGATTGGGGGCGAATCCACCCTCATCGCCGACCGCTGTTGAAAGACCTCGTTTCTTGAGTACGCCCTTGAGTCCGTGATAGATCTCGACTCCCGCACGAAGCGCTGATTCAAAGTCCTCGAAACCGACTGGCTGGATCATGAACTCCTGAAAGTCCACTGTATTGTCGGCGTGCTTTCCACCGTTGAGGATATTCATCATCGGCGCCGGCATCACTCTTGCATCAGGACCACCAAGATAACGATAGAGAGGAAGTCCGCTCTGATCCGCCGCTGCCTTGGCAATGGCCAGTGAAACACCGAGCATTGCATTTGCACCAAGTTCAGCCTTGTTCGAAGTGCCATCCATCTCGATCATCAACGCATCAAGAGTCGCCTGTTCACGAGCGTCATAGCTGATGATCTCGGGCGCAATCCGCTCGTTCACATTGCTGACCGCATTCATGACACCTTTGCCACACCACTGGCCTTCGTCACCATCACGCAGTTCAACGGCTTCATGTTCGCCGGTACTTGCACCAGAGGGAACAATGGCCCGTCCCATGGCTCCACCAGAGAGTTCCACTTCACACTCCAACGTGGGATTACCGCGACTGTCGAGAACCTGCCTGGCATACACATGATCGATTTCAAAGGGCATGAAGACACTCCTGGATAGGTGTTGAGGCGGGAATGATACCCCCCCGAACACTAGAAGCCCAGCACACGGGCCACATCGCGTACAACCCAGCTCATATTCGCCTGAGCCTTCAAGGTACGTGACGCAAGGTGTGGATAAAGACTTGCATTGGCACAGCCAAGCAAGGGATTCTGTTCCGGAATCGGCTCGGTTTCATGAACATCCAGAATGGCTCTGGCCTCTGGATGTTCGTTCAGGAATTCCGCCAAAGCAGACTGATCCACCACGAAGCCTCTTGAGGTATTGAGAAACAATACGTCTGGCTTCATGAGATTCAGATGAGCATGCTGCAGCAACCCATGATTTTCTGGACGACCATCGACATGGACAGTCAGTACATCACTTGATGTAAACAGCGTTTCAAGATCAACAGATTTCGCTTGATCAGTGCGATCTTCCAGATCGTTGTAGATGATATCGAATCCGATCGCCCGACCAACTTCAGCAATACGTGATCCGATCTTGCCGAGACCGAGAATTCCAAGCGTCATCTCGTTCATCTGACGATCGACAATGGCTGCCTTGCGAAGTTCACCCCATTGCTCGGCATTCACAGCGTGTTCCAGTGGAACACGAGGTCGCAGGGAATCGGTGATGAACGCCGTGACATATTCAACAACCGCCTGTCTGTTGGCATCCGGCGTATTGACGATCTCGACGCCGCGTTCTCTGCACGCATCCAGATCAACATTGTCCAGTCCAACACCGGCTCGACCCACGACCTTCAACTCAGGTGCCTGATCAAGGAAGTCGCGGGTAATGATCGTATAGGTGCGGATCACCAGGCCCGATGCGCGAGCCAGAAGATCTGGAAAGCGAGGATCGTCCACCTTGCACTCCACAAGCTCGACTCGCTCGGAGAGCCAGGTAATCGCCTCTCGATCGAGGTATTCCGTCAGGATGACAAGGGGGCGTCTGGACACGGTGTGCATGGTAGGTCGCGACCGGCTTCAATGAACAGGAGTCTCCCGCTGACCGTCGCTGGATCGACATCAGAGCCATAGTGGGCCAGAACCGATGCGACATAGAACTCGATCTGGGATCGATAATGCTCGACAGACTCGGCAGCGGCGGCATCATCCTCGAGACGCCCGGACTTGAAATCAACGATCTCGATGAAGGCTATCTCACTTCCCCGCCATCCGATCACCATGCGATCGATCCGGCCTCGGACCAGCTGACCATCAACATGGTCGAGAATGGGCCATTCGTTGAGAACCTCGAGCCGATCACAGCCTCGATCCTCATAGGCAGCTCGAGTAAGACGCCGGGCAATGGCTGGATCGTCCATGGCCGATTCAAATACACCAACGGCTTCTTCCCACTCAGCCTTTCCCGGTCGCTGGCTTGTTCCCATCGAGGCATGAATGAGTGCCCGCTCCAGATGCTCCTTGCCTGGTCGTCCATCTTCAAGCCATTCGATTTCTCGGAAGAACTCGTGAATCAGAACACCACGACGGCGGGCACGGGTATCCCAGATACTGAACTGGTCACGGAGCTGCTGCTCGGTTGAAGATGAAGGCGCAACAGCGCCAGCAGGTTCAGCCTTCGGCAGACTGACTCGTATCGGACGGGTGCCAATCGGCACGGGGTCAGATCCTGATTCATCAAGAACTTCATCGTTCCAGTCACTGTCTGCGGATATCCAGATCCGCCCTCGCTCATCCTCTTCTCCATTCATGACGGCAGCATCGAGTTCAGGGATGGCAGCACGAATGATGTTTCCAGCCGTCAACTTGTCATTGGCGGGCTTGGTACTTCCAGCAAAGACCAGATTCAAGACACGACAGGCACGTGTCAGTGATACATACAGGAGTGACAGGCGGTCTCCCAGATTCAACTCCCACTGACGCTGAGCCGCGATTTCGATCAATGGAACATGTGGACGAAGATCCTTTGAAAGCTCCGGGACGACGAATGAAGGAGGATCGAGTGTTGATCGAGACCAGCCCATGCAGCCATTGCCGGATGACTGCTTCACCATCAACTCATCAAGAAGTGGAAGAATGACTTCCTCGAATTCCAGACCCTTGGCCGAGTGCATCGTCATCACTCGAATCGGTGAACCCGAAGGCTCACCGGCTGAGATGCTCTCGATATGCCGAATGAAATCCTCCAGCCGCGAGACATCCGATGGATTCCAGACTGCAGCCTGATCAACACAATGACGAATCGCCTGTCTGTCTTCAGCATCCGTGTGAGGAAGCAGATCGTCAGACAGTGATATCAGAAAGCCTTCCAGCCCTTCATCAATGATTCGACGTCGAACAGTTCGAGATACCTGTCCCAGAACATCGCTGCGGTGATCAGGATCAATCGTCTCAAGTGGAGGCAGGCCCACCAGTTCACCCAATGGTGAATGAGAAACTAAGTAGGCCGACTCGCGGTGATCCGGATGTTCCGCCAACCTGAGTAGATCAAGAATGGTCTGGATCACCAGATAGGAAGCCAGCGCACCACCACCCTCCTGACTGGCCTCGATACCCGCTTCACGAAGTGCGGCAACGACTTCGGCTACCTGATCATTGGTCGTAAGCAGAATTCCAATCGTGCTGGAACGCGTCATGCGATCCTTCACGACGCGGACGATCTCATCAGCCATTGATCCGATGACGGCTTCCTTGTTCAACTTCTCATCAGGATCAAGTCGAGCTCTCGGATCGAATCGCCAGGCAAGAATGCCGCCTTTGAGATCCGTCCGGGCAGTCAGATGTTCCTGAAACTTCCAGTTCCCGATCGCTCGCATGACCGGAGTCTGTTCGTCGGATGGAGCTTCAAGCCCGCACGCTTCATAGGTTTCAATGGGCACATGAGGATGTGCCTCACTCACCAGCGCTTCATTTCCCTTCAAATCATCAAAGACCATGTTCACGAAGTCGATTACTTCAGGTCCGGAACGATAACTCTTCGCCAATGTTCCATGATTCAGGCGTTCATCGCCCATGTGCTCAAGCTTGCCAAGCAACGAGGGCGTGCCCCCTCTCCATCCATAGATGGATTGCTTTGGATCAGCCACGACAAGGAATCTGCGTGGAAGATCGTGGGAGCCCTGGCCGGAAAACAACTCTTCGATGACCGGTTTGATCACCGTGAACTGTGATTCGGAGGTGTCCTGGAACTCATCCAACGCCAGATCGCGGATTTCCGAATCCAATCTGAATTGAAGAACATCCCGATCAATCGTGTTCAGAACATTCGCACGCGCCAGGTAGTAGGCGACATCCTGAAAACTGTAGACCCCCCGTTCACGCTGACAGCGATCCGTGGTCTTGTCGAGCCCAGTCAGAAGAATGATCCATGAGGTCATTCTTGCCTTCAACCGATCGACAAGACAGGCTCTGGCGTGGCCAAGTATTGGCTCAATGGCATTCGCCAATTCCTCAGGAGCCAGATGTCCGTAATAGGTATTGTCGAAGGCAATTGAGGCAACCAATGATGAATCAAGTACTGCTTGCCATTGCCGGTTACTCACGGCATCAAGAAGCTTCTGACGAGCGGTATCCCAGCGTTTATCTTCGACTTCCTTCTTGGTCAGTGGAAGTGGAGCCCGCGTGATTGAATGACATGCATCAAGAATCCGATCATCTGCAAGTCTTGAAGCGCCCGGAGAGATTGAATCCGCTGGTAGTTCAAGAAGGAATCTCCAGGCTCGATCGTCTCCACAATCAAGGAGTGTCTGGCGCCAGAGTGAAAGAAGACCCCCGCCATGCGCTTTCCCGAAAATGGTCGGAAGTATATTTTCGTGTACCTGGGATTTGATGATGTCTCGTTCAGCCTGCAGAACAAGCGTCTCGATCATCTCATCATCACACTGACTCAGCAGTTCATCGAATGACTGGATCTGGATGGCTGCAAGCGTCGGCTCATCACCGATGGTCCAGCCGGAAGGCATGTTGATCTCACCCGCGAAGGTTGCGGCGATCCGATGATAGAAACCATCAAGTGTGCCGAACTGAAGCCGATGCAGTGCTGCGACGACATCCTCGAGAACACCCAGAAGTTCGTCCTGAGTGGGCACTGGATCGAGACCAAATCCCTCCTTGAACAGATCGATCGAGGATGGATCAAGTGATGCCTGCGAAAGATGAGCCAGCAAACGGTGAAGAATCTCACCGGCGGCCTTTCGTGTGAACGTCGCCGCCACAAGTCCAGAAGGCTGGGCGTGGCCGGTGGCCCTGCGCTGGGCCACCATCCAACCAATGCAGCGGTTCGCCAACGTCCAGGTCTTGCCGCAACCGGCATTGGCCGTGATGAGTGTGCAATCATGGCTCATGCCGGATCTCCTGCGACAAGAGATATCAGTCGGCCGCTGGTGATGACTTCGACGATTTCTCGAGCCTGCTCCATGGCCTCAGCCATGTCCTTCTCCTGCCATGAAGCAAGATGGAAGCCGGTATGCAACGCATCGGGAGGAAGCAGGATGTAACCAAGTCCAGCAGGAGACACATGCAGGTCGATGCTTTCAAGAAGAAATCGATAGAGAGGCAGTTGAAGATCCTTCCAGTTCGATTTGGATCGGTGAGCCTTCTCGGGCGAGTCGACCGATGCGCCGGTCTTGTAGTCGACCGCCATGAATCCGTGGTCATCATGTTGATCAACACGATCGATCTTTCCACGAAGCAAAAGTCCAACTTGACCGGGAAACAGTGGTTCGGGATATCCCCGGGGTCCAAAGCTCGCTTCTACAAGATGAATTCTCCAGCCCGCAGCAGCATGTGCAGCCTGATGAGGCGCAAAGGATCGAAGACGCTGCTCAGCAATGGCCAGTTGAAGTCGGACTGGAGCAATCGGCTTTGTGCCGAAGCGATTAAGTGCGTGGATCCGCAACGCTTCGATCAGTTGTTTCTCGATGAGCTCGACATCGGTCGTTGGCTGATTCCGATCATGTTCTTCACGCCCCCACTGCTCCAGAACATCATGAACGAGTGATCCGAATCCTGCATGATCAAGTGAATCCAGTGTTTCAACCGCTGAGATTCTGGTTCGCTCATCACGCTCAAGCATGAAGTTGTAGGGATCACTCAGATACCGCTTGAATGCCGTAACTGAAATATGCCGAATGATCGGATCCCCGGCAGGCATTGGTTCTTCATGGAATCCGGAATCCGATTCAGCCAGCGGACGCCATTTGCTCAATTCCGGTTCTCGTGCATCCTTCTCTTCACCACTCAGCTTGAGAACCTGCTCAGCCAGGGCCCGGCCGGATGAACGCAGGAGCAGACGGCTTGGTATCAAGGGATCACCTGCGGAGGCGCGGCGAGCGGTAACCAGTTTTACGGTTCTCCCACTCTGCAGAATGGCGGAAAGCAGCCATGCATCACGTGATGTTCGTCGACGTTGGGACGACAGACTCAGAAGTTCTCTGACGGCCTCGGGAAGCCATGGATCAGTCGATGATCCGGCTGGAATCGTATTTTCATTCAATCCTGTGATCACCAGATCCGGCGTGTCATCAAGATGTGCCTCAAGCCAGCCAATAAGACCAATCGCATCGGTGTCAGGACGTGAAGTCTTTCCTGATCGAAGTTGTTCGACAAGCAGGTGCATCAGATCCGAAGCGGTGACATCAGGAGTCGGGGCGCCGTACAGATCAAGCTGTGCTTCCAGGCAATCACGAATGATTCGCAGTGCCCTGCTGTCCTGTGAACCCAGTGGAACATCTGATGATGCCACCAGGGTCCCCACGATCTCCATGATGGACCGGGCCCACCCACAGGCTGAGCGATCGTCCTCCTGAAGTGGAGAGATCAACTCCGCAAGAGGACTGAGGAGTTCCTGGAATTGATGTTGGGCACGCGAACCCTCGGATAGATCATCCAATCGGCGAGGAAGATGTCTGTTCCAAAGTCGGTCCCACCGAGCTACAGGATGCTGGATGCCCTGCTGGATCATCCATTGTTCGACATCTGGATGGCGAAGCAGATCGCCATGATGCCGAGCTCTTCCATCCTCAAGAAGATTCGTGAGGATGATGAGCAGTCTCCCGATTCGCCCATCGGCCAGCGATCGGGTTGTGGTTGGTGATACCGGAACACCTTGACGGTGGAGATGTCGCTCCATCAATGGAAGAAGTTCTTCATCAGGAACCACGACCGTCGTTGTACCACCCTCAACTTCACCATCTGATTCAGTTCGATCAGCCAGATGTTCGAGGACGACTGCGATCTGATCATCAACTCGATCACAGGTCACTACCGGATGATCTGCAAGGTCAATAGCACGTTCTTCCCAGGCATCGATGTCGACACCACCGAACTGGTCAAACAGTCCCTCGAGTGATTCTTTTTCACCGTGAATGATCGTATTGATCTGGATTCCCTGATCATCAAGAGCGGAGAGGAGCCTCGCCAGAAGCAGACTTGGATCAGCTGAGACGATGCTGATCTTTGTGGCAACTCCGGTGAAAACACGATTTGCATCCAACGCCTCTCGGCGTGCTGCATTGGGATCAATTCGCTCGATCTTCCTGAGGGATTCATTCGTAGCCGACCAGAGGGATTCCAACGCCAACCATCGCTGTTCTTCCAGCGGCAGGCCCGCCTTGAGACTCTGCTTCATCGCTTCAGCCGGCGTATAGCCACCTGCACCCAATTCATGCATCAGTTTCTGGAGACGAACTGCCAGTGCTGCAGACTCCCGATCCGTCAGTGGATTGGAATGTCCTGTGATGGATTTCAAATGATCCTGACTGGCGTTCTTGATCTCCTGCAGCCAGGCCAGCTGGCTGGTCAAGGCATCAGCCGAGGCGAGATCAGGCACCAGAAAGTGGCTCATGAGACCTGATGGTGTCGTCAATTCAGGTGGAATCAATCGAACCTGTCGCTCAGATGCAGCTTCAAGCAGAAGCTGTTCCAGTCGCCGGCGAGCACGCCCTGTTGGCAAGACCACGACATGGGTACTGCAATCAGCCGACGAACCTTCTACATGTTGATCAATGACCCAGCCGGCAAGTGCAGGGAGAAGCGGACCACCAGAACCCAGAAAGACCCGATCAAGCATGGACATTGATTATCTCCACCTCGACCATGGGTGTGTCTGGACTGGAATCCGGTGTGGGCAATCAAGTGCCCCTGGAGGATTCCAATTTGGAATCTGCCAGGGGTTAATAAATTTAAGCCGTTGTTTGACAACGATTTACTAGATCTGGCCACTGGTGGTGCATGAGGGTCAAATGCACGTTCAACAAGTCCATTTGGACCTCTTGGGGACAAATAGTGAAAAAACCAAGGCCCAACGCAATGGAGGTGGGCATCAGGGCGTTGAACCAGTGCGGCACCCAGAGGACGTCTCATCGCAGCAGACTGCGGTCCCGGGTGCAGAGGGGTTTGATCTCAGCAGCATTGCGAGGCTGCTGAAGCAACAGACAACCCATCTCCCCTCTCCTCGCAGCCCGGCGGAGTCCTAAGAGACTCCGTCGGGCTTTTTTACGGTTCAGGAACTGGTCGCGCTGAGAAACTCGGCACCATGGGCGTATCGAGTATTGATCGGAACACCGCGGGCACAGAGTTCGCAGGTCTCGGCCGGCCAGGATGGCAGGGACACCTCATCAAGAAAGATGAATTCATCCACTCCAAGCTCGGCAGCGGCGATGTTGCCCCGGTTGATCCAGGTCGCGGCCCCCACCACTTCGCCACCGCAAGCCCGGACGCTCTGCATGGCGAGCTTCATGGAATAACCCGTATTGACCACGTCATCCACGACCAGCACGCGTCGCCCCTTGACGAACTCATCCTGTCCTCGACGAAGCTCGAACTGCTCTTCACCCTCGACCATGACTCGTTCCGCATAGACGCAGTTGCAGGATCGAGCCAGTGCGGTGAACTGGGCGCAGATGAGTCCTCCGACCGCGGGCCCGCACACCACATCGAAGGAAAGATGCCCAGCTGCTTCAGCAAGCAGTTCACTTAGTCGTTGTGGAAGACGAGGATCGAGATTGATGATGTCCTTGGCGATCCATCCATTGCCATGGTCACCCGAGGCGTAGACCAGATGGTCATCCTCGATGAGTGCACCACATGCTTCGATGATGGCACGAGTCTCTGCCTTACGTTGTTGATTCATGACACGAGGTTAACGGATCACCTCGTGAAACCAAAGCATCAAGCGTAGGAATGCAGCCCGGAGATCGTGAAGTTGATGATGATCCAGTTGAACAACATCACCGCACAACCGATGATCGACAGGACCGCCGTCCACATGCCCTTGTCCTTGGACTTCAACCGGACATGGATCAGCATCGCGTAGATGATGAACGTGTTCAACGCGAAGACTTCCTTGGGATCCCAGCCCCATGGTCGACCCCAGGAATGATCCGCCCAGATGGCGCCCATCACCAGACCCGCCCAGAGCAGGATGAAGGAAAGCTCCACCAGAATCATGGTGGTGCCGTCCAGTACATGACCGAACGTCGTCTTCGTAGCGGCGATGCCCGTCTTGCCACCGGCTCGTGGAACAAGAAGGAAGCCGGCGCCACCGGCACGAGCCCAGGCGTCGATTCCATCACGTTCACCGCGTGACACGAATGCACGCCACACCATGTACATGGCGGCCGAGATCGCCGCCAGGAAGATCAGCGCGTACGAGAAGATGATGACATTGGTATGGATGTACAGCCAGATGTCATGCAACACCGGCATCTTGTTGGAAATACCTGCGGACAGCTCAAGTGGATACAGCCGCGTGGCCATCATCGCGACCATCGAGCAGACGGCACTGGTGAGTGCAAAGACACCGGCCATCTTCGTTCTTCGAAGGAAGAACTCCATGATGAGCGCAAAACAGGCTGCGAACCAGGCTGAGGTCGTGATGGCCTCGAACATGTTCGTGTTGGGCCAGCGATCCGCTACATACCACCTCAACATGACCGCTGCCGTCTGTCCGGCGAAGCCGAGCATGAAGATGAACATGCCGGCCCAGAAGGCTCCTCGCCAGTGATACACCAGCCACATCAGCAGCAAGGCGATGCTGAAGAGATAGATGATCCAGACCCAGGTCAGATGACCCCACTGGAAATAGAAGCTCTCCCACTGCAGCCGGCTCGCCGATGGATAGAACTCCGGGTTGGTCGCACGAAGCGCAGCGGTCAGTTCAATCAACGCTGCATTCACAGCCATGGCGTCCTCAGCCCGCCAACCCTGCTGAAGTTTCAGCCAGGCAACGGAAACCGGATGGCTCATGGCGGTGCCGGACCAGTTGTCCAGACTTTCCCATGGGCGTTCCATCGCATCCTCGCCCTGAGGCGGAACCATCGTCATGGATCGACGCAGAACCTCTGGTCGAGCAACGCTCACCGAGGTCTGAATCGCCTCGATGGGTTTCGCGAATCGAAGCACATCACCCTGCATGCCATCAAGCAGTTGAATGACTGCAGGGGTGAGAATGAACTCTCTGGCGATCAAGCCGGTCTTCATGAACTCCTCAAGGCGTTCATCCGTCGCCGCTTCCGGACGAGTGTCCATTCCTTCGATGATCGCGGTGATGATCGCAGCCCGCATGGGCTTCTTCTTGACGAAGACGATGTCGCGGCCTTCATAGGCTTCAGGTCGAAGCGCCAGATCTAGATAGGTGAAGGCGGCCGTCTGATCATCGATGTTCCGGGATCCGGAAACGTACTGCATCATCGAACGTGAGAAGGATTCCCATGACTTGATGCGACCATCCTGCCAGACTGCTACTTCATTCAATGGAGCAAGATCGACGGACTGCTCGAAGGTGAGACCTTCCGATTCCGTCTGAGCCTGAGCAAACAGTGAAGTAAGCAGTACCAGGATGATGATCATGCACGATCTCATGAGGATGCTCCTCCCATCGATTCATACACCGCCATGGTCTGACGTCTTCGAATCATGGGTTTCACATAGAAGGCATAGAGCATGCCAATGACCGACAGCACGCTCCCGAAGAGCATGGTCCAGACTCCATTGCGATTACCCACACCGAGAATCGTATAGTTCAACCCAGGTGAACCCATCTGCCCTGCGCCAGTGGCTTGTTCAGGTGGATCCCACTGCGCCTGGAAATACCAGTATCCATGTCGTTCCTTGGGGTCATTGACACTGACCGCAGCCAACTGCTCTCCGGATTCATCCTCGAATCGGATGTTGCTGATCCAGTTCAGGACACTCGACACTTCGCCAGTGAATCCACCCACATGGGATTGAACATCGAATCCTGTCAGCTCGACGTTGGATGGAAGCGGTGCCGACCTTCTGGAATAGAGCAATTCGATCATGCGCCCGTCAGGGAGGGTCATGAGCGTCGGTTGATAACGGAATCGATGAAGCAGATCGAGATCATTCTCGAATGGATAATGATGATAGGAAAGCCAGGCTGATCGACTGGACTGTCCTGCCTCACCAGGCATGCGAACCTTGATCATCGAAAGCTGGCCACCAGCCCGGGGCTGTCGTGCACGCGTGGCGACTACTCGCGGTCGTTGCTCCATCTGCATCCGTGAGTCATACGTCCCCACCGTCATGGCAACATCCGGTCCCAGTTCCAAAGGCTCACCCACAGTCACGTCACTGACCTGAGGAGGACCGGGAGACAGGGTTGAAACCAGGCGAAGCTGTGATTCACCAGGCCCGGCTACCAATGTCACGGGAGCTGGAGGTCCCACCGGCGCCAGATACGTCGTGTTGATGGACTCATCGACGACTCGATCCGCGGCGACCTGATGATCGGTCGGGCCATCAAGCTCGAAGTCTCCATTCATAGACGGGTTGTCGAAGGCCCAGCGAAGCCAGGAACGATTACTGTTGCGAAGTTCGACACGCGCCATGTCCAGCGACCGGCCACGGATCTGGATGTCGTTGTCAACGCGTCGAACCCTGAACGAATAATCGGTTCCTTCAATCGCCGTCCATGGCGTGTCGGGATCAAGTTCCACATAACCCGTGATCGGGACTTCCACCATCACATCAGCAGCAGGAACGCCAAACTGAAGCCGAGGTCCTTCCGGATTCAACAAGGCATCCATCTCGTCTTCTTCACCGACCCAGATGAAACGCATGAGTGTCGGATCCGGACTCGTGGGATTCTCATCAAAGGCGAACATCCGATGTTTCACACTTCGACCATTGGAAGTATCAAGAGAAAGATTCGCCACGGGATTCAGAACCGTGCCGCCAGGGGTGTCACGGGACTCCAGTCCGGCATACGGAAGATAGGAAGTGACTTGCAGATCCATACTGCGGATCGGATCCTTCTCATCAACTGATGGGATCTCCAGGAGCAGGGATCCCGTATCAACCGCATCATTCCCCTCCGGAAGCCAGACATCCTCCTTGAACTGGATGTATTCCCGATAACGCGGCAGGCCTTCAATCGGACGTTCGATCCATCGTGTCAATGGAACCGTCCGTCCATTAGGACCGGGCATCACTTCGCGTACATAGATCGCGGCGGAATTCATGACCCAGAACCGGTTCTGGATTTCGGGCTGCAAGGTGACCTCAAGCGTCTCATCTACAAGCGCTGTTCCATTCTGCTTGATGGAGCGGGCCCATGGTTGTTGTGGATCATTGCTCTGAACCATGTCCTCGGTGTATTCCGGATAGCCGGCGAGGACCTGGCGTATGAACTGTTCACGAGGAGTCTGGATCATCAATTTGACCGCATAGGCCTTCTTGCCAACATCCTCACCGCTCAGCAGTTCCCAATTGGGATCGGTTCCGATGATCTGAAATCGATATGGACCTGATGGTGTCGTGACCTCGATCGAACTTCCGGGACGGGTTCGCATTGAAATCGGTTCAATGCCCGGTGCCTGAATCAACACACGACCTCGAGCGAGTGGAACATCTCCTTCAATCTTGGTGGCGAAGTAGAAGACACAGCCAAGTGCCATGATGATCAGCCCGGTATGGACCATCCAGACTCCAAGATTGAGTACTGAGAACGGGATCTTCCTGAGCGTCGTCACGATGATGGCGAGACAGGTCAGTGCATTGAGAACGATGAAGGGCCACCAGTTGAACCATTCATACTCCGTCATTTCAAAGATGCGCCAGGTGCGTACCGCGGTCCAGGCACCTGGTTCCCAGATTGCGAACTGGAGAGGCAGGCCTGCTGAGCCAATTCCTGAATAGACGAACAGCAGGAGCAGGAGGAAGATCCCGAACTTCACATTACTGAAGAGGTCAAGCAGCCACTGGAGTGGGTTGCGACGAGTTCCGGCATCAACTCTCTGATTTGGTTCTGAACTGGTCCTCTGAGAGGTCACCGCTGTCTCCAAGCTTGATTTGAACCCATGAGGGAGGGGTCATCACCAGGGATGAAATGGTAGGTCAGCAGGACTGCTTTTGCGTGATCAAGATCGAAGATTCCCGAAGGGAAATCAGCCTTGATAGGCCAAAAATCCAAGATAAGGGGTTCCTCATCGGCTCGGGAAGTCTCTCAAACCCGATTCAGACTGTTCGTTCTTGAGTTGAATCCCAAGGATTGGATAATGGATAGATCCAAATCTTTCGGGGAGAGGTGTAACTCATGAGTTTCATGCGAACTGCTCTTGTACTAATTGTTGGAATGATCTGCTTGCTGCCAGAGGCCCATGCGGATCTGGAAGGTGTGATTCCTTCTGGACAGGGATCTGATTGGGCACCGCTGTATTTCAATACTGATGGGGATGCTGGGGACGATCTTGGCGATGCCGTCGCCATGAGTGGAGACTGGTTCCTGATCGGAGAGCCGGGAGCGGATGGCGCCACCACGAATTCAGGTACAGCCTGGGCCTTGACCTGGAATGAGACCTCACTGGCCTATGTGAACGCAGTGGATCTTGGTGCCCTTGTTCCTGTGACGGACCTCACAGCTGGTTCCGGATTCGGGCAAGCTGTGGATGTCGATGGCTCCTATGCCATCGTCGGTGCACCATCATGCTCTCTGGAAGGCAGCAATGCTGGACGTGCCTATCTCTTTGAACATGATGGAGTTTCCTGGTCACACATCTTCACCTTTGCTGATGGAACAGATTCCAGTCAGTTTGGTTACTCGGTTGATATCACCGGAACTCATATCGCCATCGGTGAACCAGGTGAGAACAGCAACACTGGATATCTCAATCTCTATGAAATTACCACAGCAGCACATGAAACAGTCGTTGTTGCACGCGGTGGGATCGAGCCTCGCCGTGCAATCGGTGACCGATGGTCCGAAGCGGTTGATCGAGATGGGGATCTGCTTGTCATCGGCGCGCCTGGAAATGACGGATACGCGGCGATCTATGAACAAATTGGTGATGGTTCCTACGTATTTGACAGCTACCTGATGCCACCTTCGGATCTGGATGATTCAAACGCACGTTTCGGGGCAGCGGTCGCCATTGACAACACGACTGCGGTTGTCGGCGCCCCTTGGCCTGAAGCTGGTAGTGAAGATCATGGAGGTGTTGTCGTCTTCGAGCAGAATCGAGATACGAGCTGGTCGGTTGCAGCTCGTCTGGATGATGATCTGACCGGTTCCAACAGTCGATTTGGTGAGTCACTCGACATCCATGATGATCTGATCATCGTGGGCATACCTGGTGACAACCCTGCTGGCAATGGTTCAGGATCAGCCAAGATCTTCAGATACGCTCCAACCAGTGACTTCTGGTCACTTGAACACAACCTGTTTGGACTTGATGTACAGGCAGGTGATCGCTACGCGGATGATGTAGCCGTCGGCCCTCATGGTGTTGGAGTCGGAGTCCTTCGCTACAACACCCCTTACGGCATCAACACCGGCGCAGCCTTTACCTATCGGCAGATGTCGTGGGACGATGACAACTGGCAACATGACATCCGAACAGTAAGAACCTGTCTGACCGCCAGGCAGTTGGTGGAAAATCCAACCGACAACGGTGACATGGCTTCCTTTGGCCGTGATGTGGCACATGACAACAACATTGCGATCATTGGGGATCCGTATGCTGAAAATGATATGGGTGTACCGGAGGGTTCAGTCACCTTCCTGACTCGTGCATCAGCTGATGACGATTGGATTGCCCTTTCATCAAAGGATGTCGCACTGCCAACCAGAGGCGAGTATGAATACTTTGGCAAGGCAGTCGCGATTGATGGTGATCTGGCGATCATTGGAGCACCGGGCTACGCAGCCGATCTGGGTAGAGCCATCATCATGCAGAAATCAGGGAGTAGCTGGCTGATGGCGGACACCCTTGTTGATGATGATGCAAACGCGCAATTCGGAACTGATGTTGCAGTAGCAACAGCCTTTGGCCAGACCTATTTCATGGTCGGAGCGCCCGGGCTCTACAACCAGGCGGGTACGGTTCAGGTTTTCAAGTGGAATGATGTCTCTGATCAGGCGGATCTGATCCTGACGATCACCGATCCACAGTGGAGTGGAACAACAACCAGCCGCTTTGGTGAAGCGGTCGATCTGAATGTAACGGCGGCCAATGCACTGAGACTTGCAATAGGCAATCCATGGCAGGCCGACAGCAGCGGGTATGGATCGATCTCACTCTATGAGGCAAACGAACTCGGTGGATTCTGGGTGTATGGAAACTACACCAATCTGATTCCATATTCAGATATCGCGAGCCTGACTGGAAACTACTGTGCTTCCAACATCGATCTGGATGGATCATTCCTCATTGCAGGCATGCCATTGAGCGATGGTTTGAAGTATCAGTGTGGCGGCGCCGTGATCTACAAGGGTGAAGATCTGACAGGAGATGGAATTCTTAACTGGTCTTTTTCAACCGTACTTGGTAGTTCGGATCCCGGGAACAGTGATTATGCGGGATACGATGTCGCAATTGACGAGTCATCAGCGGTTGCTGTAATCGGTGTTCCTGGAATGGACTATGCAGACACCAATGCAGGAGCTGTACTTCCATTCTTCTTTGATGGATTCGATTGGCGAAATGACATGACACTGATCAGCAATCTTCCACTCGTGGAGATGTCGGCTGGAACATCAGTTGATCTGGATGGCATGAGTCTGATTGCTGGAGCGCCGGGATTCAACGTAAGTGACACACCACTTCATGTGCCTCATGTTCTCGATTGGGAACTGATCCAGGCAACTGCTTATCAGGATTTTGAATCCGGATCGATGGGAAGTGACAACGCCTGGACGGGTGGTACAGGTGGTATTGGACGAGCTATTTTCTCACTCTGGTTGGCTGACCCCTATACGGTTCCGTTCGATATCGCCCAGTGGACAGGTTCCATTCAGGTTGAACTCGATCAGATCACCTTCGGGTTGATGAATGAGACTCGGAGTGTGACGGAGTCCGTCAATATTGCCGGTGTAACCGAAGTCAAGAGTGCTTCTGTCACACTTGAATCTGGAACACTTCAGGTTCAGGAAAACATGTCGATCGGACTTCCTGATGGTTATGGCCAACTCAATATTGGCAATCAGGGATCCCTGGAAGTCATCAACTTTCTCAATCTGACTGAAGACTCGGGTACTTCATTCACGATTGACGGCTCGACTGGGGCGAAGATCACGACTTCTGTTCAGGCTCCTGTCATCAACGGGAGCATGCGGGTCGAACTTGGTACCGGAATCAATCCCGAGGATCTTGTCGAAGGTACGAGAATCGTGCTCATCTCTTCTGGTGTCACACCCACTTCCGTAGACGTGGCCGCATTGGTGCTTCCAGGTCTTGAAAATGGACTTGCCTTCCAGGTGTCCTATGGCGATCCGAGCAGTCGTTCAAATGGCGGCGCCTGTGGCGTCGGAGAGATCGAAGACTGTTTCGGAAACTGCTGCCCTGCAAATTGGATCGGTGATGGTTTCTGTGACGACGGTTCCTTCTCTTATAACGGAGCGGATATCTATCTCAACTGTGAATCACTTGGATGTGATGGTGGAGATTGCTCCTCCTGCTGGGATGATGAAGGTGAATGGGAAATGGCCATCGAGGTTGTTTCACTTGCAGGTCTTCTGGACTTTGGGGACCCCAACTCCGTTCTTGTCGAAGGAGAACCGACGGCACTCGAGGTCGTTGATCTAACGGATGATGGCGCGGAGGAAATCTGTGTCACATTCGCCGGAACTCCCGGCCAGTTGTACATCTTCGAGAATGATGGTGCTGGTGGTATTGCACAGCAGGTTGTTCTGAATACAGGTGATCAGCCAGTCGATATCACCAGTGGTGATTTTGATGATGATGGTAGAACCGATCTTGCAGTAGCCAACAATCTCGGGCAGAGCGTCGACATCTACTACAACGATGACAACGATGTCACTAATGGATTCGTACTTCTGACACCAAGTCTTGATGTCGGTGCACCTCCTACATGTCTTGCCGGAATCAACATGAATCTCGATGATGTTGATGACCTGGTTGTCGGTCTGGAGGATACTGATGGTGATGGAAATGGATACTGGGCCATCTATCTCGGCACCGCTGCGCTGCGTGGAGCAGGCATGAACAATGGAGGTGGTGCGGATACATCTGGAACACCTCTGGGTGTCGATCCCAGTGAAGAGGAAGATCAAAAGGACTTTGTATTCGTAGGACGAAATTCCGATGGCAAGACGGATGTAGCCAAACGAACTGGAGCAACAACTGGATTTGGGTTGACCATCGATGAATACATCGTCGGCGCCGATCCAGGAGGAATCGCACTCGGGGATTATGACGGTGATGGTCTGACCGATATTGCCGTGACGAGTACCGTCAATGGAACGGTGGCGATCCTGCTTCAGGAACCTGCTGGGACCGGCGACTTCCTCAATCCTTCACAGATTCCGTTGGGAGATGAGCCAAGTGGAATCACCTCGGTCGATTTTGATCAAGACGGCAATCTCGATCTGGCAATCATCGTGATGGAGGAAAGTTTTTTTGGGCTGGTAGAACCAGTCGTAAGAGTTCTTCAGAATGATGGCAGTCTCACCTTTGCATCAATTGATGTTGCCGAAGGTGAAGATGTCGTACTGGTTGACTCAGGAGACATCAGCGGAAGTGGCGTCGCTGAACTGGTGACAATCGGTGATGGAAATTCATTCATGCGAAGTGGAACCAGTCCAATTGTGTCCCTGCGAGAGCTTGAATCTTCTGCTGATTGCATTGGTGATGCTGATGCCAACGGTGTCGTCGATGTTGAGGACCTTCTGGTTGTTCTTGGAGAATTCAATACCTGTACGACTTCGTGCAACGGCGACTTTGATGATGATGGTGATGTCGATATCTCAGATCTGCTTGAAGTCATCGGGAATTGGGGAACCTGTGGCAAAGACTGATTGAAATCAGTTCTTCAATGTTCCCAGAGATTCGAGACATCTTGCACGAAGATCCTGAGCTTCCTGTTCAAAGCTTCTGAGCTGTTCGGAATCGGGCCATCGGGAGCGTGCGGATTCCACTGCCTCCCGTGCACGATCGACGGCTGTCTTGGCAGCTGCAGTATCACCTGCAGCCAGATAGGCTTCCGTTAACGCGAGTTCCGTCTGAAGAAGATGTCGAGTGTTCTTCTGATCAGACCTTCCATCTCCACCAGAACGTTGCGCGGCTTCTGCCCAACCAATCCGAGCTTCGGTCAGTGGTGTGACTGCGTCCTTGCCAGAGCCAGCTATCAAGAGACATCGGCCATACTCGAGCAGTCCCTTTGCAAGATCATCACGTGATCGGATGTCATCAGGACTGTCGGCAACAAGTTCTCGCATCAACGGGATCGCCTGGGTTCGATATCGATCAATGGCACCATCGTATTCACCTCTGGCCATGTCCTGATCGGCAATCATGCGATGGACTGTGACGATATCTCGACGAGCGGTATTGGTATCTCCATGAACCCTGCGGATCTGCTGACGACTTTCAAGTGAACGAACCGCCCATTCACGGGCACGTTCAAACTCGCCTTGTTGTGCCCAGGCATATGAAAGTCGATTCCATACCAGAGTTGATTCACGATGAATCCACTCGTTGTCAGGATATGCGTTGTTCAAGGAATCAATCAGCTCCAGCATTCTGGCGAATGGTGGGGATTCTTCAGGATTACCTTCATTCGGAACAAGTCGACTGCGATCCAGCAATACACCCATCAAAAGCAGTGCCTGCTCCTGTTCACCCATCGGATTTGGTAGTTGATCCGCAAGTGTCTCCGCTTCTGAAAGTCTGGAACGACGTTTTTCATCAAGGCCTATTCTTCTGTATGCATCCACAAGCAGTGAACGACCACGAATACAGAGGATGAGTGATTTCAAGTCAGTCACATCCCCTGCATAGACGTTGTCGGCGATCTGAATCGACTCCTCCCACTTTGCGATGGCATCCTCGATATCACCTCGGTTTCCCGATCGAAGGCTCCATTGATTCATCCCGGCCTGCTGCAGTCCTTCAGCAAGCATTCTCTGAAGAGACGGATCTCCTTCAGCCTGTTCTCGAAGTCTGTTGAGATACTGAAGGGAGATGTTGACGACCGATTCTCTGGCCTCCTGACTATTGGCAAGTGGAACAATCGCATCAAAGGTGTCCTTCATGAAGAACGAGATGAGATCGCCGACCATGGCATGTTTCTCAGCTTGTTCTGCAAGCGCCGTGTTCGTCGCCTCCAGCGCCTGGTTCCGGCTTACCAGTGCAAAGACACCGGCAACAGCTGAAGCTGACAGAAGAAGCACGATCAGACCAAGTGCGATGACCGTGCCACGATTTCTCCGGATCACACGGCGAAGCGTTGTCATCACCGTTGGTGGACAGGCGAGAATCGCGTCACCAGACAAGTGTCGGCGTAGATCGTCACCGAACTCGGATGCAGTTCGATATCGATCTTCACGCTCCTTGGACATCGCCTTTGCGATGATCATTGATACTTCGCCACGAAGAGAAGAGTCAACGACACCAAGTTCTGGTGGATGTTCTTCGGTAATTGTCTTGATTGCAGAAGCCAGACCCATGCCTGAAACCTCGTACGGCAGTTTCCCGCAGAGAAGCTCATAGGCGGTCACGCCAAGCGCATAAACATCAGCAGCGGAGTCAAGGTCATGAACATCACCACTGCATTGCTCGGGTGCCATGTACTGAAGTGTTCCGACGATGTCATGCACACCCGTTGCCATCGTGGCAGCTGCATCCGAATCAGTACTGCGAGCTACACCAAAGTCAATGATCTTCACCTGACCATCGCTGGTGACAAGGATGTTGCCGGGCTTGAGATCCCGATGGATGACTCCCTTGGTATGACCATGTCCAACTGCTTCGCATGCCTGAAGGATCAGTTCCAATGCCTTGCGAGTGTCAACTTTTCGATCATTGACATAGTCTGTGATCATCCGGGCACCGGAAACATATTCCATCGCGAAGTAGGGAACACCACCACTTCCTTCATCCCATGTGCCCGCTTCATAGATCTGTGCAATGCCTGGATGATGAAGTCGAGCCAGCATCTGCGCTTCAAAATCAAATCGCTTGAGCGCGCGGGGATTCGTCACACCAGGATTGATGACCTTGACCGCGACAGTTCTCCTTGGATGATCCTGGCGTGCCAGATAGACCGTACCCATTCCACCTGACCCGATGACACCCTTGATCAGGAAGCCTGCGATTCTTGCCGGCATGCCCGGAGCGTGATAAGCAGAATCGATTTCAAACGTCTCACCTGCTGGTGGATCTTCTGTTTCCGCATTGGAAGCATTTGCGGAAACCTTGCGAGGATCGATGGTCTCCGGAAGATCAGAATCAGGACCTCCCGGGGAGATGTTATGAATACTCGAATCGAGCGTCTCAAAATCGTCCGCACCGAATTCGTCTTCTGGCATCCCTTTGGAGGAATCTTGTTCAGGAGGATTAACCACATGCAAAGCGTAACGCATGCAAGTCTTCATGCCCTGAATCTGCGGATCGAATCTTGAGCAACAGATCCGAATCGATGCTGATCATGAAGGATCCAGAAAGCGGATTTCAGCGTCGGAAACCCCTGCCAACAGCCCTGCGAGGAGGATGAAAGCTCCATGGCGGCATGCCTGTTGGATTTGGAGGGTTCTTTGCTTGAGCCAGCCACCTTCAAGGCCATAATGAGAGATCGGTCTCCCTGATGATTCCCCGGGGATCGACCAGATTTGGAGGGGGGAATCTGGAGCTTGGGAACATGTCCTTTGCCCTCATCGGCTTGCTGTCGTACTCACTGGCCCTTGGCAGTGTGGATATACCCCCACCTGCAGGCGCAACACCCGGATTTGGTCGATCACTTGATGCAAGTGGATCTCACCTGATCATCGGAACGCCCTCGGGTAATGGCGGTAAAGGCCATGTCGCCATCTATGATCAAGCCGATCCTTTAAACCCTGTCTGGACACTCGAGGTATCCAGCCTGAGCAGTGATGCTGGGGCTGGAACTGCCGTTGCAGTTGATGGTGACTGGGCTGTCATCGGAATACCGGGTGACAACAAGGCCATCATTCTCAAATACGAATCGGATGGACCAACCCCTCAATGGACAGAACATGAATGGCTGAGCCCCCCGCCTGGAGTCAGTGAATTCGGATTCTCAATCGATTTGAACAACAATCAGATGCTGATTGGTGCACCGGGTGGCGATGAAGCTGTTGGTGGATTCGTACTCGAGGACTACACCTTTCCAGATGGCTCAACTCAATTGCTCTGGAACAGTTATGGATTCATCGGTACACCTCTGCCTCCTGGAAGTCGCTGGGGACATGCAGTCACCATCGAGTCATCTACTGGATTCGTGGGATCGCCTCAATACAACGATGGAAGTGGTCGTATTTTCAGTGTTCATCTGGCAGATGGATTCATCGATATTGGCAGCGACCTCACCCATGAAATCCCATGGACCAATGGACAGATTGGGTGGGATGTGATGTGTCGGAACGGCCAGCTCTATGTCACCGCTCCTGCCTATGGCTTGAATGAAGCTTCTGGAATCATCTGGGTACTTCGATTTCTCGAAGATGACGATGGCAGTTTCAATTGGATGCTGAATAACTATCTCACACCACCAGTGGATGTACTGTCGAGCCAATATGGATATTCAGTCTTCACGAATGGAAGCAGAGTGGGTGTTGGAGCACCAACAACTGATGGAAAGGGTGCCGTCTTTCTCTACAACTGTTCGTTGAATGACCCTGACTTCCCGAACTTCCCCTACCTTGGAAAATTCAGCCCTGACAGCCTGACAAATGACTCCGCATATGGAACCGATGTCTTCATTGGCTCCACGAACGTCATTGCAAGCGCGCCTGGCAGTGATACATACGGGACAGACCATGGTCGTCTCCTCATCGTTGATCTGGATACCATCGAAGCACCGGTCAACCAGCAGGTTCCCTATGACAATTCGAACCTGCTTGATGCATTCGAGGGGTTGGCGCCCTCTTCAATATCCGGATCAGGCAGCAGAGTGGTTCTTGGAGCACCCTTTGCCAACGATGGCGATGGGCTGGTCCAGCTCGTCGACAACCACAATGGAACCTGGAATCTGGATGGCCTGCTGGGCCTTGATCCCGGCTCTTCTCCGAATCTGTTCGGCCATGATGTCAGTCAACATGAAGACATTCTGGCAGTCGGCGCGCCTGGTGTGAGCGGAGTTGGAAGCGTCTATCTCTATCAGGAGACCGGGGATGGGTATCAGTTTCTTTCGAAGATACTCCCACCGAGAATTGCAAACATCGCATTCGGATATTCGGTTGATGTCTTCAAGGATGAAAGTGGTTACATCTTCATCGCAATAGGAAGCCCTGGCATTTCCATGGCGACTGGAGAAGTGAATGATCCTGGATCCTGCTACCTCTATATGGCAGAACCAGATGATTACACCAGTTGGTCCATGCTTCTCAATCGAGTATCCAGCGAAACAAAATCACTTCTTGGACTTGATGTTGAAATCGAGTTGATGGAATCAGGACTGGTGATGGCCGCCAGTGAACCCAGTTTTATTCTCAACAAAGGTTCCGTCTGGATGTACTCCGGTGGTGTATCACAGGAATCATGGGTACAACTTCCATCCATCGAAGGTGAAGTTTCCGACAGTTACTTCGGCTACAGCATTGGGCTGAAGGGACGATACCTGGTCTGTGGTGCACCAGGCAGTACAGCCAATGCACCGGAAGGTGCCGTCTATTCATTGGCTTTGATCGATGGAGCACTTGAAGAATGGCATGTCATGACACCGGGCACGGGAGACACTGTCGGTACCTTTGGGAAAAGTGTGGCCATCACTCAGGATGAAGAGCATTACAGAATTGCTGTTGGCATAACCGGCTTTCAGGGTGGGCCTGACAACTCACCAGCGTGGACCGGAAGTGCCGTGGACCTGTTTGCCGGGCAGATCTTCGAGAGTGGATCCGTCAATTCAATGAATTATCACTGTCGTGTCGTGAATGCTGACATCAGTGATGGTCTCGGAAGTTCAGTTGCATTCAGTGATTCCAAGCTCTTTATGATCAACAGCCGGGAAGATGCGCAATCCATGGGGCCAGTGACGAAGGCCGCAGCTTCCTTCGATCTGGCGAACAAATCCTATTGGATTGCAGCAGATGGAGGTGATGTCAAGAAGGCAGGCAACTGGTCAATCGAACCTGAGAATGGGGATACCCTGGTGTTCTCACTTCTGGGAACAACGAGATATCTGGTTGATATCGCGGGGATCGTCAATGCTCATATTGAATTCCTCTATGACAAGGCCATTCTCATCAGTGATGAGGAATCCGTGGACAAGGTCAAGTCGATTGCAATCAGCTCAGATGCTTCCATTGAATCAGCCAGCATCATCCTGGGTGGAGGTCTGCTTGAAGTCGAAGAGGATGTCCGGATTGGTGGAACTAATCAGAACATGGGGGGGAGTCTCTATCTGGCCGTCAATGGGCGTCTCAACTGTGACACGCTCTCACAGACCTCAACCGGCCAGATGGGCTATGGCATCAGCAGTCTGACAACTGATTCCCAATGGATCGTGGATGCTGAAAATGTGGAAATCAACGGATCCCTTCGAGTTCAGATACTCGCAGCATTGGCTGAAACCCTTGCCATTGATGACACCTTTCACTTCATCCGATCTGTCTCTGTCCCCCCTGAATCACAGAATCGATTCGAGGTGATCGTGCTGCCCGCTCTGCCGAATGGCCTGGCCTTCGTTCCCAGGTACACACAGGACACGATGCGCTCCGGACCTGCAGGTTGGACGATGTCACTCGTCGTCGTATCCGTCGATGACCTGCTTGCCTTCAATGATCCAAGTTCCGTGGTCGTAGATGACAACGCGATTGCCATTGAAGTGGCGGATCTCACTGGTGATGGCGCCGAAGAGATCTGTCTCATCTTCGATGGAACACCAGGATCACTCATCATCTTCGAGAATGACGGTGCTGGCGGCATCGCCCAGCAGGTCATCGTGAACACGGGTAATTCTCCTGTTGACATCACGTCTGGTGATTTTGATGGTGATGGCACCATTGATCTTGCCGTTGCCAACTCAGCTGATCAGAACGTCACTGTCTACTACAACGAAGACAGCGACATCACCAATGGGTTTACCACTGTTGATGTTTCCATTGCACGAACACCTACCTGTCTTGCAGGAATCAACTACAACTTCGACTCGTTGAAAGATCTTGTCATCGGTGTCACTGATGATGATGGTGATGGAAATGGTGACTGGCTGTTCTATGAAGCAACGGTCGCAATGCGTACCGGAGGATTCAACAATGGTGGCAACATCGCATCCAATGGAACACCCCTGGGTGTGGATCCCAGTGAAGAAGAAGACCAGAAGGACATTCCGTTCTCTGGAAGAAAATCGAATGGCAAGGCTGATGTGGCTCGCTTCGTCGGAATCGCCAACCACGTACCTGTCCTTGAAATCGTCGAGTACACCGTTGGTGCTGATCCTGCCGGTCTGGCAAATGTGGACCTGAATGGTGATGGACTCGTTGATGTTGCCGTAACAAGCAGGACAAACGGAACAATTGCCCTCTTGATTCAGGATCCATCCTCTCCTGGAGATTTCCTCGGTCCAACCTATGTTCCCATTGGTATCGAGCCCATGGACATGACTGCTGTTGATTTCAATCTCGATGGCAACAATGATCTTGCAGCAATCACAACCGACGATGATGGATTCCAGGTTGTACGGATTCTCCAGAACAACGGTAATCTCACCTTCACAAGCATCGATGTAGGAAAAGGAGAATTCCCGATTCTGGTCGATGCTGGAGATATTGACGGAAACGGCAACAAGGAGCTGGTCACGATCGGTGATTCCGGTGCCTTGAGAAACGGTGGAGGTGAGCCGTTGATGTCTGTGCGAGAAGTCCTATCAACATGCAACTGCATCGGTGATGCAAATTGTGACGAGGCCGTCAACATCGACGATCTGCTTGGTGTTCTGGCTGAATTCGGCTGTGATACCGGATGTGGGTTCGATATCAATCAGGATGGCGTGACGAACATCGATGATCTGCTGATCGTCATCAGTAGTTGGGGCCCGTGCCGTTGATCAGATCAGTTCGTGGATGGGCTGGGCGCCTTCGACACCGACGAGTTTCTGATCAAGACCTGCGTGGAAATAGGTCAAGGCGTTTGGATCCAGTCCCATCTGCCGCAGAATCGTCGCATGCAGATGCTTCACATGCAGCGGGCGTTCCACAGCCTTGTTGCCGAGTTCATCCGTCGTACCCAGACTGACGCCACCCTTGATTCCCCCACCAGCCATCCACATGGTGAATCCATCTGAATTGTGATCACGACCGGTTCCCTCGGCATACTCCGCGGTTGGCTGTCGACCGAATTCTCCGCCCCACACCACAAGCGTCTCATCCAACATGCCACGGCGCTTCAGATCCTTCAACAGCCCTGCAACAGCTTTGTCGGTGTTGCCCGCGTGGTACTCGTGATTCTTCACCAGATCACCATGAGCATCCCAATTCGCATCATTGTGGTTGCCGCCGGAATAGATCTGGACAAATCGGACACCACGTTCAACCAGTCTTCTGGCCATCAGACACTTGCGACCGAAATCACGCGTGTTCTCCTGATCCATGCCATAGAGCTCGCGGGTCTCTTCTGTTTCTCCAGTAAGGTCAATCGCATCCGGTGCATGTTCCTGCATCCGATAGGCCAGCTCATAGGAATGGATTCGAGCCGCAAGATCCTGATTATCAAGTCGATCCGCCATATGACGCTCATTCATTTCACGGAGATGATCAAGCATCTTCCGCTGCGTCATCCGGTCGAGATCCGCAGGTGGCTCCAGATCAAGAATCGGTACGCCGTTGGATCGCATGACAGTTCCTGCATAACTGGCCGGCATGTAGCCACTGGACCAGTTCTTGGCGCCAGAGATTGGTCCACCAGTCTGATCAAGCATCACCACGAATCCTGGGAGATTCTCGTTAACCGTCCCAAGGCCGTAATTGACCCACGAACCCAGACAGGGAGCACCACTGAGTACCTTCCCAGAGTTCATCATCAGCATGGCTGAACCATGCAATGGTGAATCAGCGGTCATCGAGTGGATGAACGCAATGTCATCAACACATTCACCGACATGTGGGAACAGTTCGGAAACATATTTACCGCATTGTCCGTACTGCTTGAAGTTCCACTTGGGACCGACGATGCGTCCCTGACTCTTGGGTCCACCTCGTCCACGGGTATCGACATCAATAGTCTTGCCATCGAGCGGATAGAGCTTCGGCTTGTAGTCGAAGGTGTCGACCTGACTCGGACCGCCATACATAAAGAGGAAGATCACGGCCTTGGCACGTGGTGTAACCATCGAAGATTTCGGGGCGAGTGGACCCTCAAACGCAGTCTTTCCATCAGCAGCAACGGCCTGTGAACTCAGGAATCCATCTGAGGCCAGCATCGAGGCCAATGCTACGGAGGTGAAGGATCCACCAGCTTCCCACAGGAATTCCCGTCGTGTCTGACCACAGAAGGTATTGCGAGGTGAATCGGGTTGTTCAGGGACGTGTGACATGAGATCAATCGATATACATGAAGGCGTTCATATTCAGCATACTCAGACAGACGTAATGCAACGCTTTTTCCGGTGAAAGTCCATCAGATTCCAGATCCTCGAGCATGGCCATACAGGATCTGATGTCATCTACATGAGCCGGGCGTTGGGTGGACAGCTCCAGACCCCGCCGGATCATCGATTCAGTATCTGATCCACTTTCACGCTTCACACGCTCGGCAAGCAGGCTGGCTTCCCGATTCAACGTTTCACTGTTGAGCATGGTCAAAGCTTGAGTCGGGACTGTTGTATTGAAACGAACAGGGCAGGCTGTATCCGTGTCCGCCATGTCGAATGATTCCAGAAGAGGCATCTTCAAGGATCGTTTGACGTGTACATACAGACTGCGCCGAGCTGCTTCTTCGGTTGAGGAATGGCCCCAAGCCGAGCCAGGTCGTGAAGCTGTGGCCAGTACTTCCTCAGGCATCAGCGGATAGATGCTGGGGCCACCCAGCTTGGTATTGAGTGTTCCATTCACAGCAAGAAAGGAGTCACGGACCTCCTCTGCTGTCAATCGTCGCATGTCGAAACGTGAGAATCGTTCGTTGATAGGATCCTGTTGCATGGCCTCGCGATCAGGCTGGGAGTCCATGCGATAGGTGGCGGAATTCATGATCAGCCGATGCATGTCCTTGAGATGCCAGTCACGCTCGATGACGGCGACAGCCAGCCAGTCAAGAAGCTCAGGATGTGTTGGACGCATGCCAAGATGCCCAAAATCATCGGGCGTCGTCACGATGCCACGTCCAAAATGATGTTGCCAGAGTCGATTGGCCAGAACACGCGACGTCCTGGGGTTCTCCGGAGAAACGATCCAATTGGCCAAGGCCAACCTTCTGCCAGTTGAATCACCATGAACCGTTGGATTCACCGGAATTTCATGACCACCGAGAATCTCAGGAATACCGGGTTCAACCTGTTCAGCTGGAGCATGTGGATTGCCGCGAGTGAGCACATGGGTGTCAGGTACATTCTGTCCGTCTTCAATCGCCGTCATGATGTCGACTGAATCGGAGACCGGTCGTTGCAGTTGGAGTCTTGCCTCAACAATTTCATCATGTTGAACCGCAGCTTCATCGCCAAGGTTCTCACGCACCAAAGATCTGGCATGACTTCCAAACCCGGGTGAATCCTGAAGCGAAAGAATCTCGTGGGGGGACAGCACACGGTCGTAGATGCGAACTTCGTCGATTGCCCCCTGGAATGGATTGCCTCCAGGATGCATGCGTCCAATCGTGAGAATGTCTGGGGATGAGAGAGATTGCGTTCCACCCTTCTTCTCATCGACGAGTTCACCATCAACCCACAGCTGTATCGTTCCTGTTTCCCTGTGACGAGTCAGTGCTGCATGGTGCCATTGTCCAAGGTTCAGGCCAGGTGGCGAGGTCAGGAACGTTTCGGGTCGGCCAACCCCGGCGGTGACACGACCTCCCTTGAACCAGGACAAGCCGAAGTCATCGACGATTCCTGAGATCTCTCCATCCACCAGCCCTGATCCGAGAAACCATCTGGGTTCCCCGCTTCCAGGGCCATCCGCATCAGGTCGAAATGCGACGGAAATGGTGAAGTCATCCTGAACTGGTCGTTTGATTTCAAGCGAGTCATCAATCCCGCGGACAAGCAAGGCATGTCCACGACTCCCCGTCTCACAGATTTCAGGGTCTCCCTCGAAATCCAGATATTCAACCATCCCCTCATCTGGAGATTTCAACACGTGCCGCAGATCCGGCGTCGCTTCGCTCCCGGTTTCCCTCTTGAGTGCATCAATCGTCAGGGAATCAGCCTGTTGTTGAAGCTCATCACGTCGAGCGATCCAGTTCTCCAATGCTGTTGCATCTTCATGGCCATAATCAAGGGGAAGATTGCGGACGAAGTTGGATGAGATGATCGAGTTGCCGTATCCCATTCGATAGGGTTTCAGTCCTCGGAAATAGGCAAGCATGCGGTAGTAGTCCGCATGTGGAATGGGATCCTTCTTGTGAGCATGACAACGGACGCAACCCATTGAAATTGCGAGCGTTGCTCGACAGGTCGTATCAAGCATGCCATCAAGATCATCATAGATTGCTGTCTCTGGATCAGTCGGTTCATCATCACGTACACCAAGATGAAGAAATCCGGTCGCCACCATCGTCGAGAAATCTCGATCAGGTACTTCGTCACCCGCCAGTTGAAGTGTGATGAACCGGTCGTACGGCATGTCATCGTTGAACGCCGCAACGACCCAGTCGCGATATCGCCATGCACCGGGTTTGATCCGATCACGCTCATAGCCGTCGGTTTCTGCCCATCGAACACGATCAAGCCAGTGTCTTCCCCACTTGACTCCATACTGGGGCGAGGCAAGGAGTGATTCAATCAGTTGATCATAGGCATCGGGTCGTTGATCAGAGACGAAGGCCTCGACCGCTTCTGGTGTCGGCGGCAGACCGGTGAGGTCATAGGTGGCACGACGGATGAGTGTTCGGCGATCAGCTTGATCGGCTGGTTCTAGATCAACTTCTTCCAGTCGTGAAAGGATGAACCGGTCAATGTCATTGCGACACCAGTCCTCATTCTGGACGGTCGGAACATCCGGCTTGGTGACCATCTGGTCCGCCCACCATTCCGACGTTGGAGCAGTGCCCGTGGATAGAAGCAGGGTGATGGCGGTCAGCTGGAACATGGTCCCAGTCTAAGGGACGAAACCAGTCTGGAAGAGTCCTAGAAGACGAAACTGATGACGTTTCATGCCGTGTGAGGATCAGGATTGACTGTAATCGTAGACCCCACGGCCGGTCTTGTTGCCCAGATGCCCTGCCTCGACGAGCTCCACGAGTTTGGCACACGGAGCATATTTATCCGGATGCCCGAGTCCATTGTGCAGAACGAGCATGATGTCACGACAGACATCAAGGCCAATCAGATCAGCGAGGCGAAGAGGTCCCATGGGGAAGGCACAACCCAGCTTCATGATCCCATCGATTTCCTCAGGACCAGCGACACCATCATTCCAGGCATGGAACGCTTCATTGATCATCGGCATCAGAACCCGATTACTGACGAACCCAGGGAAATCATTCGCCGGAATAGGCGTCTTTCCCATCTCCTCGGAAAGTGAGATGGTACGTTGAAGCGTCTCATCACTGGTCTTCTCCGACTTGATCACCTCAACCAGCTTCATGACTGGTACAGGATTGAAGAAATGCATGCCGATCACACGATCCGCCGCATCAGGAATACTGTCGCCAAGCTCTGTGATCGAAATGGATGAAGTGTTGGTCGCAAGCACGCAATCAGCTGGATAGGTCGCGACCATTTCACCGAATATCTTCTTCTTGATATCGATGTTCTCAGTTGCAGCTTCGATGGCAAATGACGATTCATCTGCACATGAATGGGTTTCGGAATAGCTGATCCTTGCCAAGGTGGCATCCGCTTCATCCTGAGTCATGCGTTCCTTTTCCACATTCCTCTTCACAGTCTTCGCGTGATAGGCCCTGGCACGTTCAAGTTGTTCACTCGATACATCGACCTGACATACCTTCATACCTGCGGAAGCTGCCGTAATAGTGATACCGCTTCCCATCGTGCCTGCACCAATAACACTGATGACCTTGCTCATGGCCTTCATCCTTGACTATAAAATTAGATCGATTATCCACCGATTAAATGATTGAGAAAGACTATGAATCAGCTGTCACACCATGACATCAGATCCGGTCCGGCATACTGAGCCAACGGTCGGATGATGCGATTGTTTGCATGCTGCTCCATGATGTGAGCACACCAACCTGTAATACGGCTGGCCACGAAGATTGGTGTGTACTGAGGAACCGGGATCCCAAGTGTGAAGTAGGTCATGCCGCACGGGAAATCGACATTTGGATGAATGTCTTTTTCTCGATGCATGATTCCCTGTACCTCATCTCCAAGGTCAAACCAGACCTTCTTGTCCGGCTCGACTTCTTCACAGTACTTGAGCCCCCACTCTCTCAGAATGCCGGCTCGATGATCACCGTTCTTGTAGACGCGGTGTCCGAATCCCATCAACTTTCGTTTTTCATTGAAAGCGTTCTGCATCCATTCCTCCACGGTCATAGAGGAATCCGATGTGTCATTCATGATGTCGGCAAGCATGTCCATAGCAGCCTCGTTCGCTCCACCATGGAGATTGCCCTTCAAGGCTCCGATACCACCGCAGACTGCGGAGTGCATGTCGGAGTTGGTGGAGGCAATGACTCGGCTGGTGAAGGTGGATGCGTTGAAATCATGTTCCGCATAGAGGATGAGAGAGACATCCATGACCTTGGTTGCGATGGACTCGGGCTTCTTTCCCGTAAGCATCCACAGAAGATTCGCGGCATGCGAGAGTGAAGCGTCAGGTTCAACCCGGCTTCTTCCATCTCGAGGAGCCTGACAGGCTCCAATGAGTGTCGGGATCTTGGCCATCAGGCGGATGGACTTGCGGTACTCGGCATCTGCTGAATTGTCTTCACACTCAGGGTCCAGGTGCGACACCATCGAGATTCCGGTTCGCAAAATGCTCATGGGATGAACATCAGCTGGCTCAACCGCAATTCGCTCGATTACATCGAGAATGCTGGATTCAACACTTCTGTTGTCCTTCAGAGCCTGGTCGAATTCTGCAAGCTCATCAGCTGATGGCTTGTGCCCCGCCAGAAGTAGAAAGGCAACTTCCTCGAATGTGGCATTCGCAGCAAGATCAGCGATCTCATATCCACGGTAGATCAATTGCGTCTGGTTTACCGAACATACCGAGGTATCTCCAACGGTCTGTCCGGCAAGACCGCGCGTATCAGCCGACTTCACTTCGCAGGCAGGCATTCGTGACTCTCTTCCTTGTAATGGCATCTCGCCGTGAATCTGGGGTGGCAGCAACCCTGCAGGGCATTTGCCAAGCTCCATATCCTAACTGATAAATCTATTTTCTGCCTATATCAGCTGCGTGAGGGCATTGGCCACGCTTTACCGGGCGTGTAATCCAACAACTCGTAGAGTTCACTGCGAGTCTGCATTGCATCAAGGAAACCATCAGCCCCACCCTCACGGGCGAGTTGCTCAAGTCGTTCGGTGACAGCACCCATGGCTACACGTTGCATGGTGACAGGATAGATCACAAGGTCGTATCCCATTTCCTGAAACTGTTCCAGTTTCAGCATCGGAGTCTTGCCGAATTCTGTCATGTTCGCGAGAAGCAGCCCGGGACAGGAAGAAGAGAATGTCGCAAAATCTTCTTCACTGCCAAGGCCTTCTGGAAAGATCATGTCCGCACCTGCTTCTCGATAAGCACAACCACGTTTGATTGATTCATCAATTCCATCAACAGATGCTGCATCAGTACGAGCGATGATGATGACGTCCCCACCACGTTCATCCCGAGCCTGTGCCGCTTCTTCAATCTTCTCGACCATCTGTGACGTGGATACAAGTGTCTTTCCATCAAGATGTCCACATCGCTTTGGGAAGACTTGATCTTCCAAATGCAATGCAGCAGCACCGGAGGCCGCGTATTCATGCACCGTCCGATGCACCATCTCCACTTCTCCGTAACCAGTATCAGCATCGACTACGACTGGCAGACCGCTGGCTGTTACAACCTCCCGGATCGTGCGACACATTTCCGTAAGACTGATCAGACCAATATCTGGATAACCTGCGGTGTTGGCTGTTGCGCCACCGGAAATATAGACCGACTTGAAACCTGCCTGAGCAACCGCCCGGGCAACCAATGCTGTAAAGGCACCGGGACACATCACAGTGCCGGCTTTCATGAGTGTTCTTAGATCCCGTCCTGGATGATGAGAGGTCGTCATATCGGACATTATCGTACCAAGCACGGACAAACGGACATCCAGAGGAACTGGATTGAAGTCAGGTCGCCCACGAACCGATCTGGCAGACATGAATGACCCCTATAAGTTTCCAGGCTCTGAATCGAGCATCATTGAACGTCCGAAAACCAGCCGTGGTTCATGGTTTCTGTTTCTTGCTGCGGCAGCTGCCCTTGCCCTCAGTTTGGGCTCGGCATTCTGGATGGAAGATGCTCAAATCAAGGTCCCGATGGCCTCATCCAGTGACATCGAGTCCCTGATCATCAAAACCGCCTTGCATCGGCCATCTGTTGCAAACCAACCTGATGGTGGCGTACTTGGTCCATGGTGGATTCATGCAACTGGTACCGAAGCTGGAACCGGGCGACTTGTTGATGTCTGCCTGGAAGGAAATGATGTTCATATCGCAGCCAGAAGGGCTCGAGTACAGGCTGATTCCGAATCAGACACCCTGAGTCTCTATCTGGAGCAGGCTGTTGTGGTGACACTGCCTGATGAAGACAGCCCAGGAAAGGTGGATCGGCACAGCACCCTGATGTTGGGACCCATTCCGATGACGATCGATATCGAACATGATCCAGTTGAGGATCATACCGGTTGAACTACCAGGCCTTCTTGATTTCCGCCTGTGGATAGTAGAACTCGATGATCTGCCAGAATGATTTGCCTTGATCAGCCATGGCGGCTGCACCGTACTGGCACAGACCTGCACCATGTCCATACCCCCGTCCAGACAGATGCAGTGATCCTGATTTGGTCTGGCCTTCAACCCACCCTGAATACAGCGCACCCTTTGGCAGGGCACCCGAGTATTGCGCCAATGCTGCCGCCGTCATCTCATGGGTTCTGCCGGATGAATCCTTCAATGAGAGCCTGACTCCACGGCCATGTTGATTGTTCTCAACAATCCTGATTGAACGTATGTCCTGAATACCGGACAAGGCTGACTCCTTGCCCACATGTTCCCGGATCGCGCTTGCAAGTTCACTCCCGTCAACCGTTCTTTCCCATTCATAAAGCGGTGCATCCTGACAATACGCACCTTTGCCGTGACCGTTGAGTGGTTTCACGCTGTTGATCGGATTCGGTCCAATGGCTTCCGTCGCGGTGGCCGCCCGACCCCCGCAACAACTGCTGAAGTATCCAGGAACAAGTTCCTTCCCCCATGTCAGGATCATTCCCTTGGTCATGGATACCGCTTGATGTGTCAGAGGATCCACAACCTGGCCTACATAAGCCTGTGAAGCCGGTGTATCCACAACATCCCACCGTCTTCCAGTACGCTCGGCACAGGACATGCTCACAAAGCTTCTGGCGGCAATCGCCTGTGCGGCCTGACACTGCTTGCCCCAATGGGCATAGAGTTCGCCGGCCAGAACACCGGGTAGATAATCTTCAATTGAAAGATGTTCGATGACATCCCATCTGATCTTCTGATCATCGGGAACTGCAAGGCACTGGATGATCCCGCCATATCTGCGAGTCTCATTACTGTCATCCGTCATCTCGATTCCATCAGCGGAACTGAGATTCAATGAGTTTGATGCATGAATGTGATCCGGTACCTTTTGATCACAACGAATGAGCCATCCATCCTGATCCCTGTGGATCGTAACCGGTCCCTTGCAATTGAAATTGTTTCCATGGTCATCCTCAATACGAAGGGATGCGCCATCCTTGGCGAATACCACGGGTTCCAGATTGCCCACCACATGCATGAGCCGGACCCGTACAACTGGAGCCTCCTCGGGGATAGGAAGCCTGATACTCGATTTGATTTCAACAGCTACGGATTCTGATGACTGACGTGGAGAAACATCTTCGTCCTGACATGCAACCAGAGGCAGTATGACCGAGGTACAGCAAATGAATCCAACAATGGCTGAAAAAGACCGTCCCATGACAGGCCTTCTCGACCGAATCAACGGATTCACTGGAATTCTCAGGAACTAGTCGAGGTTTCTAAGTTGAAGGTTGTAGGCCGTCAGGACCTCATTGACCTCATCCAGGCTGGTGGCACCGAAATTCTTCACACCCATCAGTTCCGCCTCGGTTCGTGTGGCCAGATCCGCAATGGTCTGGACACCCAGAAGCTGGAGTGCCTTGCGGGCACGGACTGAGAAATCAAGCTGGGTGATGGGCTTGTTGAGCACCGCCTCTGAAGCCTTGCTCTTGAGCTCTTCATAGATCTCTTCACGCATCCGGGAGTGGTGTGACTGGAGACTCTGTCCAAGCCGAAGACCTTTGGAAGCCAGCATCTGGTTGATTTCAACCAGAGAGGTCTCTCCGAAGTTCTTGTAGCTCAGAAGTTCGGATTCACTGACCTTCAGAAGATCTCCGAGTGTCCGGATCTGCATCTTCTTGAGGCAGTTGCGGGCTCGAACCGAAAGCTCGAAATCGGTGACAGGCGTGTCCATCAACGCACTTCGCTTGGCCATGTCACGAGCCTGCTCTTCGTCGTAGTACATGTCCTTTGAGGATCGAACATCGTGCATGAACAAACGAGCACGTTCATGATTGGGGTTCGTATCGAGAATCTGACGCAGACAACGCTCAGCTGCAGCGATCTCACCCCGATCCTCATGAAGGATTGCAAGATTCAACAGAACATTGATGGAAGGTCGGTTCTGTCGTGCGATCAGATCCTCATACATCTGTATGGATTCATCTTCTTCGCCGACCAGATCAAGAAGGTAGGCCAGACGGAAGGCGGCGGAATCATCGTGGGGTGCTGCGGCCCGCAGTGCACCAATCGCTCCAGCGCGATCACCCTCTGATTCCAGGCGTGTTGCTTCACTGATTGCCTGTTGGGTATCAACGCTTGCAGTGGCGGCGCCACCGATGACCGTATCGAGTCCGTTGGATGATTGCTGCGACATGTAAATCCGCTCCCGGAGTGCTGGTTTCTTGAATGGGATCGCGTATTGTACGGTCGCCCGGGGGCTGCTACAACGGCCCCCAGATTCCATCTTGATTCAAGGATTCTGGAGAGCCATGACTACCCTTATTTCGCCCTTCTTACGCCTTTCAACCCTGCTTCTCGTCTTTGGAGTCCCTTTTGGCTGCCAGACCGCCAAGAAGCCGGTTCAGCCTTCAACTGTCGATGTACGGACGGAACTTCGGATTGTCTCGGGTGAGACAGGTGATCATCTGACCTGGTCCACCTTCATCGACGACGTGACTCAAGCTGATGTCATTGTTCTCGGGGAGGAACATGATGACGCCACTGGACACGCCGTCCAACTGGCCGTTGTAGAAGACGTGCTGGATGAAAGATCGGGAGGTGTGGTGGCGATGGAGATGCTTGAACGTGATGAGCAGATCCTGGTCGATGATTATGTTGATGGGTTGATTGACGCCACCACCTTTGCCAAGGAAACAGGATCAACCAACTGGGCAGGCAAGGGAAGTTGGATGGCCTGGTATCAACCTGTGGTTGATGCCGCCCTTGAACGCAACGCCAGAGTCGTCGCAGCGAATGCGCCTCGACGATATGCCCGACTGGCACGGGTGCAGGGTTGGGATGCAATCAGGGAACTTCCCGAGGCCCGTTCATGGCTTGTTGAACTCCCACCTGAACGAATTGAAGGGACCTATCAAGAGCGGTTCTATGAAATCATGAGTCCTTCGGATCACGGTGATGATGAAATCGACCTCTCCTACATCGATACGTTCTATGACGCACAACAGGTGTGGGATGCGACGATGGCCGACTCGGTCGTAAGGGCGATCGGGAAACATGGATCACCTGTCATTCTTCTTCTTGGAAGATTTCACAGTGATCATGATGGTGGAACAGTTCAGGAAATCAGGCGACAGCTTCCTGATCACAGAATCAGGACGATCAGCCTGGAAACTTCACGGGGTGAACCCCTGGAAGCCGGCAGCAATGTAAAGCAGGCGGATGTGATCATCCATACCCGGATCGACGAACCTTGAATTCAGAAGTGGTCTTCAGGAATTTCTGTCTGCTGCCGCACGCATCAAACGATCCTGAATGGCGATCCAGTTTGGATCTTCCTCACCTGTTGACTCGATGAGTAGAACATCCGCACGCTCCATGTCGGCTCGTCGCAGCGCGTCATACAGTTCAACGGCGTACCCGGATGGATCGGTAGGCATGGAAATCAATACATGTGGTGGATCAACTGCCCGATCACGAGAAGTGATCACCACACAACGTTGTTCATGACTCTGAAGATGTCCGGTCAGTTGAAATTCATCAACAAGCAGGCAGGGAGTCTGGGGTGCGTAGTGACGCTCCATGGTGCCCGGAGAAGCTGAGACAGTCTGCATGGCTGCCAGCTCGACTTGGCCGATCAGAGGCATCAGGATCTCGGCTGTCAGCACACCTGGACGAAGAATTCGGGGTGGGTCTACGGTCATGTCCAGCACGGTTGACTCGATACCTACGCGGCATGGACCACCATCAATCACCAGAAGATCATGAGCCTCTGGTTGATTCTGAAAATCATCCATCACATGTTGCGATCGAGTCGGAGACACACCACCTGAACGATTGGCTGATGGAGCCGAGATCGGTCCTCCAAATTCAGTCAGGAGGCTTCTGGCAACAGGATGTTCCGGACTTCTTACTGCAAGAGTCGGCCGCCCACCGGATGCACGATCTGGCACGGAAGGATCCCGGCCAAGAACCAGAGTCAAAGGGCCGGGCCACCAGGCTTCAGCCAACAAGGAGCAACGGTCATCCCACCCAGTGGTGATTTTTCTCGCTCCATCGATGTCACAGACATGGGCAATGAGTGGGTTGTTCGATGGGCGCCCCTTGAGCTGATAGATCTTCTCAAGCGCTTCATCATTCAGCGTATCCGCACCAAGTCCATAGACAGTCTCTGTGGGAAAGGCCACCACACCACCAGCATGAAGGGTGGAAACCGCTTCATTGATTGCCATCTCACCTGCAGGTAGTTGTCTTGGATTCATGTCAATACAGTGTTCGCGGATCGAAATCACCATCTTCATCAATGGTCTGTATTCCAATCTGCTTCACATCCAGAGTTGTTCCCATGGCTTCATACATCTTGGAAACAGAGGTGTTGAATTGAACAATCGCATCAAACTCGGCTGTTCTCGCGTTGGCAAGCTGAGCCTGCGTTGAAAAGATGAGGTTGAGAAAGGTGGGTGTGAGACTTGCAAGAGTCTGACGTTCAACTTCAAGTGCTCGAAGTGATTCAGCGGTTGCAATACGTGCGGTTCTCGTAGCTGGAATCAGTTCTGCATAATCCATGACCCGACGCATGGCGGTCTTGACATCCAGAATCACCTGAAGAAGAACCTGTCGATATTCAACCACCATCGAACTTCGTTCCAGACGGCTTTCCTGAAAGGCCGCTTCTGGTCCACGGTTTCCAAGTGGGTATTCGAATACCAGACCGACCACATAGGAAAGGAAGTTTCCTGTGAATGACTCACTGTATCCATCGTGGTAGGTACCACCGAGTCCCTGTGTGTTGACGCTGGCCTGGAAATCCAGATCCGGCAGACGGCCATTGTCCGCGACAACCTGATTGATTTTGGCAATATCGATGTTGTAAAGCGATTGCCGTACATCGGGTCGATTTGCGATCGCGACGAGCAGTGATTCACGCAGTTCCAGTTCGATGGGCAGGTGAACCATTTCATCAACAGGTTGAAGAACCGATTCACCTGAAAGCGGGATCGCGGGATCATTCATCAGTTGCTTGAGAAGATCGGAAGCTTCCTTGACCTGCTGTTGATAACCGATGATCTCCGATCGTCTTTGTTCAACCGTTGCAACAGCCTGTGCCCAGTCGGCGATGTTTGCATCGTAATTCCGCCGACGATTGATGATTTCCAGCAGTTCTTCCGCAGCACCGACCATCCACTGTTGTATCGCGAGTTGTCTCCAGGCGAAGGCAAGATTCCAATAGGCCACTTCGGTGTTCGTAATAGTCGAAATCAACTGGGCTCGAACACCTTCAACTGCGGATTGTTCGGTTTTCTGAGCAATGTAGACCTGAGCAAGATTCACCTCTTCACCAAATCCCCTGAGGATTGGTTGCTCAATTTGAAGCGCAAAGGTGGGACGAACAGAGGGGTTCGGTCGAAAGACAAGATCATCCTCGTTACGTTGAAGTGTCCGGTCGAGGTTCGTCTCGAGTCTGACTGTTCCACCTGTCGTCAACTTCTTGGCAAGAGAGACGTTGTATTGAAACTGCTCGACCCTGGACAAACCCACATTCAAAGGTTGATCGCCTGCTTCGGTAGCAACCTCAACAACGGTCGTGGGTGTTCGGTCCCGACCAAATGAAACACCTGCTCCAAGAACAATATCGAAGACCGCTTCAGCCTGAATCACCTGTTCCCGGTTGATCGCCGGCTGAATCCTCGATCCCTGAAGACCGAGGTTGTTGATGACTGCAGCCTTGACTGCTCGCTCCAGATCAATCGGCTCACCTGAGGCGATGCGACCTGAAAGATCCAGACCCAGATCCACATTCAGGTCAGCCCCTGGTGGGACCGGCGACAAGGCATCGAGCTCGTCTCTTCGACCCGCCAGAACCGATTCAATTTCACTTGGCTGACTCAGCACGGCTTCACGCTCAAGCTGATCAACCTGCTGAATCTCCTGCTCGATCATTGCCGCAAGCTGTTTATCCAGAAATGGACCGGTATCGGGTCCATCCAGTGGAGACTGGCACCCTGCCAGAATGCAGAGAACCGTGGCTGAAATGATGGTCTTGAGGCCTCTCATGATTGCCTGAATCGTACCGCGCAGCAGGCTTGAGGCTTGTAATTCAACCAGACCTTCTGAATTAACCCGGAGCGGTCCTGAATTCCACAACTTCAGCCAATGGACGCTTGTCCACCGGTTGCCCCCGCCGATCAGCAAAGGTAGCCTCGGGGCCTATAGTCATCCATGGAGGGAATGACCCATGCTTACGCTCAGCCTTGTAGTCACAGCTCTGTTTGCCGCCCAGCCTGCCACCCAGCCTCCTCTTGAGGAGATCTACATCGTTGATGCTGATGGTGTGGTGCTCAGAAGTGGTGCGGATCGAAACTTCTATGCATTCATGGAAGTACCTAGAGCTTCACTGGTTCGGGTCAAGGATGTCTTCAACAACTGGGGTCGAGTCTCGGCAGATGGACCACTGTTTGACCAGGCCTGGGGTTGGGTACGTCACCCTGCCAATCAACCAGGATTGTTCAAGGTTGTTGATCAACAGACTGGTCAGACTCTTGACTCGATGCCCTTCTATGCACCTGATCTTTCAAATGCAGATCCCTCCCAGTCATGGCGTCAGATCTGTGAGGTTCCGGTTGATACCCGGGTTGAGATCATTGATGCAACAGAAGGTGAAGTTGATAACCGACCATTTCATTTCTACAAAGTCCGCATGCCACGACATGCTGAGGGTTGGATCAACATGGCCAATCTTCGACCAGCTCAGGAAAATGAGGTTGTTGGTTGGATCGATTCCACTCCAACCCGGATGGAAACAGTGATCGAGATGCCCGATACGGTTGTTTCTGATGTTGTTGAACAGAATGCCACTGAACAGACTGGTGGTTCCACATCACAGATCTCATATCTCGCCCGCTACATCAACCGTCACAACACAAACAAGAAAATAGCTGCTCGTGAACGACTTGTTGAAGCGGAGAAAGAGGAAGAATTCGTAGTTCGCGGTGCGGTCGTGAGTCAGGAAAAACGCTATTTTGAAGGTCTTGAGAAGATCTTCAATTCACTTCCTCCCACTGACATGTCGGATGATCTGGCGACGGGACTGTGGGAAGGCTATGCCATTGTTGCTGAGGAAGATCAGGATCTTGATCCTGAAACCGCTCAACTTGCCTTGATCCGGATGAGACAGCTGGAGATCGCAAGTTGCATCCGTGAAGAACAGGAAGCATTGGCAAAGCTCGATGCTGTCGTACACGTCGCTTCTCAGGATGTTGAAGCCATGCGTACGGTTCTTGATGAACCGACTGATTATGTCGTATTGGGAAAGCTGAATGTCTCAAGCATCTTCACTGGAAACGACTCAAGACCCATCATGTACCGGGTTGAAGATCCAGTGAATGGAAGAACGCTGGCTTATCTCACTGCCAATGAATCACTGCAACTGGGCGAGATGATCGGCCAGTGGATTGGGGTTGTTGGTTCGATGGAGTTTGACAGCCGATGGCAGGTTCAGGTCATCGATCCCGAACGGGTGGACCTGGTTGCAGCCATTCCGGGATTACCGTTCTGACTGCTGAAATGGAGCTGGACGGGCTCGAACCGACGACTTCCTGCTTGCAAAGCAGGCGCTCTCCCAACTGAGCTACAGCCCCTGTGATCCACAATAGTACGCGTTCTTGATCCTGATGAAAACAGCTGATCCAGATCTTCGCTGATCGAAGATGTTTTCGGACCCGCCTGTGGCTCAAACGACCCCGTTCTCATCCGGTTGCACCCCGGATCCACGGTCCCCACGACGAATCCAGCCCACAACCAGACAGAATCCCATCAATGCCACGAGCCCCAGCAGCAGCCAAAGCATGATCCCATGGGATGTCCCCTGTTCGTCGCCAGTCCCTCCGAGGATGGCAAGAACAGTGATTGGCACTACCAGAACCAGTGAGGCTCGGAACCAGAGGCCTGAATTTTCGAGTCCTGAATCAGTCATGATCACTCGGGGTACGTGGGTGGTTCTTCCTGAAGCCAGAAACTGTCCGACTCAAATGGTCCTCCCCAGAAACAGACCATGACCAACCCAAGCATGAACAAGGCGAAGACAACCAGAAGGATCGACCAGGCTCTTCGTTCACACCTGTCGATTCCCTCATCGGTGGCCAGCTTGTTGCTTGGAACATTCATGATCTCGCTCCCGGAATTCCTACGTTGTACCCCATGACCATCTTCAATTCCAGCCCATCACGATGTGAATTCAACAGGAAGAGAGCCCAGTAACCTTTCTACTGCGACGGGGTTCAGAGTCCATGGGATGTTGTGACTTGGATCCAATTCCATCTGGTGGACGAACTTCATGTAGAGACCATAGGTCAACCAGACATCCCAGGCGTTGTACAGACTCAGAAGATCCAACGCCTCCCCATCCCCCTTCTTCCATTGATTCCAGAGATGGATGGCGATTCTTCCGTCCATGCCTTCTATTTCCGGAGGTCGAGGAAGTCCAATGGCCAGCGCTACTTTCTTGAGTCCACCTTTGTAACCATGTCGCCACCCATCATGCATCACGTCACGGTGTGAGGAATGTGGTTGAACCCCGATGTCCTTGACAAGAAATCGTTCATCGAAGTTTCGGCCATTGAAGGTGATGAGCTCGCTGCAGGAAGACCAGTGTTGCTTCAAAAGAATGGTTGAATCAAGATCTCTTACCCACCGATACCATGAACCTTCGTAATACCAACAGGCTGTGGTGATGACATCGTTCTGCCTGGACAGACCGGTTGTTTCAACATCTATCACCATGACTGAATTCTGGTTGTTCATAGTCATGTTCCTGTCAAATAAACGTCATAGCGGACGATCTTGCCGTGATAGCTGATATCCGAACCGTCAACGAGTGGTGGAGATTTATCCGATCTCTTGACCACGACGCGTTGTCTGGCGAGGTTTCTGCTTACTTCAAACAAGCCAATCTGTTCCTCGATTCCATCCAGGGGAACAACTTTTCTGAGGATCTGTGCTGGTTTTCGAGGGAGTGCTGATCCATGAACATCCTGAAACATTGGATCGAGATAGATGACATCGGGTGCATCCATATCTCCGAGAATCTCCACCGCATCTCCTTGATGGACAACCAGACGATCTTCTATGGCCAATGAAAGATCTGGATGGGTGATCGCATCCCGAACGGACTCCTTCAGAAGTACTCCGATTACTGGATGTCTTTCAATCGCCTTCACATGCCAACCCATGCAGGCCATCAAAAATGAATCATGGCCAAGTCCAGCTGTTGCATCAACAATGGTTCGTGCGGATTTGCCGATGGCTCGAGCCAGTGGTTGTTTGTGGGAAAGGCTTCCATTGCCGACTCGACGGTCGATGCTCTGAAATCCAACCCGCATTCCCCTTCTTCTGGAAAACTGATCCCAAAGCTCCATACGATCATCCAGAAGAACGATTCTCAATTCTCCCTCAGGGATGGGATCATCGGATTGAGAGACATGCTTGATACCAAGACTGGAAGCTAATTCGATCGCTTCGTCGGTCCGGTGAGAAGACAGGGATTGCACAGTTACCGCAGTCCTCCTCGACTTATCCTGGGATGTGCTCTTCACGACCCGACTATACTCGCCATGATGAATCAGTCCCGGACAACATGGATCCTGATGAGCCTTGTGGCAACTGTTCTGGCTGTTGGGTGTACTCCATCCAGACCAGCCAGAATCAACCACATCGTCTTCTTCAAACTCAAGAATCCAGAGGACCGAGCCGAATTGATTGCCGACTGCGACCGCGATCTGGCTGGAATCCCCGGAGTGACTTCGTATTTCTGTGGCATACATGGTGATTATGGTCGTGATATCGTCGATTCCAATTACGACGTGGGTTTCTACGTAGGATTTGAAACCGATGAGGCCTATGAGAACTATCTGACTGATCCACGGCATGTGGCCGTCGTCCAGAAATGGAAGCCCCGTTGGGAGTGGATCCGTATCGCCGATGTTATTGACGACTCTCCTTAGCTAGACTGGATCGCCATCATGGCTACTACTGCAAAGAAACGTAAAAAAGGAAAGTCCGGCACCTGGCGAACAGCCAAGGGCAGTGACATCCACGAGTTGTATGAACTCTCTGTTCAGGATCCTGTTGGTGAAATCGACACGATCGATCAGATCTGGGATGACCAGCGTGGTCGAAAGGCCAAAAGCATGCGGGAGGATTTCTGTGGTACTGCAGCAGTCGCTCGTGAATGGGTCAAGAAGCGACCGGAGAATACGGCTGTCGGTGTTGACCTCAGTACGGAAGTTCTTGAGTGGTGCCGCAATCGAATGAGTGATCAACTCGATGCTGAACAGTTGAAGAGAATCCGGTTGATCGAAGGTGATGTTCTTGAATCACCGACTGATCCTGTTGAAACGATTCTGGCTTTCAACTTCAGTTATTTCCTTTTCAAACAACGTGATGCCCTCCTGAACTACTTCAAGACCGTCTATGAAGGTCTTCTTGATGATGGACTCTTCATTCTTGACGCCTATGGAGGCAGTGATTCGTTTCTGGAAATGACCGAAGATCGTGATCTTGATGGATTCACTTACGTGTGGGACCAGGATCACTATGACCCCATTACAGGAAATGTCATCAATCACATTCACTTCAAGTTCCCGGATGGAACGAAGATCAAGAATGCCTTTACCTATGAATGGCGTCTCTGGACGCTTCCAGAAATTCAGGAACTGCTTGTCGAAGCAGGTTTCCGAAGAGCCGTGGTCTATTGGGAAGGTACTGATGAGGATGATGAGGGTAATGGTGAGTGGACCGAGGCAAAGACAGGGGAAGCCTGTGAAGGCTGGGTCTCCTATCTGGTGGGTATCAAGTAAAGCCTGACCATTATGGATGTCTCATTGATTGAATCAACCATAGCCAGCCAGCCGATTGGTGGTGTTCTTACCAGCCAGTTGATTGCTGTTGGCGATGTATTCCAACAGCACCTGGCAAGTTCTGATCGAGAGATCAATGAACTGTGTCGTCATATCGAGCGATACAGGGGAAAGATGCTCCGGCCAACACTGGTTCTGTTGTCGGGACTCGCGGTTACTGGTTCGGAAACAAGTGAAGATCTTGATAAGAAGCATCTTCTTCTTGCTGCGGTTGTGGAGATGATCCACATGGCCACCCTTGTTCATGATGACATTCTTGATGAATCAGAGGTTCGTCGAGGAGGTGCAACGGTCAATTCTCTCAATGGAAATGAAGTTGCAGTGATGCTTGGTGATTATCTGATCTCCAAGGCATTTCATCTCTGTTCGACCATGGGAGATCCATCAATCAATCTGGCACTTGGTGAAGTGACCAACACACTCTGTGAGGGTGAAGTCATTCAACTGCACAGAAGAAACGACATGGATCTGCCTGAGGATGTCTATCTTGATCTTGTAAGCCGAAAGACGGGCTCCCTGATTGGTGCGTGTTGTCGTCTTGGCAGTGTGTTGAGCAATGGCACTGAAAAACAATGTGAAGCGCTTGATGAATTCGGTCGATTCATGGGTGTTGCATTCCAGATCACCGATGATGTTCTCGATTTGTTTGGTGAAACCGCCGTCACCGGCAAGACCGTTGGACGTGACCTTGATCTTGGAAAAATGACACTTCCACTCCTGAGACTTCGTGATGAACTTGGTTCACAAGGAAGAGACGAGTTTGACCGTGTTGTTGAACAACGTGATCGAACTGGATTACAGAAACTTCTTGATGGCTCACAAGCTATGGAATCAACCACGAACTCCGCGAGACAGATGGTTGAGCAGGCGAAATCAAGATTATCAGTGCTGCCTGAAGGGCCAGCTCTTGAACTCATGCTTCAGCTGGCTGATGGTGTTCTGACGAGGCAATCCTGAAAAACATCAGGATTCAAAATAAATTTCATATCGATCCATGGGTTGTCTGGGCTGTTTGAATCGCTAGCATGTGCGATTCACTGTCCAGGTCGCGTGAAAGCGTTGCCTTTGGAGATTTCAACATGATTCCGAGACGACCACCCCATGGTGGACGGGTAGGGTTTCTGTATTGCCCACCCTGGCGAGTCCAGGGGATCAGCATTGGTGGTGAACAAACCGTCGTGCAGATCCCAGAGCTGGACATCAATTTTGATATTGGCATGTGTCCACGGGTTGCACTGGCTGCACCCTGGGTAGCCATCAGCCATGGCCACATGGACCATATCGGCGGTCTCCCCTACTACTTCAGCCAACGTTCCTTCCAGAAAATGCCAGGTGGAACCTGTGTCTGTCCACCCCAGATGATCGCCCCTCTTGAGGCAATGATGAGGGCATGGTCTCCCGTTGAACACCAGCAAACCCCATTCAAACTGCTACCGCTGGGCCACGGTCAGGAGGTTGAAATCAAGCCTTCCGTATTCCTCAAAGCAATTGAAATGCGGCATACGGTGCCAGCAAACGGCTATGCCGTCGTGGAACACCGGAGCAAACTCCGCCCAGATCTGGTGGGTACACCTCAGGGGAGGCTGCGAGAGCTGCGTGAAGCTGGAGAATCGATCACCGAAATCCAGCAAATCCCCCTTGTTGCCTATACCGGGGACACTGATATGACCCCGAATCTGAGGCTTCCTGAGTTCACAGATGCCCGTCTCGTGATCACAGAATGCACCTTCTTTGATGAAACTCATCATCAGCGAGCCAGAATCGGCAACCACTTGCATATCAAGGACCTAGCAGAACTTCTGGATTGCTGGAAAGCTGAATCCGTGGTCGTCATCCACACCTCCAGACGGACCCGAATTGAACAGGCCCGCGAGCAGGCTCGACAGCTGCTTGGAGATCAGCGGATGGAGAGGATCCATTTCCTGATGGATCACAGGCGAAACCGGCAGCGGTACGAGCAACAGGCGGAAAGTGCAAGTGAACTATCCGGCAATTGAGTTGTTGACGAAACAGTACTTTTGATCGTAACTTCACGGAGCGCTTGAGTCTGCGATCAAGCCGCAAGGGGTACGGATTGTCCACGACGCAGAAAGCCTGGTGGGGCTGTGGAAGTTCTGAGTTCAGAAGGGATGAGAAGATATGCCAGTAGTTGAACCCAACGTGATGGAGGCACTTCTCGCCTACCTCCGTAACAACTACGCCCAGATGTGCCGTCATTGGTTTAACGAAATTGAGTTCGTTCAAATCTCACAAGGCACATTGACACTTCTGGTCAAGGAACAGGTTCGACTCAAATATCTTCAACGCAGTTGTCTTAATCAGTTCACTGAAGCTGCACAGGCTGCAACAGGAAAACTTCTCGCGGTTGAGTTTGTTGGTGAAGATGAGCGACCAGAACTTGCTGAAGAGCCACATGCTGGTGGTGTCTACACACAACCAGATCTCAATGAGGAAATGATCCTCAGTCCGGATTACACATTCGATTCGTTTGTCGTCGGACCGGACAATCGATTGGCTCATGCCGCATCTCTTGCAGTAGCACAGAAGCCGGGTAAGGCGTACAACCCCTTCTTCGTACATGGTGGCGTTGGTCTAGGCAAAACACACCTCCTGCAGGCAATCAGTCAGATGGCGATGCGAATGCATCGTGGAATGAGAATTTTCTATACCTCCTGTAATGGATTCATGACCCACTTCATGGAAGCTGTTCAGGCTGGACAGATGGCTGACTTCCGTCACCGGTTCAGAAACTTCGATCTTCTGATCGTCGACGACATTCACGATCTGTCCAAGCGTGGTCCATCACAGGAAGAATTCTTCCATACGTTCAACAGCCTTTATCAGGCTGGTCGTCAGATCGTGTTGAGTTCAGATGCACCTCCCAATGAGATTCCTGATCTCGAGGAACGCCTGACCAGTAGATTCAACTGCGGTCTTGTCGCCAATATCGAGCGTCCTTGTTATGAAACCCGTGTTGCAATCGTCAGAAGCAAGGCTCAGATGAGAAACATCGAGCTTCCTGATGATTGTGCTGCGTACATCGCCTCACGGCTTGATTCGAATATTCGTGAGATGGAAGGAGCCATCACGAAGCTCCAGGGCCTTTCCCTGCTGGAACAGGCTCCCATCAACATGGAGTTGTGCAAGAAGGCTATTGGTGAGCAGGACACGTCCACACCTGGAAGCCCTACGACCATTCAGGACATTCTGAATACCATCAGCAACTACTACGGACTTCGAATCACTGATCTGCTTTCCAAACGTCGACACAAGTCGATTGCACTTCCAAGACAGATCGGCATGTATCTCGCTCGCAAACACACTCGCTTCAGCCTTGGTGAAATCGGTGGCTACTTTGGTGGACGTGATCACACGACTGTCATGCATGCCATACGAAGTATTGATTCCCGGAGAACCGGAGATCGTCATCTTGATGATGAGGTCAGAAGGCTTGAAGAGCTCGTCATTCAGACAGGTGCCTCGCTGTAGTTCAAATCTTGATTGAAACTCACAGGATCACACTGCAAACCCGAATCAGGTTCCTCATGAGGCTGTCACATGCGCTGGTTCAGGTACTGAATAGTCTGGGGGAAAGTTGTCATGCAGGTGACATGGAATGTCATCATCATCCGAGTTCTGCTAGTCAATCAGTTCAAGACCGGGGTTGACGTCGGAATGAGAGACATCAGATGTCAGAAGTTGTCAGGCTAGATGTCAGCTTGTCCAATCAGATGTTGAATCTTAAGTCGAAGATGATGGATGATTTGTGGCCCAGGGAACCCCAATGATCCACCTTTCAACAGGACAACTACTAAGAGAGAGAGATTAAATTTCCCATCTCTTCCTTCTCTTGATTGTCTGACACTTGGAACACCAGACCGTTGTACGTTGAACCACCTGAGCACTGGATAATCGTTGTCCACAAGTTGTGCACATCTCACCTCCACGCCCATAGACCTGATGTTGTGTCGAAAATCCTCCTGGATCGCCAGTTAGATCGGCCCAGGTGTGAATAGTCGACCCCCCTTCCTTGATTGCCCGGCGAAGTATCCCCACCACACTTGTGGTCAACCGTCCGATTTCAACCTGTTTCAAACTGCCTGCTGGCTGTCTTGGATGCAGTTTTGACTCAAACAACGCCTCATCCACGTAGATGTTTCCAAGACCTGCGACCACCGATTGGTCCAGAAGGCTCGCTTTCAATCCCCTTGACCGGCCTCTGAGCTGCTGAGCCATTGATTCTGGATCCAACGAAACAGCATCAGGTCCCAGAGCTCCCCAGCGGTCGCTGAGAAGCTTCTGACGCGATCTGAAGGTCCAGAGACCTCCGAAGCGTCTGGGATCGACAAATCTCATCTGGATCCGTCTACGGCCTGCCAGAAGGTCCCATACACAGTGGGTGTGAGCTGGTAGTTCATCCTCAGCTCTGGCGATCTCCATTCTTCCCGACATGCCCAGATGAACACACAGAACCCGACCATCCTCAGTGTGGATCGCCATCTGCTTGCCATGGCGATCAAGACAGGAAATACGTCCACCTTGAAGAAGCGCCTGATTGCGATCGGATTTGAGTGTGCCCGGCGATGCCCGCCAGTCCAACACATCCAGCCGCTCAAGGTGGACATTCCTGATCCGGGCTCCTTGAATCCATGACTCCAGGCTGCGTCTGAGATGTTCTACTTCAGGAAGTTCAGGCATGGTGAACCGTGATGTAAATCAGGAAATGAAGTTCAATTCACCAGCAGTATACTCAGGCATCCTGAAACAAATCATGATGCGTGATGATTGGAAACCCATGTTGGAGAACACTTTCCATGGATGAATCGACATACGACTCTCAAGCTGCTGTTGCCCGTGTTGCAGATGCTGCGACAAGCATGAGAACACAATTGAGTCGAGTGATAGTTGGACAGGAGGAAGTCATTGACCAGATGCTTCTCTGTCTTTTCTCGGGTGGTCACGCATTGGTAGTCGGTGTCCCTGGTTTGGCAAAGACACTTCTCATTCGTTCCATTGCACAAGCTCTGGATCTCGAATTCTCAAGAATTCAATTCACACCAGATCTCATGCCCAGTGACATGACTGGAACCGAGGTGATTGAAGAGGATCGATCAACCGGAACCCGGCAGTTGAGATTCGTGCACGGTCCGGTATTCGCAAACATCATTCTGGCTGATGAAATCAACCGTACACCACCAAAGACCCAGGCAGCACTTCTGGAAGCAATGCAGGAAAGACAGGTCACCGCAGGGGGAGAAAGACATCCTCTTCCAGACCCCTTCTTCGTGTTGGCAACACAGAATCCAATTGAACAGGAAGGCACCTATCCACTTCCTGAAGCTCAGCTTGATCGATTCATGTTGAACATCTCCGTTGGGTATCCGAAATCCGATGAGGAACTTCTGATTGTCCAGCAGACGACTTCTGATGAAGACATCACGATTGAACCAGTACTGTCAGGTGAAGATGTGCTGATGATCCACCAGCTGGTACGTCAGGTTCCAATTGCTGATCATGTGGCTGCCTATGCGGTTCGTCTGGCTCGATCGACTCGAATCCGTGACACCGAGAATCCACCACAGATCGTCAAGGATTATGTCGGCTGGGGTGCAGGACCACGCGCCAGCCAGTTTCTTGTTCTTGCTGCCAAGACACATGCGATTCTCAACGGTGATAGTCATGTGACTCCCAAACATATTCAGGAAGTCGCTCTTCCAGTTCTCCGTCATCGCATTCTTCTGAATTTCAATGCAGAAGCAGATGGAATCAAGACAGATGATGTGATCACCTCACTTCTTGAAGAGATACCCATTGATCCAATGGATGATCACACGGCCCGCCATCTCGATGAAATCACCCAATAGGTTCTTTGGCGGAGAAGCATGAGTTCAAAGGATCAGGAAACCGGAAGCAGACAGCGAGCAGAGGCTTATCTCGCGCCCGAGACACTTGCTCAACTTTCTCCATTCGAGCTTCGTGCACGGATGATCGTCGAAGGTGTACGAAGTGGTCTTCATCGATCTCCACATCAAGGGATGGCTGTCGAGTTCGATCAACACCGGGGGTATGTACCAGGTGATGATCTTCGACATCTGGATTGGAAGGTCTATGGTCGTTCAGACCGTCTGACAATCAAGCAATACCAGCAGGAAACGAATCTCGATGTGGTTCTTCTTGTCGATTGTTCCGCTTCCATGAGATACGGAACGCTTCCCGTCAAATCAGGTTGGGGAACAACCAGAGCAAGTCGGGACACCGGTTCCTGGACCAAGTTCGACCACGCTGTTGCCACATCAGTCGCGCTTTCCTGGCTTTCACTTCAACAATCAGACCGTGTTGGACTGGTCACCTTTTCACAGAACGTCAGGAACATCGTGCAACGATCAAGTGGCCAGGGGCAATGGCGCAAGATCGTTTCTTCCTTGAATACCCATCCGGTTGATGAGGGAACGGATCTCATCAGGATGACTGAACAGGTTCTTGGTCGAATCAGCAACCGGGCGATCTTCGTCCTGATCTCTGATTTTCTCGCCGACCCAGAAGAGATTCATTCCGCACTAGCTCGATTCAAACACCATCGACAGGATGTCCTGTGTCTTCAGATCATGGATGGACAGGAACTTTCGTTTGATTTCAACGGGCCGGAACAGTTCGAAAACCTCGAGGAAATAGAGAAAATCAAGATAGATCCCCGGTCCATCCGGGAAGCCTATCTGAAGGCTCTGGAAACACATATTGAACACATCAGTTCCACCTGTTCACAATTCGGTTATGACCACCTCCTGATGAACAGTCATGAATCGGTCGGTCCTGCACTGGGTCGACTTCTTGCCAGACGCACGATCTGGCAGAAACGGCATCGAGCCGGATGATCACGATTGGATTTACATTTCTGGCACCCTGGATCGCCGTAGCTGGCGTGGCTGGAATCTCAATTCCGATCCTGATTCATCTACTTTCAAGACGTAATCGTCCTCCGGTCAAATGGGCCGCCATGCGTTTCATCCTCGAAGCCTGGCAGGCCAGGAGAAGAAGACTTCGTCTGCAGCAGCTTCTTCTTCTGATCATCCGGTGTCTCATACCGGTTGTTCTTGGTCTTGCACTTGCCCAACCACTTCTTTCCTCGACGGGAATTCTGGGCAATCAGGCCAGAACAATTCATTTGATCATCGACAATTCAATGTCTTCCATGAGTACGGATTCATCCGGTTCGACTGCGCTGGAAAGACACAAATCCTACGCAATCTCCGAGATCGAGAAGCTTGAGACCGGTGATGAGATCAACTTGATTCCACTTGTCCTTACAGCCGGAAACCAGTTGATTCCAAACCAACGTCAACATGATCTTGCCATCAAATCAATCAGAAACATGACGGTTGGACTCGGAAAGCCCGATCTGGCACAGACACTTGAATACACGGCAAGCCAGATCAATCTGGATCCAAATCGAAATCATCACATCATGCTGATCAGTGATTTCCGTGAGGGAATCGGACGTGTCGACGAAAGCCTTCCACCGGATCTCTTCGACTCCAATCGTGTTCAACTTGACTTCACGAGCCCGGCAATCGAATCCAATGAACAGGTTCGTATTGTCGATGTTCAACCTCTCCGTCGAGTCGTTCTCAGAGAAGGAGGAGTGCAGGATCTTGCATCACAGAGCCTGGTTCGACTGACTCGTGATGGCGAAGCTCTTCCAGCCTCCACCACCACACTTTCCGCAACATCGGAAACAGGTATCTCGACCTCCCGCGAGATCGACTGGATGAATGGGCAACGTGACATCATGGTTGATCTTCCACTTCCTGTGGACATGACGGATCAGGGTGGTTTCATCACACCGATCAAAGTCACTTCAGGAGACATGACACCTGCTCAATCCAGGCATGTACTACTGGAAATGGAAGATGTACTCCGTGTCATCATTCTGGATCGGGAACAACTCGGAAGAGACAGTGTTCCGTTTGATGAGGATGCTGGCGGATGGGTTTCCCGCGCACTCAAGCCGATTGATGAACTTCCAATTGAAATAAGGCGAATCGATCCACTCGCAATGGTCAAGAGCGATGTCGTGGATGCTGATGCCATCTTCATTCTTCGTCCCGATCTTCTGCAGAAGGAAGGATGGGAACAGCTTCGCCAGTTTCGGATTGATGGCGGTCTTCTTGTGTTTGCTCCCCCTGGTGATCGGTTGATCCACCCATGGCTTGATCAACTGAATTCTTCATTTGATCTTGTCTGGAATTCTGAATCCGAACAGGTTGTTCTCGATCCACCCGAACCATTCCGTGTTCCGGATAATGAGGATTCGATCCTCCGAGTCGTTGGTTCTGAACTTGATGATCTTGTGGAACCAGTTGAAGCAAGAAGAATTCTTCGTGTTGATCCAGGTTTGAATGGTGTCGTCTCGATCCAGACGGAGTCTGGTATTCCAGTCTTGATCACTGAATCCACTTCAGGATCCGGAACCATAGCCCTGTTGACCACATCACCAAGACTTGACTGGACCTCTCTGCCGGCCAAACCACTCATGGTTCCATTGATTCAGGAAATTCTCCGGGGCGGTCTGCATTTGAGTCGGGGCCGGCAACAGGTGATCGTCGGAGATACTGGATGGATTCAGGATATGAAACTGGTTCGTGGAGAAATACGTCATCCAGACGGCACTTCCGTGATTCTTGATCCTGAAAACGAGAACAACACGGTTGATCAGGCAGGAATCTGGACCCTGCTGGATGAAAATGGAACACGGCGAAGCTGGATTGTGGCGAATGTGGATCCTTCTGGAGGTGATCTGGATCTTCAATCCATTGAAGCTGTTGAACAATGGCTTGGTGAGACAGGTGAATGGTCACAGAAGACTCAGGATGTTTCAGAAGCAGGTCCAGGAAGAAGTCTGGTATGGATTCTTCTTGGACTACTCATGTTCCTCCTGTTTCTGGAAGGCTTTCTCTCCCGCCTCTTCAGTCCTGGTGAAGCACCAACTCAACCTGCTGAAACAGGGGTCATGGCTTGATCCGCTGGTTGTTCAATCTCGACTACCTTCCCTCAGGAGATGAGTTCCATCTTGGATGGCTTGCACCATGGCCACTCTGGCTTTGGATTCTGGTGATCCTTGGCATTTTTGTCTTCACGATCTGGTGTTATCGAGGATCAAGTCGAGCACCGAAGAGACATGTGGCACTCGGGCTGATCAGATTCATCCTGTTGGTCGTGGTCGCTGTTCTTCTCAATGGACCCGTACTGGAATCGCACCGCGAACTTCATACAGTCGATCAGGTACTCGTGTTGATTGATGAAAGTGGTTCAATGGCGGTTCCTGATGTTGTTGACGATCCCCTGCAGGACAATCGAATGACTCGTCAGGAACAGGTTCGACGACTGCTTGAAGAGACCGGTGAAGAATGGGATCGGATTTCAGAAGAGCGCGATGTTCGCTGGTTCGGGTTCCATGGACATCCATATCAAATGGATGCACCTGATCATTCGATCCCATTGAATCTCGAGAGACCATTGGGAAGTCACACTCGAATCGACGAGTCGATTGCTCGAGCCATTGCTGTATCAGCAGGCGGTCCAATCAGTGCCGCTGTCGTGTTCAGTGACGGGCGATCTGATCATGGATTGAAATCCCGACCGATTGCGGACATTCGATCCGCTGGTGTAAAGGTCATCGTGGTACCGGTTGGTTCCGCAGAAGCCATGGGCGATCTCGTGTTGGAGAGTGTCACTGCCCCAGATCAGGCTTTCACGGGAGATCGTGTACCGGTTCAGGTTGCGATCACTCGTCGTGGATCGACCAAGGAGGCCTTTGACATTGTTCTCCGCGATCGACGTACGGGTATCGAACTTGATCGAAAGCGGGTTGATGGTGGAGAACAGGTGCGGGTCGAGGAAACCTTGATGGGTGTCCCGGATCTTGGTGGTACCGCGACCTGGAGTATCACCATTGAACCCGATAAACCCGATCTGGTTGCCGACAACAACCAGAAGGATCTGGATGTCGAACTGCTTGATGAACCTCTTCGGGTTCTCTATGTCGAAGGTTCTCCACGATGGGAGTATCGATATCTCAAGAATCTGTTGATCAGGGAAAAATCAATCGAGTCTTCGATCATGCTCCTTTCTGCTGATCGAAGTTTTGCTCAGGAAGGTGATCGACCACTTTCAAGACTTCCTGTGACTGTTGATGAATTCAGTCAATTCGATGTGATCATCATCGGAGATGTTCCATCAGGAGTCATGTCTCCTGAACAACACCATCTTCTTCAGGAAGCAGTGGCTGCTGGTGGAGCAGGTCTGCTCTGGATCGGTGGTGAGATTTCAACACCATCATCATGGGCCCAGACGGAACTGGCGGACACCTTTCCCTTCAACGGTCCATTTGAAATGCCATCAATTGGATCACCTGTACAGATGCAGCCAACAGATGAGGCACGAAGATCAGGTGTTCTCCAGCTTTCGGATGACGGATCCTCACAGTGGCCACAGGTTCTGCAGGATGAAAACACCGATTGGTCCAAGCTCCAATGGGCTCAGTGGATACAACCAAGTCAACTCAAGCCCACCTCATCGGTACTGGCTGAAACCATCAGGGTTCGAGATCAAGATCTCCCGATTCCACTGATCATGTCCATTCGCTATGGAATCGGCAGAAGCATCTATGTCACGACTGATGAGATATGGCGCTGGAGATATGGACGTGGTGAACAGCTCGGCGAGCAGTTCTGGATCCAGTTGATTCGTCATCTTGGTCGCGCTTCTCTGGCTGCTGCTCGTGAGATTGCCGAACTTGTTCCATCACAGAGGCAGATACCTGTAGGACAGGTACTCCAGTTGAAACTGAAGGTGTTTGATGAATCCACCCAGATCAACATGCCTGAATCAATCTCTGTTTCGGTCATCAATACCGAGGGTCGACTTTCAACCAATCTGGATCTTCAACAAAGTGCTCAGGATCTTGATACCTGGACCGGAGCATGGGTTCCCGCGTGGGCTGGAATATTCCGTCTTTCAGTTGATCTCAATGGTGTTGATATTGAAACTCAGGTCCGTGTCGAAGATGTGACTCTGGAATACCAGAGACCTGAAACCGATCATGATTCACTTGCCACCCTCGCTGAAATGACCGGTGGTGAGGTGGTTGAACCGGATTCAATTGAATCACTCTTCAATTCACTGCCGGATCGTTCCATCAACGAGACTGAGATCAGAAGAGCCGGACTCTGGGATGCACCATTCATTTTCATTCTTCTGATGGTCCTGTTGACTCTCGAGTGGACTGGTCGACGGTTATTGAGGCTTGCGTGACATGAGAATGAGGAATTTCATGTTGTTACGTTGGCCAGGTTCTATCATTGACGTGAGACTTGTATCGTCATGAAGGATGTGATTCGACATCTTGAAGCAGCTGGTCGTCGGGCTCGGCGTCTTCTCCTGACGCGCCGTCTGGCGATCATCGTCTCCGTCTTGATGACGATCATCATGGCCACGATCGCCATTGACTGGTTGCTTCGAATTTCATCAGGTATCCGAGCAACCGTACTTGTTGGTCTGATAGTTCTGCTCATGGTGATGATCATCAGATCACTCATCCCTGCATGGTTGTTCAAACCTTCTCGCAATCAGCTAGCACTTGAACTTGAGAATCAACAGAAGCAGCTTGAAGGACATCTTGCTTCAAGCATCGAGTTCACCCTGACTGGCACAAGTGATTCGAACCCGTTGGCTGCAAAATCAGTCAATGAAACAGCCAGGATGATGAAGCGTGTCGATATCCCTTCGATGGTTGACGCCCGCCCTGCTCGTCAGGCCATGCTTGTACTGACCATGGTCTGTGTTGGACTGGTCACCTGGGTTCTCATCTCACCTGCAACCATCCAGACCGGATCAATCCGAGTTCTTGCTCCCTGGTCCAGTATGAAATGGCCTGCCAGAACAGCAGTGGCTTCAAGGATGGATGAGATCCTTTCCGAACATCGGGTACACGGAAGAGGTCTTCCACTTCTTCTTCGAGCAGAGAACATGACTCCGGATGCAGATGCTGATCCAGTACGTGCCCGTTACCGGGAGATTCAGGATGGCATATCCGGAGAATGGTCGGATGTATTGTTGACCCATCAACGAGACGGTATCCATGAGCGATTGATCAGTGCTGATGGCGAAGCGGTGGAGATCATCTTCAGTACGCAGGATGCGGAGACTCCTCTGGAACGAGTTCTGTTGATGTCTCTGCCCAGAGTCGACAATGTTCAGGTTCGCATCGATCCACCCTCTTATGCTCAACCCTGGCGCAAATTCAGAGAGATCACACCAACTCAGTCTGGACGTGGTATCGAGATGATCCGCCCTCCTGTACTCGAGGGTTCGATGGTCACGGTTGATTTGTCTCTCAATCGGGATATTGATGTTCCTGCGAATCCCGACTCGGAGTGGTTTGATCGAACATTCGGTTGGAAGGATGATCAGGAAGTCAGTTTCACACGTGATTCCAGCAACAAGGCGAATTGGAAGCTTCAGTGGAAGGCGGACGATTCACGCCGGTTGATGATCGCCTTGAAGGATCAGTTTGGTCTACAGAGTGTTGAACCACTCCCAGTACAGATTCCGGTTGAACAGGATGATCCACCAGATGTCATTCTCTCAGATCCTGATCAGGATCTGGATGTCCTCCCATCAGCCAAACTCAATATTCTGGCCGAAGCTGTTGATGATCTTTCTCTGGAAACCATCGGCATCCGCATGAAACATGAGGGGATGGATGAATGGCTTGTTCAGTCGAGCATCACTGTCGATCAGGAACGAGCTGATCATGCGATGGAAATTGATCTTGGTGAACTGGAAGTCGGTGAAGGTGACATTCTTCAGGTCACTGGTGTCGCCATGGATCGATGGCGGGATGATGAGGGTCATGGAAGAACATCGGAGTCAAGAATCCGCACGATCAGACTCGTGACCGAACCTGAGTTTCTTTCACAGGTACGTGATCAACTGGGTCTTCTGGAACAACGTGCGATGGATCTTGAAGAGCTCCAACAGGAAATCCAGGAGTCCTTCCAGGAATTCACGCAATCTGAGAATGCAGCTCAGGAACTGAATTCAGAAGCCTCACCGAACTCTGATCAATCGGATCCTGAATCAAGCCAGCAGATGGAAGCATCCGAACGGGCTACTGGATCCAATGATGTTCCCGATGAGGTAGAGGTTCAGGAGAACAATGAATCCGATGGTCCTCAGGAAGGTGATTCACGTTCCAGAAACTCTCTTGAGCGAAGGCAGGCTGAGATTACTCGTCGTCTTGGTGATCAGCAGGAACAAGCACAAGCTGTTCGTGATTGGATTTCCTCCAACGGTCTGAGGGATGCTCAGATTGAAACCGTCATCAGTCAGGTTGAGGAAGCACTTTCTGATGGTGTTGAGGCTTCCGTCGAAGCCATGCAGTCAATGTCACGTTCAACAGATTCTGAACAATCGGATGCTGGAAACACTGGCAATGAAGAAACAGCTCGTGAAGTCTATGAATCCCAACAGGAAGTTCGTGAAGCGCTGCAGGATGTCGTTGAAGCATTGTCCGAGGATCAGGAATCATGGCTGATTGCACGTCGTCTCGATGGCATCGAATCACAGCAGCAGTCGATTCAAGACCAGACCCAGGCGATGGCGGATGAAACCCGTGGTCAATCTCTTTCCGAACTGTCGGACGAGACGCGGGGAGAAATGGAAAACATGGCTCGGGCACAGGAGGCGGTTCAAGATCAGGTTTCCCAGTTGATGGACGAAATGGAAGAGTTGGCTGATGCAATGGAGGATGTCGATCCGGCTGCTGCACAGGCCATGCGTAATGCGATTGAATCCGCGGAACAAAATGAAATCCAGGAATCAATGGCAGAAGCCAGCGAACAGATTGAAGATGGTCGTCTTGAAAGTGCAGGGGATTCTCAGGAACAGGCGATGCAGGCACTTCAGTCGATGAGGGGTGCCATGTCGCCAACCGAACAGGAAAAGATCGCTGATCTTCTTCGCCGGCTTGCTGACATGGAAGAAGCTGTTCAACAACTTGTATTCCTTCAATCAGAAGAAATTCAACGATTGATTCAGGCAATCGAATCAGCTCAGTATCAGGATCGTGACACCACCATGATTTCAATCCGAAATCGAACACTTTCCGTGACTGAAGATGCTCGTGGTGGAAGTGATGAAGAACGCGTAATCGTTCGTCGTCTTGATCGGGCTTCCGATTCACAGGGGATGGCTGTCAGTTCACTGCGGCGTATTCCTGTGGAAGGCGAAACAGCTCGTGATCAGGAACAACTCGCACTGGAACAGCTTCAGGAAGCACTTGTTGATCTGCAACGTCAGCAGGAGCAGGCTGAAGAAGAGATGGCGGAAGCCAACCGCCGATCTCTCGCTCAGTCCTACAGGGATATTGGTGAAAAACAGGTGCTTGTTCGAAGTCAGACCAAGCCATTGGTAGAAGCTGATGCCATTACCCGTCGAGTTCGTCATGAAGCTCGTCAGATCTCACGTCAACAGATGGATATCGGTGAGTCGGTTCAGAACCTCCGTGATGAATTTAAAGAGATTGATGAACGACCTGTTTTCATGCTCATTCATGAGCGGGTCATGGAGGTTTCCGCTCAGACAAGTGAAGAACTTTCATCAGCGACAATGGATCAGGGAACCACCTCCAGTCAAGCCAGGATTGCGCGTGATCTTCTCTCCATGGCAGAAGCACTTGAAGATGAATCGGGTGGTGAAGAAGAAGAATTCCAGAGACGATCAGCATCCAATGGTGGTGGTGGTGATTCTGGTTCGGAACAAGGTGGTGGTGCAGGCCAGATGGATCAGGTTCTTCCACCTGTTGCTGAAATACGTCTTCTCCGTTCACTTCAAATGGATCTGATGGAGCAGACAAGAGAACTCGACCAGGATCCAGCGATTGATCCAGCAACCCGTGAACAAAGAACAGCGGATCTTTCTTCTCTTCAGAAGAAGCTTTCGGAACTCGGACAGGAGATGTTTGATCGGCTCATGGAAGGCCAGCAACAGGGTCAACCACAAGTTGATCCAGGTACGACTCCCCCATCATCGCCAATCATGCGTGCCTTTGATGAGCAAACAGCAGTCGATGAACAGGATTCAACGCCAAACAGACGTCAACCTCTATCACTCGATGAGCTTCTTGGTCTGGAAGAGGAGCAAGCGGTTGATCAGACAGATGCGACACTGTTGCCGAATAATTACGATCCGATTGAAGCGATTATTGATGAAATGGATCGAGCAGCAAGTCTTCTTGGGCAGGATCAGGTCACCGGCCCCCCCACACAAAGACTTCAAGAGGACATCATTCGCCGCCTTGACAGTCTCATTGCCCAGGCCAGGGAACAGCAGTCGAGCAGTTCATCAAGCAGCAGTTCTTCATCATCCCAACAACGCAACCAGCAGAATCAACAGCAGCAGCAACAGCAACAACAGCAGCAGCAGCAACAGGACCAGAGACAGCAAGGTGGGCAGACGGAACAGGCTCAAGGTCAGCTTGCTGAAGGGGAACGAACCAATCTTCCCCCTGGTGCTCAGGATCCACGATTAGGTGGTCTGTTGGAAGAGACCGATCAGGAGTGGGGTTCACTTCCGCAGCGGGTTCGTGACATGCTTCGACAAGGCAGACGTGATTCCTATTCAAGTGTCTATGAGAAACTGACCGGTGAGTACTACCGTAAACTTGCGGAGCAGAAAGATGAGTAGATTCCTGTTTCCAATTCTTCTCACTCTTGCGCTTCCTGGTGCGTGGTTGCATGCTTTTCAACTTGCAAATCCAGATCCCCAACCTACGGAGACGGTGAAAGACCAGATTCCGGATCAGGAAGGACCCCCTGCGCCTGCACAGGATCAGACCCCCGATCTTCTTGATCCAAAGATCGAGCATCCTGAAGGAGCCGAGAACAAACCAGCTGAAAATGAGATGGATCCATTTCTTGATGAACGCGTGAAGCGTGGCATGAAATATCTCGCGAATCAGCAGGAGGAAAATGGTTCTTTCGGACGTGGTCGATTTGCCAATCATGTCGCCATCACATCACTCGCAGGTCTTGCGTTCATGTCGGGTGGTCATGTACCAGGTCGGGGCATCTATGGTGATCAGGTTCAGGGCGCGCTGGAATTCGTCCTCGACAATTGTCAGGAATCCGGTTTGATTGCAGCTCAGACAGCTCATGGACCCATGTATGGACACGGTTTTGCAACGCTGTTTCTCGGTGAGATCTACGGAATGTCTCCTAGTGATGACCGTCTTCGTGTCTGCCTTGAAAAGGCGGTTGATCTCATTGTTCGAACTCAGAACCGCGAGGGTGGTTGGAGATACCAGCCTGTTCCCGTTGATGCGGATGTTTCCGTGACGATCTGTCAGGTCATGGCGCTGCGAAGCGCACGCAATGCAGGTATCAAGGTTCCTCGCAAGACGATTGAGCGTGCCGTAACCTATATCCGAGATTGTCAGAACAGTGATGGTGGGTTCCGTTACATGACCCGTGCGGGAACTTCAGCCTGGCCACGTACCGCAGCAGGTGTGGCAACATTGTTCTACGCGGGTATCTACGACGATGATTCCATTGATTCCGGTCTTGGTTATCTCATGAGAACAGCACATCCCAGCAATGGAAGAGTTCGTCAATCCCATTACTACTATGGACAGTATTACGCCGCTCAGGCGATGTACCTTGCAGGTGGCAACTGGTGGAGATCATGGTGGCCGGCTGTAAGAGAGAACATTCTTCGTCGTCAATCAAACAATGGTGGTTGGCTTGATCACCATATCGGTGGTTCCTATTCCACCGCGATGGCTTTGATCATCCTTCAGGTACCCAAGAGATACCTTCCGATTTTCCAACGATGATTCGTCATTCACTTCTTCTGATTCTCATGTTGCTTCCATTCCCGGACCTGTCTCCGGTCATGGCTGATACAGGTCGTTCACCGAAGTGTCTTGCCATCCTGCAGTCTGAGGGACCCAGGTTGGTTGAACCCGGGGTCATGGATGATCAGAGTGTTGAATTGTTTGATCTTGAATCAGGATGGTTGGAACTTCCGGCTGACGAGTGTCTTGCGATCATCCGAAAAGATGGTTGGATACCAAGAAGAGCTTCAACTCGCGTGCATCTGAATGATGGACAGGTATTTTCAGGTTCACTGATCAGCAGCGACAGTGAGGTGATCATGATCGATCATCTCTGGATGCGAGAACTGGAGATCCCGCTTGAGAACGTGATCCGTATCGATTTCAAGCCAGGTACGAAGATTCCTGCTGGAGATACGGATCGCCTGGTTCTTGTCAATGGTGATCTTCTTACCGGTTTCATCGATCAAGTCGGAAACCCGACCATCATCGAAACCGATGACGGTCAGAGAATAGAAGTTCCTTCCGATCGTGTTGCTGCGGTAGCGCTCATGAACGATCCCCGACCACCCGCATGGCCTCAGTTGTGGACTGTTGATGGATTGCGAATGAGTGTTCCAAATATCGCAATCGATGATACGGACCATCTGGTACTGCCTCCGCACCCCTTCATGAAGGGTCGATATGAACGCCTCCCTCGAACCAGCGAAATTGTCGCGCTGGTGATCAAGGGTGACCACTTCGTTCCGTTGGCGGAACTTCCTGTGGTCACGACTTCAACAGAACCAGCAAGAAGAACATCAACAAGTCCCAGAAAATCAGATTCGTTCGCACCACTGGGGTTGACTGATCTTCATTTCAGTGGTCCTGCAAAGTTCAACTTTCAACTTCCAGATGGTTCATCCAGACTTCGTTCCACCATCACACGTCCACAACGAAGCAGGAAATGGTCGAATCCCATCCTGAGAATTTCAGCTGGTGACCAGCTTCTTTGGGAGCAGGAGATTGAATCAACCCATCTGGTTGATATTCCAATTCCACCTGTAACCGAATCATTGACGATGGAAATCGTCTGTGGCATGCATGGACCGGTTCATTGTGGAATCACGTTGAATGATCCATTGATCATGAAAGAGTGATCAATCAGAATTGGACACTCGTCCAAGATCAGCCAACGCCTGTGTCGCCTTGCCTTCATCGATTGATGCAGCTGACAGTTCCACACCTGATTTAAGATCTGGAACAAGATCACAGGCCAACAAGGCTGCCGCAGCATTGAGCAGGGTCATGTCTCGAGCCGGCCCCTGATCCGTTCCATCAAGGACGGACTGCATCATCACCGTGGCATGATCGAGATCCCGTGCTGTTACCTCACGGATATCCACGGTTGTAAGCCCGACTTCTTCAGGTGTGACTTTCCAGCTCGAGATCTCTCCATCGCGGACTTCATAGATCGTCGAAGGTGCCGAGATGGATAGTTCATCAAGTCCATCATCGGAGTGCACGATCAGGGCTCGGGTTGTTCCAAGTCTCTGGAACGCTTCCGCAACAGGTTGTTGGTAGATGCCATCCCAGACCCCCATCAACTGTCTGCCTGCATTGGCGGGGTTGGTCAATGGTCCAAGAAGATTGAAGATGGTTGGAACTCCCATCGCCTTTCGAACCGGCATCACATGTCTGGTCGCCGGGTGATGATGGATGGCGAAGCAGAAGCATATTCCTGCTTCCTCCAGACATTTTGCCTGAACCGCCGTATCAGCATCCACATTGATACCCATCGCCTGGAGGGCTTCCGCTGAACCGCGGCCAGTACGTGAACGATTTCCATGTTTGGCGACAGACCCACCTGCGCCTGCCGCAACCAATGCGGCTGCGGTTGAGACATTGAAGGTCTTTGGTGCCCCACCGGTACCAGCTGTGTCCAGAATGCGATCAGGATCCACACTTGACTCGACTGGTGTCACATGTCGGCGCATGACAAGGGCGGCACCCTCGAGTTCTTCCGCGGTTGGAAGACGGGTAGCGAGAAGTGCAAGCAATGCCCCCATCTCTCCGTGATGTACTTCACCCGTCATCATGGCCTCGAAAGCGCTGGTTGTTTCTTCGACATTGAGGGTCTGTCCAGCCAGCAACGTCCGGAGCATGGGTGTGAGATCGGTGGATCCGGATGCTCTTGCAAATTCAGAAGGCTTGTTGTGATCAGCAGTCATGGTATTTCCAGTAGCTTCCGTCGCCCGATGTACTCATGATGATTCCAGCTGTGGTACAACCGGCACCACGGAAACCGAATCATGCTTGCTCAATCCTACCTCCACAACCTTGATCCGTACGCCATCCAGATTACCGAGGGTGGATTTGGCATTCGTTGGTATGGACTGGCCTATGTCGCCGGCTTTCTGATCGCCTGGGCCTTGATCAAATGGATGGCACGAACCGGTCGATCAATCATTCCTGCCGCCAAGGTCGGCGATTTCATCATCTACATCGTCATCGGGGTGCTGGTCGGAGGTCGGTTGGGGTATGCATTCTTCTACGATCCAGATCTTTTCATTGGATTCACATCCGCGGCACCCTGGTGGGATCTGCTGGCGATCAACCGTGGCGGCATGGCCAGCCATGGTGGAATCATCGGTGCCACACTGGCTGTCCTGATCTTCATGAAGAAACATCGGCTTGTTCCACTGATGCATGCTCCGGACGTGATTGCAATTGCTGCACCTCCTGGCCTCTTTCTGGGAAGACTTGCCAATTTCGTGAATGGTGAACTCTGGGGTCATCCGGTTCCAGATCAAGCCAATGCACCATGGTGGAGTGTGAAGTATCCCGAAGAGGTCTATGAGGGAACGATCGATGTTCAGTCGCTTCAGGGGATCGTGCCCGGCGATGAGACTTTTGTTTCGAACGTCGTGGAAGCCGTTCGAGCTGGTGATCCAGCTGTGGTCGAGGTCGTGGTACCTCAATTGACCGCCTTCTATCCCTCCCAGCTCTTTCAGGCACTGGCGGATGGACCCATTCTCTTTCTTGTACTCATGGCCGTGTGGTGGGTTCCACGAAAGGCAGGAGTGATCACCGGTGCTTTCCTGTTGACCTACGGCGTCCTCAGGATCATCACCGAGATCTTCCGTCAGCCTGATGAAGGGGTGGCCCTGCTGTTCGGTCTGAGCCGCGGTCAGACACTGAGTGTCTTCATGGTTGCTGGTGGTTTGTTGATCCTGATTCTGGCTTCGTTTGCCAAGGGACCACGGCTCGGCGGGTTTGGTTCGAAAGGTGAGCCACCGACTGCTCAACCAGCAGTTGGTTGAACCATTGGCTTCTCGAAGATGAGAACATGTTGTTGAGGCAGTTCATCATGTGTGGTGATCCACCGGAAACCAGCTGATTCAAATTCAAGCCTGGCCTGTTTTTCACTCATCTTGTGATGAGGAAGAATCATGACTGTTGGATCTTCTTCACGGTATTCAACCAATACGACCCGTCCACCAGGCTTCAAGGCCTTCAACATGGAACGCTTCATTTCCCATGGGTTCGAGAACTCGTGATAGGCATCGACCAGAAGCACCACATCCACGGTGTTATCTGGAATCTTGACATCGTCGATTTCTCCAAGAATCGTCTCTACGTTCTCAATGCCCTGCTTTCGAGCGTTTTCCAGAAGAATCGCATTCATCTCTGGTTGGATATCCACACCGATCGCACGTCCTTCCGGTACCCGTGGGGCCATACGAAGTGTGAAGTAGCCGCTTCCGGATCCGATGTCGGCGATGACATCATCAGGATCAACCTCCATGAGCTCGACCAGCAGATCCGTTCGTTCCTCCTGTTCGCGCTCCGGTCGCTCCAACCAGTTTGCACCAAGGTGTCCCATTACCTGTGAGATCTCACGGCCCATGTAGATCTTGCCGATGCCATCTGGAGCCGGTCGCTTGGATCCATATAGTTTCCCGGGATCGATCAGATCAAGTGGATCCGAAGAACTATCGTCATAGACGGTCCAGATGAGTGTGATCTGATTTTTCCTGTTTCCGGGGGCGGCAAAGGATCCGGATGTCGCCATGGGAAGATCCACTCGTGCAACAGATTGGACTCGCCCGCCTGCTGCAATGACCTTCGTGAGAAATTCATGTCCTTGTTTCACATCCTGTTTGCCACCTGGCCATTCGATCTTGCCCGGGTTGTGCAGAACAACCACATCACATGGGTCAGCAAGTACGACAGATGAAACAAGTGACAACAGGACTGCAATAAACATGCGCATGAACAGGATTCCTCAGGGGTAGATCAGTTTCTGCAGAGCTGTGACCAGCCAGCTCCAAGGCCTTCAAGAACTTGCTTGAGATTGCCGCCCCGATGAATCTGGTCTTCAGCTTCAGCCAGACGGTTCGCAAGTTCCCATACCCGTCTGCCTTGTTCGGTTTGACCGGACGGGATCATCGCCAGTTGTCCCCGCAGATGCTTGGCAACAAGACGAAGGATCAGAGATGAGGCCTGTTTATTGGCGACATCCTTGCTGGCATTCTTGTTGGCCTTGACGGCCTGGTCGGCCCAATCAGAGATGAAGGATGCGATTTCGGAAGCAAAGGTTTCCCGCCATCTTCCGGCATCAAGATCCTTGAAGATCGGCTTCAGTTGAAGGGCGCAATCCCGTAATGCGGTTTCCTCCGCCCGGACTGCCATGCCCGGTGAACCCTCGGCCCAATCCAGCAACCACTCGACATCAGGTGTATCGGGAAGTTCGGCATTCACCCACTCCCGCATCTCGATATCCGTCAAGGGTCCCAGACGTACATGATCACATCGACTTCGGACGGTCTGCAGCAACCGTTCAGGTCTCGAGGTGACGAGAATGAGCCAGGTTTTTTCCGGCGGCTCCTCAAGGGTCTTCAATAATGCGTTCTGCCCATTCATGTCGATCAATTCAGCCTCGTCGAGGATGAAGACCTTGCCTTGACCATGCATGCTTGTTCGGTAGGCGGGTGCGGCATGGTTGCTTCCATCCGCACTGGTTCCACCAATGACTCGTTCTCTCAGTAGATCAAGTGGAACATTGGCCTGCTTCCGTGTTCGGAGCATTCGATTCTTGGAATGTTCCGCATCTTCCTTGCGGACGATGTGAAGATCCGGATGCGTGCCCGATGCAAGAAGTTGTCCATCTGAAGACATCAAGGCTGATTCACCTTGTCCGAAGTCACCAGCAACTGCCTGTGGATCAAGAAGAATCCTTGCCATTTCGCAGGCGAGTGTGCACTTGCCGACTCCCTGAGGACCAGACAGGATCCACGCATGGTGCATCCGACCGGATTCCAAGGCGCTCTGGATGGTCTGAATCGCTTTCTGATGTCCAATGATCGGTGGCATGATTGAGCGAGGATACCGTCCAACCCGGGTTGCGGGTGGGCATCTGCCTTTCGATTCAGCATCACCCCGAGTTTCGGTCGTCCTCCGGGGTTCTCAGCATGGAGCAGCCTAGCGTGCGAGGGTGATTCAACAAAGACAACTCCCGAACAGGATGGTCCAACTGGCGATCACCGTGGTTCTCTTCATGGTCCTCGGCCGACTTGGACTTCCATGGTGGAACTGGTTCATTCTCAGCATTCCATTGATTCTCCTGCTCGTCTTTCAGCTGCGTTGGCCATGTGTTCTGCTCATTCTGGGTTTGTGGTCAGCTGGTTGGAGTGGGTTGCATCGTCAGAAGTTGCCCTCTCATGACTTGATGTTGATGACAGGTATTGATCAGGAGAAGAGGCTGGTTCAACTTGAAGGTCGTGTCAGTGGTATTGCTGGTATCAGAATGCAGCTTCACGTCACCCATTGGTGGAGTGGTGATATCAAACAGCAGGCATGGGGACGTGTTGTCATCAGGCTTCCATCAAGAGGTGACCTGGATCTTCTCGGGAGGACAATCCGGATCAAGGGTTGGCTTCGAGGGTTGCAGACAAGAACATCTTCTTCTGAGCCGGATTGGCTCTCTCTCGCGATCGATGGTGATTATCGCGGATGGATGGCGTTGAATTCATGGGATCTGCTTCAGATCATCCCATCACGATCATTCGGGTTGCAGAGAACGAGACATGCGATTCAATCCTGGGTAACCAGTCGGATGCTTGCGCCACCGATCATCCTTCATGGTGAAATTCCATCGCTTCTTGCCGCCCTGCTGCTGGGTCAGCGTGATCAGGAATGGAAGAAGGTTTCACCCCCCTTCCAGCGTCTTGGCGTATCACATCTTCTTGCCATTTCAGGCATGCACCTTGCACTGGTTGCATCCATGGTGATGGTGTTCTTCCGGTTTGCAAGGGGGCCAAGAATATGGCACTGGATTCTGGTGCTGCTCACGATCATTTTCTACATGATCGTGGTCGATGCCAGACCACCGATTATCCGGGCAGGCATCATGTCGATTGCAGCTGTTGCAGGAATCCTGATTCATCGTCGACTCGACGGCATCGGCCTGCTTTCGCTCGCGGCGATCACGATCCTGCTTCTTCAACCGGGTCAACTCGCTCGCCCAGGATTTCAACTCAGCTTTATCGTGGTCTGCGCATTGTTGACTCTTGGTCCGTTCGTACACCAACGGTACACATCGAAGACAGCTTCATCAGACTCATTGATCATTCGATTTCTCAGAAGATCACACCAGGCATTCCTTGTTTCAGTTCTTGCCTGGTTGATCTCCACACCGCTTGTATTGCTCCATTTCGGGCAATTCTCAATTGCAGCGGTTCCGTTGACCATGATTCTCATGTTTCCCGTGTGCGCCCTCATGTTTCTCGGGTTTGCCCGTGTTCTGATCTTCTGGATCCCTCCGGTCTCCGATCTCTTTGCTCATGGAATGAATGTGATTGCGGATTTCATCCTGTGGCTTGTGAACCATGTCGATTCAATGGGCTGGTTCACGATCGAGGGGATCGATACATCCATTCCATGGACTCTTTCAGCAATGTTCTGGGTCGTTGGATGGTCCATTCTGGATCGAAGAAGGAATCTGCTTCATCCGTTCCTGATGGTTCTGATTGTTTGGATCGTATTCCAGCAACTCTCCCCTTCTCCCGGTTGCTAAGATCGAACATCATTCAACTCATCAGGAGGAGTCACCTCGTGACCAGGTCAGCAACATGGATCTTGACAATTCTGCTCGCTCTTTCATCAGCCGTCACGGCTCAGAAGCCAGCTGAATCGCCGGAGACCGGTACCCCGGTTCTGCCGGACATCCGCCTGGAACCCATGTTCAATGGCGCTGAATTCCCCGCGCCTGTGCAGCTTCTTCCAGTCCCGGGAAAGGATGACACCTTCGTCATCGTGGAGCAACGCGGCCGATTGACCGAGATGAAGGCTGGCAAGGACAGCATGAAGCGAACCTTGCTCGATATGCGCGACAAGGTTCGAGTCAGGAATTCCGAGGAAGGTCTCCTGTCGATCGTGTATCCACCCGATGCCACGAAGGATCCTCACCTCTATCTCTACTACAGCGCCTCGAAGCCTCGGCGGAGTGTTCTCTCAAGGATGCTCATCAAGGAAGACGGCACCATCGACAAGACGACCGAGAAGGTCATTCTCGAAGTGCCACAACCCTATGGCAATCACAATGGTGGAACAGTTCTCTTCGGCCCTGATGGCATGCTGTATCTGAGTCTGGGAGATGGTGGCTCGGCGAATGATCCGGAGAAACACGGTCAGAACATCGGCAATCTTCTGGCAACCGTCATTCGGATCGATGTGAATGTGAATGACAAACCATACGTCGTACCTGCGGACAATCCATTCATCGACACCGAAGGTGCCTGTCCGGAGATCTGGGCCTATGGTCTTCGCAACGTGTGGCGCATGCACTTCGATGCTGAAACCGGTGAACTCTGGGCCGGTGATGTCGGTCAGAATGCCTGGGAGGAGATTGACATCATCACCCGCGGTGGAAACTACGGTTGGCGATTCCGTGAAGGCGAACATGATTTCCGGATGCCTGACGACGCACCTGGTGATCTCATCGACCCCGTCATCGAATATCCACGCAATGCCGGTCAATCCGTTACCGGTGGATTTGTCTATCGTGGCAAGAAGATTCCTGACCTGGTCGGTGGGTATCTCTTTGCCGACTACATGACCGGACGCGTATGGGCAGCACGACTTCGACCCGATGACAAGCCTTATGTGAAAAGAGTTCTGGCAGGAGAGCCCATGGCCATCAGCTCATTCGGAGAAGGCCATGACGGCGAACTGTATGTCTGCGGTTTCAAACAACCGTATGCACGTCAGGGCAGGATCTACCGAATCGTTGAAGCAAAGGCCAGGTAGGCTCACTCCTCACCGGTCACAGCGAGTTTCACCACACGCTCGACGATTGGTTCACCCTCGAGTCTCCATCTGGGGATCCACTTGCCGTCAACGAAGATCGCCGGCACGGATCGGAGCCCCCATCCTCTGCCTCGAAGAATATCCGTCTGAACCATGCCTTCGACTTCCTTGGAAGCCATCGCAGCAACCAGTTCATTCTTGTTGAGCCCCATGCCTTCTGCGGCAGCGAGGATCTCAGGCAGTGTGACCTGTTGGCCATTGGCCATCAGGAAATCGATCATCGACCAGTAGGCATTCTTGCCGCCGATCTTTCCTGCAGCTTTGACGGCCAATGCCGCATCACACGCACTGGGATAGGCATCCTTGAACTTCGGTTGAATATTCGAGTTGCAGTCCGGGTTCTTGGGGAAGGCCAGGATGTTGTAGCGAATACCGGGATACTTGTCGCGCAGTGCCTCGACGCGAGCGTGGAGTTCACGGGTTGTGGGATCGGTGTAATCCGCGAACAGCACGATGCTGTGCTCGTCGGTGCTCCGTCCCTTGGCAACATTCTGGGTGTCGGGAATCGTACGGACGACACCATCACGCCAGTCCTCGACATACTTCACAGCGGTGGTCGGCGGCGCCTTGAGCGATCCATCATTCGTTCCATCCTTGATTGCCGTGGCAACCTTGCTGATCTGCTGTGCCAGATTCGAGGAGTTCTGATACCACTTCAACTGAACACCGTTGATGAAGATCATTGGTGTGAAGAACACACCCAGTTGACCTCCGATTCCCACATCTTCTGCAATCAGTGCATCGACAGCAGGACCAACCATGATGTTCTGGAACATCTGCGGGTCATAACCGAGTTCCTTGACGAGTCCGGGGAAGTCCTGTGTGGTGAATCGACCCTTTCGCTTGAACATCATGCGGTGTGCTTTCCAGAACGCTTCATCACCACCGAGGATTCCAGCGGTCTCCGCGAACTTGGCGGCCCAGCAGGCGTTGGAGTGCAGGGTACGACTCACATACGGGTTGCAGTCTTCATTGAACGGGAACTGGATCACACTCAATGACACATCATCTCGGTTCTCGAGAATGGTCCACATCTGATCTTCAAATCGCTTGCAGTCCGGGCACTGGTAGTCACTCAGCATCACGACCTTGACCGGAGCTTCTGGAGAACCCTTGAGGTATCGACCCTTGAACTGGTTGGGATCATTGACGACGGTACGCTTGCCTTTGAAGCTGATGTCATCCGGATCATCCTTGGCGCCGGGACTGAATGTTCCGTCCTGTTCAGCAGCCTGTTTGAGGGGGTTCACGCTTCCACCACCAAGTGTGGCCTGGACGATTTCATCCATGTTCGATTGTGAATTGGCTTCTCGTTCGATGGCGTCAAAGTGATCGGCCTGAGCCTGTCCACCAGCCAGCAAGGCGGTGACGATGATCCAACTGAAGGCGAATGTGAGGAAGGCGGGCATGGGTGAAGATCCTCTTGTCTGTGCACGACTGGACCATTCAACGATGATCCAGAATCCTAGGTTTGCGACGTGTGCGGTTATGCAATACGGGCAGAGCTTCCACTCCACCAGAATGACGATCATGAACATGATTGAAAACAGGACCCCGAGTCGACTGACCCAGCGGATCGATGTTGGAATCTGGGGCCAGCAGGCTGACCAGGCCACCAGCATGGCGAGGAAGTAGGTGAACCCCAGATAGGAGGTGGGCCATCCGATTCCCGGAATGCTTCCAAAGAAGCCTCGGGACAGATCACCGCAGGCAGACTGTGCGCCGCAGCCTGGAAGGCTGACATCGATCACCCCCATCTCCTTCATGAGAAGCAGACCTGAAGCCACAGTTGCCGTGGTCAGTAGTGCCAGACCCAGGATCCACCGCACCGTGGTGCCGGTGGAAGCAGATCCGGTTTCAGGTGAGTTGTGGATATCGCCAGTAGCCATCGAATCAGGTCATCCTCGCAGGCATGGACTGGGCCATACCACTCTTCCAGATTTCAGAACGCATGATTCTAGGGATCATTGCCGGACCTGCAGCGAATCCGCTGTTGGAGCAGCAGAATCCCGGTTTCGGGACTCACCAGCAGCCTCTACATCCGACTTGGAGCTTCGATTCCAAGCAACCCAAGACCATCCCCCAGGACACGACGGACCAGATCACAGAGCCTCAGCCGTGAACGGATCAAGCTTTCATCTTCGGCTTTCAATACCGGGCAGGCTTGATAGAAGCTGCTGAAGGAATCAGCAACCTCATGCAGGTATCCGCAGAGGCGATGGGGTTCGAGCGAGTCGGCAACATCAGCTACGACTTCGGCATAACGCAGCAGGACCAGTGCCAGCTGTCGCTCGGCGGGTGCTGCCAGCTGAAGCGAGGCTGAATCCAGATCAGCTTGATTACCCTTCTCCAGCAGTGAGCAGATGCGAGCATGTGCGTATTGCAGATAGGGACCGGTATCACCCTCGAAAGCGATCATTCGATCCATGTCGAAGACGTAGTCCCGAACGAGATCATTGGAGAGGTCGGCGTACTTGATGGCCCCGATACCCACAGCTCGGCCAATGGCGCCGATGGCAGTTTCATCGAGATCATGGGTTGGCGCTGATGGATTCTCGGCGCGTTTGGCGACTTCCTGTGTTCCCCGGTCGATGGCTTCGGCCAGAAGAGAGGCCAGCGTCAGGTTGGTACCACTTCGGGTCTTCAGCGGTTTCTTGTCGGGTCCGAGGATCGATCCGAATGGCACATGCACCATGTCGACTTCAGCCCCATCAGGGGTGTTGCCCCAACTGGCTTGTCTTGCAGCGTCGAAGACATCACGGAAGTGATCCCGCTGGCGTGCATCCACGACGTAGATGCATCGATCAGCTCCTGTTTCCTGGGTTCGGTGCTTGATGGCCGCAAGATCACTGGTGGCGTAGAGGAATCCCCCATCACGCTTTCTGATCAGCAGTGGTCTCTTGCGGTCCTTGAAGTCAACGACCAGTGCGCCATCATCCTCACGACAAAGTGATTCAGACTCGAAGTAGTCGATGACAGGCTGGAGTTTGTCGCGGTAGAAGGACTCTCCACGATTATTGTCCGGTCCCATCTCCACATTCAGCAGATCCAATGCTTCATAGACCGCCTGCATCGTGACATCGATCAGCTTGTTCCAGTCACGTACCAGTTCTGGATCACCCTGCTGGAGCTTGACCAGCGTTTCACCAGCAGCCGCCCGGGCTTCATCCGCTCCTGATTGCTGCGCCTCGAGTTCAGCGATGCGATGAGGTCCGGAATGTCGTGCATGTGCAGCTTCCAGTCCTCTGGCATCGCCTTTGGCACTGGCTTGACCGGCACGATAGGCCGCATCGAGTTCCGTCAGCGTGAGGGCATCCAGATCGGTGCCATTGGCGCGAAGCTGGAACAGAACCATGGCGATGGGCAGACCCCAGTCGCCCAGATGATTCTCACGAAGCACCGTACGGCCCGTTCGCTCCAGTACACGGGCCAGCGAGTCACCGATGATGGTTGATCGAAGATGACCGACATGCATCTGCTTGGCGACATTGACTCCACACAGGTCGATGACGATCGGTCGTGCATCATCAGAAGCCTGAATACCGAGTTGTGGGTTGTCCATCGAACCAAGTCCATCGGCGATGGTGGCCGACTTGAGTCGGATGTTGATGAAACCGGGTCCCGCCACTTCAAGTGGTTCCGCGAGTTCATCGAGTTCGACGGCCTCGATCAATGACTGAGCCAGATCTCGAGGTACCTGCCCCACCCGCTTGGCCAGACCCATGGCGGCGTTGCATTGGAAATCACCCAGTTCGGGATTGGCGGTGTTGCGGATCAGTGGATCCGCGGAGGCGAACTCTTCGCCGAGCGTGGCCACAATGGCCTTGGAGAACGCCTGGCTGATGGCAGTTCGTGGATTACCGGAAGACTGGGTTGATGAAGCCGTTGACATGGATGGGGAGTATACCCATGCCCGGGCCGTTTCCCGGGATTTCCCATCCAAGCAGGTGATTCAAGCGACCACGAAGACCGCGAAGGTCATTATCATTTGTACCCCATGGCCAAGGCGACAACCGAACCAACCAGTGTTCTTGACAAGGTCGATCGATGTGGAGATCTCCCCCATCGCCCTCGTGTATTGCTGGGCAAGATGGGTCTGGATGGCCATGATCGTGGCGTCAAGCTGATTGCCCGGGCCATGCGTGACAGCGGGATCCATGTGATCTACTCCGGTCTCTGGCAGACCCCGCGGAGTCTGGCGATCGCCGCCCGCGATGAGGACGTCGATTGCATCGCCGCCTCGATGATGAGCAACTCGCACAACGTGCTGGTTCCACGTCTCATCGATGAATGTCGCAAGGCCGGTCGCCCGGACATGATCATCAACATCGGTGGCATCATTCCTCAGGAAGATGTCCAGGGCATGCTTGATGCAGGTGTGAATGCCGTGTTCCACACCGGAACGAGCATGCAGCAGATCATCGAGTCCGTCCAGAAGGCTACGACCGACTACAACGATCTTTCCGAGACAACCGATCCATCCGCTCATCTGAGTCGTCAGCTCTCGAAGCTGGTCGATGGTGGTGATGTCTCTTCCGCACCTCGCAGGCGTCCCGCTCGCGTCATCGGCCTGACGGGTTCACCCGGTGCCGGCAAGTCGACCCTGGTCGCGGCGATGGCCAACGAGATGCATCGCGCCGGCGAGAAGGTCGCCGTGGTCGCGTTCGACCCGATGAGCCCCATCACCAGTGGCGCGTTGCTGGGCGACCGTCTGCGGGTTGATTTCAACGAAGTCGACGAGTCCTGCT